>CAURUY010000039.1:0-2948 GCA_963528105.1 uncultured Streptococcus sp. | reverse complement strand
CAGTAGCAAAAGCTAGGTGGAACAGCATTCAGATGTCTGTTCCATTTTTTATAGGGGAGGAAAGATTGAAAACAAAGATTGGAAAAATTGGATTAGCAAGTATCTGTTTACTAGGATTGGCAACTAGCTATGTCGCTGCGAATGAAACTGAAGTGGCAAAAACTTCGCAGGATATAACGACTGCTTCAAGTAGTTCAGAGCAAAATCAGTCTTCTAATAAAACTCAAACGAGCGCAGGAGTAAAGACCAATGCTTCTGCCCACTGGGAGGGGGATTATTATGTAAAGGCTGATGGTTCCAAAGCAAAGAGTGAGTGGATTTTTGATAACTACTATAAGGCTTGGTTTTATATTAAGTCAGACGGTCGTTATGCTCAAAATGAGTGGCAGGGCAATTACTACCTAAAATCAGGTGGTTATATGGCTAAGAATGAATGGGTTTATGATAACGCCTATAAGAATTGGTTTTACCTGAAGTCTGATGGTTCTTATGCTAACCAGGAATGGCATTCTGTTGGAGGTAAATGGTACTATTTTAAAAAATGGGGCTATTTAGCTAAAAGTCAATGGCAGGGAAGTTATTTCCTAAATAGTCAAGGTGCTATGATGCAAAATGAATGGCTTTATGATCCAGCCTATTCGTCTTATTTCTATCTCAAGTCCGATGGTTCTTATGCAAATCAAGAGTGGCAAAAGGTAGACGGCAAGTGGTACTATTTCAAGAAGTGGGGTTACATGGCTAAAGATGAGTGGCATGGAAACTATTATTTGACAGGAAGTGGTGCTATGGCTACTGGTGAATTAGTCATGGATGATGCTCGCTATATTTTTTCTGACTCAGGTGAGTTAAAAGAAAAGAAAGACTTGAATGTTGGCTGGGTTCACCGAAATGGCAGACGTTATTTCTTTAACCATCGTGAAGAACAAGTTGGGACTGATCAAGTTAAAAAAGTTATCGATGTCAGTGAACACAATGGTCGTATCAGTGACTGGAAAAAAGTCATCGATGATAATGGAGTTGATGGCGTTATTGTTCGCTTGGGATATAGCGGTGTAGAAGATAAGGAATTGGCTTATAATATTCAAGAATTTAATCGACTAGGTATTCCTTATGGTGTTTATCTTTATACCTATGCCGAAAATGAAACAGATGCTGAGAATGATGCTAAGCAGACAATTGAACTCTTGAAGAAATACAAGATGAATTTGTCTTATCCAATCTACTATGATGTTGAAAATTGGGAGTATTTAAATAAGACCAAGAAAGCTCCGACCGACACAGCTACTTGGGTTAAAATTATCAATAAGTATATGGAAACCATGAAACATGCTGGTTACCAAAACGTGAAAGTTTATAGCTATCGTCAACTTTTGCAAACTCGTTTGAATCATCCTGATATTTTACAACATGTAAACTGGGTTGCAGCTTATACGGATGCGCTTGATTGGACAAATCCTCATTATTCAGGTGAAAAAGGATGGCAATACACCTCATCTGACTACTTAAAAGGAATTCGTGGTCGTGTTGACGTCAGCGTTTGGTATTAAGATATAAGTTTGAGAAAGGAGTGTGCAAGAAATTTGCATCCTCTTTTTTCTTTATTTTGTCGCAGTTAAGAGAGTTTGAAAGGGACTGTGTTTTATTCTAAAAATTCTTAAATTATCAGTCTATTGCAACTTTTCTCATGTGAGTCATTTGGCTTGCTATTGGTTTTACTTAGTAGTATACTAAGGTAGTAATCATTAAGAAGTGATTACAAATAATAATGAATGAGGTAAAATAAAATGGTAGAATTGAAAAAAGAAGCAGTAAAAGATGTAACATCATTAACAAAAGTAGCACCAGTAGCATTGGCAAAAACAAAGGAAGTCTTGAACCAAGCTGTTGCTGATTTGTACGTAGCCCACGTTGCTTTGCATCAAGTACACTGGTACATGCGTGGTCGTGGTTTCCTTGTATGGCATCCAAAAATGGATGAGTACATGGATGCTCTTGATGGTCACTTGGATGAAATCAGCGAACGTTTAATTACCCTTGGTGGCAAACCTTACTCAACTTTGACAGAATTCCTTCAACACAGTGAAATCGAAGAAGAAGGAGAATTCCGTAACGTTGAAGAAAGCTTGGAACGTGTTCTAGCTATTTATCGCTACCTCATCACTCTTTTCCAAAAAGCTTTGGATGTGACTGACGAAGAAGGCGATGATGTTACAAACGATATCTTTGTTGGTGCTAAGGCTGAACTTGAGAAAACAGTTTGGATGATTGCAGCAGAACTTGGACAAGCACCTGGTTTGTAAGAAATAGAATAATCATATAAAAATCTGTAGGATGTCTCTTACGGATTTTTTTCTATTCTGTAAGCTATTCCAAACCAGTCTTTTTTTGAGTTTTTTGATAAAATAGTACTATCAGTGAAAAGGATGGAAGCATGACTAAGAAAATCGTAGCTATTTGGGCCCAGGATGAAGAGGGTGTGATTGGTAAGGACAATCGTCTGCCTTGGCATTTGCCAGCAGAACTGCAGCACTTCAAAGAAACAACTCTGAATCATGCTATCTTGATGGGGCGCGTGACCTTTGATGGGATGGGGCGTCGCTTGCTTCCAAAACGGGAGACCTTGATTTTGACACGTAACCCGGAAGAAAAGATAGATGGGGTTGCTACTTTTCAGGACATCCAGTCTGTTCTCGACTGGTATCAGGCTCAAGACAAGAATCTTTATATTATCGGTGGGAAGCAAATTTTTCAGGCTTTTGAACCTTATTTGGATGAAGTGATTGTGACTCACATTCATGCTCGTGTGGAAGGAGATACCTATTTTCCTGAAGAGTTTGACTTGTCTCTTTTTGAGACTGTTTCAAGCAAATCTTATACCAAAGATGAGAAAAATCCTTATGATTTTACCATCCAATACCGCAAGAGAAAGGAAGTCTAATGGAACGTAG
>CAURUY010000038.1:0-3314 GCA_963528105.1 uncultured Streptococcus sp. | reverse complement strand
ACAAATCCAGTAGCTTTAGCTTTAGCCAGGCTCATTGTTGAGTTTAACGGACGTTTAGCTTTTGCTGGAAATTGACTTGAATCTACTGGCTTGATTTCCACATCTGTATCTTTCAAAATTTCAACTGCAAAATCATACCAAGTTGTATCTTCTGTCGCATCATTTGATAAATGATAATAACCAAATTCCTTGCAATTTTCAGCTAGATAAGTCATAAATTCAGCCAATGTACGAGTCCAAGTTGGGCGACCATGCTGGTCATTTACAACTGTTAAAGTCTTATGAGTTTTTGCAAGATTTTGCATCGTGAAAACAAAGTTTTTACCATAATTTCCAAATACCCAGGCAGTGCGGATAATATAGAAATTGGACACATGTTTCTCAACTAACTCTTCTCCCATGCGCTTTGTACGTCCATATTCTGTCTGTGGATCTGGTCGGTCATCAACTTCCCACTCTTGTCCAACTGGTTTCTTACCATCAAAGACATAGTCCGTAGAAATATAAACTAGAGTTGCACCATACTTTTCAGATGCTCTTGCAACATTTTCTGTTCCAGTAACATTGATAGCATGGTCCAATTCTTTTCCTTCATCCTCTGCTGCATCAACAGCTGTGTAGGCCGCACAGTGGTATACTAGAGTCGGTTTAACTTCTTCAAAAACTTTCTCAACCATTTCTGCGTTGGTAATGTCCATCTCAGCCACATCAACTGCCACGTATTCTTCACTATGCTCATCCAATAAATAACGAAGTTCAGTTCCTAATTGGCCTTTTGCTCCTGTAATTAAAATCATCTCTACACCTTTCTAATTTGCAACTCTTCCCACTATAGCAATAAAAAGCAGCGATTTCCTGCTTTTTATACTGTAATAATCTCCTGAGTCTTAGCATAATTTGCTTCAACAGCTTCTTTCTCTGCTTTCCACCATTCTTGGTTATCTGTATACCACTTGATTGTTTCCTTGAGACCAGATTCAAAATTAGTGAATTCTGGTTTCCAGCCTAATTCATCACGGAGCTTACTAGCGTCAATCGCATAGCGGAGGTCATGTCCTGCACGGTCAGTTACATGATCATAGGCATCTGCATCTTGGCCCATTTCCTTAAGGATAAGTTCCAAAACTTCCTTGTTGTTCTTCTCACCATCAGCCCCGATTAAGTAAGTTTCGCCGATTTGACCTTTTGTCAAGATTGTCCAAACTCCCGAAGAATGGTCATTGGTATGAATCCAGTCACGAACATTCTTACCTTCACCATAAAGTTTTGGCTTAATTCCACTTAGGATGTTGGTAATCTGACGTGGGATGAATTTTTCAATGTGTTGATAAGGACCGTAGTTATTTGAACAGTTAGAAATCGTTGCCTTGACACCAAATGATCGTACCCAGGCTTTTACAATCAAGTCTGAAGCGGCCTTGGTTGATGAGTATGGAGAGCTAGGATTGTATTTGGTATCAGCAGTAAATTTCTCACCTGGACCTTCACCATGTCCTGGCAAATCCTCACGAAGAGGAAGATCACCATAAACTTCATCTGTAGACACATGGTGGAAGCGAATATTATATTTGCGAGCTGCTTCCAAAAGAGTATAGGTTCCGATGAAATTAGTATGTATAAACGGTGATGGATCATTCAGTGAATTGTCATTGTGACTTTCCGCTGCATAATGAACGATAGCATCTGCTTGAGCAGCTAACTTGTCTACCAACTCCGCATCAGCAATATCTCCAACAACCAACTCAACACGATCACCTAAAATTCCTTCAATATTAGCGCGATTTCCAGCATAAGTCAACTTGTCTAATACTGTCACGTGAACATCTGGAAAGTTCTTGTAAACATAATGAACAAAGTTAGAACCGATAAAACCTGCTCCACCTGTCACGATAATTTTTTTGTATTCAGTCATAGTCTTTCCTTTTTTACAAATCTTCTTTTTTCAAAGGTTTTACATCCTTAAGTAGTGGATGATTTTTATCTGCTTCTGAAACCTCTGCTTCAGCAAGATTGGCCCACTCAATTCCTAATTCTGGATCTGCATAATTAACAAAGGCATATTTAGGTTTCAAATCTAATGCCCAATAATCGTTGACCAGATAGCTATAAGAGACTGTATCTGATAGAACCTGAAATCCATTAGCCACACCACGGGGAACAAAGATACCCTTACTTGCATCAATTACTGTTTGATAGGTATTTCCGAAAGTTTCGCCCTCGCGTAGATCAACCCAAGAACCCAGAACCTTCCCACCATCTGCTACAGAAATGTACTTATCCCAAGGTTCTGCATGCAAGCCACGGAGAACATTTTTTCGTGAGAAGGATACATTGTTTTGTAATTTTCCTTCTGTAAAGAAATACTTTGGGAAACCAAGGGGGAGCATTTTTTCCTTTTGGAAATTTTCTTTGAACCAGCCACGATTATCACCATGAACAGGGATATCAAATTCTAACATACCTGGAATAGCTTCGACCTTACGAACCGCAAGCGTCTTACCGAAAAAATTATCTGTCATCTATGCTTCTCCAATCAAACGGAGCAAATATTGTCCGTATTCATTTTTCTTAAGAGGTTGCGCCAACTTTAATACATCCTCACGGCTGATATAACCCATACGATAAGCAATCTCTTCTAAGTTTGCCACTTGAACATTTTGCATCCGTTGCACTGTCTCAATGTACTGTGACGCCTCTAATAAACTTTCATGAGTTCCAGTATCTAACCAAGCAAAGCCACGCCCCATCAGCTCAACTGATAAGTCTCCACGTTCTAGATATGCTTTGTTTACGTCTGTAATTTCCAATTCACCACGAGGGCTTGGTTTAATATTTTTTGAAATTTCTACAACATCATTATCATAGAAATAAAGGCCGGTCACTGCATAATTGGAACGAGGATGTTCTGGTTTTTCCTCAATAGAAACAGCATTCATCTCCTCATCAAACTCTACAACACCAAATCTTTCAGGATCCTTAACTTGATATCCAAAAACAGTTGCACCTTTCTTCTTATTAGCAGCCTTCTGAAGCATTTTAGATAGACCAGGACCATAGTATATATTATCCCCTAAAATTAGGGCGACACTGTCATTTCCAATAAATTTTTCACCGATAATGAAGGCCTGGGCCAATCCATCTGGACTAGGTTGTTCCGCATAAGAAAGATTAATTCCTAACTCCGAACCATCTTGAAGTAGCTCTTTAAAACGAGGTAAATCATGAGGAGTAGAGATAATTAAAATATCTTTGATACCAGCTAACATGAGTGTCGATAGAGGATAATAAATCATGGGTTTATCATAAACCGGCAT
>CAURUY010000037.1:0-3381 GCA_963528105.1 uncultured Streptococcus sp. | reverse complement strand
TTAGCTTAGTTTCTCGTAGCTAGATAAAATGGAAGAATTTTATCATAAGATTTCAATAAATTTTCCACGATATCTTCTTCAGATGAATTTTCTGTCACAGAAACATCTGCTTTAACTAACACTTTTCGAACTTCCTGACTTCTCAACTTCTCACGTAAAGTACGACGATTTTCTTCGTTCGCCTCCCACCGTTGACTTTGACCATCAGAGTTGACTAGATAATAAATCCCTTTAACGGTTGGAATTTCTAAAACTTTGGCCTGCTTGCCCAGTGTTTGCTCATCCTTCTTACGTTCGATGAAACTGACTTCCAAAGAAATTCCAAAACCAGTAGATGTCCCATACAAACGTAAGGCCATCATAGGTTCTGTCACTTGTCCGTCTCTCTGTAGATAGACCCAGAAATGTGGTCGCAAACGCTGCGCTTGGTTCATCCACTGGCTAGTCTGTTGGAGTTGCCATTCTGGATGACTGGTTTGAAATGCTTTAGTCAGTTCTGTAAAAGCCTTTCGAGCCTCTTGGCCTTTATGACGGAATTCCAGCATTTTCTCTCGTTCTTCCCCAGCTTTATCTGGATTACGGTACTGCAAACCTGCAAAGTCTAGATAGTCTCTTATCTTATTAAACATACGCTTAACCTCTTCTAACTAGCAAAAAATCAGGAGGACCCTGATTTTACTTATTCTGTATCTACAACGACATAGCGATTGGGCTCGTCACCTTCAGAGTAACTGGTCACACCATCCATACGTGAAATAATACGATGGATAATCTTGCGTTCGCTATTCGACATTGGATCTGTCTGATGACTGCGTCCTTCTTCTAAAACACGAGTCGCCAATTTTTGCGCATAGGTCTGCAAGACTTCTGCACGGTGTTCGACATAATCATTGACATTGATTGTAATGTAGAAGGTTCTTGAATAGCGGTTGTAAAGATAATTTTGAGCCAACAGTTGCAAGGCCTTCAAGACTTTACCATGATAACCGATAATACGCCCTGGCTCATTTGTATCAATTTGTAAATTGATGCTACGACGGTTATAATCATTTGAAAGTGTGGCTTCAACATCCATGTCATCAATAATTGTTTGAACATAAGTCGTTACTTCCGTAGCTACTTGTTCAATATCGAAGCTCGGTTCAACCTTCAAGCCCAATTCTTCTAGTTCTTGACTTTCAGTTTGCTCAGTTTGGCTTTCAATAATAGGCGTTTCTACTTCTCCTTCGAGAGCAGTTTCTTCAAGTTGTAATTCATTTAAAATCTCAATGTGACCAGTTTCTTCTAAAATGGTATTAGCATGTTTTTCATTTTTCAAGATTTCAGCCTTGACTTCATCAGAAATACCTTGGCCTTCTTCCTCAATCTTTTTAATTGCCTCTACAACATGACCCAAATCAACCGTTGCTTCACTGACTGTTTTAACAGGCTCATTCAAATCATTAATTTGCTTCGGAACTCCCTTTACAGCTTGTTGGTTTGCTTTTACAACTGTCGTTTCACTAATAGCATCGATATCCACTTGGGCTGGTTTTTTACCAAATAAACCAAGAAATCCTTTTTTCTCGCGAGAAATGACTTTGATATGAGCCTTCATTCTTGGAATATCTAATTCTTTCAATCCTTTCTGGATTGCTTCTTCAACAGTTGAACCTGTAAATACTACCATTACCAGATTCCTCCTTATTATTTCGTTTTCTGAGCCTTTTTCTTGGCTTTTCTTTTTCTATTTTCCAAATCTTTCTGTGCCTGTACTACGGCCTCGCGCTCTGCAATAATCTTGAATGGATTGTTCAAGAAATAGGTTTGCAAGACTTGATAAGCATTGGACACTGTCCAGTATAGGGCGACTCCACCTGGCGCATAAACTGCAAAGATAAAAATCAAGACTGGAATCCCATACATCATCGCAGTCGTAGCCCCATTACGCTCAGACAAGGCTTTGTTGGACAACCAAGTACTTAAAAAGGTGAATACTGCTGCTAAAATCGGAAGAACAAGGGTTGTATCCACACCACCAAGGTTAATCCATAAGAAATGACCTGTCTTTAAAAAGTCAACTCTTGATAGAGCTTGGAACAAGGCCAAGATAACCGGCATCTGAATCAAAATCGGCCAAAGAGAATCTGAATGTCTGACACCCATTTCTTTAAAGACTTTACGCATTTCTTGCTCTAGCTTGGTTCTACTTTCCATATCTCGACCTGGATATTGTTCTCGAAGCGCCTTAATGCGTGGTTGAGCTTCTTGCATTTTTCTAGAAGCCACCATTTGCACTTGAAAGACTGGCAAGAGGACTGTACGAATCAAGACCGTAAAGAGAATAATCCCCACTCCGATACTGATATCAAACGATAAAAAGCGAATGATTTCCGCAAAGAAGTAAACAAATTTACTCCAAAAATCAGCCGAATTGGCTGTAATATCGCTAGTTGTCCCATTAGTCGCACAGGCTGTCATGATAAATAGGGACAGTCCTAGCAAACTAGTCAACTGTAGTTTCTTTTTCACTCCCATTTCCTTCCTGGTAAATCTTTGATAATTTTAATACGTGGAGTAGATTTTTCTCCATCTCTGCGTATCCCAAGGTTTCGACTCCTTTTCGAGCAATGACAACAAAGTCGACATCTTCTACCAGACTCCCTTTTGCATTCTGGATAATATGTCGGATTCGTCGCTTGATTTGATTTCTAGTGACGGCATTCCCCAGTTTTTTGCTAACTGATAGACCTACTCGAAAATGGTTTTTCTGGTTTTCTAGTTGGTAGACAACAAATTTGCGATTGGCAAAACTTGTCCCCTCCTTGAAAATCGCCTTAAAATCTTTCTCTCTTTTTACACGAAAGTTTTTCTTCAAAACTCAACTCCATCTATTAAATTACTACTATTATACCATATTTTTCAAAAAAGCCAATCATAGCAAGGTTTTGCACAATTTCATCAGAAAAAGAAGCTGGAAAAATCACTTTCCCAACTCCTTGTACGGAATATTTTTACTAGTTTTACTTATTTTTTCAAGCGTTCAACGTCACGGGCAATAACTAGCTCTTCATCTGTTGGAATAACCAATACACGGATCTTCGCTGCCTCTGTTGAGATATCTCCTGTCACACCGAAGACGTTCTTTTCTGGATCAACATCACAGCCAAACCAAGAGATACCTGAAATAACATCTTCACGTACGTTTGCAGCATTTTCACCGATACCTGCTGTAAAGATAATAGCATCTGCTCCATTTAAGACTGCAAGGTATTGGCCGATATGTTTTTGGATACGGTCAACATACATTTCATAAGCTAAAGTGGCATCGTGGTCCCCTTCTTCCATAGCAGCAATCACATCACGCATATCACTAGATTTACCTGAAACCCCCATCAGTCC
>CAURUY010000036.1:0-3475 GCA_963528105.1 uncultured Streptococcus sp. | reverse complement strand
TGCTTTTTCATCCAGTACAGCGGAATCTTTTTTCTGTTTCCTCACCTCCTTCTTTCCTTGTTTCAAGAATTTCTTCTCATCTTTTAGACTTCTTCTAAATGCCTTTCGTGCACGTATGATTTCTCTTTTATCCTTCATTTACCTTCCCCTTAGTTAGAAGCCATTTTATCAGGATCCGTACTCATGATATCAAACAATTGTGTACCTTGAGGAATCTTATTTTTAAAGGGTACGACAACTGAACCAGCTTTTATCAGTCCTGCCCCTTTTTCTGGATTGACAAGGTATTTTTCGAGTTCTTTTGACAAGCCTAAGAGTTGAACCAATTCTTCTCGGTCATTTTTTGCTTGCTTTAGGAGAATCATAAATTCACTATTTGCAATAATCCGTCTACCATTTGGATCTAACAATAAGGTTTCGACATTTTGGGTTATCCCAGTCGGACTGGCTCCATATTTTCTGACACGACTCCACAATTTAAAGAAGAAATCACTGGCATATTTATCTAATAAAAGAAGCTGCATTTCATCAAAATAAATCCAGGTCTTCTTCCCTAATTTTTGGTTCCGAACAACACGATTCCATATCTGATCAAACACAACCATAAGAGCGATTTGTTTCAGCTCATCTCCTAACTTTTTAACGTTATAGATTAAGAAGTTAGATCCTGTCTGAATATTGGTCTTATGAGAAAAAATATCAAGAGAACCTTCGACATACAGTTCCATATCAAGTGCCAAATTCTGCGCTTCTTCTTCTGGTTGTTGACTCAAGACAAAGACCCATTCTTCCAAAGAAGGCTCTTTAAATGACTGATAGGTGAGTCTCGTAACTCGGTCGATAATCGATTTTTCTCTTCCATCCATTTTCCTATCCAATAACTTGCCGATAAAGGATAAAAGAAATTCTGATTTTACCTTAACAGGATCCTCATCCATATTTTCCTCAGACAAGTCAAGTACATTGAGATAGGTTTGGGAATCAGGCGCAATATCAATCATTTCTCCTCCAAAAGCTCGTCCAATGACACTGTATTCTGCTTCTGGATCCACGATGATAATTTCGGTATTTTCACCAGATTCCTTGATTTTGGTCGTGATAATTTCATGCTTGGTTGCCATCCCTTTCCCAGCTCCAGATGTTCCTAAAATCAGACCAGACGGTGTATTTAATAGGCTACGATCAATGGTAATAATATTGCTTGATATTTGATTGATACCGTAATATTTCCCACTACGGTCTTGTAAGTCTACTGAAGTCCAAGGAGAGTTCACTGCTACATTAGATGTTAATAAACTCCGTGATACTCCCTCTAAAAAATCACAACCAAATGGCAACAAACTATTAAAGGCTGCTTCTTGCATATATGGAAGTTTATCAATCATTAGGTCATTTGAGCCGGCCACTTGTTGGATCGTGTCTAGGGCTTGTTTGAGTTCTTCTTCATCCTGACCAAAAACACCAATCAAGAAGACCGTTTGAAATAGTTTATCTCCTGTCTCTGTCATGGTTTTTAAGAGTTCCTCAGCTTCATCGATATTGCTTTCTAATACATGACCTACTTTTTCCAAATAGATACCTGTACGAGCAAGTTTTTGTTGTTCCCCAATCTTTTGGGATTCCATCAAGGTCTTCTTTGTTCGTAGTTTCTTCATGGCATCTGCCTTAGTCGAACTTTGAGCATGAAGGCTTACAATCAATTCCAAATCTCCTTGCATGAGGTCTCGGATAAACTGATCCCCTAATTCCATGCCGTAGTCTCTCACATAGACAATCTGCAATAAGCGGTCATTGATTTGTAGGTAATTCTTGTTTTTAAAATCCAAGAGATTAGGTGCTATGAAGTGACGAGTTGTCTGACCAGATCTCGTTAAATCACGGTAAGAAAAAGGAAGATGGTGTTCTCCTCTAAGCATATCTGCCAACAAGTTGACACGGTCTTCTCCAGCCAAGGATTCAAATCGTGCATCAATTTCTGAGAAACCACTCTTGAAATATTCTCCTATTTGAGACAAGGAACGATAGGCTTGTTTGGGATTAGAATCCTTTCTACCAAAGCTAATCAGTTTCACAGCTGAAAAGTTATTTTCACCACTGTCTAAATTCTGATTCATCATCCGATTCAATTCTTTACGATAGCTATCATACCCATCTTCTTTTTCCTCATACAAAACACTTTGTCTGAATTTTTCTAAATTCAATCTTTTATTAAAGATAGTCAATTGGAAGTTGGTTTGGTCGTCTAGGGAGTTAATCAAATCAGAATACTTCTCAATGATTGCCCCCTTATCTTCTAAACCAACGGTCTGGTAATTGACATCACCAAGTAAATAGCTTTGTGAGAAATAATCTTCTTTTACCTGCATCAGACCATTTTGATACAGGGCTTGATAGGAAAGAGTATTAGCCGTTGATGGTAACACTTCCTCTTTTTTCCCTTTAACTTTTTCCTTTTTATTAGTCATTGAAGTTTTTTGTTTCTTTAATGTATTTGATTTTCTTTTCATGTTCAGGTCCTTTCTTTCCTGTAATTGTGCGTAGGGGAACCGTTAGTTCAAAATGAAGACGGTATTTCAAATAATGTTCAAAATATAAATCATTGGGTTTATAGACTCCAAAAAGCATGAGGGGGATGGTAAAGGCAAACACAAAACCGTAAACAAACCAATCTCCAAATTGCCAGAAAAAGAGATTCAAGCCCAAAACAATAATTGTGACAATAAAGGCTGGTAAGACAAAGATGATTTGCCTTGTAGTGAAGCCTAACCAAGCCCTGTGTTGGTATTTTGAAATGTCTTTAAAGACACGTGTATTCATGACTTTCCTTTCTAAAAAGGCTAAGAAGCAATCACTTCCTAGCCTTTATCTAATTACATACCTAAGATTGAGCGAGCCGTACGTTGAGAACCAACGAGGGCAATAATCAGTAAGATAGCTTGTACCAAACTACCAAACATAATCGCAAGTGATTGCAAGACTCCTGCACCATTTGAAACAGCTATTTTCCCAGCAGATTCAAATAAAGGAACAAGAGAAACAATCAGAAAAATAAGAACCCCTTGTACCGCATAGACCATAATATTTTTTAAATAGCCAATACCAATAGACTTCCATTCATCACTTAAAAATGTTGGAATCGTAAGAGGGGCAAATGGGATCATAAGGTAGAGTTGAATAAATCGAATAGATACCAAAAGATTGACCATAGCTGCACTTACTATCCGAACAAGCCAAATGAGGAGGGCGAAAAATCCCACAATCATACGGCCAATAAATCCTGAACCTTTTAATCCAGAGATGGTATCATACTTTGCCCCACCGTGAGCCACAATCGAAGCCACTTGTTCAATGGCGTGACTCGCAATCCCGATGATGGCTTCTACAATAACGGTAGTGTTGGTAATCACGACTGCGACCATGATATAACTAATCAACATCGGCGCTAATGCTTCAAAGGTCATCGCTCCACCAGAGT
>CAURUY010000035.1:0-3588 GCA_963528105.1 uncultured Streptococcus sp. | reverse complement strand
ATTATCTATCAAAGATAACAAGTATGCTGGTTGATTATTTGGTTTCAATCTTGGTTGTTTTCTCAGTTGGTCACTTGGTCAGAGGTGTGGAGATGCCTCTAGGAAGCTGGATTGGGGCGGCGCTCTTGCTGATTTTGGGAAGTATTGCCTTTGTAGCACTTGGCTTGACCTTGACACTCTTACCTTCTAGTCAGCTGATGTCTGTCGTGGGCAATCTTCTCTATCTAGGCTTGGCTGTTTTAGGCGGACTCTGGATGCCCATCTCTTTATTTCCAGACTGGATGCAAGCAATCGGGAAGTGTCTACCAACTTATCAGTTGATGGAGTTGCTCAAGACCTTCTTAAACGAGGGTGGCATCAATTTATCAGCCACAGTTTATCTACTTGTTTTTTCAGCAGTTTTGTTTGGTTTGACCATTTACCTTCAAGGTCATAAGGAGAATGCTTAATGCTTGAAAGACTGAAAAGCATACACTATATGTTTTGGGCCAGTTTAATTTTTATGATTTTCCCCATCCTACCTGTAGTGACTGGGTGGATTTCTGCCTGGCATTTATTGATTGATATTCTATTTGTAGTGGCATATTTGGGTGTTTTAACAACTAAGAGCCAGCGCCTATCTTGGCTATATTGGGGCCTCATGCTGACTTATGTAGTTGGGAATACTGCCTTTGTTGCTGTTAATTATATCTGGTTCTTCTTTTTCCCTGCCAATCTCTTGATTTATCATTTTAGAGTGCGTAGCCTACGTTCACTTCATGTCTGGACTTTTCTCCTTGCTCAAGTTCTTGTTGTTGGACAACTTTTGATTATTCAGAGAATCGAAGTTGAGTTTCTATTCTATCTACTTGTAATTCTTGCTTTTGTCGATTTAATGACATTTGGTATGGTTCGGATTCGGATTGTGGAGGATTTGAAAGAAGCTCAGGCTAAGCAAAATGCCCAGATAAATCTATTGCTTGCTGAAAATGAACGCAGTCGTATCGGTCAAGATTTGCATGATAGTCTGGGGCATACCTTTGCTATGATTAGTGTTAAAACTGATCTAGCCTTGCAGTTATTTCAAATACAGGCTTATCCACAGGTGGAAAAGGAATTAAGAGAAATACAGCAAATTAGCAAAGAATCAATGCGTGAAGTGCGAACCATTGTGGAAAATCTAAAATCACGGACTTTAGTATCAGAGCTTGAAACTGTTAAGAAGATGCTGGAAATCGCTGGGATTGAAGTTCAGGTTGATAATCAGTTAGACAAGGCTAGTTTGACCCAGGATGTAGAGTCGACGGCTGCTATGGTTTTGTTAGAATTGGCGACCAATATCATCAAGCATGCCAGAGCTGAAAAAGCCTATCTAAAACTGGAACGTACAGATCAGGAATTGTTCCTGACAGTTAGAGATGACGGGAAAGGTTTTGCAACTGTAAAAGGAAATGAACTTCATACAGTCCGTGACCGTGCAGCAACCTTCTCAGGTCAAGTAGAGCTGGTCAGTTTGAAAGATCCCACAGAGGTGCGCGTGCATCTACCTTATAAGGAGAGAAACTAAGATGAAACTACTTGTTGCAGAAGATCAAAGTATGTTGCGAGATGCCATGTGCCAGTTGCTCACGCTTCAACCAGATGTAGAGTCTGTCTTTCAAGCCAAGAATGGGCAAGAAGCAATCCAACTATTAGAAAAGGAGTCTGTAGATATCGCCATCCTTGACGTAGAAATGCCTGTTAAGACAGGTCTTGAAGTTTTGGAGTGGATACTAGCAGAAAAGCTTGAAACAAAGGTGGTTGTGGTGACGACCTTCAAACGTCCTGGGTATTTTGAGCGTGCGGTTAAGGCTGGAGTGGATGCTTATGTATTAAAAGAGCGAAGCATTGCAGACCTCATGCAAACCTTGCACACTGTCCTCGAAGGGCGCAAGGAGTATTCGCCTGAATTGATGGAAGTGGTGATGACGCATCCCAATCCATTAACAGAACAAGAAATTGCAGTTTTAAAGGGAATTGCTCAGGGCTTCTCTAACCAAGAAATTGCAGACAAACTTTATCTATCCAACGGAACAGTCCGAAACTATGTCACTAATATTCTTTCTAAATTACATGCAGGCAATCGAACAGAGGCAGCTAATATTGCGAAAGAATCTGGTTGGTTGTGATGATATAATATTTTTTGAACATTATGTGCTAAAATTGATGGGATTGAATGGAACAATATTAATTTTAGGAGGGTGGGATTCCTCCTTTTTCTTTTTTTAGGGAGCACTACAAAAGAGCTAAAATTAACAATAAAAAAAGAAAAATATCTTGACAACCAAGGGAAAATTTTGTTACAATAATAGACGGTACTTTTTACTTTTGGTCTCTCAAGAGTGTACAGGGACGTGCTGACAAATGTTGCAAAAGTACACACAGATGATAGCTGTCACCAAGTGTATCATCACCAAAAATAAAAAAACACAGGAGAATGTAGATGCCTACAATTAACCAATTGGTTCGCAAACCGCGTAAATCAAAAGTAGAAAAATCTAAATCACCAGCTTTGAACGTTGGTTACAACAGTCATAAAAAAGTTCAAACAAACGTTTCTTCACCACAAAAACGTGGTGTTGCAACTCGTGTTGGAACAATGACACCTAAAAAACCTAACTCAGCCCTTCGTAAATTCGCTCGTGTACGTTTGAGCAACCTTATCGAAGTTACTGCCTACATCCCAGGTATCGGACACAACTTGCAAGAGCACAGCGTGGTTCTTCTTCGTGGTGGACGTGTAAAAGACCTTCCAGGGGTACGTTACCATATCGTCCGTGGTGCACTTGATACTGCAGGTGTTAACGATCGTAAACAAGGCCGTTCTAAATACGGTACTAAACGTCCAAAAGCATAAGGAAAGGGGATAAAGAGAAATGAGTCGTAAAAATAGAGCTCCAAAACGTGACGTATTGCCAGATCCGCTTTACAATTCACAACTAGTTACTCGTCTTATCAACCGCGTTATGCTTGATGGTAAACGTGGTACAGCTGCTTCAATCGTTTACGGTGCCTTTGAGCAAATCAAAGAAGCTACTGGAAACGATGCACTTGAAGTATTTGAAACAGCTATGGAAAACATCATGCCTGTACTTGAAGTACGTGCACGTCGTGTTGGTGGTTCTAACTACCAAGTCCCAGTTGAAGTTCGTCCAGAACGTCGTACAACACTTGGACTTCGTTGGTTGGTAACAATCGCTCGTCTTCGTGGTGAACACACAATGCAAGACCGTCTTGCAAAAGAAATCTTGGATGCTGCTAACAACACTGGTGCAGCTGTTAAGAAACGTGAAGACACTCACCGTATGGCTGAAGCTAACCGTGCATTCGCACACTTCCGTTGGTAATATAGGATGCGAAAGCGTTAAGAAAGTCCCAGAGAAAATAGGGAATCGAAGCAGGTTGCGACTGCAACCAATGAGATTCATCTTTTTCTCCAGACTTTTAGCTTGAGCTCAACTCAACTAACTTGGGCTTTTAGCCCGAGTTCAATTTAACTTGTAAATCTACAAGTCGAAACCAACAATAGCATGAAAACATTGAGAACGGGTAGGTCCTGCCTATCCGTTT
>CAURUY010000034.1:0-3917 GCA_963528105.1 uncultured Streptococcus sp. | reverse complement strand
GACCTTTTCTGACTAATGTAGTATATTATGAACGTAAGGTAAATGAAAGCCTTACGTGAACACTTATCCTTAATGAAAATCAAAGAGCAAACTAAGAAGTGCTCAAAACACTGTTTTGAGGTTACAGATAGAACTAATGTGATTTGAAGAGATTTTCGAAGAGTATTATTTAAAGTAAAATAGAAAGAGGTGGGGTCTATGTTTAATCTAGAAATATTCAGAAGTAAAGATAGTCTACTCCTGCTTGAAAAAGAAAAACCAGAAATAGTACGTAGAGTAGCAATCTAGCTAGTCTAAATTTTTTAAAATAAAGATCAAAGATAGTCAATGTCAGTGATAATAAATAACAAAAAGAGGTAAAGAATATGAATAACAACTTTAATAATTTTAACAACATGGATGATTTATTTAACCAATTGATGGGTGGTATGCGAGGATATAGTTCTGAAAATCGACGTTACTTGATTAATGGACGTGAAGTGACACCTGAGGAATTTGCTCACTATCGTGCGACTGGTCAATTACCAGGAAATGCAGAAGTTGATGGAAAAATGCCACAACAGGCATCAGGTATGAAACAAGACGGTGTGCTTGCTAAACTAGGTCGTAACTTGACAGCAGAAGCTCGTGAAGGCAAGTTGGATCCTGTTATCGGACGAAACAAGGAAATTCAAGAAACATCTGAAATCCTCTCACGCCGTACCAAGAACAATCCTGTTTTGGTCGGAGATGCAGGCGTTGGTAAGACAGCCGTTGTCGAAGGCTTGGCACAAGCCATTGTGAACGGTGATGTTCCAGCTGCTATTAAGAACAAGGAAATTATTTCCATTGATATCTCAGGCCTTGAGGCTGGGACCCAATACCGTGGTAGCTTTGAAGAAAACGTTCAAAATCTAGTAAATGAAGTAAAAGAAGCAGGGAATATTATCCTCTTCTTTGATGAAATTCACCAAATTCTTGGTGCTGGTAGCACAGGTGATGGTCAAGGGTCTAAAGGTCTTGCTGATATCTTGAAACCAGCTCTTTCACGTGGAGAATTGACAGTGATTGGCGCAACGACTCAAGATGAATACCGTAATACTATCTTGAAAAATGCAGCCCTTGCTCGTCGTTTCAACGAAGTCAAGGTAAATGCTCCTTCAGCAGAGGATACTTTTAAAATCCTTCAAGGAATTCGTGATCTTTATCAACAACACCACAATGTCATCTTGCCAGATGAAGTTTTGAAAGCAGCAGTAGATTATTCTGTTCAATACATTCCTCAACGTAGCTTGCCAGATAAGGCTATCGACCTTGTCGATGTAACGGCGGCTCACTTAGCAGCTCAGCATCCTGTAACAGATGTGCATGCTGTTGAACGTGAAATTGAGGCAGAAAAAGACAAGCAAGAAAAAGCTGTTGAGGCAGAAGATTTTGAAGCAGCTCTAAACTATAAAACACGCATTGCAGAATTGGAAAAGAAAATCGAAAATCACACAGAAGATATGAAAGTGACTGCAAGTGTCAACGATGTGGCTGAATCTGTAGAGCGAATGACGGGTATTCCAGTCTCACAAATGGGAGCATCAGACATCGAACGTTTGAAAGATATGGGTCATCGTTTGCAGACGAAAGTTATTGGTCAAGATAAGGCCGTTGAAGCAGTAGCAAAAGCTATCCGTCGTAACCGTGCTGGTTTTGATGAAGGTAACCGTCCAATCGGTAGCTTCCTCTTTGTAGGTCCTACTGGTGTTGGTAAGACTGAACTTGCTAAACAATTGGCTCTAGATATGTTTGGAACCAAGGACGCAATCATCCGTTTGGATATGTCTGAATACAGTGACCGCACAGCCGTTTCTAAGCTAATTGGTACAACAGCAGGTTATGTGGGTTATGATGACAATAGCAATACCTTGACAGAACGTGTTCGTCGCAATCCTTACTCTATCATTCTTTTGGATGAGATTGAAAAGGCTGATCCTCAAGTCATTACCCTTCTCCTCCAAGTCTTGGATGATGGTCGTTTGACAGATGGTCAAGGAAATACAGTAAACTTCAAGAACACTGTCATTATCGCAACATCAAATGCTGGATTTGGCTATGAAGCCAACTTAACAGAAGATGCGGATAAACCAGAATTGATGAACCGCTTGAAACCATTTTTCCGTCCAGAATTCCTCAACCGCTTTAACGCAGTTATTGAGTTCTCACACTTGACTAAGGAAGACCTTTCTAAGATTGTGGACTTGATGTTGGCTGAAGTCAACCAAACCTTGGCTAAGAAAGACATTGATTTGTCAGTCAGTCAAGCGGCTAAGGACTATATCACAGAAGAAGGCTATGACGAAGTCATGGGTGTTCGTCCTCTCCGTCGCGTGGTTGAACAAGAAATTCGTGATAAGGTGACAGACTTCCACTTGGATCATTTAGATGCTAAACATCTGGAAGCAGATATGGAAGATGGTGTTTTGGTCATTCGAGAAAAAGCCTAATACTCTTCGAAAATCAAATTCAAACCACGTCAGCTTCACCTTGCCGTACTTAAGTACAGCCTGCGGCTAGCTTTCTAGTTTGCTCTTTGATTTTCATTGAGTATAAGACAAAATTTTGAGAATAAAAAAGAAGGAGCCAGCTGAAAAGCCGGTTCCTTTTTGTGTTTAGATCACATGACGCTCAAAGGCATCATCTGAAATTCCTTGTTCCAAGATGAGTTTTGCCCATTCTTTGGCAGAAAAGAGGCTGTGGTCCTTGTAGTTTCCGCAAGATTCGATGGTTGTTCCAGGAACATCTTCCCAAGTAGTAGTCTCAGCGATTTCCTTGAGCGAATCCTTGATAACGGCCGCGATTTCGGCACTAGTGTGGCGCCCCCACATAATCATGTGGAAGCCTGTACGGCAACCAAATGGTGAACAGTCAATCATGCCGTCGATGCGGGTACGGATGAGTTTTGCCAAGAGGTGCTCGATAGTGTGAAGACCAGCAGTAGGGATAGAGTCTTCGTTTGGTTGCACCAAGCGAATATCAAAGTTGGAGATAACGTCTCCCTTTGGCCCGGCTTCTTCCCCAATCAAGCGAACATAGGGTGCTTTAACAATAGTGTGGTCAAGTTCAAAACTTTCAACAATAACTTCTTTTGACATGGTAAATCCTTTCAGTTTTCTTCTTTCATTATAACATAAAGCTGGCTCTTGAGACAGAGAGAAAACCTCTCCGAGGGTGGAGAGGTTCGAAGCTTTACTTACGATACAAGCGGTCGTATTGGTAGTATGGGTCAAAGGTTACATTGATACCTAGTTTACGAAGGACATTCTTGTCTTCATCGGTTAAGATGATGGTTGAGTGGGCTTCGCTTCCTTTGAGGTTGCCAAGTTCTTCCATAGCGCGAGCAGCGTCAGGATTTTCTGTAGCTGTGATAGCCAGTGCAATCAAAATTTCATTTGAATGAAGGCGTGGATTGCGGCTACCCAGATGATCGATTTTAAGACCTTGGATTGGCTTGACAACTTCTGGTTCGATTAGTTTTACTTCTTTAGCAATGTCAGCTGATTTCTTGATGGCGTTGATAAGAGCAGCGGCTGTAGGGCCAAAGAGTTCTGAGTTTTTACCAGTCACTATTTCCCCATTTGGTAATTCAAGGGCTAGGGCTGGTCCGCCAGTTTCTTCTGCTTTCTGACGGGCAACGACAGCAACCTTACGGTCTGCAGGTGTGATACCGAGGTCGTTCATAAGCAACTCGATTTTCTTGACAGCTGCTTCACCAACTTTCTCTGCTTTGAAATCAAGAACAGTCTGATAGTAACGGCGGATGATTTCTTGTTTAGAGGCTTCAATAGCAGCCTCATTATCTGTAATAGCGAAACCAACCATGTTGACACCCATATCAGTCGGAGAAGCGTATGGAGACTCTCCTAGAATGCGTTCCAACATGCGCTTGAGCA
>CAURUY010000033.1:0-3937 GCA_963528105.1 uncultured Streptococcus sp. | reverse complement strand
CCTTATTAATTCGTCGGTAAAAAGATATCGTTTTTACCTCCTCATGTCACAATTCGATTAAGGCTAGGGACCCTGAAATAGTCTCCTATCGTTACGGAAATCGCTATGGCGAATTTCCTAATCGCCTTATTAATTCGTCGGTAAAAAGATATCGTTTTTACCTCCTCATGTCACAATTCAGTGACTTGCTACAAGAAGTGAGATGGAGAAGGATGGCTCACTGACTCCTCTTACTTTTACTTTATTTAAATCAAGAAATAGGTGAAAAAATGACAAAAACATTACCAAAAGACTTTATTTTCGGTGGCGCAACAGCTGCCTATCAAGCAGAAGGTGCTACACATACTGATGGTAAAGGACCAGTAGCGTGGGATAAATATCTTGAAGATAACTACTGGTACACTGCAGAACCAGCCAGTGATTTTTACAATCGATATCCAGTTGACCTCAAACTAGCAGAAGAGTATGGTGTCAATGGTATTCGAATTTCTATTGCTTGGTCACGTATTTTCCCAACCGGTTACGGTCAAGTAAATCAGAAAGGTGTCGAGTTTTATCATAATCTATTTGCAGAGTGCCACAAACGTCATGTTGAGCCCTTTGTAACTCTTCATCACTTTGATACGCCAGAAGCTCTACATTCAAATGGAGACTTCTTAAACCGTGAAAACATTGAACACTTTGTAGATTACGCTGCCTTCTGTTTTGAAGAATTCCCAGAAGTAAACTATTGGACAACCTTTAATGAAATTGGGCCAATTGGTGATGGTCAATATTTGGTTGGGAAATTCCCTCCAGGTATTCAGTACGACCTTGCCAAAGTCTTCCAATCGCACCACAATATGATGGTGTCTCATGCACGTGCAGTCAAGCTATATAAAGATAAAGGCTATAAAGGAGAAATTGGTGTTGTTCATGCCCTGCCTACTAAATATCCTCTAGATCCTAAAAATCCAGCAGATGTTCGTGCAGCTGAGTTGGAAGATATTATTCACAATAAATTTATCTTGGATGCAACTTATCTTGGACACTATTCCGATGAAACGATGGAAGGTGTTAGCCATATTTTATCAGTTGATGGTGGTAGCTTGGATCTTCGTGAAGAAGATTTCGAAGTATTAGAAGCTGCAAAAGACTTGAATGACTTCCTTGGAATTAATTACTATATGAGTGACTGGATGGAAGCATTTGATGGAGAAACAGAAATCATCCATAATGGTAAAGGTGAAAAAGGAAGCTCTAAATACCAAATTAAAGGTGTTGGTCGTCGTGTAGCTCCTGACTATGTACCACGTACGGATTGGGATTGGATTATCTACCCTCAAGGTTTGTATGACCAAATCATGCGCGTGAAGAAAGATTATCCGAACTATAAGAAAATCTACATCACAGAAAATGGACTTGGTTATAAAGATGAGTTCGTTGATAACACTGTTTACGACGATGGTCGTATTGATTATGTCAAACAACACTTGGAAGTCTTGTCTGATGCGATTGCAGATGGTGCTAATGTAAAAGGTTACTTCATTTGGTCATTAATGGATGTCTTCTCATGGTCAAATGGATATGAGAAACGTTACGGTCTCTTCTATGTAGACTTTGAAACTCAAGAACGTTATCCTAAGAAATCAGCTCACTGGTATAAGAAAGTAGCGGAAACTCAAGTAATTGAGTAGTAGAATGAGTCATTAGATATAGAATTCTAGTGAGGCAAAAAGATGTTCAAAGATTTTATCCAATCTATTTATGAAAAAGTTTATATTATCAATTTTGATAAATGTTCTCAAATACCTTGTTTGACTAATGAGGAGCTGAAAAGTCTCGGGAAATGGTATGTCTCGACCGGTAAAGAATGGATTTGCCATTCAGACTATGAGCTGGAAGAATTTAAAAATATCTTTTTAAATTTTATCAGTCCTGAAGAACGGGATAATATCTCCTTTGATTCAGATTTTATGCCGTTTCAACAATCATAAAGAATCTAGGAAACTCTTTGTAAAAATCTTCATCAAAAAATGCGTCATATCAAGATTCTTATTTTCTTGATATGACGCATTTTATATTTTATCAATCCTCAGTTTTATGGTTTAGAAAGAATAATTTTTGTTTGTTTTGAAAGTTGTTCGAAGGTCTCTTTGCTCAGTTTAGAGTCTGAAACGATGGTATCAATATCAGAGATATTGTAGAAGGTATAAAAATCAAATTTATTGAACTTACTATTGTCAGCTAGTAAGTATTTTTTATTGGAATTATTGAGGGCGATGCGTTGGGATTCACCTTCCTCTTCGCTGAAGGTCGCAATCGCATTGTCCTGAATACCATTACAGCTAACGAAGGCTTTAGAAAATTGTAAATTGGACAAGTTTTGCAAGGTTAGTGTTCCCACAAAGGCTCCAGTGATAGAGCGGTAGTTTCCACCGATTAAAATCAAATCTGTTAGTTTTCGTTCGTTTAGGATGAGAAATACTGGTAAACTGTTTGTTACAACACGAATATTATCAATTGGAAGTTCACGAGCAAAAGATTCCAAAGTTGTACCAGGGCCGATAAAAATGGTTTCACCCTCATCAATTAAATGGCCTGCAAAACGGCTAATTTCTTGTTTTTCTGCAATCTGTAAGCTTTGTTTTTCAATATTGGAACGTTCATTGTTTAAAATAGAACCTGTGCGAATTTTTTCAGCTCCCCCGTGCACACGAACAAGTAAATCTTTGTCAGCTAACTCTTGCAAGTAGCGTCTAGCAGTCATATCTGATACATCCAAGCGAGTCATGATTTCTTTTACAGTAATAGTTCCCTTTGTATTTACCGTTTCTAGAATATTATCTAGTTTTTCCTGCTTTAACATCGTTATCACCTCTATTTCTATTACTATTTTATCATAAAGTATTCAATCAATCAATTTAAAAAACAAAAGAAAACAAAAACAAAAAAATCATGGTTGTTTTAAACAAACCATGATTTTTGTTATCAGTTCTGGGATAAGTGAATTAGTCCAAACCGTAGTTGTAATCATCGTCTTGCATAGCTTCAACTTCGCCAAGAAGGTAACCATTTCCGACTTGAGAGAAGAAGTCGTGGTTGGAAGTTCCTGTTGAAATACCGTTCATAACGATTGGGTTGACATCATCAGCTGAATCTGGGAAGAGTGGATCTTGTCCCAGGTTCATGAGAGCCTTGTTAGCATTGTAGCGAAGGAAGGTTTTGACTTCTTCCGTCCAACCAACACCGTCATAGAGGCTTTCTGTGTAGCCTTCTTCGTTCTCGTAGAGAGTGTAGAGCAGGTCGTACATCCATTCTTTGAGTTTTTCTTGCTCTTCTTCAGGTAATTCATTGAAACCGAGTTGGAATTTATAACCGATGTAGGTTCCGTGAACAGATTCATCACGAATAATCAATTTAATGATTTCCGCAACGTTGGCTAGTTTATTGTTACCAAGATAGTAGAGGGGAGTGAAGAAGCCTGAATAGAAGAGGAAAGTTTCAAGGAAGACGCTGGCAACTTTCTTTTCAAGTGGGCTTCCGTTTAGGTAGATTTCGTTGACAATCTCAGCTTTCTTTTGTAGGTAAGGATTGGTATTGGTCCATTCGAAAATTTCTTCAATCTCAGCCTTAGTATTCAAGGTAGAGAAGATTGATGAGTAAGATTTAGCGTGAACAGATTCCATAAATTGGATGTTATTGAAAACAGCTTCCTCATGTGGTGTACGGATGTCCGCGCGAAGGGCTTGAACCCCAGTTTCAGATTGCATAGTGTCGAGAAGGGTTAAACCACCAAAGACTTTTCCTACCAAGTCTTTTTCTACATTTGATAGCTTTCTCCAGTCATCCAAATCATTTGACAAGGGAATACGTGTATCAAGCCAGAATTGCTCCGTCAGTTTTTCCCAAGTTGATTTGTCGATGACATCTTCGATGGCATTCCAGTTAATGGCTT
>CAURUY010000032.1:0-4203 GCA_963528105.1 uncultured Streptococcus sp. | reverse complement strand
GACACGCGGACTACGTTAAAAACATGATCACTGGTGCCGCTCAAATGGACGGTGCTATCCTTGTAGTAGCTTCAACTGACGGACCAATGCCACAAACTCGTGAGCACATCCTTCTTTCACGTCAGGTTGGTGTTAAACACCTTATCGTCTTCATGAACAAAGTTGACTTGGTTGACGACGAAGAATTGCTTGAATTGGTTGAAATGGAAATCCGTGACCTATTGTCAGAATACGACTTCCCAGGTGACGATCTTCCAGTTATCCAAGGTTCAGCTCTTAAAGCTCTTGAAGGTGATTCTAAATACGAAGACATCGTTATGGAATTGATGAACACAGTTGATGAGTACATCCCAGAACCAGAACGTGACACTGACAAACCATTGCTTCTTCCAGTCGAAGACGTATTCTCAATCACTGGACGTGGTACAGTTGCTTCAGGACGTATCGACCGTGGTATCGTTAAAGTCAACGACGAAATCGAAATCGTTGGTATCAAAGAAGAAACTCAAAAAGCAGTTGTTACTGGTGTTGAAATGTTCCGTAAACAACTTGACGAAGGTCTTGCCGGAGATAACGTAGGTGTCCTTCTTCGTGGTGTTCAACGTGATGAAATCGAACGTGGACAAGTTATCGCTAAACCAGGTTCAATCAACCCACACACTAAATTCAAAGGTGAAGTTTACATCCTTACTAAAGAAGAAGGTGGACGTCACACTCCATTCTTCAACAACTACCGTCCACAATTCTACTTCCGTACTACTGACGTTACAGGTTCAATCGAACTTCCAGCAGGTACTGAAATGGTAATGCCTGGTGATAACGTGACAATCGACGTTGAGTTGATCCACCCAATCGCCGTAGAACAAGGTACTACATTCTCTATCCGTGAGGGTGGACGTACTGTTGGTTCAGGTATGGTTACAGAAATCGAAGCTTAATTCGATTTAGTTCCCAGAAGAACAATTATTTAAGTCAGACACTAAAAGAATCTTGCTTTGCAAGGTTCTTTTTTTCGAATATTGAACTAATACTCAATGAAAATCAAAGAGCAAACTAGGAAGCTAGCTGCAGGCTGCTCAAAACACTGTTTTGAGGTTGCAGATAGAACTGACGAAGTCAGCTCAAAACATGTTTTTGAGGTTGTAGATAAGACTGACGAAGTCAGTAACCATACATACGGCAAGGCGAAGCTGACGCGGTTTGAAGAGTATAAAATTGAATTGCTTATAAAAAAGCTCTATACACTAGATGTGCATAGAGCAATTGGGCTTTATTTGATATAGAGTTCTTGATTTTTTAGGATAATTTCACGGACACTTGCGAATTTCTTGAGTTTTTTAAGCTCTTCTGGATGAGTGACGAGAGTGATAACATAACCTTCTTTACCCATGCGACCTGTACGGCCAGCACGGTGAGTGTAGGTTTCAATATCTCTAGGAACATCAAAGTTTACGACGCATTCTAGGCTATCGATATCAATTCCACGAGCCAGAAGGTCAGTTGCAAGGAGTAGGGTTAGTTGCTTATCTTTAAACTTTTCTAAGATGACTTTTCTAAATTTAACATTGACATCACTAGCGAGGGAAACAGCCAAGATATCCCGATACTGTAGTTTTTCTTCTGCGCTTCCAAGGTCTGATAGGCTGCTAAAGAAGACCAGACCACGGAAATCCTCTACATGAGCTAGTTTTCGAAGCATATCCACTCGGTGACGTTGATCTACCTGCATGTAGAAGTGCTGGATGTTGTCCAATTTTTGGTCAGAAAGATCAATGGTACGTGTGTTAGGCGCAATCTTTTCTTGGTCAAACTTGGTTGTCGCACTCATATAGACAAGTTGGTGATCACGAGGTGCGTAGTGAGTAATTTTCTCGACAAAGTGTATCTGAGAATCATCAAGCAATTGGTCAAATTCATCCAGGATGATGGTTTCTACGTTCATCATCTTGATTTTTTTCAATTTAATCAGTTCAAAGATACGGCCAGGGGTTCCAATCAGAATTTCTGGTCCTTTTTTGAGGCGTTCAATCTGGCGTTTCTGACTCGAACCTGATAAGAAGAGTTGGGCAGTTAAGCCGATAGCTTCAGCCCACGTTTTACATACATCAAAAATCTGTCCAGCAAGCTCTGTATTTGGTGCTAGAATCAAGAGTTGTTGGGCTTTTTTCTTTTGTAGTCTGAGAAGACTTGGTAGGAGGTAAGCTAGGGTCTTACCAGTTCCTGTTGGGCTCACTCCTAGGAGGTTTTCTCCAGCAAGAAGGGGCTCAAATAGTTGAGTTTGAATGGGGGTGAATTCTTGGAAACCGAGTTGGTCACTCAGTTCTTGCCATTCAGTCGGTAGTTTGGTTTTCATTTTTCTGCCTCAAATCTAATGCCAGCATTCTGGCGCATGGTATATAGTAGCCAATGAACTGAACTTGCATCTTCCAGCCAAGTTTGGTAGAGATTCAGATCTGGTTGCTGGATCATGTGTGCAAATGCATCGACTTCCTCAGTCATCGTATGGGGAGCTTGTTGGATAGGGAGCTGGACTTGATTTCCTTGGTGGTCGGTAAAAATAGCTGAGCGAACATGCTCAATTGTGTTGAGCGTCAGGGTTCCATCTGTTGTGTAAATTTCGCAAGGAAGATTGGAAGTGATGTTTTTCCCAGCCTTGATATGAACTTGAAAGTCTGGGTAGAAGAGGATTCCGTCACCATTTAGGTCAATGCTATTGTCAAGCTGTTGAGTCTGATAGGTTGCATCCTGAGCCTTTCCAAAGAGACGAACGGCAGCGTAGAGGGGATAAATCCCTAAATCCATAAGAGCTCCACCAGCAAAACGGTCTGAGAAGACATTTGGTGTCTCCCCAGTCAACAAGTTAGGCATTTTGGAAGAATACTTGGCATAGTTGAAATCTGCTCCCAAAATTTGTTTGTCTGCTAAAAAGTTTTTGATGATAGTGAAAGCTTTTTCATGGTAGTTCCGTGCCGCTTCGAATATAAAACAGTGATTTTTCTCAGCTGTTTGAACCAAATCCAGCCATTCTTGTGGTTGAGTGACAGCTGGCTTTTCAAGAATAACATGTTTACCAGCAGACAAAGCAGCCTTTGCCTGAGCAAAATGCAAGGAGTTTGGACTGGCAATATAGACCACATCAAAGGAACTCTTGAAGAAGTCCTCTACTTGATCAAAGAGTTGGAGATTCTGATAGCGAGAAGCAAAGGTTGCCGCAGTTTCTAGTTTTCTAGAATAGACTGCGACCAGCTTGTATTCTCCACTGGAATGGGCTGCTTCTATGAAGTGGTGGCTGATAGCCCCTGTTCCGATGACGCCTAATTTAAGCATAGTTACTCCTTTTCCGATTTCAAATCCTTCTTTCATTATAACATAGATAGACGGGACTATCCAACAGAGGGTAAAAAATTTCAAATAAGCTACTAGGACTTTCCCAAAGAAAGTGGTACAATAATGAGATGAGTAAATGAAATGGGAGGAAAAATGAGGCTATTACCTATAAGAAAAATATCACGTCAGTCTAAGAGGCTAGCGCTTTTTTTGACTTTTTGTGCAGGATATGTAGATGCCTATACGTTTATTGTGCGAGGGAACACTCTTGTGGCTGGACAAACTGGGAATGTCGTCTTTCTTTCAGTAGGTCTGATTCAACACAATGTGTCAGATGCCAGTGCCAAAGTAATGACCTTGCTAGCTTTTATGATGGGGGTCTTTTTATTAACTGTTTATAAGGAAAAATTGAGAATTGTGAAAAAGCCAATTCTGTCACTGATTCCTTTGGCAATCTTATCAATCATTATTGGTTTTGTACCGCAAACTGTAGATAATATCTATCTAGTACCGCCCTTGGCCTTTTGTATGGGCCTGGTGACAACTGCTTTTGGTGAGGTTTCGGGTATTGCCTACAATAACGCCTTTATGACAGGGAATATCAAACGAACCATGCTGGCTTTTGGAGATTATTTCCGAACCAAGCACACTCCTTTTTTACGTGAAGGGATTATCTTTGTAAGCCTGCTTAGTAGTTTTGTCCTTGGCGTTGTCTTTTCAGCTTATTTGACGATTTTCTATCATGAAAAGACCATTCTTGGTGTTCCCATTATGATGAGCTTTTTTTACCTCAGTATGCTTTTTGCTAAGTGGAGGAAAAAAGTAAAAGAAAAAGCTTCATTTTAGGTGTTATTACTTGTAAGAAAATAGGAGATA
>CAURUY010000031.1:0-5001 GCA_963528105.1 uncultured Streptococcus sp. | reverse complement strand
CACTGCACAACTTGTTCGTACTCTTGAATACTTCGCAAAAATCGCTAAATAATTCTTGAGTCGATAAAAAGCAAGGCCTCTTGGTCTTGCTTTTCTTATATGGAAGAATGGATGACACAATCATCCATTCTTTTTTATTTCTCTTTCGAAAGTATCTGATAGGGTAGTGAAGCTTAATTTCTCTAGAGTAAGTGGATGGGTAAAGGAAAGTCGGAAGGCATGAAGCATAAGCCGACTTGTTTTTGATTTATTATTATAGAGAGGGTCGCCCAAAATAGGGAAGTTATGATGCGAAAGGTGGACACGAATCTGATGGGTTCGCCCTGTCTTTAGTTTGCAACGAACCAAGGAAGTCTGGTTTGAGAATTGCTTTAATCTGTTTATATGCGTTTCAGCATATTGTCCATTTTTTGTATCAACTACTCGTTTTCTGCGATCATGGCGATCACGTCCGATTTTGTCTTTGAAAACAAGATCTTTGCTGTTGATATTTCCGCCAACAAGTGCCCAATATTCTCTAGAAATTTCTTTTTTCTCTAATAAACGATTGAGAATAGGTAGGATAAAAGGATTTTTAGCAAAAAGAACTAGACCGCTGGTTTCCATGTCTAGGCGGTGAACGACATAGCAGGTTTGGCCAACATAGGCACTGACATGGTTAAGAAGGGCGATTTCGTTTGGCTGATTACCATGCGTTTTCATCCCCTCTGGTTTGTTTACAATAATCAAGTGTTGATCTTGATAAACTTCCTGAACGAGGTCTGGGTTGCCCCAAGGGATTTCTTTTTCGGGATAATCTTTCTCATCAAAAGTCAACTGGCAAACATCTCCAGGACTTACCATCTCGTTCCAGTGAACTTCTTCTTGGTTTATCAAAATATGTTTCTTGATTCTCAAAAAATGACGAATTTTTCTAGGGATGAGTAGTTGCTCCTCTAATAATTGCTTCACCGTCATTTGAGGTAGAGAGTCTGGTAATGTAAATGTGAATTGCATACAGATATTGTAACAAAAAAAGCCCTATTTGGATAGGAAATAGCTAAATTCTTGTCTTCCTATGATGAAGATGATAAAATAAACGCATGAAATTAGATAAATTATTCGAGAAATTTCTTTCTCTTTTTAAAAAAGAAACAAGTGAACTAGAGGATTCTGATTCGACTAGCTTGCGTCGCTCTCGTAGTGATCGAAAAAAATTAGCCCAAGTGGGTCCAATTCGAAAATTCTGGCGTCGCTATCATCTAACAAAGATTGTTATTATACTAGGATTGAGTGCAGGCTTGCTAGTCGGAACCTATTTGTTTGCTGTAGCCAAGTCAACCAATGTTAACGATTTGCAAAACGCCTTGAAAACTCGGACTATCATTTTTGACCGTGAAGAAAAGGAGGCTGGTGCCTTGTCTGGTCAAAAAGGAACTTATGTTGAATTGACTGATATCAGTAAAAATTTGCAGAATGCCGTTATTGCGACAGAAGACCGCTCTTTCTATAAAAATGACGGGATTAACTATGGTCGTTTCTTCTTGGCGATTGTCACTGCTGGTCGTTCAGGTGGTGGTTCTACTATTACACAACAGCTGGCTAAAAACGCCTATTTGTCGCAGGATCAAACTGTTGAGAGAAAAGCGAAAGAATTTTTCCTTGCCTTAGAATTAACAAAAAAATATAGTAAGGATCAGATTTTAACCATGTACCTTAACAACGCTTATTTTGGAAATGGTGTGTGGGGTGTAGAAGATGCGAGTAAGAAATACTTTGGAGTTTCTGCATCAGAAGTGAGTTTGGATCAAGCTGCGACTCTGGCAGGAATGCTAAAGGGGCCGGAACTGTATAACCCCTTGAATTCCATAGAAGATTCTACCAATCGTCGCGATACTGTTTTGCAGAATATGATTGCAGCGGGTTACATTGATAAAAACCAAGAAACCGAAGCTGCAGAAGTTGATATGACTTCGCAATTGCACGATAGGTATGAAGGAAAAATCTCAGATTACCGTTACCCCTCTTATTTTGACGCGGTTGTTAATGAAGCTGTTTCCAAGTATAATCTAACAGAGGAAGAGATTGTCAATAATGGCTACCGCATTTACACAGAGCTGGACCAAAATTACCAAGCAAATATGCAGGTTGTTTATGAAAACACATCGCTATTTCCGAGGGCAGAGGATGGAACATTTGCACAATCAGGAAGTGTAGCTCTTGAACCGAAAACAGGGGGAGTTCGTGGGGTTGTCGGTCAAGTTGCTGACAATGATAAAACTGGATTCCGGAATTTCAACTATGCAACTCAATCAAAACGTAGCCCTGGTTCTACAATTAAGCCTTTAGTTGTTTATACACCAGCAGTTGAAGCAGGCTGGGCTTTGAATAAGCAGTTGGATAACCATACCATGCAGTATGACAGCTATAAGGTTGATAACTATGCAGGGATCAAAACGAGTCGAGAAGTTCCTATGTATCAAGCCTTGGCAGAGTCGCTTAATCTACCTGCTGTGGCCACTGTTAATGATTTGGGCGTCGACAAAGCTTTTGAGACAGGCGAAAAATTCGGACTCAACATGGAAAAGGTCGACCGTGTTCTCGGCGTCGCCTTGGGAAGTGGTGTCGAAACCAATCCTCTGCAAATGGCTCAAGCATATGCTGCCTTTGCAAATGAAGGTTTAATTCCGGAAGCTCATTTTATTAGTAGAATTGAAAATGCTAGTGGTCAGGTCATTGCGAGCCATAAAAATTCACAAAAACGGGTGATTGATAAGTCTGTAGCTGATAAGATGACCAGTATGATGTTGGGGACATTCACCAACGGTACCGGTATTAGTTCATCGCCTGCAGATTATGTAATGGCAGGAAAAACTGGTACAACTGAAGCGGCTTTCAATCCAGAATATACAAGTGACCAGTGGGTAATTGGTTATACACCGGATGTAGTGATTAGTCACTGGCTTGGTTTCCCAACGACTGATGAAAATCACTATCTAGCTGGCTCTACTTCAAACGGTGCAGCCCATGTCTTTAGAAATATTGCAAATACCATTTTACCTTATACGCCAGGAAGTACCTTTACAGTTGAAAATGCTTATAAGCAAAATGGAATTGCACCAGCTAACACAAAAAGACAAGTACAAACCAATGATAATAGCCAGACAGATGATAATTTGTCTGATATTCGAGGACGTGCACAAAGTCTAGTAGATGAGGCTAGTCGGGCTATCTCGGATGCCAAGATTAAAGAAAAGGCTCAAACGATATGGGATTCGGTAGTCAATCTATTTCGCTAAGATGCTTGTCAAAGCCTAGCTTTCTTGTTATAATAGATAAGATGGAGGCGTTATGGCACTAAAAAAAGCAAGCCTAGCTTGTGCGGTTTGTGGTTCTAGAAACTATTCAATCAAGATTAGTGGAAACCCCAAGCCTACACGACTAGAAGTAAATAAATTTTGTAAGCATTGTGGCAAGTACACTACACACAGAGAAACGAGATAGGAGAGAGCGATGCGTTTTATTGGAGATATTTTTAGACTTCTTAAAGACACAACATGGCCAACTCGCAAGGAAAGCTGGAGAGATTTTCGTTCTATCATGGAATACACAGCTTTCTTTGTAGTAATTATTTACATTTTTGACCAGTTGATTGTTTCAGGTTTGATTCGATTTATTAACATTTTTTAGAAGGCTAGTGGAGTTAATTACACTAGAAATCTTCTATTTATGAAAGGAAATATCATGGATAGTTTTGATAAAGGGTGGTTTGTTTTACAAACTTATTCTGGTTATGAAAATAAGGTAAAAGAAAATCTATTACAACGTGCACAAACCTACAATATGTTGGATAATATTCTACGCGTTGAAATTCCAACACAAACAGTGCAAGTTGAAAAAAATGGAAAGAGAAAAGAAATAGAAGAAAATCGCTTTCCAGGTTATGTTCTTGTAGAAATGGTCATGACAGATGAAGCTTGGTTTGTCGTTCGAAACACACCAAATGTAACTGGATTTGTTGGATCACACGGGAACAGATCAAAACCAACTCCATTATTGGAACAAGAAATTCGTGACATTTTGGTATCTATGGGACAAACTGTTCAAGAATTTGATTTCGATGTTGAGGTTGGTCAAACTGTACGTATTATTGATGGTGCTTTTGCAGACTACACTGGTAAGATTACAGAGATTGATAACAATAAAGTGAAGATGATTATCTCTATGTTTGGTAATGACACAGTAGCCGAAGTAAACTTAAACCAAATTGCAGAATTATAACCCTGAGAGAGGCTTGTCCTCTCTTTTTTGTGCAGTTGAGGAGGTAAAGGGGACAGAACGGGGAAAAGACCCGAATTAGCTTCATTATTTGTTAAACTGTATCTAGAAAGGAGAAGATTATGCTTAAAGAATTGTATGAAGAAGTCCAGGGAATTGTATATAAGAGTAGAAATGAATATTACTTACATTTATGGGAACTATCGGATTGGGACCAAGAGGGAATGATTTGCTTACATGAATTGATCAGTAGAGAAGAGGAACTAGTAGAAGATATTCCTCGTTTAAGGAAATATTTTAAGACTAAGTTCCGGAATCGAATTCTAGACTATATCCGTAAACAAGAAAGCCAGAAGCGTAGATATGATAAAGAACCTTATGAAGAAGTAGGTGAAATCAGTCATCGTATCAGTGAGGGAGGTCTGTGGCTAGATGATTATTATCTCTTTCATGAGACACTAAGAGATTATAGAAGCAAACAAAGTAAAGACAAACAAGAAGAGTTAGAACGCGTCTTAAGACATGAACGCTTCCGAGGGCGTCAAAGAGTCTTAAGAGACTTACGTATTGTGTTTAAAGAGTTTGACATCCGTACACACTAGGAAGTCATACAAAAAATTAAAAAAGTTTCAAAAAGTAGTTGACAAAGTATGAAAAGTGGGTATAATAGTAAGAGTTGAAAATAACAGCTCAGGTCCGTTGGTCAAGGGGTTAAGACACCGCCTTTTCACGGCGGTAACACGG
>CAURUY010000030.1:0-5005 GCA_963528105.1 uncultured Streptococcus sp. | reverse complement strand
TCTTTGTAGGACTGGGATTGACCCTCAATCCAGAACTAGCAGGTCTTGCCATGGCTCTTAGTTCTTTGTCTGTTTTGATTAGCTCTCTGCTTCTCAATGTTGCGAAAATTGATTAATGGGAACAAAAAGTGATACACATATCACGTAGAGTGAAGATAAAATCTTTCCTGAGATTTTCCTTAGGTGAGTACGGACGTCAGCGAACTTCTACGAAGTTCCATGACTTAGTTTTGGACCTAAGGTTCCAAAACTCCCGAGCGCTAGAAACATAGTTGTTTCTAGCGCTTTTCTCACGGCGGAAATTCTCAGGATATATTTAAATAATGAAAAAAATAGGGAAGTACTTTTATTTTTACAGAGTTTTCTTATTTTATATTATTTTATATAAAAAATCATTTTTATACGTTCGGAGTGCTACAGCATGCTGTAGCATTTTTTGTTCTTTCCTTACAGCTCCAAGGGAAGTAATGAGGTATTAAATTATAGTATAATACCCTATTGTAGGATAGTTTGTGAATTTTTCTCAAAAAGAGCATCTGTTATGGAATAGGGATTGAGCATCTCTGAGCAGATTCTTATACATGTGAATCTCTTTGTGATAAATTAATACTGTAATCGTTTTGTAAATCGTTTTCATGAGAAATGTCAGAAAAAACTCATTTTCAAAACGAAACCTGATCGCAAAGATGAAGTAGAAGCGCTATGCTACATTTTTAAAGGATCAAAATAGATTTAAAGGAGAGTTAGAATGACTCAAGGGAAAATTACTGCATCTGCAGCAATGCTTAACGTATTGAAAACATGGGGCGTAGACACAATCTACGGTATCCCATCAGGAACACTCAGCTCATTGATGGACGCTTTGGCTGAAGACAAAGATATCCGCTTCTTGCAAGTTCGCCACGAAGAAACAGGTGCTCTTGCAGCGGTTATGCAAGCTAAATTCGGCGGCTCAATCGGGGTTGCAGTTGGTTCAGGTGGTCCAGGTGCGACTCACTTGATTAACGGTGTTTACGATGCAGCTATGGATAACACTCCATTCCTAGCAATCCTTGGATCACGTCCAGTTAACGAATTGAACATGGATGCTTTCCAAGAATTGAACCAAAACCCAATGTACAACGGTATCGCTGTATACAACAAACGTGTAGCTTACGCTGAGCAATTGCCAAAAGTTATTGACGAAGCTTGCCGTGCTGCAGTTTCTAAAAAAGGTCCAGCTGTTGTTGAAATCCCAGTAAACTTCGGTTTCCAAGAAATCGACGAAAACTCATACTATGGATCAGGTTCATACGAGCGTTCATTCATCGCTCCTGCTTTGAACGAAGTTGAAATCGACAAAGCTGTTGAAATCTTGAACAATGCTGAACGTCCAGTTATCTATGCTGGTTACGGTGGTGTGAAAGCTGGTGAAGTGATTACTGAATTGTCACGTAAAATCAAAGCACCAATCATCACAACTGGTAAAAACTTTGAAGCTTTCGAATGGAACTATGAAGGTTTGACAGGTTCTGCTTACCGTGTTGGTTGGAAACCAGCCAACGAAGTGGTCTTTGAAGCAGACACAGTTCTTTTCCTTGGTTCAAACTTCCCATTTGCTGAAGTTTACGAAGCATTCAAGAACACTGAAAAATTCATCCAAGTGGATATCGATCCTTACAAACTTGGTAAACGTCACGCCCTTGACGCTTCAATCCTTGGTGACGCAGGTCAAGCAGCGAAAGCAATCCTTGACAAAGTAAACCCAGTTGAATCTACTCCATGGTGGCGTGCAAACGTTAAGAACAACCAAAACTGGCGTGATTACATGAACAAACTCGAAGGTAAAACTGAGGGTGAATTGCAATTGTATCAAGTTTACAATGCAATCAACAAACATGCTGATCAAGACGCTATCTACTCAATCGACGTAGGTGACACTACTCAAACATCTACTCGTCACCTTCACATGACACCTAAGAACATGTGGCGTACATCTCCACTCTTTGCGACAATGGGTATTGCCCTTCCTGGTGGTATCGCTGCTAAGAAAGACAATCCAGATCGCCAAGTATGGAACATCATGGGTGACGGTGCATTCAACATGTGCTACCCAGACGTTATCACAAACGTTCAATACGACCTTCCAGTTATCAACGTTGTCTTCTCAAATGGTAAATATGCCTTCATCAAGGACAAATACGAAGACACAAACAAACACTTGTTTGGTTGTGACTTCCCTAATGCTGACTATGCGAAAATCGCTGAAGCGCAAGGTGCTGTAGGATTTACAGTTGACCGTATCGAAGACATCGATGCAGTTGTTGCAGAAGCTGTTAAATTGAACAAAGAAGGTAAAACTGTTGTTATCGATGCTCACATCACTCCACACCGTCCACTTCCAGTAGAAGTACTTGAGTTGGATCCAAAACAACACTCAGAAGAAGCCATCAAAGCCTTCAAGGAAAAATACGAAGCAGAAGAACTCGTACCATTCCGCCTCTTCTTGGAAGAAGAAGGTTTGCAATCACGCGCAATTAAATAATTTCTCTCGTCGAAAATCAAAGATAAATTTATAGACTTCTTTATTAGATTACTGCCGACGATTCCATCATTGAAACCATAAATTTCAATGATGGAATCTAGTGTGGAGCCTAGAAAAAGTCCCAAAGGATTTTTCGTAGTTTGATGAGCAAAGATTTGCCATCAAACTTGGTTTAACCTTGTTTATTCTTTGATTTTCATAGAGAGAAACTTGAAAAGATCGGAGCAATCCGGTCTTTTTCTGGAGGATAGTAAATGGATTTAAATCAATTAGATATTATCGTTTCAGATGTTCCCCAAGTCTGTGCTGACTTGGAGCGTATTTTGGATAAAAAGTCCGATTATGTTGATGACAGTTTTGCTCAGTTTACGATTGGCAGTCACTGTCTGATGTTGTCCCAAAATCATTTGATTCCTTTGGAAAATTTTCAGTCAGGAATCATTCTTCATATCGAGGTTGAGGATCTAAATCAGAATTACCAACGTTTAAAAGAGATTGGTGTCGAGATTTTACACGGTATTTGTGAAACGGATTGGGGGACAGAGTCCTTATTAGTTAAAGGCCCTGCTGGTCTAGTGGTTGATTTTTATCGTATGAAATAAGGGGCTTAGTCATTGACGTTAACCATAGCTATTTTTACAACAGAAATTGCGAATATGAACCATTGAAAGATCGGAGCCATCCGGTCTTTTTTAGGTAAACCTAATAGTAACTTCTGAGCTTGACTATCGTGAGGTAACGAATTAAAACAGTCTCGTGATAGACCGTTTTAAGTATGACGCTGGACATAAGAATCATCAGAGGAAGGAATAGCGAGATTGTGTCTCTACGAATAGAAATGTGACAGTACGGCATGTATAGTAGATAAGGGTATTTGAAATTAGTTTATACTAGATTGAAAATTATTAAAATGTAGAACTTTTCTAATTTTCTGACTTTTTGTCGAATTATCATCTTAATAGGTATATAATGTATTTAAAGAAATCAAAGAATAAAGAGGTGGTAATATGAAATTATCACGATATGTCTTAAGGTATGATACTGAAGATGGTAGTGTATATTTTAATACCAAAAATAATCATTCATTTTTGATTACGAATGAATTGAAGAAGAATATACAAGAAAATAAAACAACGGGAAGTGAATATATTGCCTATTTGGAAGAGAATAGATATTTACGTGAAGACAATGAGGTAAACAAATATTTAAAACAGATAGAAGATAGGAATAATGAGATACTAGAGTTTACAATTCTTACTCATGGAGATTGTAATTTTCGATGTAAGTATTGTTATGAACACTTTAAAAATATTGGAATGTCTATTGAAACAGAAAATGCTATTTTGAAATTTGCTGAAGAAAAATTGAGTAATTCTCAATATCATTTTCTAAGGATAGCATGGTTTGGTGGAGAACCTCTGTTAGGCTATAAAACAATTCAACGGCTTTCACTAAAATTTTTGAAAATTTGTGAGCGATTTGGAATAACGTATTCAGCAAGTATTACTACTAATGGATTTTTGTTAACATCTTCCAAATTTGAAAAATTAGTAAGAGAGTATGATGTTACTAATTTTCAGATTACTATTGATGGTGATGGAGAGAGTCATGATTCTCAACGTGTGTTAAAAAATCAAAAAGGTTCCTATGCGCGAATTTTAGATAATCTTCATAAAATGAAGGATAGTGATTTAGATTTTATTTGTACGTTAAGATTCAATATATCGAAGGAAAATTATGACCATATGGAGTCATTTCTATTAAATGATGGTCGTTACTTTAAAAATGATGATAGATTTTTTCTTCTATATCATAATATCGGTAACTGGGGACAAGGAGATCGTTCTAAAGACGACTGTGTTACAGTATTTAAAAATGATATGAGTTTTGGTATTTCTAAGAAAGCAGTTGATTTGGGGTACCATCTATCTTTGCCAAGCATTGTGGTTCACAATTCCTTTTCTTGTTATGCCAATCGTTTAAATCACTATATGTTTAACGTTAGAGGTATTGTACAAGCATGTACAGTTGCTTTGTACGATAATCAAAATGTTTTTGGAAATATCAATACTGGATTGATTAACAAAGATAAAATGAAAGGATGGTTTCTGTCTGTTAGAGAAGATTGTAAAACATGTCCCTTTGTTTTAGTTTGTAAATCAGGATTTTGTCCAATGGCTAAGCATATTACGAAATTAAGATCTTCTGTGATTTGTAAGAATATGCAAGAGAAAATTCTTAAAAATCTAGCACTTTATGCTATTTCTGTATGCTATTAAGATATTTTAGATGTGGACTAGAGAAGGGTAAGCAAAAATGTCTATTAAGAAAAACAAAAAGGTTGTAAAAAACTGAAGCTGTAAGCAATAATTGTAATATTTGTAAAATTTATATAATAAAAATGGAGAGAAGTGCTAGCATCTCTCTTTTTCTAGGAGGGCATTATGAATAAAATATTTCACTATCTGGATAAGAAAACGA
>CAURUY010000029.1:0-5106 GCA_963528105.1 uncultured Streptococcus sp. | reverse complement strand
ATAACACATTTTTTTTGTAAAGTAAAGTTACTTGACAAAAAAAGATGAAAAAATTGTAAGGTCATCAACCAAATTAATCGAAATATTCTGAAAATTCAAGAATTTTCTTCTGTTCATTGCCTTTAAAATGTGCTATAATAGTAAAAACTGAAATGGGAGGGAACAAATGACTGAATTAGATAAACGTCACCGCAGTAGCATTTATGACAGTATGGTAAAATCACCAAACCGTGCCATGCTTCGTGCGACTGGTATGACAGATAAGGACTTTGAAACACCGATTGTGGGAGTGATTTCGACTTGGGCGGAAAATACGCCATGTAACATCCACTTGCATGATTTTGGGAAATTGGCTAAAGAAGGTGTCAAATCTGCAGGTGCTTGGCCTGTACAATTTGGGACTATCACTGTAGCGGACGGGATTGCCATGGGAACGCCTGGTATGCGTTTCTCTCTAACATCTCGTGATATCATCGCGGACTCCATTGAGGCGGCTATGGGTGGTCACAATGTGGATGCCTTTGTTGCTATCGGTGGCTGTGACAAGAACATGCCTGGTTCTATGATTGCCATTGCTAATATGGATATTCCAGCTATTTTCGCCTATGGTGGAACCATTGCACCAGGAAATCTTGATGGCAAAGACATCGACTTGGTTTCTGTTTTTGAGGGTATCGGAAAATGGAACCACGGTGATATGACAGCTGAGGACGTGAAACGTCTTGAATGTAATGCCTGCCCTGGACCTGGTGGTTGTGGTGGTATGTACACAGCTAATACCATGGCGACTGCTATCGAAGTTCTCGGTATGAGTTTGCCAGGATCTTCATCTCACCCAGCTGAATCAGCTGATAAGAAAGAAGATATCGAAGCAGCAGGACGTGCTGTTGTTAAGATGTTGGAGCTCGGTCTCAAGCCATCAGATATCTTGACTCGTGAAGCCTTTGAAGATGCTATCACTGTAACCATGGCTCTCGGTGGTTCTACAAATGCCACTCTTCACTTGCTTGCCATTGCCCATGCCGCAAATGTTGACTTGTCACTTGAGGACTTCAATACAATTCAAGAACGTGTGCCTCACTTGGCTGACTTGAAACCATCTGGTCAGTATGTCTTCCAAGATCTCTATGAAGTTGGTGGTGTGCCTGCGGTTATGAGATACCTCTTGGCAAATGGTTTCCTTCATGGAGATCGCATTACATGTACTGGTAAGACTGTCGCTGAGAACTTGGTTGACTTTGCAGACCTTACTCCAGGTCAAAAAGTTATCATGCCACTTGAAAATCCAAAACGTGCGGACGGTCCGCTTATCATCTTGAACGGGAATCTTGCCCCTGACGGTGCGGTTGCCAAGGTATCAGGTGTTAAAGTGCGTCGTCACGTTGGACCAGCTAAGGTCTTTGACTCAGAAGAAGATGCGATTCAGGCTGTTCTGACAGATGAAATCGTTGATGGCGATGTTGTCGTTGTTCGTTTTGTTGGACCTAAGGGTGGTCCTGGTATGCCTGAGATGCTGTCACTTTCATCCATGATTGTTGGTAAAGGCCAAGGAGACAAGGTTGCCCTCTTGACGGATGGTCGTTTCTCTGGTGGTACTTATGGTCTGGTTGTTGGACATATCGCTCCTGAAGCTCAGGATGGTGGACCAATTGCTTACCTCCGTACAGGCGATATCGTTACGGTTGATCAAGATACCAAAGAAATTTCCATGGCCGTATCGGAAGAAGAACTTGAAAAACGCAAGGCAGAAACAACCTTGCCACCACTTTACAGTCGTGGTGTCCTCGGTAAATATGCCCACATCGTATCATCTGCTTCACGCGGAGCCGTGACAGACTTCTGGAATATGGACAAGTCAGGTAAAAAATAAACTCAAAAAGCAAGCCAACTTCGGCTTGCTTCTTTTCATCTTCAAAAGTGATTTGCCTGCTTATACTCAATAAAAATCAAAGAGCAAACTAGAAAGCTAGGCGCAGGTTGCTCAAAACAGTGTTTTGACGTTGTGGATAGAACTGACGAAGTCAGCTCAAAACACCGTTTTGAGGTTGCAGATAGAACTGACGAAGTCAGTAACATCTATACGAAAAGCCGACGCTGACGTGGTTTGAAGAGATTTTTGAAGAGTATTAACGAGGTGGTAGTCCAAGGGCAATACGGCCGTAGCGACTGATTCGTGTGATTTTCCAAGCAGGCGACCAGGTAACTTCAACCTTGACATCTTCGATACCCTCGATTTGTTTCAGACCTGCCACAATTTCGATAGGCAAGCTTTCTGCGCAATCGCAGGCAGTATCGGTGAAGGTCATGACAATCTTACAGAGACCCGTTTCGTCCAGATTGATTTCATAGATCAGTCCTAGATTGTAAACATCCAATTCCACATCGGTATCAAAAACCTTCTCTAGTTTTTCGATAATTTGGTCTTGCAAGGCCAAAGCACGGTCATTGATTTTGATATCGTCTCTCATAGCAGTCCCTCCACGTGATAAATATCCTCTATTTTCTCATAATTCTGACAATTTGGCAAGTTTTTGATGAATTTTCTGAAAAAATATGATAATATAAAGAAAATGCTAAATCAAGGGGAAGTCTATGGAGCAAATTGGAAAAGTCTTTAGACAATTGCGAGAGTCAAGAAATATCTCGCTGAGACAAGCAACTGGGGGACAATTTTCGCCGTCTATGTTGTCCCGCTTTGAAACAGGTCAGAGTGAGCTTTCGGTGGAAAAGTTTCTATTTGCTCTGGAAAATATATCTGCCAGTGTGGAGGAAATCCTCTTTCTGGCGAGAGGTTTTCGGTATGATACAGATTCTGAGTTGAGAAAAGAAATCATAGATGTTTTGGATCCAAAGAATATAGCACCTCTCGAGGACTTGTATCGCAGGGAGTATCAAAAGCATGCCCATTCTCAAAACAAACAGAAACATATTCTAAATGCCATTCTTATCAAGTCTTATATGAAGAGCATGGACGAAAGGGTAGAGTTAACGGCAGAGGAGGGGAAAGTCCTTCATGATTATTTGTTTTCTACCGAGATCTGGGGAATCTATGAACTCAATTTATTTTCAGTCAGTTCTCCCTTTTTATCTGCTTCTCTTTTTACTAGATATGTACGAGAAATGGTCCGCAAATCTGACTTTCTAATGGAAATGTCTGGTAATAGAAACCTTTTTCACACTATACTATTGAATGGCTTTTTAGCTAGCATTGAGTGTGAAGAATTTACCTATGCCTCTTATTTTAAACGTGTCATCGAAGAGCATTTCTACAATGAAAATGAAACCTATTTCCGAACTGTTTATCTGTGGGCAGAAGGTCTCCTTGATAGCAAGCAGGGAAGAGTCAAGGAAGGTCAGAAAAAGATGGAAGATGCTGTCCGTATTTTTGAGATGCTTGGTTGTGACAAATCTGCGGATTACTATAGAAAAACTCTCGATTCTTGAATATCTGCAAACTAAGAAAATTATTTGAAATTTTAAGAGATAGAACTGTTGGGCTCTCTCGTGTCACTGGAGAAATTCTATCGTTTCTTTTTGCTCATTTTATTTGTTGCATATATTCAAAAGTTTTTTCTCTAAAATTTCTAAGTGCTATACTATAGTCATACTTCACATAAAACTTATACTCTTCGAAAATCAAATTCAAACCACGTCAGCTTCACCTTGCCGTACTCAAGTACAGCCTTCGGCTAGCTTCCTAGTTTGCTCTTTGATTTTCATTGAGTATTTGAACAAGAAGGGAGATTACCAATGAAACTATTGTTCAGAAATCAAGCTTATCGTCTCTTGACTTTGTCACGATTCTTCAATGCTTTTGGTGCTTCAATTTTTAACCTGGTATTTATCGTTTATGCATCGACCTTGCCACAAGCATCTTTTGCGGTTGCTATGGCGAATATTGTCATGATTCTTCCGACTCTTTTTACAGTTTTTGTAGGAATTCGGGCAGATTACACGAGGGACAAGGTCAAATGGATGGTCTATAGCGGTTTGTTTCAGGCGGTTTTATTTTTTCTGGCAGCCCTAGTTGTTCAGCAAGCTAGTCTCTTTGCCTTTTCTAGCCTGTGTTTAATCAATGTCATTAGTGATGTCATCAGTGATTTTGCAGGTGGCTTGCGCATGCCTCTCATTAAGGAAAAAGTAGCTGAAGATGATCTGATGGAGGCTTATTCTTTTTCCCAATTCATCACCTATATTTCAGCTATTGGTGGTCAAGCTTTTGGAGTCTGGCTCTTAGGTCTATCGGTCAACAATTTTTCCCTCGTTGCGGGAATCAATGCCTGTTTCTTCCTAGTATCAGCCGTCATCCTCTTTTTAGGAAAAAGCAAATTAAGCCTGTCAATGTCATCTGCTGATGGTGAAATTCTAAAAAATGAGAAGCTTCCGATCAAAGAGCAGTTCCTAACGATTTATCGAAATTTACGTCTCGTTTTTCTTAAAGGTGGACAGAAAAACTTTGGATTCATGATCTTTGCTGTCTTGCTTATCAATGCCTTGGGTGGCGCTTTAGGAAGTATCTATAACATCTTCTTTTTGAGCCATTCTCTTTTGGACTTTTCTTACACAGAGGCATTATTTATCAGTCAATTCTGTGCTTTGTTAGCAATCATCATCAGTAGCCTTACGGGCAATGATTATTTTGGGAAGCAGTCCTTGCCTAGATTGATGATGTGGGTGACCGTAGGACTCAGTCTAATTGGTCTAGCTAATTTATTCAATCAAGTCGTACTTGGTTTACTATTTCTCTGTTCAACTCTGTATGTGTCTGGTAAAGTTCAACCAAAGATTAGTGCCATGCTCCTGAAAAATCTAGCTCCAGAGGTTCTAGCTCGTACCAGTAATTTTTTAGGTTTATTGTTCACCTTATCCATACCTGTGGGAACAGCTTGTTTTTCACTTATAGCTGTATGGAATATACAGTTGACTTGGATGCTATTTGTTGGTCTTTCCTTGCTAGCTATTCTTTTGACGATTCTTAATCTCAAAAATGATATCTAATACTCTTCGAAAATCTCTTCAAACCACGTCAGCTTCGCCTTACCGTAGATATGGTTACTGACTTCGTCAGTTCTATCCACAACCTCAAAACACTGTTTTGAGCAACCT
>CAURUY010000028.1:0-5612 GCA_963528105.1 uncultured Streptococcus sp. | reverse complement strand
ATTTGTTAAGTAGTTCACAACACATTATACACCTATTTTGTGAATAGTCAAGTGTATTTACAGTAAAATTTTAGAAAATCCTAAAAATGCTAAAAATTTCCTCTTATTTTCCATTTAAAAATGAAAATCATTAATTCTGACACCAAAAAAGCCCAGACAACATTGTCTGAGCAGTTTTCTATATGGTCGTTTAACAAAGTTGAGTTTAACATTTTCAAACTATTTCTTCAATAAACCTTGTTCTTGTAGAAACTCCTTGGCTACTTGTTCTGCTGACTTGCCTTCAACACCGACTTGGTAGTTGAGCTGGCTCATCTGGCTTTCAGTAATTTTACCAGCCAATTTATTGAGAACTGTTTCCAACTCTGGATGTTTCTTGAGAAGAGCTTCTTTCATCAGTGGAGCCCCTTGGTAAGGTGGGAAGAGTTGCTTGTCATCTTCCAAGACCTGTAAATCATAACGTGCCAATTCCGCATCAGTCGAATAAGCGTCCGTGATTTGAATATCGCCTGACTGAATAGCCTGATAGCGAAGGGCTGGTTCCATGGTCGATACATTGAGATTGAGACCATACATTGATTGCAAGCCCTTATTGCCATCTTCACGGTCATTAAACTCAAGGGTAAATCCAGCCTTCAACTGCCCTTCCACTTTTTTCAAGTCCGAAATGGTCTTCAAGCCATATTCTTGAGCAATCTTTTTCGGAACAGCTACAGCATAGGTATTTTGATAAGACATGGGTTTGAGATAGGCTAGATGATCCTGTTTGGCAATGCCATCACGCGCTACATCATAAACCTGCTCTGGCTCATGACTCACTTTCGGTGATGGCTGAAGCAAACTTTCAGTCACCGTACCAGTAAATTCAGGATAGATGTCAATATCGCCTTTTTTCAAAGCTTCGTAGAGGAAGCTTGTTTTCCCAAAATTCGGTTTAACAGTCGCAGTCATACTGGTATTTTCTTCAATTAGCAATTTATACATATTGGCCAAAATTTCTGGTTCTGGACCTATTTTCCCAGCAATAACCAAGTTTTCTTTTTCTTTTTGAGTTAAGAGGGCCGGACTATAAGATATACCAAGTAATATTGTCACCAAGGCAAAACCAGAGAAAATCGTCCGCAATTTTGCCTTTTCCATCACTTTTAGTAGGAAGTTAAAGGCAATGGCAAGCACTGCGGAAGAAAGTGCCCCAATCAAAATCAGACTGGCATTATTACGGTCAATTCCCAAAAGGATAAAGGAACCCAGTCCCCCTGCCCCAATCAAGGCCGCCAAGGTTGCCGTACCAATAATTAAGACTGCTGCCGTCCGAATCCCAGACATCATAACAGGCATAGCAAGTGGAATTTCAAACTTCTTGAGTCGCTCCCACCTAGTCATCCCAAAGGCAATCCCAGCCTCTTGCAGACTCGGATCAATTCCCTTCAGCCCAGTGATGGTATTTTGCAAAATCGGAAAAATCGCATAGATCACTAATGCTGTCAAAGCAGGCAAGGTCCCAATTCCCATCAAGGGGATAAAGAGCCCCAACAAGGCTAGAGACGGAATAGTCTGGAAAATCCCTGCAATCTGCAAGATCCAATCCGCCAATTTCTCATGATATCGAAGATAAACAGCCAATGGAATCGCTATAAAGATGGCCAGCAACAAGGTCAAAAGTGACAACTGCAAATGTTGAGATAGAGCTGTCAACCAATCACTAAAACGATCCTGAAAAGTTGCAATTAAATTAGTCATGAACACTACCTCCAAACAAGTCTGCTACAAAGTCTGTGGCAGGCGCTTTTAAAATGGTCTCGGGATTCGCTACCTGGCGAATCTCTCCATCCTGCAATACAGCAATACGGTCCGCCAATTTCAAAGCTTCATCTGTATCATGGGTCACAAAAATCGTTGTCATCCCAAACTCTTTATGCAATTCTTTCGTCAGAACCTGCAACTGTTTGCGAGAAATAGCATCCAAGGCTGAAAAAGGTTCATCCATGAGGAGAATCTTAGGCTGACCAATCATAGCCCGTACAATTCCAACACGCTGTTGCTCCCCCCCAGATAATTCACTAGGCAAACGATGCCCATACTCAGCTACTGGCAAGCCAACCTTAGCCAAAAACTCTTCTGTTTTCTGAGCAATTTCTTCCTTAGTCCATCCCTTCATCTCAGGAATCAGGGCAATATTTTCCGCAACCGTTAGATTGGGAAACAGTGCAATAGCCTGTAAAACATAACCAGTAGAAAGACGCAATTCCCGCTCATCATAATCTTTGATGCGCTTGCCATCCATATAAATATTTCCATCAGTCGGTTCCAAGAGACGGTTAATCATCTTAAGCATTGTTGTCTTACCTGAGCCAGATGGTCCAACTAAAACCATAAACTCGCCATTCTCAATCCGTAAATTGACATCTCTCAAGACATCTTTTTCTGTGTAACGTAAAGCTACATTCTTGTATTCAATCATTCTGTATCCTCAATTTAAAACTTGCCTCGGTTGGTCAAGCCTTCTACCTTAGGCATGACTTCCTTATTGTCCCAATGCTCCATAATTTTCCCATTTTCTAGACGGAAGATGTCATACTGTGCATAGGCAACTCCGTCAATCTGAGTCCGACCATAGCTAACCACTTAGTTTCCTTGTCCTAAGAGTTGGAAAACAAAGTCAAAAGTGGCCTTTACTTATAAACAGCTAATTTGCTCCATTTTAAACCTCATTTTCATCCTCTTTCAGATTAGCCAAAATTCTTTCTTGAAAGGCTTCAAACTGACGAATTTCTTCCTCTGAAAATCCTTTGTAAAAGATCGTATCCAATTTCTGACTGACACGATGCCCCACTTCTTTCTGAGACTCTCCCAACTCTGTTAAAACCAAATACTTCTTACGCTTATCTTCTCCACATGGATTAACGGTTACAAGATTTTGTTCCTCAAGCTTTTTTATCATAGTCGTCAGAGTATTATTAGCAAGTCCAGTCGCCAAAGCAATATCTGTCGCAGTTGCGCAGCCAGTTTCACTATTCCATAAAACCGCTAAAATCTTACCCTGTTCACTACGATAAAGAGCTTCAGGATCTTGGCTCAGTAACTTTTGAAAAATCCGCCCGTTTAACAAACGAATATGATTTGCTAGCAAATGACAATATTTCATGACACCTCCAATTTATTTCCATATCGAAATGAATAACACAATTCTAACACTTATCATTTCAACTGTCAACTATTTCTATTTAGAAATAATTTTTTCCAGTAAAAAAATCTCCCACCCAAGGTAGAAGATTTCAATCTTATAAAACTTAATCCGTCATGTCCGATACCAAAGTTCGATGCTCCAATGGAATACTGCACATAACTAGCAAGAAAATGAAACCTGACTGAATCCAGAAGAGAGCCAAGTCAAAGATTCCGTGCACAGCAACCACTGTAAGGAAAGATAGATAAAGACCGATAATCGGACGTTTCCCCGACTCCTGACTCATATCCATCATCAAGCGAACAGGAGCCACAGAAGACAAAACTAATAAAATGGTCCCCACAATTCCGTAACTCAGAATCGTATCAATATAAAGACTGTGAGCATGTTCATGATAAGGAGCATGTATCCGAGGATAGGAGTGCATGTAAGTCAATGGCCCCTCACCCCAAAAAGGATTTTGCTTAAATAAGGCCATCCCAGCATCCCAGATAGAAATTCGTTCTTCCATAGAAGAGTCTAAAGTCCCCATCCGAACTCCCAAATCACTAGAAAAGAGGAAGCTCAAGCCAATCGCAAAGACCCCAATACTAAGCCAAAAGGCCTTCCAGTTTTTAATGGTCGTAAAGAGATAAATAATGGCTCCAGCGATAATTGCAGGAAAGGCAGTTCGATTTTGCGTAAAATTCAATCCAAAGAGATTCACAAAGCCTGCAAACACACAGAATACTTTCAACCAATTCAACTTGGTCGTTGTAAACAGATAGAAGGCAATCATGATACAGAAACAACAAATAATTCCATAATAATTAGGATTAAAGAAGGTCACTTCTGCACGATTCTGATGCCACACCTGCATATTGGGTGAAAGAAAAGCATAGTTAAATTTCTTCACAATTTGGAAATGTTCTAAACTCGCAAAAGCAGCTGACAAGACGCTACCAAACAAGACGAGCTGCAAAATCAATCGAAAGAATTTATGTGATAAAATCGACTGATAGTGCAAAAAGAAAACAGTAAATAGAAACATTCCTACTGAAGCCACAACTCCCATCCAATTTTGTGCAAAAACGGATATAACAGTACTATAGCCAAGAAAAAGAAGCAGCATCGGATGCTCTCCCATTTTCTGAAGAATACTTTTCATATCTCCTGTAAAAATCAAACTGATAATATATAAACAGAATACAACTACAAAAAGATAAAAGGGTAAAAAGATACTCAGGATAATTCCCAATAAAATCAGCTCTTTACTAGACAACCCTTTCAGCTTTTCAATAAAGCCTATTGATTTCAAAATGAATCCTTTCTCTCCAAATCAGTTGATTCAGATAATAGTAAGCTACCCCTTATTGTACCACTTTTTTAGCAATTTGAAAACAAAGGAAACGTTTCCTAGGTAAAAAGGGAGCAAAGCTAACTTCTCAAAGTAACTTCCACTTGCCTGACCAAAGTGGAAATTAGTCTAAAACGGATTTTTATGGTGGAATTAAGTATGAGACGTTTGAGTTAGAAATGAGGTCTACTATGACAAAACATAAACACCTTACCCTTTCAGACCGTAACGATATCCAATTAGGCTTAGAGCGCGGTGAAACTTTCAAAGCTATCGGACAATCCATTCTAAAAGATCCGACAACCGTTTCCAAAGAAGTCAAACGAAACAGACAAGTCCGAGAGTCTACATGCGATAACCCTCCTTGCCCTTTACTCGACAAAGCTCCCTTTGTCTGTAATGGATGCCCTAAAAGAAGACAAAATTGTGGCTATAAGAAGATCTTCTACCTCGCTAAACAAGCTCAAAAACAATACGAACAAACTCTTGTCGAAGCTCGTGAAGGAACTCCCCTCAATTCCAAGACCTTCTGGGACATGGACAAAGTCATTTCTGATGGTGTTAAAAAGGGACAACACATCTATCATATCCTCAAAACTCATAACCTTGATGTCAGCTCCTCAACTGTCTATCGACACATCCGAAAAGGATACCTATCTATCGCTCCTATTGATCTAGCCAGAGCCGTTAAATTCAAAGAAAGACGGAAAAGTAAGCTACCTTCCATCCCTAAAGAAGCTAAAAAAGGACGTTCCTATGAGGATTTCCAAAACTATTTAGTCCTTAATCAACTAGACTCTTGGCTGGAAATGGACACAGTTATGGGGAGGATGGGAGGTAAAGTCCTACTCACCTTCAATTTATCTTTCTGTAACTTTATCTTCGCTAGGCTTCTGGATAATAAAACTGCCCTTGAGGTTACCAAATACCTCTATGATATTAAGAACACCCTTCATGAAGCTGATAAAGATTTCTTCCAACTCTTTCCTGTCATTCTTACCGATAATGGTGGAGAGTTTGCCAGGGTTGATGACATCGAAATGGATGTGCGAGGAGAGAGTAAACTCTTCTTTTGTGATCCTAATCGCT
>CAURUY010000027.1:0-5867 GCA_963528105.1 uncultured Streptococcus sp. | reverse complement strand
GTAAGATAATAGCCATCTGTAATACCTCTTTTTCTTTCTATATGAAAATGATAACACAATGAAAATGATAACACAAACATTCACTTTTTTCAAGTTTTTTGCTTATAGATGAAGAAATCACTGAGATACTTTCGAATAGAATAAGCAAATCAACAAGAAACCCACGACAAGATAATCCTGACGCGGGTTGTAGTTTCAAAAAAGTATCAATTGACCTGACTAGCAATCTGTAAGAGTGCCTTTTCAAAAAGGAAACCTTTTTCATAAAGACCTGTCTTAATCTGATAGTCTGTCTCAATCAAATAAGAAATAGCTTGCTTCAAAAAGCTCAAAGAAAGTCCTCGCGCATCTCTCAGCGCAAATTTGATTTGATAGGGATTTGGATTACGTCCGAGAAAACTTCCTAGACTACTTGCAATCTGCGATTCTGTATGCCCAGACTCCGCCAAAATTTTCACCTGAGTAAAAGTCCGAAATTGTCCTAACATGACTGCAATCAGTTTGATTTCATCTTCACCTTGCAAGGTCAAGTCTCTAACCAAATCGCGCGCCTGATCCATCTTTTTAGTCAGAATAAACTGAGTTAAATCAAAAATATTGTCCTGTAAGGTCTTGGGAATAGCGTTGACAATATCCTCTTCCTCGATAATAGAGTCTTCCTTATAGGACTGTAAAAAGAGGAGATTTTTCTGGATTTCACTAAATTGAAAACCAGACTTGATGAGGAGATTTTCAAAAGAATGATTAGCAAACTGCAGACCTTGTTTCTGGCTCCACTTTTGGAAATACTGGCGCAATTCTTGTTCTTTTGCTTCTACTGCATCAAAGACCTTGGCATCCCGCTTAAGTAATTTAACCAGCCGTCTTTTACTATCCAGCTTTCCTTTCGCAAATATCAACAACTTGGTTGTTGGAGAAGGATTATCAAAGTATTCCTCAAAAGATTTGAGCTCATCATCTGTCAAAAAGCGCTTTTTAGCAGTCGTGATATCGACAAAATGATCCAATATCACGATTTTCTCATCTGCAAAGAAAGGAAGGCTGACCAACTCCAGTTCTACATCTTTGTAAACTACTTCTTTCATATCAAAGTAGGCAAAGTTGAGGTCAGCAGAATCATAGCCAATCTGTTTCAACACTTGACTCTTCATCACTTCAAACTGGCCCTGGTCTGTCCCTGTAAAAAGGCTCAGGCTCGATAAATTTGATAAAGTCAACTTCTGACTTTCTTCAATGGCTAGCATCTTCTCTCCTTTCTTCTGATTTTTTAATGAATTTAATCAATATAGCGCAATTTCCCACGGAAATCTTCTAGGCTTTCATACCCTTTTTCCTCCATAATTGCTTTCAGTTCATTGGTAATACGTTCGAAAGCACCGACGCCTTCTTTGTGAAGAGTAGTACCTACCTGCACCATACTCGCTCCACAGAGGATATGTTCAAAGGCATCACGACCAGTCAAAACGCCACCTGTTCCGATGATTTGGATTTGAGGATTTAAGCGTTGATAAAAGGCATGAACATTAGCTAGAGCAGTCGGTTTGATGTACTCTCCACCAATCCCACCGAAACCATTTTTAGGACGAATAACGACGGACTCATCTTCTAAATATAGGCCGTTTCCGATTGAGTTGACGCAGTTGACAAACTTGAGCGGATACTTGTTGAAAATAGCTGCAGCTTGGTCAAAGTGAACAATGTCAAAATAAGGTGGCAATTTAATTCCAAGAGGTTTGGTGAAGTAGGCAAATACTTCTGCCAAAATCCGGTCTGTTGTCTCAAAATCATAGGCAATCTGAGGTTTTCCTGGAACATTTGGACAAGAGAGGTTTAGCTCAGTCAGACCACGAAAATCACTATCTTGAACTTTTTTCAAGATAGTATGGGTTTCCTCTGGAGACATGCCAACTAGAGATAAGAAGAAAGTCCGGTTCGGCTCTTTTTCCTGCAGATCCAAAAGGTAGTCCAGATAGTAGTCTAAGCCATTATTTGGCAAGCCCATAGAGTTGATAGAACCAAGTGGAACATCCTGATAACGTGGTTCAGGGTTACCCTGACGAAAGTCCAAAGTCGCAGTCTTTGTGACAAAGGTTCCTGCCGCTGAGTTTTTAACCCCTTCCAGCTCCTCTATCGTCATACAAGCCACACCTGCTGCATTCATCAAACAATTGTCAAACTCAAAACCAGCAATTTGTGTTTTCGTTGATACCATGATTCTGATCCTCCAGATTCCTTTTATTGCTAATATTATACCACATTTTCAGATTTTCTCTTTAAGAAAGGCATTTATAAGAAAAACGTTCGTTTTTTATCTACTTTCAATAAATCCCAAAAACTAAATTGAAAGAATTTTTAGAAAATTTTTGTTTTTTCTCTTTACAGTTAAAAAAAATTCTGCTATAATGACACACATAATTAAATTAGAATTTAAGGAGAACGATATGACATCTGCTAAAGAATATATCCAAAGCGTGTTTGAAACTGTAAAAGCTCGTAACGGGCACGAGGCTGAATTCCTCCAAGCTGTTGAAGAATTTTTCAACACTTTGGAACCTGTATTTGAAAAACACCCTGAGTATATCGAAGAAAATATCTTGGCACGCATTACTGAGCCAGAGCGCGTGATTTCTTTCCGTGTTCCTTGGGTTGACCGTGATGGAAACATTCAAGTAAACCGTGGTTACCGTGTTCAATTCAACTCAGCTGTTGGACCATACAAAGGCGGACTTCGTTTCCACCCAACTGTTAACCAAGGAATTTTGAAATTCCTCGGATTTGAACAAATCTTCAAAAACGTCTTGACTGGACTTCCTATCGGTGGAGGTAAAGGTGGATCAGACTTCGATCCTAAAGGTAAAACAGATGATGAAGTGATGCGTTTCTGCCAAAGCTTCATGACTGAATTGCAAAAACACATCGGACCATCACTTGACGTACCTGCTGGTGATATCGGTGTTGGTGGACGTGAGATTGGTTACCTCTACGGTCAATATAAACGCCTTAACCAATTTGATGCTGGTGTCTTGACTGGTAAACCTCTTGGATTTGGTGGTAGCTTGATTCGTCCAGAAGCAACTGGTTACGGTTTGGTTTATTACACTGAAGAAATGCTTAAAGCTAACGGTAATAGCTTTGCTGGTAAGAAAGTGGTCATTTCAGGTTCTGGTAACGTAGCCCAATACGCTCTTCAAAAAGCAACTGAACTTGGTGCAACTGTTATCTCTGTATCTGACTCAAATGGTTATGTCATCGATGAAAATGGTATAGACTTCGATCTTTTGGTTGATGTTAAAGAAAAACGTCGCGCTCGTTTGACTGAGTATGCTGCTGAAAAAGCGACTGCTACTTATCATGAAGGTTCTGTATGGACTTACGCTGAAAACTATGACATCGCTCTTCCATGTGCGACTCAAAACGAAATCAATGGTGAAGCAGCTAAACGTTTGGTTGCTCAAGGCGTTATCTGTGTATCTGAAGGTGCCAACATGCCAAGCGACCTTGATGCCATCAAAGTCTACAAAGAAAATGGTATCTTCTACGGACCTGCCAAAGCTGCCAACGCTGGTGGTGTAGCCGTTTCAGCTCTTGAAATGAGCCAAAATAGCCTTCGCCTCTCATGGACTCGTGAAGAAGTTGATGGACGTCTCAAAGACATCATGACAAACATCTTCAACACAGCTAAAACAACTGCTGAAACATACGGTCTTGATAAAGACTACCTTGCAGGAGCTAACATTGCTGCCTTTGAAAATGTAGCAAACGCTATGATTGCACAAGGTATTGTTTAAGACTCATTTGCTTAATCCTCAATCGCTACGATTGGGGATTTTTATGTTGAATCCAAAAAAACTCACCATTAACAGTGAGTTTTAACATCAGAATTTATTTTACTTTCATTAGGGCAGATGACAAACATTCAACAATCTCATCAACTGCTTCATCTATGTTTATAGTTCCTTCATCATTCAACATCATGGGAATAAGATAAGAAAAACTCAATGCTAAGATGTAACGAACAATTCTTTCATTTGACCAATTTAGAATAAGTCCTTTTTCTTTAAATTGATTTAAAACAGGGCTAATTGGTTCTATTATAGATTGAACAATAATATTTCCTAACTGGATAGAAAGATTTTTATCAATAAAAGAACGCCCCAAGAGAATTTTAACATGCATTTGGTTCTCCTGAATGAAAAAGAGCCTATCTCGAACAATACTTTTTAAAAAGAAGGGAAAAGTTTCCTGATCTACTGAGAATTTCTTTTCTGAGAAATCCGCAATCACTTCTGGAATAACCTGTTCTAGAAAAGTAGATAAAATGGCTTCTAAAATACCTTCCTTTGTTTTAAAGTAACTAAAAACAGTTCCTTCTGACACTCCAGCGCGTTCGGCAATAAGGCTGGACGTTGTATTCTCAAATCCAATTTCTGAGAATAATTTTAAGCTTGATAATAATACTCGACGTTGTTTCAAGCTCAAGTTGCTAACTTCTAACGTCTGAGCATACTTTTGTTCTAAACTTTCCATCGCTAGCACCTCTCTTCTACTCTCTTACTTTTACGACTTTTTTGCCTCGACTGTGTCCCATTTTCAGACTACGATAGGCTTCTCTAACTGACTTTAGAGAAAAGTCATACACTTGATCAATTTTCAGCTGAACCTTCCCGTCTGAGACCATTTCAGCTAAAGTGCTAAAATCATCGTATGTGGAATGTCTCGGGCCAGTAAACTGAGCACCTTTTATCATAACATAGGGCGAAGGTACTAATGTCCCAATAGCTGTCCCCTTCAAGCCTAAACTAAAAGCCAATCTAACATAATCAGATCCATAACAATCCAAAAATTTTGTAATAGGCGTTGGACTAGCTGATAGAAGAGCCTTCTTGATATTCTCTTCGTAACTTACTGGTATGGCACCTAAAGACTCCAGATACTCTGCATTTTTCTTACTTGCGATTCCGATTACTTTTGCCCCCTTAGCAACTGCATACTGTACTGCAATACTTCCAATACCTCCTGCTGCAGCTGAAATAACAACAGTATCTCTTGAATTTAAACCGATTCTTCTAAAAGCCCCACCCACAGTTAGAGCAGCTACTCCCATAGTAGCTGCGTGAGTCATATCGATCATCTCTGGTTTCAATACAATTTCTGATTCATTGACACAAATTTCTGTTGCTAAAGCGCCCCTCTTAGTTCCCAAACCAGGATCGCTAACCATTGTTCCAAACACCTTATCTCCTACTGAAAACCTAGTTACTTCATTTCCAACTTCTGTAATAACTCCAGAAAAATCTCTCCCCACACCTCTTGGAAATAAAGATGATTTAGATTCAAACCAACGACTTGGTTTCCTTAATTTCGTTATAAAAGATAGAAATCGAAGGGGTTTCGCTCCCTCAAAAGTTTTATAATCAATAGGATTTAAACCAACAGCATGAACTTCTACTCTCACCTGATTTACATCCAGGGCTGTAGAGTCTATCTTCAGCAAATCCAAGACCTCTTCGTTACCGAAACGACTGTACTCTATTGCTTCAACAACCATTTTCTTTACTCCTTAATTTCACAAAAATTGAGTGAACACTCATTTTTATAAATTATACTCTTAATTTGTAAGAAAATCAATATTATCGTTTGATAACGATTTATGACATGATACAAATATCCATCATTTCGATTTAGCAATATGATTCTTTCAATCTAACTCTCCTCACTTTTAAAGATTCCTTTCCCTTTTTTGCCCCTTTTAGAACAAAAAGAAAAACCGCTAGTCCTAAGAATAGCGGTTTAATCATGTTTTTAAGCTACTAATGTAGTCGCTCTATTATTTAAGAGTAACTGAAGCTCCAGCTTCTTCCAATTTA
>CAURUY010000026.1:0-5924 GCA_963528105.1 uncultured Streptococcus sp. | reverse complement strand
AAGAAGCGGCCCACGAAGTTCTCTCCAATCTTCTCGATAAAAAAATCAATGAAGCACCCGCACAAAAGAATAACCGACAAATTTTGCATATCGCCTTGTTAGCTCTCCTTGCGGCACCCATCGGTATTCCTCTGGGAATCGCCATCCTCGTGTCCCTATTCGCAATCCTTGTGGCAGCCTTGACTGTCATTCTAGCTTTCTTTGCGGTTTCCATACTTGGTATCATCGGCGGATTCCTATTTTTAGTTGAAAGTTTCACTGTCCTAGCCCAAGCTAAATCAGCCTTTATCTTGATTTTTGGTTCTGGTTTACTGGCTATCGGTGCTTCTTCACTAGTCTTACTAGGTATTTCCTATGTAGCCCGCTTCTTCGGCCTACTCATTGTTCGCCTGGTGCAATTTGTTCTTAAAAAAGGAAAGAGAGGTGATCAGCATGCGTAAATTGACAAAAGGATTTCTCATTTTTGGTGTGGTGACTACTGTTATCGGCTTTATCCTGCTCTTTGTAGGCATCCAATCTGACGGAATCAAGAGCCTACTTGCCATGTCCAAGGAACCTGTCTATGATAGTCGGATGGAAGAGCTGACCTTTGGCAAGGAAGTCGAAAACCTAGATATCACGCTCCACCAACACGCACTGACCATCACAGACTCTTTCGATGATCAAATCCACATTTCTTATCATCCATCTATTTCTGCTAACCATGACCTTGTCACAAATCAAAACGATAAAACTCTAAGTCTCACTGATAAGAAACTGTCTGAAACTCCATTTCTCTCTTCTGGAATTGGCGGGATTCTCCATATCGCAAGTAGCTACTCTAGTCGTTTTAATGAAGTTATTCTCCAATTGCCAAAAGGAAGAAGCCTAAAAGGAATCAACGTGTCAGCCAATCGTGGACAAACCAGTATCACTAATGCTAGTCTTGAAAATGCGACCCTCAATACAAACAGCTATATCCTCCGAATTAAAGGAAGTCGTATCAAAAACAGTAAACTCACAACCCCCAATATCGTTAATATCTTTGACACAGACCTTACAGATAGTCAGCTAGAGTCAACAGAGAAGCACTTCCGCGCTGAAAATATTAAAGTATATGGTAAAGTAGAACTATCTTCTAAAAATGCGCTCAGTATCATGCTAACTCAAAAAGAAAGCCAAGAAATTAACTTAGACCTCTCGAGTCACCATGGTCCTATTTATCAGTTATCGAGAGATGAGAGTCAACGCCACCCCAACGAATTAAGCAACCCTTACAAAACTGAAAAAACTGATGCAAAAGGTCAACTCATCGCTAAGGCTGATGATTATATTAGTCTTGAAACTACAGCTAACAGACCTTAATAAACCTATTTATATCGACCACTATGACACATAACCCACTAAAAAGGAGGTTCTACCATGAAACAAGAATGGTTTGAAAGTAATGATTTTGTAAAAACAACAAGCAAGAACAAACCTGAAGAGCAAGCTCAAGAGGTTGCAGACAAGGCTGAAGAAAGAATAGCCGATCTCGATACGCCAATTGAAAAAAATACTCAGTTAGAGAAGGAAGTTTCTCAAGCTGAAGTCGAATTGGAAAGCCAGCAAGAAGAGAAAATTGAAACTCCTGAAGACGGTGAAGCGAGAACAGAAATAGAAGAAAAGAAGGCATCCTATTCTACTGAAGAAGAGTCAGACCTTCCTAGTGAAACCGAAAAAGTCACTATAGCTGAAGAGAATCAAGAAGCACTTCCTCAGCAAAAACCAACCACGAAAGAGCCCCTTCTTATCAGTAAATCCTTAGAAAGTCCTTATATTCCCGACCAAACTCAAAAATCTACAGATAGATGGAAAGAGCAAGTGCTTGATTTTTGGTCTTGGCTAGTGGAAGCTCTCAAATCTCCTACAAGCAAGCTTGAAACAAGTAGCACACACAGCTACACAGCCTTTCTCTTGCTCATTCTGTTTTCTGCATCTTCCTTTTTCTTTAGTATCTACCACATCAAACATGCTTACTATGGACATATAGCAACTATGCATAATCACTTCCCTGAACAATTTGCTTCATTAAATCTCTTTTCGATTATCTCTATCCTAGTAGCAACAACACTCTTCTTCTTTTCATTCCTCTTGGGCAGTTTCGTTGTGAGACGATTTATCTACCAAGAAAAGGACTGGACGCTAGAAAAGGTTCTCCAACAATATAGTCAACTCTTGGCAATTCCAATCTTCCTCACTGCTATTGCTAGTTTCTTTGCCTTCTTTGACAGCCTGCGATTTACAGCCCTCTTGTGTGTGATTAGCATTGGAATCATTCTGCTTGCTAGCCTCCATATCATTACAAGACCAAGTCAATCAAGTGAAACCGACTCCTTCTATCAATTATTCTTGTCTGTCCTTGTGAACGGAGTCATTATCCTCCTCTTCTTTGTAGCTGAAGTCGCACTGATTGGGGATTATCTTCGTATCTTGGCCTTTCTTTAAACTTCAATCCTGTCTTTCACGGCAGGATTTTTTATATGCTAAAAAGCAAGTCGATTGACCTGCTTCTACTTTACTTTTCTTGTGCTAATGTTTTAAAATCTTGTCCTAGGATGGGTTGTATTTCTAATTGATTGGCATCTAGTTGGTGGTAAGATGCTGATGGTAGTGACTCTAGGAATTTTGCATAGTCCAAGCGAGCGATAGCTTCATAGTCTTCTGGTTTAGAGCCATCTCCTGTAATTTGAACCAAGTCAATCTCCCACTGAACTTCCTTATCCACCAATTGCTCAATATAGGCAGCAGGTACAAATGGTTCTCTCGGTAAAACAGTCTTAACCCCTTGAGCCAGATGGTAAACACCGTGCACTTGGCCTTCTCCATCCTGATAGAAGGAAACTCTTGCAAAGTAGGCATCTGTCTCTTGAACCGCACGTACACGCGCTTCAAACTGAGCCAAACCATCTTCCTCTAAAAAGCTTTTCAAATCCTCATGACTAAAGAAAACAGGATTAAAAATTCCTTGGCAAATCGTAAAGCGGGCTGCACTATCAGCCAGATGGGCTTGAATACTTGCTTGGAAATAAGCTTCAAAGTCAAAACCATCTAATCCTTCAATCTCAGTTCCTGTGTAAGCAAGCAGAGCATCTAAAAATGATTTGATAATCTGCCAGTCTGTCTGCGTTAGTAGGTCAGGAAGATCAACACGATAAGCCTTTTGACCATCAGCATAACTGACTTTAAAGAGAAATTGTGATTGCCCCACTATCGCACACTCAATATACTCAAGACGGCTAAGAGGCTGACGAAGATAAACCGCATCATAACTATGCGACTCCAAACCATCCACCAAGGCCAAGATAGACTTGGCAGTCAAAATCTCTTGTTCTCCTAAAATGCTCTGTTTATTTGGAATAAAAAATGTTTTCGTCATAACTGGACTCCTTTGAAATCGTTTACACATAGTATGCCCTATTTTTCTGAAAGATACAGAAACAAACTTTAGATTTTTTAGTAAAAAGCATAGAAAAACAGCCCCTAAGGACTGTTTAATCTTATACAGTAGCTGCTTGATCCAAGCTTTCACCGATAGCGGCTAGGCGCTCGACAACTTCAGCTTGTGTCAATTCATTTTCTGAAACATAGCGGTTACGTGGGTGAACACGGCACTCGTGTGAGCATCCACGAAGGTACTTGTCTTCATTTTCTTCTGATGTCAAGATACGACGGTTACAGAATGGATTTCCACAGTTGACATAACGTTCACATGGTGTTCCATCAAACCAGTCTTTCCCTACGATGGTTGGGTTGACATGGTTAACATCCACGGCAATACGCTCGTCAAAGACGTACATTTTCCCATCCCAAAGCTCACCTTGGACTTCTGGATCTTTACCGTAAGTTGCGATTCCTCCGTGCAATTGGCCAACATCTTTGTAACCTTCACGGACCATCCAACCTGAGAATTTCTCACAGCGAACGCCACCTGTACAGTAAACCACGACACGTTTGTCCATGAATTTTTCCTTGTTATCACGGACCCATTGTGGCAACTCACGGAAGTTGCGGATATCTGGGCGGATAGCCCCACGGAAATGTCCTAGGTCGTACTCATAATCGTTACGTGTGTCAAGGACAACTGTATCTTCGTCAAGAAGGGCTTCTTTGAACTCTTTTGGAGACAAGTAGGCACCTGTTGTTTCAAGTGGGTTGATGTCGTTGTCAAAGTCGTTGTCTTCCAAACCAAGGTGGACAATCTCTTTCTTGTAGCGAACAAACATCTTCTTGAAGGCTTGTTCACTTTCTTCGTCAATCTTGAACCAGAGGTCTTCCATGCCTGGGAGGCTGTGAACATAGTCCATGTATTTTTGAGTTGTTTCGTAGTCACCTGAAACTGTTCCGTTAATTCCCTCGTCAGCGACTAGGATACGGCCTTTAAGGCCGATTGATTTACAGAAAGCCAAGTGGTCTGCAGCAAATTGCTCTGCATTTTCAATTGGAGTATAAAGGTAGTAAAGTAAGACACGAATATCTTTTGCCATAAGATTTGTTCTCTTTTCTATTCTTAAATTTTCAGAATTTTTCATCTAACTATACTAGTATACCTGCTTGAGAAAACGAATGCAATTTATTTGACTGGAAATTGTAGAAAGGGATTTATCCCTGCACTTCATCAGTAACTATAGCGAATAGCAGATAATTCTCTCAATTTTTTGATCTGCTCAGCTTGACTTTCTGACAGAATCAACTTATTATCAATCAACACACGTGAGATGTCAACATTCATTTGACTCAAAATAAATGGAGTAGAGGTCCCATCGTCCTCTAATCGTCTTTTATAACTCACTAACAGATTTTTCAAGGGAGTTAGTGGAAGCGTACCTTTATATCTTCCAATAGATGATTTATGATCGTCATGGCTTCACAACGCCTTTCACTGCCTCCGGCAAATCATTTTAATGGTGTTATTCTTATTTCCCTCTTTAAATTGATAAACTATCATTCCTAACTCTCGTACCAATATTTTACCCAAATACCCTCTGTAAAAAAGTCAGCAAAAATGGTAATGTCGCGAAAATATTATTAATCACATGCACCGCATAGGATGGATAAATGCTCTTGGTATAGCGGGTCAAACTAGCAAATATGATGCCAGATGTTGCAAAGACGAAGATATCTAACAAACTAGGCAGGCTTGAAAAATGAAGAAGAGCAAATAAAATTGACGGAAGAAGCAAATCAAGGCCAAATCTCGAATGCTTAAAAAAGGCGTGTTGCATTAATCCTCTATAGATTAGCTCTTCCATAAGTGGAGTCAGAAAGAACAAAGTTATATAGATACCTAGCTCAGCAAAGTTGGTCCCACTATAACCGATCAATACAGCCCAACCTTCAGCAGTTGACTGAACATGTTTAGCTGTCTGAACGTTAAAAGAGATCTGGAACACTACCACTAATACTGTCAAAATCGAATACCAAAGCCATTTTTTTCTCGGAATGCGAAAAAGATAGCCGTGCCCTGTCTTAACCAGAATCCAAATCATGACTCCACTAAATAGCAAACTCAAGAGATTTTGAATCCAGACGAAATTGCCAATCTGGGAAGAAAATTGCCAATAATTTTGGACAATAAGCGTCAGCTGAGAAAGACCAAATACGAAAAATAGGTAAGAGAAAACTGCACTTATTTTGAATAAAAGTTGATACTTCTTCATATGAACTCTCCTTTGTAAACTCGAGACATCTCTAATATAAACCATATTTTCCTAAATCCTTACTCCAAACCCTAAATGGTACTCGAGATTTCCTGAATGGTTAAATAGTGATAAGAAAACATGGATATCTATGTTCTTGTTCCAAAAAATCACTGCCTCCCCCAGACAAACCTGAGGAAAACAGTGATCACATTTTTAGGAATTAGGAATGAATACACGAAATCAATTGATCTTATGATTTTTTGT
>CAURUY010000025.1:0-6057 GCA_963528105.1 uncultured Streptococcus sp. | reverse complement strand
TAACGAAAAAGCATGTGTAGATTTCACATGCTTTTAATCTCCCCAATCGTCAGGTCAAGTACAACAAAGTCACTCCTTTGATTAAGCGAGTGTTCTAATATAATTATAAGCGACCCTGTCATTATCGGATCCATTCGCCATTAGAGTTGACAAAATAGCCACCTACTGTAGTATTCACAGCTAAGTCTCCTGAACTATAGGCATAGTACCATTTACCATTGACTTGGAACCATCCTGTCACCATAGCTCCTGACGAACGAAGATAATACCAAGTATTATCGATATAAATCCAGCCTGTTTTCATATCACCGTTTTGAGCATCTAAATAATACCAAGTTGAACCATCTTGATACCAACCTGTCGCCATAGCACCTGATGAACGGAGATAGTACCACTTATTACCTAGATATTGCCAACCAGTTTGCATTGCAGCAGTTGTTGTATCAAGATAGTACCAAGTTGAATTATCATTGATCCAACCAGCACGTCTTTCTCCACCAAGATAGCTTTCCCTGTTAATATCCGTTTCAGCTAGATAATACCAGTTAGACTGATTATAAAGCCAACCAGTTTTTAAAGAATGGTCTTGATTGAAGTAATAGTTTACTAATTTAAGAACTTCTGGACCTTCAAAACCTTCACCATATTTTTTACCAACATTTAACGAATCCTTAAGCTCTAATTGTTGCCAACCAACAAATTCTTGTAATACACCATCTTGTCCAAAATAATACCACTTCTGTTGAAGGCCAATTTCGAAGACTGGACGATTATCAAATAAATCATCACGATAACCAGTCCCAGGAATCTCTAAGTATTGCCAACCAACTACCATTTCTCCACTATCATCAAAATAGTAGGTTTTACCATCTATTTTATGCCAATAGATTGCTTTATGGTCGTCTTTTATATAATATTTTCTATTGTACTTATCAACAAACTGTCCACCTGTAGTATCCGCAAATACTGTACTCGTCACTAACAGACCAAAGAAGAACACTGATAGTCCAATTTGCATCATTTTTTTCAAAAATTTCATTTTAACACCCCCCAAATAGATTATATAACAAAAAAAACAATATGTCAACATACATACTAAAAAACAGTTACACAACTGCAACTGTTTTTCTATTCTTGCATAGTATAGCCTACACCACGCACAGTTTTTATGTAGCTCTTTTGACCTTTGACATCAATCTTACCTCGCAGATATCGGATATAGACATCCACAATATTGGTCTCTGTTGCACTCTCGTACTTCCAGACTCTCTCCAACAACTGTTCCCGAGTCAAAACCTTCTTACTACTCATCAAAGTGGCTAGAAGATCATACTCCCGTCTAGTCAAGACAATCATTTCCTGACCACGATAAACGGTATGATTTTCAGTATCAATCCGAAGATCACGGTAAGCAGCAGGCACCTTCATCTGACTACAATGTTGGTCGATGAAGTCTCGACCTCGGAAGATTGCTGCAATACGAGCTACTAAATCGTCAATAATAACTGGTTTATAAATGTATGAGACAGCGAAACGCTGGATTGTTTCAAGTTGGTCTTGCAATTCTTCTCGATGGTCCAAGACCATGATAACCGAAGCTGGCTTGGTCCGACTCAACTTGTCTGCAAAATCCTGGGCTGTCATATCCCCTAGATGAGCATTCAGTAAAATCAAGTCATAGTCTGTCTGAAGAGCCAAAGAAAGGGCCTTTTGCCCTTTCTCTACCAGATCAACTCGGTATTGCTCTTTTTGGAGTTCCAGACTTAAAAAATGAGCTAGATTTCTTTCTTTCTCAAGTAATAAAATCCGTTTCCCCATGGCTGACCTACTTATTTTTCGTCATACCAAGAGTAGTGGAAGGTTCCTTCTTTGTCTTTACGTTGGTAAGTGTGGGCACCAAAGTAGTCACGTTGCGCTTGGATCAAGTTAGCTGGAAGGTCAGCTGAACGGTAGCTATCAAAGTAAGTAATAGCTGCTGAGAAAGTTGGCACTGGCACACCAGCTTGAACAGCAAGAGCTACGATATCACGCACTGCTTGTTGGTACTTAGCAGTAACATCCAAGAAGTACTCATCCAAAAGAAGGTTAGCAAGGTCTGCATCACGGTTGTAAGCATCTGTAATCTTTTGCAAGAAACGAGAACGGATGATACATCCATCGCGCCAGATAGATGCGATATCCGCAAATGGCAAGTTCCAGTTGTTTTCTTTAGAAGCAACACGCAATTGGGCAAAACCTTGTGCGTAAGAAATAATTTTTGAGAAGTAAAGAGCTTGACGAATCTTTTCAATCAATTCAGCCTTGTCGCCTTCAAATTTGAACGCAGCTGGTTTTGGAAGCACCTTGCTAGCGTGAACGCGTTCTTCTTTGTAAGCAGAAATATAACGTGCAAATACAGACTCTGTAATCAGTGACAATGGAACACCAAGGTCAAGTGCTGATTGGCTCGTCCATTTACCAGTTCCTTTGTTACCTGCAGCATCTAAGATGTAGTCTACGATTGGTCCATCTTGACCTTCGTCGTCTTTGCGTTTCAAGATATCAGCAGTGATTTGGATCAAGTAGCTGTCCAATTCACCCTTGTTCCACTCAGTAAAGATTTCAGACATATCTTCTGCAGAAAGGCCAAGCAAGTGTTGCATCAAATCGTAGCTTTCTGCGATCAATTGCATATCTCCATACTCAATCCCATTGTGGACCATTTTCACGTAGTGACCAGCTCCATCAGGACCGATGTAAGTCACACATGGTTTGCCATCTTCTGGCGCTTTTGCAGAGATTTCTTCAAGAACATCAGCCACCAAGTCATAAGCTTCTTTTTGTCCACCAGGCATGATAGATGGTCCTTCAAGGGCACCTTTTTCACCACCAGAGACACCAGTACCGATGAAGTTGATACCTGAGTTAGCCAATTCTTCATTACGACGGATGGTATCTTTATAGAAAGTATTTCCTCCGTCGATCAAGATATCCCCTTTATCCAAGTGTGGAAGAAGGGCTTGGATAGTTGCATCTGTACCAGGTCCAGCTTGAACCATAAGCATGATACGACGTGGTTTTTCAATAGAGTTTACGAAGCTTTCGATATCATAGCTTGGCACGAAATTTTTATCTGGATGGCAAGCAATAACGTCTTCTGTTTTTTCTTTACTACGGTTAAAAATGGCAACTGTATAGCCACGAGATTCAATATTTAAGGCAAGGTTACGACCCATTACAGCCATACCAACAACACCAAAGTTAGCTTTTGTCATGTGATACTCCTCTTGTTTAATATGTTTTATTTTATCATGTTTATCTTCGAAAAGAAAGAATTTTGTAAGCATTAGACTAGTAGTCTAGACTGTCAGCATGGCCAGAACCATTTCCTACAAAGTAACCAGTCTTACAATTAAGCGTAAAGAGATAGGTTCCATCTGGCTTATAGAGATTGTAATAACCGTTCCCATTCACAATATTCACACGTTCCAAGATATATTGATTTCCAGAGATATATCCACGTGCACGAGATGTTGCAAGAATTTGTTCAAGGACACCATCTGCAAAATTCCAGGCAGGATTGCTGCTATCATTGACTGCTGTTTGATTATATGGTACTCGGCTAACACTTCTTTGTAAAGGAACACCTTCACTTGATAGGCCAACATTTGTAGATGAAGCAGTGCCACTGGTTGAAGCAGAAGGACTACTTTCTGTAGTTGGGCTTGAAGATTCTTGACTAGAAGCTGGTGTTGAAGAGGCACTTGTTGTTGTACTTGCTAATTGACTCTTACCGAGGCTAATTGCTTTATCTAGAAGTTTATCAATTTCAGTATTTCCAGTCTTGATATCTGTAAATTTTGCATCTGATTTGATTTTTGCATTGGTATCCAAAACACCATCCTTAATAACTGGTGTTTCAAATTGCGAATTTACTTCTTGGATAGCTTTAATTTGTGTTTCTAAGCTATCATATTTTGATTTGGCTAGAGTGTATTCTCTTGCTCCCTCGAGTTTGTCTAAAATTTCTTTCAACTGATTCAGTTGACTAAATTGACTATTTTTAAGAGCTGTTTTGTTTTCATCGGTATAAAATGTATCGTAGAGAGTATTAAATTGCTCCAAGACTGACTGATTACTTACCAAACCAGAATCTGTAGCTTGGGTTTGCTGTTCTTGAGAAGAACGAGTAATTTGATGATAAACGTAATAGGCACCTCCAAAAATTAAAAGTAATACCAAGATAAGGGCTGATAAAATTGCCCATTTCTTTTTACTTTTTGGCTTTTCACCAGTTTGAGCAGAACGAGACAAAGATTGTAGTACACTCTCATTTTCTTCATCAACTACTGCTACATTAGAGTTGCCTGCCTTAGCCATTTCAACAGTTTCCAATTCATCCATAAAGGGCTGATCGAGAATTCTTGTTTCTTCTTCATCAGCTTCTTGAGCTAGAATTTCACTTGTTTCTTCAGCTAATGCACTTGAGATTATTTTCTCTTCCGAACTTGATGCATTTTCTTGTTCAGTAGCTTCTCTCACTTCCTGGATCATATCATCCAAACTTTGAGTAGGCTGATCTTTTTTCGTTTGTAAATTCTCAAATTTATCGGCTTCGATTTCTTCACGGTGCTGTTTGATATATTTGTCCAAAACCGTATCTTCTGGAGTTACACCTGCTTCAACCTCTTCATTCTTTCGAATGGCCTGACCAACCGTTAAGTCTTTAGCATCTTCAAATTCAAATTTAGATTCTTGTTCGCTCTTATGATGGCGATTACTTCTTTTCTTACTCATCAGTCTTCCTTTCTGTCTTGACATCTTGTCTTTTCACTCGTTGACCAAAATATTGATACAAATCAACTTTCAAAGTACCATTGTAGAGTTTCCGTTTTTTATCCACCTGACTACCATACTTACTTTCAAAAGCTTCATCACTGGTCAGGATAAATTTACTCCAAGTTTTGAGTGGTGCAAATACTTCTCCCATCTCAGCATAGAGCTTGGTTACTCCTGCATCGTCTGACAATCGTTCTCCATATGGTGGGTTAGATATAATGACTCCATTAATCTTGTCCGTACGCAAATCCTGCACGCGCATCTGCTTAAATAGGATATCCTTAGAAACTCCTGCCGCCTGAGCATTGGATTTAGCAATTTCAACCATGCGTCCATCAATATCACAACCCATGATGTCGAGCTCAATTTCACGATTGATTTTTTTACTTGCTTCTGTGCGAACTTCCTGAATCAAACGGTCGCTAACCCAGTTCCAATCCTCAAAAGAAAAGGAACGACGCAAACCTGGTGCCATATTGCGAGCAATCATAGCAGCTTCAATACAGAAGGTCCCTGACCCACAGGTTGGATCAATCAGAGGCTTATCTGGATACCAGTTTGACAATTGTAAAATAGCAGCTGCCATATTCTCCTTGATTGGGGCTCCACCCTTTTCTGTCCGATAACCACGTTTGAAAAGGCTAGAACCACTTGTATCAATCATAATAGTCGCTACATCTTTAAGTATCGAAACCTCAATCTTAAACTCTGGTCCACTCTCCATCAGCGGAACACCTTCTGGTCTCGCATAGTGCTTTTGTAATTTCTTGACAACTGCCTTTTTAGAAATAGCTTGGACACTAGGTTCGTTATGAAGTTTTGATTTGACACACTTAGCCTTAGAGATTGGGAAACGTGCTCCGAGTGGAAGATAGTTTTCCCAATCTAGGGCAAAAACACCTTGAAAAAGTTCTTCAAATGTTTTTGCGGGAAAAGTTCCAACAACAATCTTAATCCTATCTGCAGCTCGTAACCACAAGTTAGTTTCAATAATTGCCTTCACATCTCCTTTAAAGCGAACGCGACCATTTTCAACTTGGCAGTCATAGCCAAGTGCACGCACTTCACGACCTACAACAGCCTCCAAGCCTGCTGCAGCAGTTGCGATTACATTAAATGTTTCTTTCATGTCAGTCTTTAAAGACCTTTCTCTTGTTCACCTTTAAAAAATGAGGTTGAGAAAGATTTCTCAGCCCCAACCTATATGCAATTTTCTATAAGCCATGTTTTGTTCCAGAA
>CAURUY010000024.1:0-6577 GCA_963528105.1 uncultured Streptococcus sp. | reverse complement strand
CATTTCTTATCTGTCAATACTTTTTTCTAAGTTTTTTTATTTTGTTGGGGGATTGGTACTTTAAATTATTCAAAAAAGGCGACAAAGCCCGTTAATACAGGCTTTGTTGTTCTTTTAATTTAAATAGATTTCTTCTCCGTATCCTCTTTCGATTAACCCAAGTCTAGCGATTGTTAATAGATCATGTGAAAATTCTTGGATTTTAGATTCTTCTTCTTTACTTAATTTAATTTTTGAATATTTTTTTCTTAATTTTCGTAAGTCTCTCTCTTTGGTATTAAGGAACTTACATTTTTCTAGATATTCCTCTAGTTTTTCCAATTGGTTGAATAGACCTACTTCAAAGGCAATTGGTGCAAAAGTGTTTTCTAATGGTTGTGTACAGGTACTTCTGAATTCCACTGTTCCACGTGATGTTAAATCCTGGAATTGGTAGCTTCGATGCTGTTTGATATCATCTTTTAATGGTGTGATAACTGTTTCCTTTCCGTCAGCTGTGTAGGCTACAATTTCGTTTTGGTCCAAATAATCTTGAACACGGATTGGTTTAAAGTAATAAAATTTATCCCCTCTTACGGCAGTAAAGATCGCTGTTTTTGCTAGATTTTCAAAAAATTCATCCTCGCTCCTGTATTTCTTAGGATAAAGCCCGACATTTTCTTCAAAATAGCCATGCAAGGATTTTTCCCAAAAGAGATCCCTTGCTATTTTAGTATTCCATGATGCTTCTGGAAATTCTGAATTTGGGAAAAGAAAGGCTTTTGCAGCCTCAATTTGATTGAACGCATTAATAACCCGTAGATAATTCTCTCGATCAACATCTAGTTGAAGTTGATTTCCACATATAAATGCACCATAGTCAGGGTAGTGATGGGTATCCATACCTGTTCCTTTCATTGCTAGAAAGGCCATTAACATTTGATAGCGTTCAATTTGTACTGGTCTATTATCATTTTGCTTCCATTGTGGATGAATTCCATATCCTTTGATTTCATGGTGGTATTGTTGAAGAATTGGTTGTATTTTTTTTAAATAGTTTTGAAAGCGTTGATCAACCTGATGAATGGATTTTGCTTTTTCAAATGCAAATTCAATCGTATTGTAACTGAGTTCAAATAAAATACGATCCTTTGACGCTTTATGAATTAGTTGGACGGGGTTGTTTTCTTGATCTCGCTTTTCGACTTCAAACTCTGAATCCAATGCTAACTCCCGAAATAGATTTTTTGTAACATGAATATCGGTCTTTTTTCCATGAACTTCTACGATAGGAAATTCTAATTCAATCCCAACAAACACTTCAGGTGAGCGTTTCATATGACTCAGATATTTCTCTTTAAGTAATCCAATTGCTTCTTGTTTTGACATTTATTCCTTTTTTCTATTCTGTAGTTGGTTTTCATTATATCATTTATTTTCATTTTCTACTAAAGTAAAAAACGCCTGCTTACGAAATTGTTTTAAGTTAAAGCAATTTCGTAAACAAGCGTCTACTATTTCATCCAATACGATGAGTGTTCCCGCTGGGGAAAATCCCCAGCGGTAGACCAGAGCTAGACTAAGAATAACAGTGTATTCCATCATCATAACACTCAACAAAATTGATGATCATTATACCAATTCGATGATTGCCATTGGTGCAGCATCCCCACGACGTGGTTCAGTTTTAAGGATACGTGTATATCCACCATTGCGCTCAGCATAACGAGGTGCTAATTCAGAGAACAATTTTTGAAGTGCTGTTGTTTCTGAGTATTTACCTGTTCCTTCATCAAAGTTTTGTGTTGCAACTTCGTTACGTACGAATGCAGCAGCTTGACGACGTGCATGCAAATCACCACGTTTACCCAAAGTAATCATTTTTTCAACTGATTTACGGATTTCTTTTGCACGTGCTTCAGTTGTAACAATTGCTTCATTGATGATAAGATCTGTAGTCAAATCACGAAGCATTGCTTTACGTTGTGAGCTAGTGCGTCCTAGTTTACGGTAAGCCATGTATTCCTCCTTTATTTATCTTTTAATCCAAGACCCAAATCAATGAGTTTGAGTTTCACTTCTTCCAAACTCTTGCGTCCAAGATTTCGTACTTTCATCATCTCTGCTTCAGATTTTTCTGTTAAATCATGCACAGTATTGATACCGGCACGTTTCAAACAGTTGTATGAACGCACAGACAAGTCCAGTTCCTCAATCGTACGATCCAAAATACGGTCGTCAGATTCAGTGTCAGCTTCTTTCATCACTTCAGTTGACTTAGCAATCTCAGTAAGATTTGTAAACAAATCAAGATGTTCTGTCAAAATACGTGCTGAAAGCCCTAAAGCATCTTCTGGAATAATTGTTCCATTTGTCAAGATTTCAAGGGTTAATTTGTCAAATCCATCATTGCTACCTACACGAGCAGGTTCCACTTGATAGTTGACTTTTGTAACTGGTGTATAAATAGAATCTACAGCAAGTGTTCCAACTGGTGCATTATCCTTTTTATTTTCATCTGCAGGTACATATCCACGACCACTGTTAACAGTCATAGTCGCTTTTAGAGAAGAACCTTCACCGATTGTAAAGAGATAATGATCTGGATTTACAATTTCAATATCGCTATCTGTCAAAATGTCACCAGCTGTTACTTCAGCAGGACCTTCAACATCCAGTTCGATGATTTTTTCGTCTTCAACGTACGATTTCACTGCAATTCCTTTAATGTTCAGAATGATTTGCATCACGTCTTCACGAACACCTGGAACTGTGTCAAACTCATGTAACACACCATCAATATTGATAGATGTCACAGCTGCTCCTGGTAGAGAAGCTAGAAGTACACGACGAAGAGAGTTACCAAGAGTTGTACCGTAGCCACGTTCAAGTGGTTCGATTACAAACTTGCCATAATCTTTATTTTCATCAATTTTTGTTATATTTGGTTTTTCAAACTCGATCATTTAGTTACTCCCTCTTAAACGAAAAGCAGTGTAATGCGATGATTATACACGGCGACGTTTTGGAGGACGAGCACCATTGTGTGGCACTGGAGTCACATCACGAATTGCTGTTACTTCAAGACCAGCGGCAGCAAGCGCACGAATAGCTGACTCACGACCAGAACCTGGACCTTTTACAGTAACTTCAACTGATTTAAGACCGTGTTCTTGTGCAGATTTAGCAGCAGCTTCTGAAGCCATTTGAGCAGCAAATGGTGTAGATTTACGAGAACCTTTGAAACCAAGAGCACCAGCTGATGACCAAGCAATTGCATTACCATGCACATCAGTAATCATAACAATAGTGTTATTAAATGTAGCGTGAATATGAGCAATACCAGATTCGATATTCTTTTTCACACGACGTTTACGTGTTGGTTTAGCCAAGACTTTTACCTCCTATATTATTTTTTCTTACCAGCAATCGCAACAGCTTTACCTTTACGAGTGCGAGCGTTGTTTTTAGTGTTTTGTCCACGGACAGGAAGTCCACGACGGTGACGGATACCACGGTATGAACCGATTTCCATCAAACGTTTGATGTTCAAGTTTACTTCACGACGAAGGTCACCTTCAACTTTGATTGCATCCACTTCACGACGGATAGCATCTTCTTGATCTGATGTAAGATCACGTACACGAACATCTTCTGAGATTCCAGCAGCAGCCAAAATTTTCTTAGATGTTGCAAGTCCGATACCATAAACATAAGTCAATGAGATTACTACGCGTTTGTCATTTGGAATGTCAACTCCAGCAATACGAGCCATGTTTTCTCCTTTCTATCTTATCCTTGACGTTGTTTGTGTTTTGGATTTGCTGGGCAAATTACCATAACACGACCATTACGACGAATAACTTTACAGTATTCGCAAATTGGTTTGACCGATGGTCTTACTTTCATTTCTTATCCCTCCAAGTTTTTCGATTATTTAAAGCGGTAAGTGATACGTCCACGTGTCAAGTCATATGGACTCATTTCGACAGTAACACGATCTCCCGCTAAAATACGAATATAGTTTTTACGAATTTTACCAGAAACTGTTGCTAAAATCTGATGTCCATTTTCAAGTTCAACCGTAAACATTGCATTCGGCATTGTATCGACTACTTTGCCTTCAACTTCAATCACATCGTCTTTTGCCACGCAAAAGTACCTCCATAAATTTCGATTCATCCCTCTGAGCACAGAGGTAACAATTATAAGTCAGACTAATTAATTGTAACACTAGTTGTCCAATATTGCAAGCCTGAAAAACGCTTTTATTTCAATTTTGACAAGACTTTTTCGATATCTTTGAAGACATCATTGATATCTTGGTTACCTTCGATATCATGTACTAGACCTTTAGCGCGATAATGAGCAATGATTGGTTCCCCTTGAGCAATATTAACGTCCAAACGACGTTTTACTGTCTCCGGTTTATCATCTTCGCGTTGATAGTAATCTTCCTCTTTGTAATCAACTGGTGGGTTGAATACTTTATGGAAAGTTTCTCCTGTTACACGATGAATGATACGACCACTTAAGCGTTCTAAAAGACTATCTGGATTTACTTCGATATTAATAACACCTTCAAGTTCAATCCCAAGTTCAGCCAATGTTTTATCTAAAGCATGTGCTTGTTCGATTGTACGTGGATATCCGTCCAACAAAAAACCCGTTTTCTTAATATCATCTTGAGAAAGGCGTTCTTTCACAATTTCATTTGTAACTTCATCTGGAACTAATTCGCCTTTGTCAATATACGACTTGGCTAACACACCCATTTCAGTTTGGTTGGCCATTGCTGCGCGGAACATATCTCCGGTTGAAATGTGCGCTACGTGAAATTCCTCAACGATTTTTGCTGCTTGAGTCCCTTTACCTGCTCCAGGCAACCCCATAATTAAAAGATTCATGATGAATTCTCCTTATTTTGTTTTTAAATGGAAGCAGGAGCCAGTTCCTATTTCCATTTAAAAACAAAATAGAAGGCTGACAAAGTCAACCTTATTCTATTCTGTTGTGTCCATAAATCCGACATACTTACGTTTTAGTAAGTAGCCTTCTAATTGTTTCATTCCTTCAATACCTGTAGAAATAATGATCAAAAGACTTGTTCCTCCAAGAGCAACGGCATCTGTCAATCCAAATACATCACGGGCTAAGATTGGAATGATCGTAATAAAGCCAAGGAATACTGATCCGACACTTGCTAAACGACGGAGTAAGCGAGACATAAACTCTTCTGTTCCCTTACCTGGGCGAACACCTGGAATGTAGGCACCGCTCTTTTGAAGGTTTTCTGCCGTTTTTTCAGGATTAATCTGAACAAACGTGTAAAAGAAGGTGAAGAGAATGATCAATAAGGCATACATGGCAACACCAGTTGGTGTGTTTGTTGCCAACATGGCTTGTGCTGTTTTTACCCATCCTGCATTGTAACCCATAGCGCTAATAACTTGGAAAATGGCAGCGGGTGCTGCTGTAATCGAACTAGCAAAGATGACAGGAATAACCCCTGCTGGGTTTACTTTTAAAGGTAGGTAAGAGCTCGACGGAGCTCCTTGAGCAATCTTTGTGTACTGAACTGGGATCTTGTACTGAGCCTGCTCTACAAAGGTTGTAAAGTAAACAATGACCAAGACCGCAAGAATCAAAACACCAACAAAGATAAGTGAGTTGGTCATTTGACCGGAACGAACATTTACAAATGCATTTTCATAGATTTCTTTAATCATCTCTGGGATAGAAGATACGATCCCTGCAAAGATAATCATCGAAACTCCATTTCCATATCCTTTATCTGTAATCTGTTCTCCTAACCAGGTTACAATCATTGAACCTGTAGTGAGAATTGCTCCAATTAAAAGATAGGTTTTCGCATTTGGGGTCGCAACTAATTTTGCCTGAGACAAGGTATGGAAAGTTGCTGTGATCCCAATAGATTGAACAAAGGCTAAAACTAGGGAAATGTAGCGAGTTGCTTGGTTAAGCTTTCGACGACCAACTTCCCCTTGTTTCCCCCATTCAACGAATTTTGGTAAAAGATCCATTTGCAAAAGTTGTACAACGATCGAAGCAGTGATGTAGGGGCTAACACCGAGAGCAAATACTGAGAAGTTTCTCATGGCATTCCCGGAAACAAGACTAAGCATGTTCAAGAAGGACACATCTTGAAGATTGTTCAGAATTTTCGCATTAACACCAGGTACTGTAATCGTCGTTCCGATACGGAAAACAAGGACAATGAAGATCGTAAATAAAATCTTTGATCGTACTTGTTTTACCTTAAATGCATCTTTTAATAATTTAAAAAACATAGGTCACCTCACTTAGATGACTTCAACTGAACCACCTTTAGCAGTGATAGCTTCTTCAGCTGATTTAGAGAATTTAGCTGCTTTAACAGTCAATTTCTTCGTCAATTCTCCGTTACCAAGAACTTTAATCCCTGATTTTTCAGCTTTTACAATACCTGATTCTACAAGTACAACTGGTGTTACTTCAGCACCATCTTCGAAGACGTTCAACTGATCAAGGTTTACAATAGCGTATTCTTTAGCGTTGATGTTTGTAAATCCACGTTTTGGAAGACGACGGAACAATG
>CAURUY010000023.1:0-6981 GCA_963528105.1 uncultured Streptococcus sp. | reverse complement strand
CCTCTCTGAACTCCAAATATCTTAGGCTGTTATTCCCATTAATACCTTGATTTCATTGGCTTTTTTCTACCATTTATCAAGTCTATCAAGGCTTTAAGTAAAAAAAAGAGATAAGACAGTATCTATTCTGAGGTTACTGTCTTATTTTTAACACTTTTTGATCTATCAAGCCCAGTTCAAAAAAGAACAGCAGGAATTTGTTGCCCGTAAATTGGATGAGGTGGGATGGATCAAGTACTTATCAATTAGTGTGCTTTGGTGGTTAACCTTTGGTTTCATTTACCAATCCGTTGGCGCCAATCGTCCGATCCGTGATTCTATTACCGATGCGACAAATGGTGTCGGTCAGCTCTTGATGACAGCTGTTTACCGTGAACAATGGATTTTTTGGGCTGCTACTAATGTTTTCTCTATCTACTTGTGGTGGGGAGCAAGCCTACAAATTCAAGGGAAATACTTTATTTACTTGATCAACAGTCTAGTTGGTTGGTACCAATGGAGCAAGGCAGCTAAGAAAGCTTAGTACTTATGTTTATCAATTAATAAGAGGATTCCGTAGGGGTCCTTTTTTGGATGTTATTTTTCTTATGTAGAAAGTATTGACAGTGATTCAAACATATGTAATAAAGATAATAACGTTTATTTTCTAAATAATAAAGAAGGGCTAGATTTAACCTCTAGGCCCTTTTGAATAATATTTGTAGCGATAAGTATCACATCATCTTAAGTATAGACTAACATATAACAAAATAGTAATAAGCATGTCAATGACAAAACGAATTAGGTGGTGTGATTTGTTGAATTTTTTATTATTTTTACCATTCATGACAGCGCCGAAGCAAATCATAGAGTTACCGAATATCCAGATATAAATTGTCAAGGTGCGACTAATCATTACAAGGAGTAGGGCTAAGATACTAACTATGGCACCAATTATAATAAATCCAGTTCCTAAGCTTTTTTTGCCATTTAAAATAGCTGATAACGCTGCAACAAGATGAAGCAGGACAAAAGCAAGGGCTAAGAAGACTGTGATGATGCTAAAGATGGGATAAAGTGACATAGATGTTTCCTTTCCAAGATATGATTGTCTAAGTGCTATTTTTTATGACTGATTTTATTAAGAATCATAAATGATACTACAAGATTTAAAACGATAACCAGTAAAGTCAAAAAAGAGTAACCATAGAGTTTGACTGAACTTTCAATTTTTAGAAATGTGATGGAGAACAAGCTCGTTAAAATGCCCGTTAACAAGCCAGGAACATATTTTCGAAGGACAATTGTCTGAATCAAATGTCCGAAAATATGGTAGATATAAGCAATTACAATGGTTGCATAAATAGTATAGTTGCTAAACTGGTAGCTAAGAAAAAGTGATAGAAGCAGGATCAGAAACTGCTCCAAGACAATGGCATTGAAAGTAAAAGGAGTGTAATAAGAAAGGAATCGAATATCTGGAAACTGTGCTGATAGTTTTTTGACAAAGGATGGCATCCATATGATTTCCTCAAGTTCGTGAAGCATGAATAAGGCTGGAAAGAGAAAATAAAATTGAGTGAGGGTCATTAAAAAACTTCTTTCTAGTTTGAACCAACTTTCAGTATCTCCAAATAAAACTGGACAACTTCCTGCTCGCTATAGGACTTACCTTTTTTCAGCCACCAGCTGAGGGTTTCAATGAAGTGACTGACGACCAGGTGCTTGAGATAGGAGTGAGGAATGTTGGGGTAGGATTGGATTAGTTGCTCAGCGACCATCGGGTAGACGTCGTGCTCCAGTTCTTTTCGCAGCTGACGGATGAAATAATCGTTTTTAGACAGCAGGAGACTGGTCACGTGGTCTTGATTTTTCTTGAAGTGCTGAAAGATATGGGTCAGGTAGTCTTGAGGAGAGAGGTGTTGAGCACGCTCAAACAAATGGTGAAAGAGCTTTTGACAGAGCTCATCCAATAATAATTCCTTGCTCTCGTAATGACTATAGAAGGTCGATCGCCCGACATCAGCGAGGTCAATGATTTCTTGAACCGTTATGGTTTCATAGCCTTTTTGGTTGAGTAACTGTAAAAAAGCACTATAGATAGCTTTTTGAGTCTTAGTAATGCGACGATCTTGAGCTGGCATATGGACAATTTGAACAAACTGTTCAATAACGTACACAGAGAACGGTTTGCTTCTATCCTTTCTGTTGATAGTATTGGATAATAGATAAAGAAGAGAAGAGATAATAGTCTCATTTCTCAGAATATCTATAGAAATAAATGTTTGACGCAGTAGCTGGTGGTTGGTCTCTTTTTTCGCTCTTTGGCTCCGAAGAGTACCTAATCAGCTTTGCAATGCTGGGAATACGAATTATTTTTTATAAAAATTTATTCTGTCCCACTCCCATTATCATTATATCAAAGGATTAAGTAATATGAAGACAAAATGTGCGGTTTGGCTGGCTTTTTTCTTGAATCTAAGCTTTGCCATTGTTGAGTTTATTGCGGGTGGAATTTTTGGTTCTAGTGCAGTTCTTGCTGATTCGGTCCATGACTTTGGAGACGCAGTCGCCATTGGCATCTCAGCTTTTCTAGAGAGCATTTCCAATCGGAAAGAAGATAGCCATTACACCTTGGGCTACAAGCGTTTTAGCCTTTTAGGGGCTATGGTGACCGCTGTGATTCTGATGACAGGGTCTGGTATGGTGATTTTGGAAAATATGGTCAAACTCTTTCACCCACAACCCGTCAATGAAGAAGGGCTTCTCTGGCTTGGAATCATTGCGATCAGTGTGAATGTCTTAGCAAGTCTGGTCATTCGTAAGGGACAAACCAAGAATGAATCCATTCTCAGCCTGCATTTTTTGGAAGACATCCTAGGTTGGGTCGCCGTCATCCTGATGGCCATTGTTCTCCGATTTACTGACTGGTATATTCTGGATCCGCTCCTGTCCCTTGCTATTTCCTTCTTTATTCTCTCAAAAGCCATTCCACGTTTTTGGTCTACGCTCAGGATTTTCCTCGATGCTGTGCCAGAAGGGGTGAATATCCAGAAGATCAAGGCAGATTTGGCTGAATTGGACCATGTCGCTAGTATTAATCAGCTTAATCTTTGGACCATGGACGGTTTGGAGAAAAATGCCATTGTCCATGTTTGTCTGGAGCATGTCAAGCATATGGAGGTCTGTAAAGAGTCTATCCGCACCTTGCTCAAAGAGAGGGGCTTTCAAAATGTCACCATCGAAGTTGATGAAGACTTGGCAACCCACCGAGCTCACAAGAGAAATATTGAAGAGCTGGAGGCAGAAAGTGAGCAGCAACACCATCATTAAGGTTTGTTTTTTAACTCTTAGAGGCTTCTCTAGGAGTTTTTTTGACACTAAACTCTCTAAACTATGCCTTTTCATGCTAAAATAGAACAAACGTGAAACAAGGAGTAATTATGAGTAAGAGAGCTGTGTTGATGATGACCTTTGGGTCACCTGAAGAGATTACCTATGAAGGAGTAGCGGAGTTTTTCACGAATATCCGGCGTGGTGTTCGTCCTGAACCACATGAAATTCAGACTTTATATGACAATTACGTCCGAATTGGTGGAACTCCACTCCAAAGGATAACTAGAGAAGAAGTGGATTTGGTTGCTTCTGCTCTTGGAGAACGAGTGTCGGTCTACTTTGCTAATAAATTTTCCCGCCCTTTTATCACTGATGTAATCAAAGAGATGGAGAATGACGGAATTGAAGAATGTTTGTGCTTGATTTTAGAGCCTCATTATTCTTACTATTCTGTCATGGGATATGAAAAATTTTTAGAAAGTGAGCAGATTAGGTTCCAAATTATCAAGGATTGGTACCAAGAACCTTCACTTCTCCACTATTGGGCTGATGAGATTCGAAATATTTTAGATCAAATTGGAGATGACAGCTATAAGGTGATTTTTTCAGCTCACAGTGTCCCAGTTTTGGCCCTTGATTTTGGTGACCCTTATATCGATCAGATTTATGACAATACTCGCTTGATTGTGGAAATTTTAGGCCTTGAAGAAGACCAGTATACCAATACATGGCAGAGTGAAAGTGATATTGGTATTCCTTGGATTAAGCCTGATGTCTTAGAATACCTTCGTGATGAGAAGAAACACCCTGACCACTATATTTTTGTCCCGATAGCTTTTATTAGTGAGCATATTGAGGTTCTTTTTGATAATGATGTGGAGTGTAAGGAGCTTTGTCATGAGCTTGATGTGGTCTATCACCGTCCTCCTATGCCAAATAGCGATTCTCGTTTGATTAAAGCACTTCTTTCAACTATTCAGTCTCATATAGACGGTGACTATCGTTACTATCAACCTCAACTAGAGACTTTTGATGAGTTGGAAGCCCCTTCAAACACAGGAGAGATTTTAGAAGAGGAAGAAGATATTCAGATGCCTGATTTCGTCAAAAAATTGATTGCTAAAAAAGGTAGAGAGAATGTCAAAATGCCATATCTAGTTAAGAAAATGCTTGAAAAGAAGTATGGAAAAAAATATGATTAAGTAACTAAATGTGACCGTAATAGGGAGTGTTTGATGTGAGCGATTTCTTGTTAAAAAGTATATACTATCAGAAACGAAAGAATAGAGGTTATTAAATGAAATCAGCAGTTTATACAAAAGCTGGGCAGGTTGGTCTAGAAGAAATTGATCGTCCGCAAATCGTGGCAGCAGATGATGCCATTATCAAGATAGTACGTACTTGCGTTTGTGGCTCTGATCTTTGGAGTTACCGCAATCCAGAAATCGAAGAGGGACATAGAAATAGTGGTCATGAGGCTATCGGAATTGTCCAAGAAGTTGGTGAAAACATCACAACAGTAAAACCAGGTGACTTTGTCATTGCCCCTTTCACACACGGTTGTGGTCAGTGTGATGCTTGTCGTGCTGGTTTTGACGGTTCTTGTGATAACCACCCGAGCAATAACTGGTCTGGTGGCGTTCAGGCTGAGTATATCCGTTTCCACTTTGCTAACTGGGCCCTTGTCAAAATTCCTGGGCAACCGTCTGATTATACAGAAGCCATGCTCAAATCCTTCTTGACGCTAGCAGATGTCATGCCGACGGGCTACCATGCAGCGCGTGTGGCTGATGTGCAAAAAGGTGACAAGGTAGTTGTTATTGGTGACGGTGCTGTTGGTCAATGCGCTGTCATCGCAGCTAAGATGCGGGGTGCATCGCAAATCGTCCTTATGAGCCGTCACGAAGACCGCCAACAAATGGCTCTGGAATTTGGAGCGACAGCCATTGTAGCAGAGCGTGGGGAAGAAGGGATTGCCAAGGTCCGTGAAATCCTCGGAGGAGGAGCGGATGCCGCTCTCGAATGTGTCGGTACAGAAGCAGCGGTAGATCAAGCCCTTGGAGTCCTTCACAATGGTGGTCGAATGGGATTTGTTGGTGTTCCACACTATGAAAATCGTGCCATTGGATCAACCTTTGGACAAAATACAACGATTGGTGGCGGCCCAGCCTCTGTCACAACCTATGACAAACAGTTCTTGGTTAAGGCCGTTCTTGATGGCGACATCAATCCAGGCCGAGTCTTTACGACAAGTTATAAATTGGAAGATATTAATCAGGCCTATAAAGATATGGATGAACGCAAGTCCATCAAGGCTATGATTGTGATAGAGTAACGAAAAGTCTAGTATAATTGTTTCTACTAGACTTTTAACTTGGTGTACATATAATTTTTTAAAATCTCCAATTTGTAAAATTAAGCTAGACAGAAAAAGCCATCTATGTAAGGCCAGATAAACACCACATTTGTCTGAAAGGAACTTACATAAATGACTTATACACATCTTACCACAAGCGAGTTTGTAATGATAGAGGCTTACTATCAAGAAAACACAAAAGTTTCAGATATTGTGACCTCACTTGGATAATCAAAACAGACAATCTACAATGTCATCAACTATCTGAAAGAGGGGCACTCTGCATATGATTACTATAACCGTTATAAAGTCAATAAGAAACGTTGTGGTCGGAATAAAACAAGTCTTACGCAATCAGAAAAAGATTTTATCCAAACTCATTTAGAACAAAATTGGAGCCTTGATGACATTAAAGGAACTTATCCAGATAGGGTTTCTTGTTCTATGAGAACTCTCTATTGACTAGCAGACCGTGGTATTTTAAAGAAAGAGGATTTCCCTTGGAAAGGCAAAAGAAAACCAAATGGTCATAGTGAAAAACGAGGAGAACAAGTGTTTCGTAGCAATTTGCGTGAGAGAGCAGACAGTTATCCCGATTTTAAGACGGAATTCGGTCATCAAGAAGGAGATACAATTGTGGGTGAAAAGAACAAAAGTGCAGTCATTACCTTAGTAGAATGCTGCTCAAAAGCCATTATCACACTGAAAATCAATGGACGAAAAGCAAGTGATATTGAGGCTTCCATTAATCAATGGTTGTCTCAAGTCCCCAGCAATCTCTTTAAGTCGAACACTTTTGATTGCGAAAAGAATTTTCTAATTGGAAATCTATTTCGAATGCACATGATATTGATATTTTCTTTGCGGATCCAGGATGTCCTGGCCAACGAGGTCTCAATGAACATTCTAAAGGCTTATTAAGACGAAATGGACTACCTAAACAATTGGATTTTACGAATATTTCTCAAAATTATTTATCGGCTACAGCTGATAAAAGAAATAGAATTTCTAGGAAGTCTTTGAATTATCAAACACCATACCAAGTTTTTCTGAGTTACATGAAAAATCTAACTTAATTTGACAATTTAGGGAGATAAAAATAGGGAGTGAAAAAGCCCAACCAGACAAATCTTCAAAGGAAGATTTTTTTTAAAACTTTTGGTTGACAAATGTAAATCTTAGGTGTAAAATAACATCATAAGATTTACAAATGTAGATTTAGAAAGGAGAGGTCATGCAAATTTCCAATGCAGAGTGGCGCATCATGAAGATTATCTGGATGGAAGGCAAGCAGACCAGCACGGATTTGA
>CAURUY010000022.1:0-7005 GCA_963528105.1 uncultured Streptococcus sp. | reverse complement strand
GCATATTCTGCATTTTGCTCTGCTTTTAGGGCTGCTGCACGGGCTTTAAAGTCAACACGTGGAGCCACTTGATTTGGACGTTTGTCCTCTTGTTGACGGCGCTCATTTCCACGATTTTGCTGACCTTGCTGTTTCTTAGCTTGGTCGTTAAAACGGCGATTGTCGCGGTTGCCTTGACCTTGTTTTCCACCATTACGGTTATCATTCTTTTGATGATTTCCCTTTTGTTGGTCACGGTTATTGCCCTTGTTTTGCTTGCGTCGTTCTGCCTGCTCTTTGGCACGGGCTTCACGCTCAGCCTTAAAATTACGGCTTTGCGGTTTAGCTGCTACTTTTTCTGCCTTCGGAGCAACTGGCTCAGCAGGTTTTGCCTCTTCCTTAGCTACAGCTGGTTTAGCTGGTTCAGATTTTTCGGCTTTCTTTTCTGCACTTGCTTTTGGTGTTGCAGGTTTTGCTTCTACTTTCGGAGCAGCAGGCTTAAAGCTGGCAGCGATTTTTGCAGCGATAGCTTCTTCCACACTTGATGAGTGGCTTTTCACATCCAAGCCCAACTCTTTTGCACGCGCTACAACTTCTTTACTTTCTTTTCCAAGTTCTTTTGCGATTTCGTACAATCTTTTCTTAGACAAATCATGTCCTCCTCTTCTATTCCATAAGAGACCTCATTTTCTTTGTAAATCCAGCATCTGTCACAGCCAAAACCTTTCTCGATTTCCCGACTGCTATGCTTAATTCCAGTGTTGAAAACACGGTTACAATTTCTACTTGATAATAATGACTTTTATCTTGAATCTTCTTGGTCAGATTGGGTCCAGCATCATGGGCTAGAAAGACTAACTTGGCCTTGCCGTCTTGAATGGCTTTAACCACCAATTCTTCACCCGATATGATACGCCCTGCTCTCTGAGCAAGTCCCAAGAGATTACTTATCTTTTGCTTATTCAAGTCCTAACTCTCTTCTTTTCACTTTGTGATCCACATAAGCGATCAACTCGTCATAAAAGCTTTCTTCCACTTCCATGCTAAAGCTACGGTTAAAGACCTTCTTCTTTTTCGCCTCTAGGGCTTCTTTATTGTCTAGCTTGATATAAGCGCCACGGCCATTGGCCTTGCCTGTCGGATCGATAAAGACTTGCCCTTCTTTGTTTTTGACAATGCGGAGCAAATCACGCTTATCAATCACTTCGTTAGACACAACAGACTTGCGCAAAGGGATTTTTCTCGTTTTCATCTTTCCCTCCTCTAGCAGCTTTTATTCTTCGACAGTATCGTTTTCTGCTTCCAACTCTACCGAACCAGCTTCTTCCATGGCTTCAAATTCACTAGCAGACTTAATATCGATACGGTAACCAGTCAAGTGAGCCGCCAAGCGAACATTTTGCCCACGACGACCGATAGCAAGAGAAAGCTTGTTATCTGGTACAACCACCAAGGCACGTTTGCTGTCGTTTTCGTCAAAGATAACTTGGTCAACCTCAGCAGGAGCAATGGCATTGTAGATAAATTCAGCTGGATCTGCTACCCACTCGATAACGTCGATGTTTTCTTCGATTGGCACCATACGGTCGCTCTTGGCATCGTAACGAGCTGGGTGGAATTTGCTAGTAATCTTCTTGATATTAGCACCACCACGTCCAACGATTGTACCGATAGCGTCCACGTTTGGATTATGGCTACGAACTGCAACCTTCGTACGGTCACCAGCTTCACGAGCCACGCTCATGATTTCAACAGTTCCATCATAAACTTCTGGAATTTCTTGTTCCATCAAACGTTTGATCATTTCTGGATGGCTACGGCTAACAAAGACGTTGACACCGCGAGGGTTGTCTTCAACCTTGTAGACATAAACTTCAATACGATCATGAGAAGCAAAAACTTCTCCAGGAATTTGGTCTTGTTTTGACAATTGGGCTTCGATGCTACCAAGGTTGACATAGATGAAGCGGTTGTCAAAGCGTTCTACTGTACCAGACATGATTTCTTGCTCATGTTCTTTGTAAGTATTGTAAGTGATGGCACGTGTTTGCTTGCGCATTTTTTCCATGATGGTTTGTTTGGCAGATTGGGCTGCGACACGACCAAACTCAGCAGGCGCTTCTTCAAACTTGATTTTGTCTCCAAGTTCATAGGCTGAATTAATGGCAAGAGCATCTTTCAAGCTGATTTCCAAACGGCTATCAAATACTTCATCAACAACTTCACGGACAGTATAAACGGTAAAGTCACCTGTTTTTTCGTTAAAGTCAATAGCTACGCTATCAGATTGACCATAGCGTCTGCGATAAGCGGAACGAAGCGACTCTACTACTGCGTCGATGATGTCTTCTTTTTTGATTCCCTTGTCTTCTTCCAAAATGCGGAAGGCCTCTAGCATTTCTTTACTCATGTTTTCTTCACTTTTGAATCCTCAAAAGCTATCCTTTCTTTTTCTATAATTTAACTGCTAAACGTGCTTTTGATACTAAACTGTATGGAATTTGGACTGTTTTCTTACGCGTCTTGTCCATATATTCCATAGTCAACTCGTCCTCTTCAAAGGCCAACAAGGTTCCTTCAAAGACCTTTTGCTTATCGATGGCTTGGTAGAGCCCGACATGGATGTATTTCCCAACCGCTCCAGCAACGGCATCCTTGGTTTTCAAAGGACGTTCCAAGCCTGGACTGGTGATTTCTAGGAAATATTGTTCTGGGAAGGGATCTGGCTTGATGGTGTCTAGGACAGGACTGATCATTTCTGTCAAGTCTGCCGTGTCGTTCAAGGTAATTCCTTCAGGTTTATCTACAAAAATACTGAGAATCATGTCACTGCCAATCTTTCCATACTCGATATCCACGAGTTCGAAAGGTGCTTCTATGACAGGTTCTACAACTTCTCTGACTAATTCTACGATTGTTGCGATTGCGTCCACCTCCTCATAAGCAAGAGGCGAAGATATTTCCCCGCCTCTCTTTCTCATATTCTTACTATTAGTATAGCACGTTTGCCAACTTATGTAAAGCAAAAGCACTTATACAGCCTGCTTTCAGGCTATTTCTTAAAATTCTGCCTCAACTCGGTAGATAACTTGCCCCTTGTTGGAGAATTTTTGCTCGTATTCTGTCATGACATTGCCTTCAAAATCACTGGCATGTAAATCAAGCCAGACACCATTGAGCTTCATGCCATACTGAGAAAAACTCACTAGGCTATACTCAAACAAGCCACGGTTATCCGTCTTAAAATGAATTTCTCCATTTTCAGGCAAGATACGCTTGAAGGTATCCAAGAAGGTCTTGTAGGTCAAACGACGCTTTTCATGGCGTTTTTTCGGCCAAGGATCTGAAAAGTTCAGATACAAGCGATCAATCTCACCGTCTTCAAAGTAGTCAGTCAAGTCAGAACCATCTACCCACAAGAGCTTAATGTTAGGCACTCCAACTTCAAGCACCTTGTCCAAAGCGTAGCTCAAAACAGACTTTTGAATATCAATCCCGATATAGTTGATGTCAGGGTTTTGCTTGGCCATACCTGAAACAAAGGCACCCTTTCCACTTCCAACTTCCACATGAATGGGATTATCATTGCCAAACAAGTCCCGCCATTTTCCCTTGGCTTCCAAAGGATTGAGGACCACATACTGGGGATTTGCCTCTAGTAATTCTGTTGCCCCTTTACGATTTCTAACTCTCATCTTCTCTTTCCATACTTGTCTCGGAAGTGACGCAAGCCATGGATCTCCCGATTGACATTTTCTAAATCTTGGTTCATATAATACTTGGAAATCTGGCTCAAATAAGACAATTGACCGTACCAATACAATTTATTTAATACCGTCTGATTGTACTTGTAACCGTAGTAGGTCAACCATTCCTTCCACTGATGTTCTGGAATATAATGGCAGAGCATATGGGCCACATCAAACATGCGGTCGGTCAAGCGAACCGAATCCCAATCTACCAAATAAATCAAGCCACTATCCGTCTCAATCCAATTACTATGTCGTACATCTCCATGGACAATGGTCGCATAGTCCTCTCTAAATCCTGGAATAGTCTGACGTAAATCAGCCATCACTTCACTGATAAAATGATTTTTACGCAAAGCATCTGGAGCCGTTTCTTGCCAAGACTGTAGTAAATCTACAGGTGTTTCCATGGCATATCCCAAACGACTCAACTGTGTCATCAACGGACGTGAGCGATGAAGGCGAGTTAAAATATTGACGATTTGCTTACGATTCATATCATAGGGGGTCAATATCTTGCCTGTCAACCATTCTTGAGCACACATATCACGCCCATCTGCCAAACGGCGACTCCATAATAATTGTGGAGCAATTTGTTCTCTAGCTAGACCAGGTAGGATTGGAGAGGTGTTCATTTTTACAAAGATACGCTTCCCATCAGGATAGCTACCCATATAAGCCTTGCCACTTTTCCCAGGTATGGGAGTCAGTGTTAGCTCATTATCACCCAAATCCATTTCTTTCCTCCGTATAAAGTTTCCTTACTATTCTACTAGTTTTTGGCCTATTCGTCAACCGCTCCACATCCGATTCTCAAAGAAAAGCCTCTAGATTGGCTTGGGTATCATTATAGAAAGAAAAAGGTAAGCACAATCTCCTACTTACCTTTTCATAATTTTTAGAAATAAGTTAAGAGTGGCAAACTGTTGTAAAACATATGGACTAGAGTAGAAACCCATAGGTTTTGGCTCTTTTTATAAGCAAAGCCCAGCAACACCCCAAAAAATAGATAATAGAAAAACGAAGGAATATCATAAGGTTCATGTATGAAAGAAAAGAGAGAGGAGGTCAGCACAAGCCCCAGCCAAGAATTATCAAAAACCGCACCTTGAAGAAGTCCTCTAAACAGGAGTTCCTCCTGGATAGGTGCCAAAACTGTAGCACTAACAATAAAGGAAAACGAAAGTCCTTTACTAGCTTCCTCAAGGTGTTGAGCCGAAGCACCAGAAACAACTGAGAAAAAAGCATGATAGCTAATATTTACCAGCACAGTGAGAAGAAAGATTCCAATGAACAGCAAGAGTTGTTTCCTGCTTAAAATCCCCAAAGAAATCATATCAAACCATTTCGCATAGCCAAAACTAAGGAAAAGCAAGAGACTCTTTATAATAATGAATGTGTACTGGTGTTGAAAATAATCCCCTTGATTGACGGAATATCCCGCTGCACCAACGATGGCAAATACTAAAAATCCCAAAAACAAGGCATGGCACTTATTGAAAATGGCCATAAAGCTATCCTCCTCACCAAACAAACTTCCCTACAAGCCATCCTTGAGCTCTAATCTTTCCAAAACAAACCATTTGAGTAACCAAAATCCGACCACATAGCCAGCCCCTAAGAATATAGCCATTAAAGCTAGCATAGAATTTAGGGAATTAAAGACCACCGCAGATACAAAGGTTAGCACAAAAACATTAAAGGCAATGGTGTCAGAAGCCAAGACCAGAATATAGGGCGTCAACCGGTCTAAAGTTTTGGAATCTAGGAAAAATAAGTGTTTATACATGATGACCTCCTCTTGTCAGGCTCTATTACTGCAAGATTAAGAAGACAGCTTGTTCTTTTTAAGGTTAACCTGACTACTAGATAATAGATACATTAAGGCATTAAAGACAATGAAAATATGTCCATAGAATAAAATCAGCTTCGCATCCAAACCAAGATAAAGTTTGATTATCAAAAAGATGAGTAAAAGAATTTGAAACCATAAGGTTTTTCCAAAAATAAATTTAAAGCGATTTCGAATGTCTACTTCCTTGATTTTTACCGCCACCCCTTTATTAGCAAGAAGGAAAACGCCTGCTTCAAATAATCCACTGTAGAGAACAATCCACCCAATTGATACATTAGAGATTTGTAAAAATGTCCCTAAAAGAAGATTCAACATACTACTCAAGAAAATAACAAGAAATAATCTATATTTCATTTTAAATACCTCCATTCACTTATTTCACGAACTTTTTAATAGAGCCTTTCTACTCAAATATCCTGATAAAAGAGGAGAGAAAGCTACTTTTTATAATACTTCAAGCCCCAAATGAGTAGAAGCATGATAATCAAGCAGAGAATAGCGCCAATATAGGCAATTAGTTGTTGGTAAGATTCTCCTGCTGTGACACCTCTATACAAACAAATAATGGACATAAAACCTGTCAAGCCGATATACATAAGTTGATTGGTTCTAGGACTAACCAAATCATCATCTTCAAACTTTCTTATCCTCATTTCTCTAGTGAGGTAAACAGTGACCAAAATAGAAGCCAAGTTAATAACCACTAAAAGAAATTGGAAAACTAAGGAAAAATTTAAAAACTGACGAGATAGAAATAGATAAGTAGAGACAAGCAAGGGCAACTGACCTAGGAACAATCTTGCAAGAAAGATGTTCCGTTTTTTAGCAAGAAAAGTTTTCATTTCTTTGCTCCTTTCTTTTTAGTTAAAGCAAGATAGATCATAACCGCAATCATATAGGCTATGGTATAAAATAGCTGATACCAAATACTTTCCCTAAGCGGATATAGAAAGATGGACATGATCAGATACAAGATGAAAATGACAAGTATTTTTTTCTTCATAAAATTTCCTCCTAAATGTTTGTTGAACTAGAACCTTTACACTGCTAGTATAGCACTCATTTTATCCTTGGAACACTCAAATCACGAATGGTCATCAAAACATCTTGAATTGTAAAAAATTTAAAAAGCAAGCATGAAAAACATACTTGCCCTTTACACCATATTGATACCAACTTAATTTGTAGATTTTTTATCCTGCTATCACATATCATTTTAACAGGCGAAACAATATTAAAGAAACTCCACTGTAGATTAAACCAGCGATAAAAAATCTCTTTATCTAATTAGATCTATCTTTATTCTTCTTTGGAGATTTTAAAAATTTTTCCCTAATTAAATAAGTAATAAAAGAAATAAGCATACTAACAACAAAAACAATAAGAAAACTTTTGAAATCCATAATTACCTCCAAGTACAGT
>CAURUY010000021.1:0-7597 GCA_963528105.1 uncultured Streptococcus sp. | reverse complement strand
AAACAAGCTTTCCAATGAATTTGTCAACTCATAGAATGCTAAAGTTGCTCCTAGTAACCAATCTATATCGAATAAAGTTTGGTCATTTTATGGAAGTAGATAAAGATTCTTTTAACGACCAAAGTTTGAATGCTTTGATGCAGGCAGAAGGAATAGAAGGTGTTGCTCAGAGTTTTGAATCAGAATACAATCTCTCTTTAGATGAAGAAGTGGTTTGCCAATTATTTGCGTCTTACTTTCAAAAAATGTTTTTCATAGATGAAAAACTCTTTTTGAAAAGTGTAAAAAGGGATAGTTATGTTGGGAAATCTTACCATCTATTGAGTGATTTTATTGATCAGATTTCAGTCAAGTATCAGATTGAGATTGAGAATAAGGATAATCTGATTTGGCATCTGCATAATACTGCACATCTGTATCGTCAGGAGTTGTCCACTGAGTTTATTTTATTTGATCAAAAAGGGAATACAATCAGGAATTTTCAAAATATTTTCCCTAAATTTGTTTCAGATGTAAAAAAAGAGCTTTCTCATTATTTAGAGACTCTTGAAGTTTGTTCTAGTTCAATGATGGTAAATCATCTATCTTATACCTTCATCACTCATACCAAACATTTGGTGCTTAATCTACTACAAAATCAACCTAAATTAAAGGTTTTAGTCATGAGCAATTTTGATCAGTATCATGCAAAATCAGTAGCGGAAACACTTTCTTATTATTGCAGCAACAATTTTGAACTAGAAGTTTGGGGTGAAACAGAGTTATCACTTGATTCTCTAAGAGAATCACCTTACGATATCATTATCTCTAATTTTATTATTCCTCCTATTGAAAATAAGCGACTAATCTATTCCAATAATGTCAATACAGTCGCTCTTATCTCTTTACTTAATGCAATGATGTTTATTCGATTAGATTAGTGAGTGAAAGAAGACCCCATCCATCTCTAGGGTAGATTTCCTATAGATAGGTGGAGTCTTTTTGAATATTAAAAAATTTCATATCTATCATTAGCAGAGCTCCTAGTTACATTCATTTTGGGACCTGTTTTAAATAGTATATGCCCAGAGCTAAGTATCTGAAGTAGAAAAAGAAAGATCTTTTAATCCTTTATCAAAATACTTGAAACAGGATGTATCACAGATTGACTCGAAACCCAATCCTATCACTTGTTGGCTATTCGAACACGGGTTACAATACCATATGGATCACCAAATTCTAACTCTCTTGAGTTTAGCCATGTGATTGGTGCCTCAACCTCAGGTGTACTATGGTCAATGATGAGGAGCTCCTCTTTACTTGTAACCTCAATGAGATAGTAGGCTAGGCCTGGCAAGCCTTGCTGACGTTTGGTTAGACCTTTTCCGAACCACTCATCCATTGCCAAGTAATGTATTGATTTTTAGTTGTAAGATATGACATTGTGTTTTCCTTTTTATTTCTTAAAGCTGAGGACTGTTTTTCCACGTGAGCGACCATTAGCGACCTTGTCTAATGCGCTATTTACCTCTTCAAATGGATAAACTGTATCGATAGAGGGTTTGATTTCTAATTTACTAAAGAGGTCAGCTACCTCTTGTAATTGAGCACCATTGCTTTCTACAAAGATAAAATGGTATTGGACGCCGTATTTTTCCGCCATCTTATCAAATTTGCGACCCGCTAAGCCAAGAATCATCTGTTTCCATTTTGGTAGATTCATGCGTTTGGCAAAGGCACCGTTTGGCATAGCACGAAGTGAAACAAGCTGTCCACCTTTTTTCATGATAGACATTTGTTTCTCAGTTTCAGCTTCACCGAGAGTATCGAGGACATAATCCACCTGGCTAACAGTTTTTGTATAATCCTCGGTTTTGTAATCGATAAAGCGGTCTGCTCCGAGGTTCAAGACACGCTCTGCATTATCTCCAGAACCGTTGGTAATGACCTTCAAACCTTTGGCCTTGGCAATCGGAATGGCCATTCCACCAACTCCTCCAGTACCACCAGAAATAAAGATCGTTTTCCCAGCTTGAGCGCCCACGAGGTCAAGAGCCTGCATAATGGTCAAGGCAGTAAGCGGAATAGCAGCAGCTTCCTCGTCTGATAGATAGTCTGGAACCTTGGCTAAGGCTTGGCTATCGACAGCTACGTATTCTGCAAAGGCGCCGATATGATCAAGTGGCAGACGGCCAAAGACACGATCTCCTACCTGAAAGTTGTTAACTTTCTTGCCAATGCTTTCAACGATTCCAACCACTTCGTTACCTGCAGTTTGAGGAAGTTTGTAAGGAACAATCATCTTAACCTCACCACGAGAGATCATGTTATCGAGAGGATTAACACCAGCTGCGGTGACTTTAACTAAAACTTCTGTGTCTGTAATACTTGGTTTAGCGATTTCTGTGATATTCAGCGTGATATTGTTTTTGTTATAAGTAGTGTGTTGTGCGACTTTCAAGTGTTTTCTCTTTTCTTTTTGAATATGATCCAATAAACTTGTATCTAATACAAGTATATGTTGTTTCTAGTAAAAACTGACTTGCTATCAAATCAGTTTCGGACTTGTTTGGCTTGTTTATATAGATTGTCAATAACATCTTCTAAAGTTTGATTTGCTAATTCCTTCTCTAATTGAGATTCGGCACTAGCGAAAAGCGGTGAAACTGCCCCTTGGATATGTTTCCCAACGGGACAATCGGGATTACTATTTTGATGAACAGGGAATAAACTGATGTGTTTGATTTCTTGAGTAGCATAGTAGATCTCTAGTAAAGTCATTTCCTTTGGAGACTTATTGAGTTGATAGCCTGTTTTTCCTTGCTGGGAATGAATCAAATCTGCATTTTTCAATAAGGCAATCACCTTTCGAATGTAACTAGCGTTAGTCCCAACACTAGTAGCCAATGCCTGAGAACTTAAGGTTTCCTTGCTTTCACTAATCATTGTTAAGATATGCAAAGCAACTGAGAATTTTGTATCCATCTGAACTCCTTTTTTAACAAACCTGTATCAGGTACAAGAACAAGTATAGCATAAATTAAAAGAAAAGCAAGACTTTTGTATTAAATTTTTAAAAATTTTGAGTGCAATCAGATTAGAGCTGTCTGGAAAGGGGAGGCGTAAAATTATATCTTTAGTATTCATTAGTTGACCAAAAGTAGAACAGATACGAAAAAAAGCCTTTAGAATAAGGCTTTTAGGCACTAAATTATGCCCCCTACAGGGATCGAACCTGTGACCCACGGATTAAGAGTCCGCTGCTCTGCCAGCTGAGCTAAGGAGGCAAAGAAAAAAGCTGTATTGGTGCCGAAACTTCACGGTTTGTATTGAACCCGCGCAATTAAGCAGGTGGGCAACTCGCTCTAACTGAAGCTGTTTCCGTGTGAGACGGCCTACATGCTGTTAGAAGACTTTTGTTTCCCTAATAATACAAAAAATAGTCGGTCAACACTTAAGTGTGAAGTCGTACACCACAGCGTTTCTATGTTTATATGATACCACTTTTTCAAAAAAAATCAAGAGGAAAGTGCAATTTTTTGAAAAGGATTTCAGATTTTTCGCAAACGGTCGATAGCTTCCTTTCTTTGAGCCAAAGCCCGTTCATATTTACCAGTATCTTCTGCTTGGAAATAGTGATGATTACGAATTTTTTCTGGTAGATAGTCTTGCTTGACCCAATTTCCAGGATAGTTGTGTGGATAGAGATAGTCTTGGGCATTCCCCAGTTCCTTGCTTCCACTGTAGTGCCCATCACGCAGGTGTCGCGGAATAGGCAAGTGCCCTGATGTTTTGAGGTCGGCAAGTGCCTTATCCATAGCTACATAGGCTGAGTTGGATTTTGGAGAAAGGGCCAAATCAATCACGACATTGGCAATGAGAATGCGGGCTTCTGGGAATCCAATCTTTTGTGCAGCATCCAGAGCAGTCACGGTGTGAATCTGGGCTTCAGGATTGGCTAAGCCGATATCTTCATAGGCGATAACAGTCAAGCGACGAGCGAGACTTGGCAAATCACCAGCCTCAATCAAGCGAGCTGCGTAGTGGAGACTGGCATCCACATCCGAGCCACGGATGGACTTTTGCAGGGCAGACAGAACATCATAGTGACCGTCTCCATCCTTATCCATAGTGATGTAGCTCTGCTGCAGGCTATTTTCCATGATGTTTAGAGTGATATGGCGGATGCCCTCGTCATTCTCAGGGGTAGAAAGAACAGCCAAGTCTAGTGAGTTGAAGGCAGAGCGCAGGTCTCCGTTTGTAGAGGTTGCGATGAAATCCAGCGCCTCCTCATCTAGTTCTACTGGAAAATCAAAACCACGCTCAGGGGTATTTAGAGCTATCTGAAGAGCCTCTTTGACGTCTTGGTTAGACAGAGGTTCCAACTCAAAAATTTGAACACGGCTACGAATGGCAGGAGTGACAGAAAAGAAAGGATTTTCAGTTGTAGCCCCAATCATGATGACCAGTCCACTTTCCAAAAGAGGCAAGAGGAAATCTTGCTTGGTTTTATCTAGTCTATGAATCTCGTCTAGTAATAGGACGAGACCACCAGAGAATTTCGCCTCTTCAGCTATTTCTTGGAGTCTTTTTTTACTATCTACTGTCGCATTGAAAGTTCGAAAGGCATACTTGGTCGTCCCTGCGATGGCAGAGGCAATACTGGTCTTGCCGATTCCAGGAGGTCCATAAAGAATCATGGAGGACAGGCGGTTGGCTTCCACCATGCGGCGGATAATTTTTCCAGGCCCAACCAGATGTTCCTGACCAATGACCTGGTCGATGGTTTTAGGGCGCATGCGAAGCGCGAGATTGTCTGGCATAGCAGTCCTTTCTAGCGTGGATTTTCTGATGTATATGTGGTAAGATGGTAGTATCTATTTTAGCATATTTCCGAGCAATCGGGGCGATTTAAGAGTCGCATAGAAAGAGGACAAAATGGCAATATATGGATTTTTAGATGTTTTACAAGAAGAGTTGGACAAGAACTTTCCTTTTGATTATGAGATTAGTTGGGACAAGCGCAATCATGCGGTTGAAGTGAGTTTTCTATTAGAGGCACAAAATGCTGCAGGGGTGGAGATGCTAGATGAAGACGGAGAGGTTTCGTCAGATGATATCCTTTTTGAAGAAGCGGTACTTTTTTACAATCCTGCCAAATCAACCGTCAATGAGGAAGACTATTTGACTGTCATTCCTTACCTGCCTAAGAAGGGATTTTCTCGTGAATTTTTAGCTTATTTTGCGCTATTCCTTAAAGATACTGCCGAGGTTGGATTAGATGCTCTCATGGACTTTTTGGAAGACCCAGAAGCAGAAGAATTTGTCATGGAATGGAACCAAGAAGTCTTTGAAGAAGGAAAAGTTGGCTTGGAAGAGGGAGAATTTTATCCTTATCCAAGATACTAGGGATTATTGGGAGAGTTTATGAAAAAAATTGTGACGTATTTGATTCAGACAGTGTCTGTTCTTGTGATGATGCTAGCTTTTGCTTGTGGAACAATCGCATTTGCAGAGTTGGGGTATTCCGCAGTTTTAGTCTTTACTTTTGGTTATGCCTTCGCTCTTCTAAGCATGTATGTAATCTTTATTCTTCATGAGCTTGGTCATGCATTTTGTGGTTATCTGACAGGCTATCGTCTGGTGGCTTTTGGATTAGGGAACTTTCTTTTAACCAAAAAGTCAGGAAGGCTTCATCTTAGTCGAACAGCAGTTATAAAAAATGTTGGTGCTCAGTATATTGGTTTAAAAGAGAATGAAAGTGATCAAAGAATCATCTTGATGCTTTCAGGAGGCTTGATAGTTCACCTTTGCTTGATATTATTGGCAACACTTTTTGGTTTTTTGACAACAAACTGGTATTTTGCAGGCACTTGGATTTGTCTAAATTTATCTCTTCTTCTATTCAATGCTCTGCCAGTTGGGATTACCGATGGAGCAAAAATTTGGGAATTACTACAACAGCCTGAAAATACGAAATACGCCTACCTGATGTTGAGGCATTCTGCCCAGACCTTGCTAGCTCCTCAAGAATATGATTTAAAAGACTTTGTCATGTCTGTTGATGAGGATGTGAGAGGGAGTTTTGCGGATGGTGTATTAGGTATGCAAGGTGAAGTTTCCATTTTGGAAGGGAAGGAAGAAGTAGCTAAACAGCAGTTTCAAGCATTACTTGAGAGGACAACTACTCCGATGATGCGGACAGTTGCCCAACTATCCCTGCTTCATATCGCCTTGTTGGAAGGAGATTTTGAGCAAGCGGAGCAATATGCTAGTATTCGACAGGTCAAATCGTTTCTGTCTCTCAAGCTGTCCAATCTTCAGGTGATACAAGCTTGGTATCAATTTAAGGTAAGGAAAGATGTAGTTCAAACTCACAAGGCAATGAAGATTGCTAAGCAGAAAATGGATAGTAGTCGAATGTTGAGGGACGAGAAACGCTATTATGAAAACTTGTTAGCAGAGCTGGAAAAGGAAATGGTAGAAGGAACTGAAGATGAAACTAGAAATTTCTGATTTTACAGGATCTAAGATTGCCTTGATTTGTGGGGATAAGGTCTTGACTATCTTACGTGATGACAAGGACGATATTCCTTGTCCCAACATGTGGGAGTTGCCAGGTGGTGGTCGTGAAGGGGACGAAAGCCCTTTCGAGTGCGTAGCGCGTGAAGTTTATGAGGAACTGGGAATTCATTTAAATGAAGATTGTTTGCTTTGGGGCAAAATTTATCCTAGCGTAATCTTTGAAGGCAAGCAATCGGTCTTTATGGTTGGTCAGCTAAGACAAGAACAATTTGACAATATTACCTTTGGAGATGAAGGACAGGCTTATAAACTGATGTCTATTGAGGAGTTTTTGAAGTCTAAACAGGCAGTGCCTCAGCTACAGGGGAGATTGAGGGATTATTTAAAAGTAAGTGATTAGAAAGGATGGTTCAGTTAAATTTCTAAACTGAACCCGCCCTAAACACGGTACCAAAAAGATAAACTTCTCTTAGACATAAGCGTCTTCAGAGAAGTTCCTATTTTGGCTTTGTGTTTTACGGGATTGGTATCTTAATGATGGAAACATGGCAAGAGTTAAAAGTTACAGTGAAGCGTGAGGGAGAGGAGTTGGTTTCCAACCTCCTGATTGAGCTGGGAGCGCAAGGTGTTGCGATTGAAGACAGCATGGACTATGTGGGAAATGTGGACCGCTTCGGCGAGATTTTCCCAGAGGTCGAGCAGCAAGAAGAAATTGTGGTGACCGCCTACTACCCTGATACGGTTGATGTAGCAGTGGTTGAGGCAGACTTGCAGGATCGCCTAGCAGAATTGACAGATTTTATGGACTTGGGAGAGGTAAAAATGGGTACGACTGCCTTGGCTGAGGAAGACTGGGCAGACAACTGGAAGAAATACTATGAGCCAGCTCGTATCACTCATGATTTGACCATCGTGCCGTCTTGGACAGAATACGAGGCGACTGCGGGAGAAAAGATTATCAAGCTGGATCCAGGTATGGCTTTTGGTACGGGGACCCATCCAACCACTAAGATGAGCCTCTTTGCCTTGGAGCAGGTCCTTCGTGGTGGCGAAACGGTGCTGGATGTGGGGACTGGTTCAGGGGTTCTCTCTA
>CAURUY010000020.1:0-9170 GCA_963528105.1 uncultured Streptococcus sp. | reverse complement strand
TAAAATGACTATTCAATTTACTTCTAAAAAGGTTGGAGAACTATTGAAAGAAGGGGATTTGCGGATTCCTTCTTATCAAAGACCATATAAATGGAACAGAAAGCATATCCGTAATCTTTTTTATGATTTACGAGATGCTATGGGAAAAAAGGAATATCAGATTGGTTCCGTTATCTTACATGAAATCTTGCATGAAAAGGAAATATACTTAGATATTGTCGATGGACAGCAACGGCTAATTTCTATTTCCTTGTTTCTTCATTTATTAGATGATTTAGAGAATTATAAGGGTGCTAATCAACTGCTGAGTGCTAAATTGGGAGAGTTATCTTGCTATCATGCGAGTGAAAATTATAATGAGTGGGAAAATTTGACTCAATTGGTTGGCGAAAATCAGGCAAAAGATATTTGCAACTTTTTATTGGAAAATTGTTCTGTCTCCGTGATTACTATGCCACAGGAACGATTATCTGAAGCCTTTCAGTTATTTGATTCTCAGAATAATCGTGGAAAATCTTTAGAACCTCATGATTTGCTCAAAGCCTATCATCTTCGCAAGCAAGATTCAGAAGATGAAAAGATTGTTGAAAAGTGGGAGCAATTTGTAGAAGATAAAGATTTAAGTCTCAAAGAGTTGTTTGATAAACATCTTTTCCGTATGAGACGTTGGTCGCGCGGAGAGACAGGATTAACAAACAAACGTTATGGATCTTATCTGCGTTTTACAGAGGATTTTATTGACGATTTTAAAGGCGTTGATTTGAATCAGAACTTTCCATATCTAGAATTGTATCGTCATATTGAAAATCTCCCCATGTCCATTACTATGCCAATCATTGATGGAAGTAAATTTTTTGAGTATATTGAATCTGCTCATGAAACTATTAAAAATCATAAGGATTTTTTAAATGAAGAGTTAGGATTTTCTGATGAACCTGAAGGGGAAGAAAAAAATCTAGCTTACCCAGAAGGTATGTTGAATATTTACAATAGCTCAAAAGGACGCTACCTCAAGTGTCACAATATATTCCTAAATATTTGCTCGCTTTTTGCAGATAGATTTGGAAAAGATGAGCTATCAAAGGAGATAGTAGAGACCTTGTTTATTTGGTCTTATTACCCTAGAGTTAAGTCTAAAGCAATATATGATGCAACGGTAGGAAACTATGTTGCTGGTGGAAGCTTTAGACAAAAAGAGGTTCAAAAACTATTTCAACTTTTATCTCATGCTGTCACTCCGAATGATTTCATGATTAAGATAGATAGAGAGATATTTGAAAATTATACTGTGGACAAGATTATAGAAGAGGAAAAAGATAAATGGTAGAAACACATATAAGCTTATCAGTTAATCGTTTATTAAATGAAGATTCCTATGCTATTCCTCTTTATCAGAGAAATTTTGCCTGGACTTATGATGAAATTGAGCAGTTATTGAACGACGTAGCAGATGCTTTTCAAGAAAATAGAGAAAATTACTATATTGGAACATTAGTCGTTAATAAAGAGAATGACATTTTCAAAATTATAGATGGGCAACAGCGAACAACAGCCCTTAATTTGATTGCCTTAGCTTTGAAGCATGAGTTTGGTTTTGATAGATTGAAAGCTGTCAATCTTAAATTCCCAGCTAGGAAGAAATCAAATAATAATATTCAACATCTATTTACCAAGCAAGAAATTTCAGAGGGTGATGAAAATGAGCTGACTAGAGGTTACGGATATGCTAAAGACGCATTGAAAAAAGTGCTAGAGGAGCGCCGGCTTAATCCTCAGTCTTTCGTCGATTATCTTTTTGAGAATGTCATCATTTTTCGGAGTATACTTCCTGAGGATTTAGATTTGAATCTTTATTTCGAACGTTTCAACTCTCGAGGAGAACAACTAGAGGCTCATGAGATTCTTAAGGCGCAAATGATGGCTAAGTTCGGTACAGATAAAGAAATGGCGCAAAAGTTTGCAAGAATTTGGGATGCCTGCGCAGAGTTTGATAAGCCGGTAATCAATGCATTTACAAAAAAAGCAAAGAACAAGCATCATGATGCAGAGAGAGAAAAAATATTTCCTTTGAATTGGATTAAAAGAAATAATTATCAGAATAGCTTTCTTTTAAATATCGATAAGTCCTTAAGTCAAATAGAAGTTCAATCAACTAATAAGAAATCTTTATTATCTAGTATAGAAAATAAAGAATCTACAATAGTTAAAGTAATATCAGATACGAATGAAGTGGAAAAATACAGAACGATTATAAACTTTGAAACATTTTTATATTTCGTCTATTATATAACATTTGGGAATGTATCCCCTTCTGATATACAGCTAGATGACAAGAAATTATTAGAAACATTTGAAAATGTAATTAATGTTAATACAAACTTAGAGGATGTTACATTATTTATTAGGAATTTATTGAAATTAAAATTTATATTTGATAATTTGATCGTACGAATGTCTCAAGAGACTAATAATAGAAGACAAGAAAATGATTGGTTTCTGCAGAAAGTTTATCGGAATGATTATAATAACAAAACAGGAGGAGATTTATTTGTTCAATATTATTTTGATAAAAATTCTTTTGAAAAGTTTAATGATGATATTTTAATGCTCCAATCCATGTTTGCTGTGACCTTTACTGCCAATCGTGACAGTCGTTGGTTATATGAAATATTACAATTCCTCTACAAACATATTGAAGAGCTAAATGATCAAGAATTTGGTGCTCGCTTTAAGGATTTTCTTGAAAAAATGGCAGTGAGATATGCACAAGAAAGATTGTTTACAGAAGATAAAAGTATCAAAAAATATGGGGCAATTCCTGTTTATGCTTTTAACTTTGTAGATTATGTTTTATGGAAAAATCGTGCCGAATTAGAGAAAGAGTACAAGGATATTAATTTTGATAATTTCAAATTTGCATCTCGCCGTTCCATAGAACATTGGTTTCCTCAGAATCCAAATGGACATGATGGAGAGAGCCAATTACCTGCTGAGTTTTTACATTCCTTTGGGAATCTTTGTATCGTTACAGATATTCAGAACTCCAGGTTTGGCAACTCCTATCCAGAGGCTAAATTAGAACAATGGGAAAGAGAAGGGATATTCCATCGTCAGAGTTTAAAATTACAAATAATGGCTGACATAACGAAAAAGACTAAATGGGAATCAGATCAGATTGTAGGGCTAGAAAAAGAGATTTTGACTAGGGTAAATCATTTCATAGAAAATAAGTCATCAGAACAGCTATAATCATCTATTTAAAGAGGGCTAATGTATATCCAATGGATTTACATTAGCCCTCTTTTTTGTTAAAATAATAGTAGAAAGAGGGTGATAGTATGTCAAAGACGAGTATGAGCATCCGTTTGGATAGTGAAGTTAAGGAGCAAGCCCAACAGGTATTTAGTAATCTGGGAATAGATATGACAACGGCTATCAATATTTTCCTTCGTCAGGCTATTCAATATCAGGGATTACCTTTTGATGTTAGACTACACGAGAATCGGAAGTTGCTTGAGGTATTAACGGATTTAGACCAAAATCGTAATATGAGCCAGTCTTTTAAATCAGTCTCAGACTTGATGGAGGACTTACGTGCTTAAGATTCGTTACCATAAGCAGTTTAAAAAAGATTTTAAGTTGGCTATGAAGCGTGGTTTGAAGGCAGAATTATTAGAAGAAGTTTTGAATTTTCTGGTTCAAGAAAAAGAACTTCCTGCTAGATATCGTGATCATCAATTAACGGCATCCAAGCATTTTCAAGGAGTTCGTGAATGCCATATCCAGCCAAATTGGCTTTTGGTCTATAAAGTAGACAAGGAAGAATTACTTTTAAACTTGCTGAGGACAGGCAGTCATAGTGATTTATTTTAATCTATTTTAAGGAGTTCAAGATGAAACTAAGAATTTTTGCGGAAGATAAGCCGGCTGAGAAGGTATTTGAATATCAATTAGAACTTGCTGATCAGACAATTCTTTTATCAACAGCACTTTTGTCAGGTGCTATTGCTTTAGCAGGATTATTCTCTGCTTTGAAAGAAAAATAAAAATAGAAAAGAGAAAACTACATGGTTTTACCAAATTTTAAAGAAAATCTAGAAAAATATGCGAAATTGTTGGTTGCAAATGGAATCAACGTGCAACCTGGTCACACTTTGGCTCTTTCTATCGATGTGGAGCAACGTGAGTTGGCGCATCTAATCGTGAAGGAAGCTTATACCTTGGGTGCGCATGAGGTCATCGTTCAGTGGACAGATGATGTCATCAACCGTGAGAAATTTCTCTATGCTCCGATGGAGCGTTTGGACAATGTGCCAGAATACAAGGTTGCTGAGATGAACTATCTTTTGGAGAACAAGGCTAGCCGTCTTGGGGTTCGTTCATCTGATCCAGGTGCTTTGAACGGAGTGGATGCTGACAAGCTATCAGCTTCTGCCAAAGCTATGGGACTTGCCATGAAGCCAATGAGAATCGCAACTCAATCCAATAAGGTTAGTTGGACTGTTGCAGCCGCTGCTGGACTTGAATGGGCCAAGAAAGTCTTTCCAAATGCTGCGAGCAACGAAGAAGCAGTTGATCTCCTTTGGGACCAAATCTTCAAAACTTGCCGTGTCTACGAAGAAGATCCTGTTAAGGCTTGGGAAGAGCATGCAGCTATCCTCAAGAGCAAGGCAGATATGCTTAATAAAGAACAATTTTCAGCCCTTCACTACACAGCGCCAGGAACAGATTTGACCCTTGGTTTGCCGAAAAACCATGTTTGGGAATCAGCTGGTGCTATCAATGCGCAAGGAGAAGGATTCTTGCCAAATATGCCGACAGAGGAAGTCTTCACAGCGCCTGACTTCCGTCGCGCAGATGGTTATGTCACTTCTACAAAACCGCTTAGCTATAACGGAAATATCATTGAAGGTATTAAGGTAACCTTTAAGGATGGACAAATCGTAGATATAACTGCTGAGAAGGGTGATCAGGTCATGAAAGACCTTGTCTTTGAAAATGCGGGTGCGCGTGCCTTGGGTGAATGTGCCTTGGTACCAGATCCAAGCCCAATTTCTCAGTCAGGCATTACATTCTTCAACACCCTTTTCGATGAGAATGCGTCAAATCACTTGGCTATCGGTGCAGCCTATGCGACTAGCGTAGTTGGTGGAGCGGATATGAGCGAAGAGGAGCTTGAAGCCGCGGGGCTTAACCGTTCAGATGTTCACGTAGACTTTATGATTGGTTCTAACCAAATGGACATCGATGGTATCCGTGAGGATGGGACACGTGTACCACTCTTCCGTAACGGAGATTGGGCAAATTAAGGAGATAATATGTTAGGAAGTATGTTCGTTGGTCTCCTAGTGGGATTCTTGGCAGGTACTCTGACCAATCGTGGAGAGCGAATGGGATGTTTTGGAAAAATGTTTCTAGGCTGGATTGGTGCCTTTATAGGGCATTTTCTTTTTGGGACTTGGGGACCGATAATAGCAGGAACTGCCATTATTCCGGCAGTACTAGGTTCCATGATTGTCTTAGCGATTTTCTGGAGACGAGGAAGTTAATTTCTTAAATCTGATACTCAATGAAAATCAAAGAGCAAACTAGGAAACTAGCCGCAGGTTGCTCAAAGCACTGCTTTGAGGTTGTAGATGAAACTGACGAAGTCAGCTCAAAACACTGTTTTGAGGTTGCAGATGAAGTTGACGCGGTTTGAAGAGATTTTTGAAGAGTATGAAACGAAAAGGAGGTTGGTCATTGTACCAGCCTCCTTTTGAGTGTGATATAATAGTTCTATGAGATTAGATAAATTTTTAGTTGCCTGCGCTGTCGGCAGTCGGACAGAGGTCAAAAATCTGCTCAAGGCTGGGCGCGTGACGGTAAATGGTAAAAAAGAGAAATCGGCTAAATTGCATATTGATGAAGAAAGAGATGAGATTCGCTTTGATGGGCAAGTGTTGGAGTATGAAGAGTTTGTCTACTACATGATGAACAAGCCCAAAGGAGTTATCTCAGCGACTGAGGATCCTAAGCACAGAACCGTTCTGGACTTGCTGGATGATATTGCTCGGAGCAAGGAAGTTTTCCCAGTAGGACGCTTGGATATCGATACGCATGGTCTTTTGTTCTTGACCAATGACGGCCAGCTTGCCCATGCTCTTCTTTCGCCCAAGCGTCATGTGGATAAGACCTATCTGGCTCTGGTCAAGGGAATTATGACCCAAGAAGATGTGGATACATTCGTCAAGGGCATTCCGCTCAAGGATTTTACCTGCCAGCCCGCTAGACTGGAGCTTGTGTCCATAGATACAGAAAAGAATCAAAGCCAAATCCGTGTGACCATTGCAGAAGGGAAGTTTCATCAAGTCAAGCGTATGGTGGGCTACTGTGGCAAGGAAGTTGTAGACTTGCAACGTTTGACTATGGGAACTTTAGTTTTAGATGAGAACTTGCAGCGAGGAGAATGGCGTCGCTTGACCGAGGAGGAATTAGAAGCTCTCCTTGCGAATATTGCTTAATTTGATTTATATTTGAAAAGGTGAGGAAGAATATCCTTGCCTTTTATGTTTTTCAGTTGCTTCCTTTGTGAAAAGCGTTATAATAGACTGTAGAATAAAAGGAGGAATCTATGAACGCGATTCAAGAATCATTTACAGATAAACTATTTGCCAACTATGAAGCAAATGTAAAATACCAAGCGATTGAAAATGCTGCCAGCCATAACGGAATTTTTGCAGCCCTAGAACGTCGCCAAAGCCATGTAGATAACACACCTGTTTTCTCATTGGATTTAACCAAGGACAAGGTCACTAACCAGAAAGCGTCTGGTCGTTGCTGGATGTTTGCGGCTCTCAACACCTTCCGCCACAAACTCATCTCGCAATACAAATTGGAGAACTTTGAGTTGTCACAAGCCCACACTTTCTTCTGGGACAAGTATGAGAAATCAAACTGGTTCTTGGAGCAAGTCATTGCGACTTCAGACCAAGAATTGACTAGCCGCAAGGTTAGCTTCTTACTCCAAACACCTCAACAAGATGGCGGTCAATGGGATATGGTCGTTTCCCTCTTTGAGAAATACGGTGTCGTGCCCAAGTCCGTTTACCCTGAATCTGTTTCATCTAGCAGCAGTCGTGAGTTAAATGCCATCCTCAACAAATTGCTTCGTCAAGATGCCCAAATCTTGCGTGACTTACTAGCTTCTGGCGCAGATCAAGCGACTGTTCAAGCTAAGAAAGAAGACCTCTTGCAAGAAATCTTTAACTTCCTTGCTATGTCATTAGGGCTTCCACCTCGTCAGTTTGACTTTGCTTATCGCGATAAGGATAACAATTATCAAAGTGAAAAGAGCATTACTCCACAAGAATTTTACAAGAAATATGTCAATCTTCCGCTAGAAGACTATGTTTCTGTTATCAACGCCCCAACTGCTGACAAGCCTTACGGCCAATCTTACACAGTTGAGATGTTAGGAAATGTGGTTGGTAGCCGTGCGGTTCGTTACATCAACGTTCCAATGGAGCGCTTGAAAGAATTGGCGATTGCTCAAATGCAAGCAGGTGAGACTGTTTGGTTTGGTTCTGATGTTGGTCAGCTCAGCAACCGTAAGGCTGGAATCCTTGCGACAGATGTTTATGACTTCGAATCAAGCATGGACATTCAATTCACTCAAGACAAGGCTGGACGTCTGGACTACAGTGAAAGCTTGATGACCCACGCCATGGTCTTGACAGGTGTTGACTTGGATGAAAATGGTAAGTCAACCAAGTGGAAGGTTGAAAACTCTTGGGGAGACAAGGTCGGTACAGATGGTTACTTTGTTGCCTCAGACGCTTGGATGGACGAATACACTTACCAAATCGTTGTTCGCAAAGAATTGCTGACAGCCGAAGAACAGGCTGCCTATGAAGCAGAACCAATTGTTCTTGCACCATGGGATCCAATGGGAGCCTTGGCTGAATAAAAGTATAGAAAAAAGGAATCAGATTTTAGAACCTGATTCCTTTTAAGTTGCTTGATTACATGATGTGAAGAACATGTGCCACAATACCCACTGCGAAGAGTGCAAGGATAATAGTGATTGGAGATACTTTTTTCTTAAGCAAGTACATGCAAAGGAAAGTAAGGAGTAGTCCTGATAGTCCAGGAATCAACATATCCAAGTTTTGTTGGAAAGTAGTAACTTTTTCAGGTGTTTGAGACAATCCTTGTCCTACTTGTGCGAATGCTTCTTGGATACCTTTAGATCCTTCTGGCAATTTATCCCAATGGATATAAGCCTTTTCATCTAGTTGAACTTTGGCAACATCGAAAGCAAATTTAATATTTACCCAACGTTGAACAAGGACAGCAAGAATGAACATACCAAGGATAGAAGCTCCTTTAGTGATGTCTTGGAGGATACCGCCAGACATATCTTTAGTGATTTCTGATCCAGCCTTGTATCCAATCTCTTGTGTATACCACAAGAATGACATACGAATCAAGTTCCAAAGAACGAAGAAGAGGATTGGACCTAAGATATTACCAGTAAGGGCAAGTGAAGCACCGAGTGATCCGAGGATTGGGCGTACTGTAAACCAGAATACTGGGTCACCGATACCAGCAAGAGGTCCCATCATACCGATTTTAACCCCTTGGATAGCAGCGTCATCAATTTCAACACCGTTAGCACGTTCTTCTTCAAGTGCAAGAGTAACCCCCATGATTGGAGCAGCTACGTATGGGTGAGTGTTGAAGAACTCAAGGTGACGCTCAAGAGCAGCAGCTTGGTCTTCTTTAGTAGTGTACAATTTTTTGATAGCTGGGATCAATGAATAAGCCCAACCCAAGTTTTGCATACGCTCGTAGTTCCAAGAACCTTGAAGGAATTGTGAACGCCACCAAACTTTTTTACGATCTGATTTTGATAATTGAAGTTTTTCAGTCATGATTGTTCCCCTTTCTAGTAGTCTTCTAGGATATCACCGATTGGATCGTTAGAAGCCGCAGCTCCGCCGCCACCGTTACCACCTTGTTTTGAAAGGTTAAGGTAGATGAAGGCAAGGGCAACACCGACTACACCAAGGGCAATCAAAGTCAATTGAGAAATGGCAGCAAGAGCAAAACCGATAGCGAAGAATGGCCATACTTCACGAGTTGCCATCATGTTGATAACCATAGCGTAACCAACGGCAACGACCATA
>CAURUY010000019.1:0-12818 GCA_963528105.1 uncultured Streptococcus sp. | reverse complement strand
TGACCGAGGGTTCCTTATTTCATTATTCAAGAACTTGATTAGCTCAACGCATCCAAGGCATCATCCATTGAAAGAACTTCGTGGAAGACACGTTGTGTCAATTCAGTTTTTTGTTCTGGAGTGAGGTATTTAGTGTTTACACAGTATCCAGAGATACGTACGATAACGTCTTCACCTGACATGATCTTTTCGTAAACATCGTTCAAGTCCATAACGTTCAAGTTAACGTGTTGTCCACCGTTTTCGAAGTAACCATCAAGGATTGTTACCAAGTTATCAACTTGTTCGTCACGAGTCTTACCAAGAGCGCGAGGTGATACTTGTGTAGTCAATGAGATACCATCAGCTGCATAACTAAAGTCAAGGCTAGAAAGTGAGTTCAAGTTTTGCAACCATCCACCTTTAGCTTTGTTAGATGGGTTAGCACCTGGTGAGAAGAATTCAAGTTTAGACAAGTTCACAGAACCATCTTCGTTGAGGTATACACCTTTGTGGACTGGTGAGTTACCAGTTTGTTTAGAGTAAGCAACGTTAGATGTGATTGTCAAAAGTGATACTGTAGCTTCTGCGTCTTTGTAAAGTTTGTGGCTACGTAGACGAGTTGTGTAAGCTTCGATCAACCATTCTGCCAATTCGTTTGAACGTGGGTCATCTTCACCCCAACGTGGGTATTCACCGATTGTTTCGTAATCGTAGATGTAGCCATTTTCATCACGGATTGGTTTAACTGTAGCGTATTTGATAGCTGACAATGTATCAACAGTGTTGGCAAATCCACAGATACCGAATCCCATGTTAGCACGTTGTTTAGTTGGCAAGAAGGCCATTTGAACAGCTTCGTAGTTGTACTTATCAGTCATGTAGTGGATGATGTTCAAAGCATCTACGTAAGTGTCAGTCAACCAGTCAAGAGATTTTTCAAAGTTAGCTTTAACTGATTCAAATTCAAGAACTTCGTCACGGATTGGTTCGATGTCAAATACTTTGTAGTCTTTGTGAACATCGTCGTAACCACCGTTCAAACCAGTAAGAAGGGCTTTCAATACGTTTACACGCGCACCGAAGTACTGGATGTTGTGGCGTTGTTCTTCATTTTCTGGGTCAAGTGGAGACACACAGCATGAGATACAGCTCATTTCACCATATCCGTCTTTAGCCATTGTTGTTACACCTTCGTATTGGATAGAAGAGTGTTTGTGGCTCATGTGCATACAGTAGCGACGGAAGTTGTATGGCAATTTGTCAGTCCAAAGAACTGTCAAGTTTGGTTCTGGAGAGTTACCGATATTGTCAAGAGTGTTCAAGAAACGGTAGTCCATCTTAGTAACACGGTGACGACCGTCGTTACCCATACCAGCCATAGAAGTTGTGATGAAAGTTGGGTCACCTGAGTACAATTGGTCGTAAGCTTTTGTACGAGCAAATTTAACTGTACGAAGTTTCATAACGAAATCATCAACGAATTCTTGGATTTCTGATTCAGTAAATGTACCACGAGCAAGGTCACGTTCTGCAAAGATGTCCAATACGATTGGCACACGACCTAGAGATGTAGCAGCACCGTTGATAACACGGCAGACAGACATGAAGGCGATGTTAACCCATTGGATTGCTTCTTTAACGTTCATCGCTGGTTTGCGAACGTCAACTCCGTAAAGGTCACCCAAGCGAACAACTTGTTGCAATGCTTGGTATTGAAGGTTGATTTCTTCACGAAGACGGATTGTTTCTTCATCGATTTCTTCGATTGCATTCCAGTCGTTTACTTTTTCTTGCATCAAGTAGTCTGCACCGTAAAGAGCAAGACGTGCGTAAACACCGATGATACGTCCGCGTGAGTATGCATCTGGAAGACCAGTTACAGTGTGTGCGTGACGAGCGCGACGGATGTTTGAAGTGTAGGCACGGAAAATACCGTCGTTAACTGTTGTTACGTATTTAGTAAAGATTTCGTGAACAGCTGGGTCTGGTTCGTATCCATTTTCTTTCAAAGTAGTTTCAGCCATACGGATACCACCTTTTGGCATGAAGTTCAATTTGAAGAGTTCATCGTTTTGGATACCAAAGATAACTTCGTTTTCTTTATCGATAAATCCTGCTGGGATATCAGCGATAGATGTTGGACGAGTGTCCATTGGGAAACGAGTTTCTTCGTAGTGAGCCTTAGTTTCTTCTACAATTTTTTTAATATGAAGTGAACGTTCTGTTGGTCCTGCAAGGAAGCTTTCGTCTCCATCATAAGGTGTGTAGTTAGCTTGTACGAAGCGTGATACACTTGCTTTTTCTTTCCAATCTACGCCTTTGAAGCCTTCCCAAGCTTTATCAAAAATATCTTGTGCTTCAACAACTGTCTTAACAACCATGTTAATGTCCTCTTTTTTCTTTCTAGTAACAACCATCTGTTACATTCATGAGACCAGTATACCACACAGTAATCGTTTTCAACAAGTAGAAAATCCCTTTTTTTACACTTTCTTTTCTAAAACAGTCTATATTTTGTTCCAAACTGTATTATATTTTTGAAAAAATTAAAGCCTTTTTTCTTTTTTTCAGAAAAAAGGGTATAATAAAAGAAAATAAGCAGTAAAAAGGTGCTAGGCATGTTGATTTTTCCTTTGTTAAATGATTTGTCAAGAAAAATCATCCATATTGACATGGATGCCTTTTTTGCTGCGGTGGAAATCAGGGATAATCCTAAACTCAGAGGAAAACCTGTCATTATCGGCAGTGACCCTCGGCAAACAGGTGGGCGTGGTGTCGTTTCCACTTGTAGCTATGAGGCACGAGCTTTTGGCGTTCATTCTGCCATGAGTTCCAAGGAAGCTTATGAGCGTTGCCCCCAGGCCGTCTTCATCTCAGGAAATTATGAAAAATACAAGGCTGTGGGACTCCAGATTCGAGCTATTTTCAAGCGTTATACAGATTTGATTGAACCTATGAGCATTGACGAAGCCTATTTGGATGTAACAGAAAATAAACTCGGCATCAAGTCAGCGGTCAAAATTGCTCGCCTCATTCAAAAAGACATCTGGCAAGAACTCCATCTAACTGCTTCCGCAGGCGTTTCTTATAACAAATTCTTAGCTAAAATGGCCAGCGATTATCAAAAGCCACATGGTTTGACAGTGATTCTACCTGAACAAGCTGAGGATTTTCTCAAACAAATGGATATTTCCAAGTTTCATGGAGTAGGAAAAAAGACAGTAGAACGTCTGCATCAAATGGGTGTTTTTACCGGCGCTGATCTACTTGAAGTCCCTGAGGTAACCCTAATAGACCGCTTTGGCAGACTGGGCTATGACCTGTATCGAAAGGCTCGTGGTATTCACAATTCCCCTGTCAAATCCAATCGTATCCGTAAATCAATTGGCAAGGAGAAAACCTATGGAAAGATTCTCCGTGCCGAGGAAGACATCAAAAAAGAGCTAGCTCTTCTATCAGAAAGAGTCGCTCTCAATCTCAATCAGCAAGAAAAAGCTGGAAAAATTGTCATTTTGAAAATCCGCTACGAAGACTTTTCAACTCTCACTAAACGAAAAAGTCTTGCTCAAAAAACACAGGATGCTAGTCAGATAAGCCAAATAGCCCTGCAACTCTATGAAGAATTAAGCGAGAAAGACAGAGGTGTCCGCCTGTTGGGGATTACCGTGACTGGATTTTAATACTTTTCGAAAATCCCTTCAAACCACGTCAGCTCTATCTGCAACCTCAAAACAGTATTTTGAGCAACCTTTGGCTAGCTTCCTAATTTGCTCTTTGATTTTCATTGAGTATAAAACCTTGAAGAGGTTCCCCTTCAAGGTTTTTTCTTATACAAATAAACGGACAAAACTGTAAAGTAGCAAGACACTACCAAGCACGATGCGGTATTTACCGAAAAGGGTAAAGTCGTGTTTTTTCACATAGCTGGTCAAGAAGCGAATAGCGACCATGCTGACTGCAAAAGCGACTCCCATCGCAACCAAGAGCAAGAACAATTGCCCAAAGTTCAAGAGTTGTCCTGCTTTTACAAATTTGAAAATCTTTAAGGCACTAGCTCCAAACATAACAGGAATCCCTAGATAGAAGGTAAATTCTGTCACAACAGAACGACTCGTTCCATTTAACAAACCACCGACAATCGTTGCCCCAGAACGACTCGTTCCTGGTAAAAGGGCAAGAACTTGGAAAAGACCGATATAGAAGGCTGTCGTATAAGGAAGCTTGTCCAACTCTGTTACACTTGGCTCGATAGCACGCGCTTTATTGCGTTTTTCCAAATAGATAAAGGCAATCCCATAAATAATCAACATGAGAGCAACTGAAACCATATTATGGAAGTGGGTATCAAACCAATCATCAAACTTAAATACTGCAAGCAAAGGTAAAGTGGCAACCAAGACCTTCAACCACAGTCTCCAAGTCTTACGAACTTCCTGCTTGTCCTTAGTCGGTTTGAAAGGATTGAGCTTGTTAAAGTAAATGACCATAACCGCTAAAATAGCACCAAGCTGAATCACGACATTAAACATGGACATAAAGGCTTCATTTTGATTTTGGTATTGGATAAATTCCTCTGCTAAAATCAAGTGACCTGTACTGGAAATCGGCAACCATTCCGTGATTCCTTCAACAATACCGAAGAAGATAGATTTTAAAATTTCAATAAGATACATAGATTACTCCTTTTTTCTATCTTCCATTATAGCATATTTTTCAGCCTATGGCAGTTCTCTTTAAAAGGCGCCGATACTGCCGCCACCTCCGCCTCCAGAGAAGCCACCGCCAGAACTTCCACTTCCAGAAGATACAGAGTAGGTACTTGCTGTATTTGCGACACTGGCATAATGGCTCATTTGCGCGCTTGAATGATAAAACATACTATGCCAACCATAAGCTACATATAGATTGATATCTGGGTTTTCCACTTTAATCTGATGAACCTTCATCAAATGACTAACCTTGTCCGCATAGCCAAATAAGGTCGCATAAACCAAGAGGCGATTCCAGACCACAATACTTTCCAGTTCAGCCTGATCCAATCGTGCAATCTCACGCAACATATTTTCAAAACTGGTCCAGAGATAGTATACTTCTGCCCCTGCTTCATTTAGGACGCCATCACGATTATCTAGTCGAAGCTTCCAATAATAGAAAACAGCCAAAACCAAACCTAGAAAACCAAGTATTGGCAAGAGGAGGTAAAGATAGCCATAAACATCCAAACTGTACAAGAACAAACCAAATCCGATAAATAGGGGCAAGATAGTGGAAATACCCATCCCCACTTGTAAAATCTTTTCCCCACCAGTTAAAGGACGATAATAATCTGGGAGCCCCCAGAAAGAAACTCGTTTTCTCACTCCTTCTTGCATCTGGTTCAATACTTCTTCAAAAGAAGATTTGAGCTGATGCCCCTTTGCTTGAATCCGTTTTTCATCAGAAACTTTGGCTCTACGATAAAGACTATCGGATACCTTGTAATCCGCAAACAAATTGGAAAGAATCTCTTCTTTTTTGCCTGAAAAAGCCAGATTTAGACAGTCTCTCTCAAAGCTTGACAAACCATCTTCTTTTACTAGCCTCAAACCAACTGCATCTCCTTCTGAAATGATAGAGACATTCCCACGGTCTATCACATCTAGCAAGGTAGCTTGAATAAGTTGGTCAAAGGTAAATTTTCCAGCTCCTTTGGTTAGAGGACTCACTTCCTCCAAGGAGGTCGAGTAGACAGCCTCTGATAATACCATAGGCTCTAATTCCATTGGTGGTTCATAGAGACGATGATTTTTGGCATATTTGACGGAAGGAGTGGTCTTTCTTCTATAAATAAAATAAAAGCAGACACTCAATAACAAGGAGATAGAAAGTATCGAAGGGAAGACCCAAGTAAGGAGTTGTTTACTATGCTCTTTTTCTTTAACAATCGAGTCTTCTATCTTATTAAACTCTTCTAAACGATTCCCTTTCAAGCCCTGATCCCTAGCGCTAGCAAAATCGGTCCGAGGCCAATAAGCATGCAATTCAACTCCACGCTTAGACGGAAGATTGTCTAAACGAATAGTATAATCAATGTTACTCTTTTCAATCGTTCCTTCTTTAAAAAGTTTTCCTGTGTGGAAAAAGAGTTTTTCAGCCCCCTTATCACCCCTTACATGAAATTCAAACTTTCCAATAGCCCCTGAACTATCTGTTAAAGGTTGCCAATTTAATTCAGCGATATCATCATATAAAAAAAGCAAATTCTTTAAGTTCCAGACAAGGTCAACTTCAACTGTATCGCCATCTTGACCTGGATTATAAACTTTAACAGTATAACCATCTGCTCCCTCTATCACTTCGCTAGTAACGTCTGCTGGTTCAGCACCATTTTTCGCAGCCTGAACCTTTGGATGAGGATCAATGTCAAATCCGCTAGGCATCTTGCCAGCACGTCCAAGTCCCACGATTTGACCCTTAAAGTCCTCCTCAAACTGGTAAACTATCTTCTGTCTAAACTCTGCCGTATTATCTGCATGAATATACAAATCCCCTTGATAAGAGTTTATCTTGAAATCAATGGCAAAAACAGAGAATGGCAGAAGGCAAAATAAGCCTAAGACCAGTAAGAAAAAAATTTTTTTCATCAACTAAGCCCCCTTTTTTTCTTTGCTATCATTATATCATTTTTTCTCAAGTAAGGGCTTACCTATATTGAAAAATAGAGTTTTTTTCGATAAAATAGGAGACAGTTATTTTTTAATAGATTAGAAATAGGAGAAATCATGAGAAAAATATACTTATCTATTTTCACAAGTCTCTTGCTGATGCTGGGACTTGTCAATGTTGCCCAAGCCGATGAATATTTACGCATCGGGATGGAAGCAGCATATGCTCCCTTTAACTGGACCCAGGATGATGATAGCAATGGAGCTGTCAAAATCGATGGAACCAACCAGTACGCCAATGGATACGATGTCCAGATTGCCAAGAAAATCGCTAAGGACTTAGGTAAAGAACCTTTGGTTGTTAAAACTAAGTGGGAAGGATTGATTCCCGCCCTCACTTCTGGTAAAATCGACATGATCATTGCTGGTATGAGCCCAACCGCTGAACGCAAACAAGAAATTGCCTTTTCAAGCAGTTATTACACCAGTGAGCCCGTATTAGTAGTTAAAAAAGATTCTACCTATGCTAAAGCTAAATCTTTGGATGACTTTAATGGTGCGAAAATCACTTCTCAACAAGGTGTCTACCTTTATGACTTGATTGCACAAATCCCAGGTGCTAAAAAAGAAACTGCCATGGGAGACTTCGCTCAAATGCGCCAAGCTCTTGAGGCTGGTGTCATTGATGCTTATGTTTCTGAACGACCAGAAGCACTGACTGCTGAAGCTGCGAACTCTAAGTTCAAGATGGTTCAGGTAGAACCAGGTTTCAAAACTGGGGAAGAAGATACAGCTATCGCCATTGGACTTCGTAAAGATGACAATCGTATTAGCCAAATCAATGCCAGCATTGAAACCATTTCAAAAGACGACCAAGTTGCCTTGATGGATCGTATGATCAAGGAACAACCTGCCGAAGCTACAACAACTGAAGAGACTAGCAGTAGTTTCTTTAGCCAAGTCGCTAAAATTCTTTCTGAAAACTGGCAACAACTTTTGCGTGGTGCTGGTATCACTCTTTTAATCTCTATCGTCGGAACCATCATAGGTCTCATTATCGGTCTTGCCATTGGTGTTTTCCGTACTGCTCCTCTCTCTGAGAATAAAGCCATTTATGGCCTACAAAAACTAATCGGCTGGATCCTCAATGTCTACATTGAAATTTTCCGTGGTACACCAATGATCGTTCAATCGATGGTTATCTACTATGGAACTGCCCAAGCTTTCGGTATCAACCTTGACCGTACACTGGCTGCTATCTTCATCGTTTCAATCAACACCGGAGCCTACATGACTGAAATCGTCCGTGGTGGTATCCTAGCAGTTGACAAGGGACAATTTGAAGCCGCGACTGCTCTTGGTATGACCCATAACCAAACCATGCGTAAGATTGTCCTACCTCAGGTAGTCCGTAACATCCTACCAGCAACTGGTAATGAATTTGTCATCAATATCAAAGATACATCTGTATTGAACGTTATCTCTGTTGTCGAACTTTATTTCTCAGGAAATACCGTGGCAACGCAAACCTATCAATACTTCCAGACATTTACAATCATCGCCGTGATTTACTTTGTCCTCACCTTCACCGTAACACGTATCCTACGCTTCATCGAACGCCGCATGGACATGGATACCTATACTACAGGTGCTAACCAAATGCAAACGGAGGATTTGAAATAATGACACAAGCAATCCTTGAAATTAAACACCTCAAAAAATCCTATGGCCAAAACGAAGTGCTAAAAGACATTTCACTCACTGTCCACAAGGGAGAGGTCATCTCTATCATCGGAAGCTCTGGAAGCGGGAAATCGACCTTCCTACGCTCCATTAACCTACTTGAAACGCCAACTGATGGACAAATCCTTTATCATGGACAAAACGTCCTCGAAAAAGGCTATGACCTCACGCAATACCGTGAAAAGTTGGGGATGGTGTTCCAATCCTTTAACCTCTTTGAAAATCTCAACGTTCTTGAAAATACAATCGTCGCTCAGACAACTGTCCTTAAACGCGAACGTACAGAAGCTAAAAAAATTGCTAAAGAAAACTTGGAAAAAGTCGGCATGGGAGAACGCTACTGGCAAGCGAAACCAAAACAACTCTCAGGTGGTCAAAAACAACGTGTGGCCATCGCTCGTGCCCTCTCCATGAATCCGGATGCTATTCTCTTTGATGAACCAACATCAGCTCTCGATCCAGAAATGGTTGGAGAAGTCCTCAAAATCATGCAGGACCTGGCTCAAGAAGGCTTGACTATGATTGTCGTAACTCACGAAATGGAATTCGCCCGTGATGTCTCTCATCGTGTTATCTTTATGGATAAGGGTGTGATTGCTGAAGAAGGCAAACCAGAAGACCTCTTCACTAATCCTAAAGAAGACCGTACAAAAGAATTCCTTCAACGCTATCTCAAATAAAAAGAAAAGGCTGCATCAACCGTGCAGTCTTTTTACTAGCCAAAAAATGAAAAGGCAGACCCTATTCAAGAATCCGCCATCATCCAAAGATTAATCTTCAAATTTTTCATGATTTTTTTCATAGAAATCAATTAAACCTAGAGCTGTTTCAAATGAAATATTTTTTACTTTTGCACGACCCTGCGCTAGAGCAATGATAGACATTTCACGCGCATTCGTTTCTTTAGAGATACGGTAGCCTGTGATTTTCTTATCACGAACCCAGCCAACAACTGATTCTACTTTTTCAAAGTTTGACTTAGCCATGTCCTTCTCCTATTTTCTTCTTTACGATATTTAATTGTATACGTTTTTATGTGTTTTGTCAATAAAAAAACATATATTCAATAAAATTAATGATTTATTTTTCTGTTACTATCTTATTAAAGCCGATAATATATAGGTTTTTACTTGCTATAAACCATTAGTAAATACCTTTAAAATAATTGTATTATTAACTCTTTTGTTTGTAAAAATATTCATAATTTACAAATGCCAGTTCGGGATAGGTTAGACAGGTTTTATCTTCAACTTTATTCTATTTATCCAACTTTAAAACAATATTTCTAATAGTGAAAGACTTTCTCTCCACACTATTACTAATTATTATTTCTCTTCTCCTTCTTTGGTATTCTTCCTGCCTTTATAAGCACTTTTCACTTGATCAACTGGTACTATTTATTTACTTTATCAATATTCCTTTTTATTTCTTCAAACCTATAAAAAGATGAGTCGTTAGGAGACAATAGTATCCTATCTTCTAACATTTTCCACTGTTTTTATCTTCTTAGTATCTTATCACTCTTCTCAGTTAACTCAGTATAAGGTTTCTCATTAGTATTGATTATTTTTTCTAATTCCTATTATATTTAACCAAATTTCAGATTAGACATATATAAAATAGTGGATTCTAAAAATACGCCTTATATATAACAAGTAATTTTACTCCCTTACTATAAACTGAATCAAAAAATAATAGGTACTATAATGACTTGTGATAGAAATAGCGTAATCGATTTCCTAAGTCCATAGGAATCGCCCCCTTTCTTCACCCTCATTATAGCACCTATACATCAGTTGTGCAAATAATATGATATTTTTTTATTAGTCCTCAGACAAGCATATTATAGAGCGTTTCATTACCATTTAAGTTAATATAAGCTGGATCGAAACCTTCCATTCTACGGATCAAACCTGCATAATCATGCTTATCTGCTAAAGCGATCCCAATCAATACAGGCCCTGTCCCCTTACTAGCTCGTTTGATATACTCAAAACGTGTGATATCATCATTTGGTCCCAGGATATCATTTACAAACTCACGCAAAGCTCCCGGACGCTGTGGAAAATTAACCACAAAGTAATGCTTGATCCCATCATAAATCAAGGCACGCTCTTCCATTTCTGGCATACGGTTGATATCATTATTTCCTCCAGAAATGATACAACAAATGGTTTTCCCCTTGATATATTCAGCTAAAACCTCTAAAGAGGCGATACTAGCCGCTCCAGCAGGTTCTGCGACAATACCTTGCTTAGAGTAAAGGTCAATCAAGGTTTCAGAAATCAATCCCTCATCGACACCTACTAAGGTTTGAACATGTTGACGAGTTGCTTCATAGGTCAATTGACCTACCTTTTGTACAGCAATCCCATCCGCAAATTTGTCAATTTCTTTGAGTTTAACAGGTCCACCAGCTTCAAAGGCAGCTTTCATGGAACGTGCCCCATTAGCCTCTACTCCGATAACTTCAATTTCTGGACTTGTTTCCTTGATATAAGTAGAAACCCCAGCAATGAGACCTCCGCCACCAACAGGAACCAAGACAGCATCAAAATCAATCGATTCTTTTCGAGCTTCTTCTAAAATCTCATAAGCAACTGTCCCTTGGCCAGCTTGGACATGAGCATCATCAAAGGGATCAATAAAGGTACGATTTTCAGAGACTGTAAATTCTTGAGCTGCTTTGGCTGAGGCATCAAAAGTATCTCCAACTAATTTAATAGTCACGAAGTCCCCACCAAAAAAGCGAACTTGTCCAATTTTTTGTTGCGGAGTTGTAATTGGCATAAAAATAGTAGCAGGAATTTTCATCTCATTACAAGTATAGGCAACTCCCTGCGCATGATTTCCCGCAGAAGCACAGACTACCCCACGCTCACGCTCTTCCTTGCTGAGCTGAGAAATAGCATAATAGGCACCACGAATTTTAAAAGAGCGAACACGTTGAGCATTTTCCTTTTTCAAATAAATCTTAGCGCCATACTTTTCCGACAAATAATGGTCATAATCCAGTGGGGTATTCACAACCACACCGTTCAAGACCTTATGAGCCTTGATGATATCTTTCGAACTTAACATCTTTTTCTCCTAGACTATTTCATACTTATCATAATCCATCTTTTAAAAAGAGAGGAATTGATTATAAAAGCGAGTTAGGTCCCCCCAACTCGCCTTCAACTTGATTTCTATCAATTAGTTATAGATTTTGAATGCATCATCGTCGTTTTTACCAACGAATGGCATTGCTTTACGCAATTCTGCACCAACTTTTTCAATTTCAAGGTTAGCTGCTTGTTCACGGTAAGCAGTCAATTTTGGACGTCCAGCTTTATAGTCATTTACAAAGTCGTTTGCAAATTTACCATTTTGGATGTCTGCCAAGACAGCTTTCATATTTTCTTTAACTTGTTCAGTGATTACACGTGGACCTGATACATAGTCACCATATTCAGCAGTGTTTGAAATTGATTGACGCATTTTCTTGAATCCACCTTCGTAGATCAAGTCAACGATCAATTTCATTTCGTGAAGAACTTCAAAGTAAGCCAATTCTGGAGCGTAGCCTGCTTCTGTCAAGACTTCGAAACCTGCTTCGATAAGGGCAGTCAAACCACCACAAAGTACAGCTTGTTCACCAAACAAATCTTCTTCAGTTTCTTCTTTGTAAGTTGTTTCAAGAAGACCTACACGAGCTGCTCCAACACCTTTACACCAGTCCATAGCAATGTTTTTAGCATTTCCTGTTGCATCTTGATAAACTGCGTAAAGAGCTGGCACACCAAATCCTTCTTCGTAAGTACGACGTACCAAGTGTCCTGGTCCTTTAGGAGCACACATGAAGACATCTACATCTGCAGGAACTTTGATAAATTCAAAGTGGATGTTGAAACCGTGAGCAAATCCAACTGCGTTTCCAGCTTCCAAGTTTGGAGCGATTTCTGCTTCGTACAATTCTTGTTGGATTTCGTCTGGTGCCAAAATCATGATAACGTCAGCCAATTTAGTAGCTTTTGCTACTGTGTAAGTGTCAAATCCATCTTCTTTTGCTTTATCAAAAGATTTACCTGGACGTACACCGATAATAACGTCACGACCTGAATCACGCAAGTTTTGAGCATGCGCATGTCCTTGTGAACCATAACCGATAACGGCGATTTTTTTACCGTCAAGTGCTGCTACTTTAACATCTTTTTCATATTCCATTTGAACTGCCATAGTTTTTTCTCTCTTTTCTATTATTTATTGCCTTTTAGGCTGGTTTAACAAATTTAAAATATTTTTATACTCAATGAAAATCAAAGAGCAAATTAGAAAGCTAGCCGCAGACTGCTCAAAGCACTGCTTTGAGGTTGTAGATAAGACTGACGGAGTCAGTAACATATACCTACGGTAAGGCAAAGCTGACGTGATTTGAAGAGATTTTCGAAGAGTATTAATCGCGGGTAA
>CAURUY010000018.1:0-17703 GCA_963528105.1 uncultured Streptococcus sp. | reverse complement strand
ACCACGCTCTTTTAGCTCATCAAAAATGTGCATGTGTCTTTTCTCCTTTTTAAAATTATTGTTTCTAACTATTGTATCACAAACTTGGGCAATAGCCTAGCAGAATAGGGAAGAAAGTGGCCATTTTATTGAAAGTTTCCCTTTTGTGGTATAATAAATAGAGTGAGGAAATCCATGCAAAATCAATTAAATGAATTAAAACGAAAAATGCTGGAATTTTTCCAGCAAAAACAAAAAAATAAAAAAACAGCTAGACCTGGCAAGAAAGGCTCAAGTGCCGAGAAATCTAAATCCTTAGATAGGCCAGCCATCTTTCCAGCTATTTTACTGAGTATAAAAGCCTTATTTAACTTGCTCTTTGTGCTCGGTTTTCTAGGAGGAATGTTGGGAGCTGGGATTGCTTTGGGGTACGGAGTGGCCTTATTTGACAAGGTTCGGGTGCCTCAGACAGAAGAATTGGTACATCAGGTCAAGGACATCTCTTCTATTTCAGAGATTACCTATGCAGATGGGACGGTGATTGCTTCCATAGAGAGTGATTTGTTGCGCACTTCTATCTCATCTGAGCAAATTTCGGAAAATCTGAAGAAGGCTATCATTGCGACGGAAGATGAACACTTTAAAGAACATAAGGGTGTAGTGCCCAAGGCGGTGATTCGTGCGACCTTGGGGAAATTTGTAGGTTTGGGTTCCTCAAGTGGGGGGTCAACCTTGACCCAGCAACTGATTAAACAGCAGGTGGTTGGGGATGCGCCGACCTTGGCTCGTAAGGCGACAGAGATTGTAGATGCTCTTGCCTTGGAACGTGCCATGAATAAGGATGAGATTTTAACGACCTATCTCAATGTGGCTCCGTTTGGCCGAAATAATAAGGGGCAGAATATTGCAGGAGCTCAGCAGGCAGCTGAGGGGATTTTCGGTGTAGATGCAAGTCAGTTGACGGTTCCTCAAGCAGCATTTTTAGCAGGACTTCCACAGAGTCCCATTACCTATTCTCCTTATGAAAATACTGGGGAGTTGAAGAGTGATGAAGACTTAGAAATAGGCTTAAGACGGGCTAAGGCAGTTCTTTACAGTATGTATCGTACAGGTGCATTAAGCAAAGACGAGTATTCTCAATATAAGGATTACAATCTTAAACAGGACTTTCTCCCTTCAGCTACAGTCACAGGTGTGTCACGAGGCTATTTATACTTTACAGCCTTGGCAGAAGCTCAGGAACGTATGTATGATTATCTAGCTCAGAGAGACAATGTCTCCGCTAAGGAGTTGAAAAATGAGGCAACTCAGAAGTTTTATCGCGATTTGGCAGCCAAGGAAATTGAAAATGGTGGTTATAAAATTACTACTACCATAGACCAGAAAATTCATTCTGCCATGCAAAGTGCGGTTGCTGACTATGGCTATCTTTTAGACGATGGAACAGGTCGTGTAGAAGTAGGGAATGTCCTGATGGACAACCAAACAGGTGCTATTCTAGGCTTTGTAGGTGGTCGTAATTATCAAGAAAATCAAAATAATCATGCCTTTGATACGAAACGTTCGCCAGCTTCTACTACCAAGCCTTTGCTTGCCTACGGTATTGCTATCGACCAGGGCTTGATGGGAAGCGAAACGATTCTACCTAACTATCCAACAAACTTTGCTAATGGCAATCCGATTATGTATGCTAATAGCAAGGGAACAGGAATGATGACCTTGGGAGAAGCTCTGAACTATTCATGGAATATCCCGGCTTACTGGACCTATCGCATGCTCCGTGAAAAGGGTGTTGATGTCAAGGGTTATATGGAAAAGATGGGCTACGAGATTCCTGAGTACGGTATTGAGAGCCTGCCAATGGGTGGTGGTATTGAAGTCACAGTTGCCCAGCATACCAATGGCTATCAGACCCTAGCAAATAATGGTCTATATCATAAAAAACATGTGATTTCTAAAATTGAAGCAGCAGATGGTAGAGTGGTGTATGAATATCAGGATAAACCGGTTCAAGTCTATTCAAAAGCTACTGCGACGATTATGCAGGGCTTGTTGCGAGAAGTTCTATCCTCTCGTGTGACAACAACCTTCAAGACGAATCTGACTTCTTTAAATCCTAATCTGGCTAATGCAGATTGGATTGGGAAGACTGGTACAACCAACCAAGACGAAAATATGTGGCTCATGCTTTCGACACCTAGATTAACCCTAGGTGGCTGGATTGGGCATGATGATAATCATTCACTGTCACGTAGAGCAGGTTATTCTAATAACTCTAATTACATGGCTCATCTGGTAAATGCGATTCAGCAAGCCTCCCCAAGCATTTGGGGGAACGAGCGCTTCGCTTTAGATCCTAGTGTCGTAAAATCCGAAGTCTTGAAATCAACAGGTCAAAAACCAGGGAAGGTTTCTGTTGAAGGAAAAGAGGTAGAGGTCACAGGTTCGACTGTTACCAGCTATTGGGCTAATAAGGCAGGAGCGCCAACGACCAGTTATCGCTTTGCTATTGGTGGAAGTGATGCGGATTATCAGAATGCTTGGTCTAGCATCGTGGGGAGTCTACCAACTCCATCAAGCTCCAGCAGTTCAAGTAGTAGCTCTAGCGACAGTAGTAACTCAAGTGCTACACGACCTTCTTCTTCAAGGACGAGACGATAAGTTCTATAAACTGTGCTAAATGAAGTGGCGAATCAATTGATTGCCACTTTTTTCTTTTTTCCTTTCGTGTTACAATAAAGGTATGAATCAGTATCAGAAAAAGATTGTTAAAGGAACCATTTATTCGCTCCTATCCGGCTTAATATGGGGAATCTGTGGAATTTTAGGAGAATATTTCTTTACTCATTATCAAGTGTCCTCTGGCTGGATTACCTCTATGCGTTTGACACTGGCAGGGAGTTTTGTGCTCATTTGGTCAGCAATGCAATTAAAATCGCAAGTGTTAGATATTTGGCGAGATAAGAAAAATTACCTGCCCTTTTTAGCCTATGCTATTTTGGGGATTTTTTCAGTTCAGTATTTTTTCTATCTCTGTGTAGAATACTCAAATGCAGCGACAGCAACTATTTTACAGTTTATCAGTCCTGTCTTTATCCTCTTTTACAATCGCTTGGTTTATCAAAAACGAGCGCCAAAAAGCGCTATTGTTTATGTTTTGGTTGCCATGTTGGGTGTTTGTTTGATGGCGACAAAGGGAGATCTCTCTCAGTTATCTATGACTCCGCTAGCCCTTATAACAGGTCTGCTGAGTGCCATGGGTGTTATGTTTAATGTTATCCTACCTCAGCCTTTCGCTAAGCGTTATGGTTTTGTTCCTACGGTTGGGTGGGGGATGATTTTGGCAGGTTTGTTTAGCAATGTCCTTTCGCCGGTTTATCAGCTTTCCTTTACTCTTGATATTTGGAGTATCTTGATTTGTCTCATTATCGCTTTCTTTGGTACGGCTTTTGCTTTTTTTATTTCCATGAAGGCTGTGTCCTTGGTTTCTCCCTTGGTGGTTTCCGTTATCAGTGCCAGTGAACCTCTCTCTTCTGCTCTCTTGAGTGTTTTGTTCTTAGGATTGGTAGTGGATTGGTCCCTTCTTCTAGCGATGGCCTTGATTATTTTACCCATGATTTTCCTATCGATAGAAGAAGCGAAAGAAAGTAAATAAAAAGTCTTTTCTTAATTCTAAAAGTGTGCTATACTAGAATAGTCAATAAAACACGGGGAGATAGTTGTGAAGAGTGTTTTTAGGTTGTATCGGTAGGGGCTTGCTTTTACCGACAGCACGTTTTATCTCACATCCCTAAAAATCATACCTAAAAACAAACAAAAAGGCTTCAAATTTGAGGCCTTTTTTGGTAGAATAGGTATCATTAAAATGAACTAGGAGGCGCCTATGACTGCTACAAAAATGAACGCACAAGAAATTATCCAATTTATCGCCAATGCTGAAAAGAAAACCAGTGTTAAAGTAACCTTTGAAGGACAACTTTCAACTGCTGTACCAAGCTCTGTTGTCAAACTAGGGAATGTCCTATTTGGAGACTGGAAAGATGTGGCTCCGCTTCTCGATGGCTTGGTAGAAAATCAAGACTATGTTGTTGAACAAGATGCTCGTAATTCAGCAGTTCCTTTGCTAGATAAACGTGCTATCAACGCTCGTATCGAGCCAGGTGCTATTATCCGTGATCAGGTTGAAATTGGTGACAATGCTGTTATCATGATGGGAGCAGTTATCAATATCGGTGCTGAAATCGGTGCAGGAACCATGATTGACATGGGGGCAATCCTTGGTGGCCGTGCTATTGTTGGAAAAAACAGTCACGTTGGTGCAGGTGCCGTTCTTGCAGGTGTGATTGAGCCAGCTAGCGCAGAACCAGTCCGTGTTGGAGATAATGTTCTTATCGGCGCTAATGCAGTGGTTATCGAAGGAGTCCAAATCGGTAGTGGTTCAGTTGTTGCAGCAGGAGCTATTGTTACACAAGATGTCCCAGAAAACGTGGTGGTAGCAGGTGTTCCAGCTCGCATTATCAAAGAGATTGATGCCCAAACCCAACAAAAAACAGCGCTAGAAGATGCGCTTCGTACCTTATAATTGTAAAAGAAAAATAGAGGCGGAACCCTTCTTCCAGCCTCTTTCTGCTATATCGGAGGATAGATAGATGTTAGATTTGATTCAGACTAGACGAGATTTGCACCAGATTCCAGAGATTGGCTTGGAGGAGTTCAAGACTCATTCTTATTTGCTAGATGTGATTGAGAAATTGACTGTGGGCAAGGACTTTGTTCAAGTTCGTACTTGGCGGACAGGGATTTTGGTTTATTTGCAGGGAAGTCAACCAGAGCGTACCATTGGTTGGCGGACAGATATTGATGGTCTGCCTATTGTTGAACAAACAGGATTTCCTTTCGCTTCTCAGCACCAAGGTCGTATGCATGCTTGTGGACATGATTTCCACATGACCATTGCCTTGGGCTGTCTTGAGCGCGCCCTTGAGGAGCAACCAAAGAACAATCTGCTCTTTCTGTTTCAACCTGCTGAAGAAAATGAAGCTGGTGGCATGCTCATGTATGAGGATGACGCTTTTGGAGACTGGTTGCCAGACCAGTTTTATGGACTTCATGTTCGGCCAGATTTGAAGGTTGGTCAGATTGCGACCAATACTCATACACTCTTTGCAGGGACTTGCGAGGTGAAGATTCGTTTTAAAGGTAAAGGAGGACATGCAGCCTTTCCGCATGAAGCCAATGACGCTTTGGTGGCGGCTAGTTACTTTGTGACCCAGGTGCAGTCAGTTGTCAGCCGCAATGTCAACCCAATCGAGGGAGCAGTGGTGACCTTTGGAGTTTTTCAAGCTGGAACAACAAACAATGTTATCACAGACACAGCCTTTTTGCATGGAACTATTCGGGCCTTGACACAGGACATGAGTCTTTTGGTGCAAAAAAGGGTCAAAACAGTTGCAGAAGGAGTTGCAGCTGCCTTTGATATGGAAGTCGAAGTGGAACTCAAACAAGGTGGTTACCTGCCTGTTGAGAATAATCCAGTCTTGGCGCGTGAACTAATGGACTTCTTTGAAGAAAAAGACGGAATCGAGCTGATTGATATCGAACCTGCTATGACAGGTGAGGACTTTGGTTATCTCCTTTCAAAGGTTGATGGTGTTATGTTTTGGCTTGGTATAGATAGTCCCTATGCCCTTCATCACCCTCAGATGAGTCCCAAGGAAGAGGCGTTAGCTATTGGGGTGGATGCGGTCTCTAGTTTCCTGAAAAAGAAGGTAGCAGAGTAGAGGAATAGTCTATGAAAGCAGAATCACGCAAGCAAGTCTTGCAAAAAATGAAGGCTTTGCCTCGAGAGCAAAAACAGGCTATGGATCAAGCTTTAACCGAGCGATTTTTAAAGCATCCCTTTTACCAAGAAGCCAAGGTCATCGCAACCTACCTTTCTTTTCCTCATGAGTTTCAAACGCAGGAACTGATTGAGCAGGCGTTGAAGGACGGCAAGAATGTTCTGATACCTAAAACCTGTCCCAAGGGGCGCATGGACTTTGTGGTCTATGATCCACAGCAGTTGGTAAAAACTTCCTTTGGATTACTGGAACCACAGGGAGATTTGGAAGTAGTGGATGCCTCTCAGATTGATTTGATTCATGTTCCTGGTCTGGCTTTTACGACGGAAGGATATCGGATTGGATACGGCGGAGGTTATTATGACCGCTATCTGGAATATTTTTCTGGTCATACTTTGAGTACGATATATCCTTGTCAAATTCAGGACTTTATCCCTGAAAAACATGATCTTCCTGTTGAGGAGGTACTGATTGATGAAGGAAATCTTTGATAGACGTTACCCTGTGACGAGTTTCTTTCTCTTAGTGACGGCCTTGGTATTTCTACTAATGTTGGTGAGCACAGGCGGAAACTTTGACAGGGCAGACACATTATTTCGATTTGGAGCTATGTATGGACCAGCTATTCGCCTCTTTCCTGAGCAGATTTGGCGTCTCCTTTCTGCCATTTTTGTTCATATTGGGTGGGAGCATTTCATTGTTAATATGCTTTCGCTCTATTATCTTGGTAGGCAAGTAGAGGAAATTTTCGGATCCAAGAAGTTTTTCTTTCTCTATCTTTTATCAGGAATGATGGGTAATCTCTTTGTTTTTGTATTTAGTCCCAAATCCTTAGCAGCAGGAGCTTCGACTTCTCTCTATGGGCTATTTGCTGCGATTATTGTTCTTCGCTATGCAACACGTAATCCTTATATCCAACAGCTAGGGCAATCTTATCTGACACTTTTTGTGGTTAACATTATTGGAAGTGTTCTGATTCCAGGAATCAGCCTAGCAGGCCATATCGGAGGTGCAGTCGGTGGAGCATTTCTAGCAGTTATCTTTCCAGTTCGAGGAGAAAGACGGATGTATAGCGCTAGTCAGAGACTGGTAGCGTTAGTGTTGTTCGTAGTACTCGCAGTCTTACTTCTCTACAAGGGAATGGGATGAAAATTTATGTAATGAAAAAAGATAAGGCATTTTTTAAACCTTATCTTTTTATGTTATTCATTCTCAGCCAATTCTTTTCCAAGTTGGATGAGGTAATTTTTCAAGGCATCTTTGACTTGTGGGTGCTTGAGGGCGTAGTCAATAGATGTTTTCATAAAGCCAAACTTATCCCCAACGTCGTAACGAGCTCCTGTAAATTCACGGGCAAAAACACGCTGTGTTTTATTGAGCGTATCAATAGCATCAGTAAGTTGGATTTCATTTCCAGCACCAGGAGTTTGATTTTCTAAGATATCAAAAATCTCAGGTGTGAGTAGATAGCGACCGATAATAGCTAAATCACTTGGTGCATCTTCGGGAGCTGGTTTTTCAACGAAAGTTTCAACGCTATAGAGACCATTAATCCCTTCACCTTGAGGAGCGATAACTCCATATGATGAAACGTCTTCGTGTGGTACAGGCATGACAGCAATGGTTGATGCGTGTGTCTTTTCGTAATCATTCATCAGTTGTTTTGTCAAAGGAACGGCATTCTCATTTGTGATGTCCATAAGGTCATCACCCAGCATAACAACGAAAGGCTCATTCCCTACAAAAGCTTTGGCTTGTAGGACAGCGTCTCCAAGACCACGAGGGTGAGTTTGGCGAATGAAATGGAGGCGCATACCAGTTGCTTCATCTACCAATTTTAACAAATCTGTTTTGCCTTTTTCCTTAAGATTGTATTCAAGCTCAAAGTTCGAGTCAAAGTGGTCCTCAATAGAACGTTTTGATTTACCAGTGACAACTAGAATATCTTCAATACCTGATTTGAGAGCCTCTTCCACGATAAACTGGATAGTTGGTTTGTCTACAATTGGCAACATTTCTTTGGCAAGGGCCTTGGTTGCTGGTAAAAATCGAGTTCCAAGTCCAGCGGCAGGGATGACTGCCTTTCTAACTTTTGATGTCATAAGAATCCTTTCTCTAGAGGGTTAAGACCACTCATTTTCTGCTTTAAATTCATTGTTCATGATGTCATAAATGGCATCTTTGATATTGGTTCCGTGGTAGATAACTTGATAAATGGCCTGCGTAATCGGCATATAGACTCCAAGTTCTTGCGCTAGTTCATAGGCTGCTCGGGTCGTTGAAATTCCTTCGATTACCATGCCCATATTGGCTTCGATATCAGCTAGGGATTCTCCCCGACCAAGGGCATCTCCAGCTCTCCAGTTACGAGAGTGGATGGAGGTTCCCGTTACGATCAAGTCTCCTACACCAGACAAGCCACTATAGGTTAATGGACTGGCCCCGAGTGCTACCCCTAGGCGAGTAATTTCAGCCAAGCCTCGAGCGATGATGGCTGCCTTGGCATTGTCACCAAATCCCAGACCATGTAAAGCTCCGGCACCGACAGCAATAATATTTTTAAGAGCACCAGCAGTTTCAACTCCAATAACATCCGTATTGGTATAAAGTCGGAAGTAGTGATTACTAAAGAGTTCTTGAACGTATTGAGCTGTTTGTAAATCTTTAGAAGCAGCAGTGATTAAAGTCAGGTCACGTACAATGGTCTCTTCTGCATGACTAGGCCCTGAGACAACGACGATATCACTGCGGAGCTGTTCAGGAATCTCTTCTTCAAGGATGGTTGATAATCGTTTATGGCTATCAGGCTCTAATCCCTTTGAAGCGTGCATGATGATAGCCTTATGGTCCAAGGTTTTTGCAACTTGTTGGGCAACAAGTCGTGTCACTTTTGTTGGGACAACAAACAAAATCGCATCTACATCTTTTAATGCCTCTGCTAAGTCGGTGTAGGCAATGATATTTTCATCTAGAACGACATCTTTAAAGTAGTGCTTGTTAGTATGATAGGTATTAATTTCATTAATTTGCTCGGGAATGTTTCCCCAAATACGTACCTCGTGTCCATTGTCATTTAAGACTTGTGAAAGGGCAGTTCCCCAAGAACCAGGCCCCAAGACGGCGACGGTTTGTTTTTCCATGTTTTCCTCCTTGATAGAGTTCTCTTTTTATTTTATCACATTCTAGGGGATTTTGCACTTGCATTACTGGGGAGTGGTTGCTTTGTTACTTGAATAATATACAAAAACCGAGACTCAGTATTAAAGTCTTAGTCTTTAGTTCTGACAGATAGTTTGATTCAGTATATGCTATAATAGAGGTAAACAACTCAGGAGGTTCTTGTAGGTTGCGAGAGTTTGGCGAAAAAATTAAAAGATTACGTTTGGCTAAAAAAATCAGTCGTTCAGAATTTTGTGGGGATGAGTCTGAATTAAGTATTCGTCAATTAATTAGAATTGAAAATGGAGAATCTAGACCAACACTAACAAAGTTAAAATATATCGCTGAACGTTTGGGGGTTGAAGATTACAAGTTGATGCCAAGTTATATAGAGTTGGATAAGGAATATCTAGAATTGAAGTATTTCTTGATGAGGACTCCTACATACGAAGATGAAACTATCGCCCAAAAGAAAGAGAGTGTTTTTGATAAGATCTTTGAAGAATATTATGATAGACTTCCTGAGGAAGAAAGGTTTATCATAGATGTTTTACAAGCATATGATGATTTTGGTTGGTGGAATGATGATAGCAATTTAGGAATGATTTTACAAGAGTATTTCGATCACATTTTGTTGAAATCAAAATATGAAGTTAACGATATTTTAATCATAAAGCTATTTTTGGTAAGATTAGTACACCAAGATACGATAATAGATGAGATTGAAGTGAATACCTTCTTAGTAATAGCTGATAAAATTTTACAACAAGTTGAGATGTTTGATATTGAATATTCATTTCTAATCAGAGATTCATTACTTTTGTTGTTAGGAATATTTGAAAAAATTGCTAATTACAGTCAATTTGAAGATATTCTTTACAAATTAAATGAAATTACCTCAAAATCATACGACTATCAGAAAAAACCAATTATTCGACTATGGGAGTGGCGCTATGCATTATTTGTAAAAAAAGATTATTCAGTAGCTGAAAATTATTTTCAAGAAGCAAAAATATTTGCTAGAATGATTGATAATAGTCATTTGATAGAACAGCTAGAAAAACAATGGCAACATGACCTCCAGGATTTTTTTAAAAATAAACATTAGAAAATAAAAAAGTGACAAAAATGTCATTAGTTAAAAAGACCGAGAGAAAGTTTTCAAAATCATAAAAACGCATGATATCAGGTGTTTAAAAACTTGATATTATGCGTTTTATCGTTTAAAGAGTTATTATGTTTTTCCCTTAGATTGAGTTCGTATCTAGTTTCTTTTTATACTAATTGAGTACTCATTAGTAGATAAGTTGTTAAAATTAGTGACATTTATGACCTTGGCGAATGTGTAACATAGAAGTATAATAATCCTGTAGAAAAAATAAGGAGAGAAAATATGTTAGTGCTAGTTGTTGCCATTTTTTGGATTTATAAATAATAAAGATAGAATAGGAAGGTCTATGTTAGAACTAAAAAATATTAGCAAAAGTTACGGACAAGGGACGCTAAAAAATAATGTCTTAAGAGAAATAAATTTTAAGGTAGTTGAAGGAGAATTTGTATCGATAATGGGACCATCAGGTTCGGGCAAATCGACATTTATCAATATTTTGGGACTGATTGATTCTGAATTTGAAGGAGAATATATATTAGAGGGAAAAAGTATTGAGAAGTTAAATGAAAATCAACAAGCAAGTTACCGTAATCGTGATATTGGATTTGTTTTTCAACAATTTCATCTTATTGATGAATATACTGTTAAAGAAAATATTTTATTATCATTCCTATATTCTGACCAACAGCCAGATATAGAATACATTGATAGTTTATTACAAGACTTAGGACTTATAGATAAGATGAATGAGTACCCAAGTCATTTATCAGGCGGACAGAAGCAGCGAGTTGCTTTAATTAGAGCTCTTGCTCATAAACCTAGATTTCTTATAGCGGATGAACCTACAGGTGCATTAGATGAGAAAAATAGGAATGAGATATTGCAAATTCTACAAAATTTGAATCATTCTGGAACGACAATTATTGTAGTAACTCACGATGAGTTTGTTGCCAGTCATTGTAGAACAAGGTATCGAATGAAAAATGGGTATCTAACATCTGAAGGAGAAGGATTACATGAAGTTTAAAAAGCTGTTAATAGATACTCTAAAGCTGTTAAAGAGGAATAAAAGACAAAGTATTCTGACATCCTTAGCCATCACAGTGGCAACATTTGTTTTATTAGTAATACTATCAAGTTCTTCCTATACAACTTCTACATTAGGTAATGATTTAAAGATAGAAGAAGACACAGCAACAATGACTTATACTCCTCAGAATATGTTGGATATTAGAGGGTTTACACAGGAAGATAAACAATTGGTTGAGCAAACTATTGGAAAACATGCAAGACTTTCTTCCAGCTCTTATGCTTTGTATGCTGAAACGTATTTTAATGATTCTAAGCAGAATCTTAGTTTTCGAACATTAGGCGATTTGAATAAGAATGGTTTAGTTGTGCCTGCTTTATTAAAAGGGAGAGCATTAGAGGAACTAGATGGAGGTGTCGCTATTAGCGATAAGGCTCTCATGTCATTGACTCGAAAGGAAAATATTGAAACTTTTTTAGGAGAGACTATCAATATATCTGGAAAAGAATATCCAATTCAGGCAATATATTATGGATCAGCTGTTAATGAAAGATTACCTTCTTTATTGGTTACCAATGAAATCAAAGAGTTACTTTTAGGAGGAAGGGAATATTTTGATGAATTAGTAGTAGAAACTAATCAGTTGGAGAATATTAATAAGGCTTTATCTGCTTTAGATACTTATGGAATATTCCGCAAGGAAGGAACTTATGGATATATAGATAATAGAAGGGTATATGAGGAAACAAAGGCTCAAGCTACTACAATATTAAATTTCATTGCACTGTTATCAAGCATTTCAATTTTTGTAGCTGGTTTTGGGGTTATGAATGCTATGTTGTCTTCTGTTAGCGAACGTAGTAAGGAGATAGCCATTCGTCGAGCTTTGGGAGCTAAAAAATCTGATATTTATCAATCATATATGATGGAGGGGATTCTTTTATCGCTTCTGGGAGCTATAACTGGTATTGGAGTAGCGACATTATTTGTTGTTTTAATGAACATGAGTGGTTTTGTTACGACATTAACTCTGGATCATATTTTGATTACTCTATTCACAACGGGCGTATTTGGAATTGTATTTAGTATTATGCCTGCAATGGTTGCAGCAAATAAAAATGTTATTGAAGGTCTAAGGTAATGATGGATGTGAATTTAAAGGAGGTAAAATGAAATTTACAAAAATAGATAGAGTATTTTCTCTATTGCTAATTGTGGAATTTACAATATGTTTTTTTACACTAGATAATTTTAATCTTTTTCAATTTATGCTGTTTGTACAAATTATACCATCAATATTATTAGCTTTGTTATCGGGAAGTATTTCTTCTAGAAGTAAGCACAGCTGGGTGTTATTAATTATTTTTGGAATGATCTATGCCTTAATGATGTTTGGAATTTTCAGAGTTACTCCTATGACGCTTATAGAACAAAATACGATTCAATCTGAAACTTCCGTATTTACATTTAATAGAAATTTACAGTTAGGAACTTATTTTGGATTTTTCTTGCAGGAATTTTTACTAGGAGCTTTTATTTGCACTATTTCAAAATATTTTGGGAGAATTAAACAAGGGAAATTTTAATGAAGCCTGCATTAAAAAGAAGAATTGCTTCTGCAGTTATTTTTAGAAAATGATATTATTGAAATGGTGTAACATTTGGAGAAAATTATTTTTGAACGAAAAAGATTTGAGTATGTCGGTCCTAATAGAAAGCAAGTAAAGGACTTTATGATTCTAAAAAATTTCATGTCTAAGACAATTCAAGTTGAAATCAGAGTGGAGGGATACTTGTTAGAACTTCTTATTTTAAAAGAGATGAGTACAGAATTTTATAATTTAGATTTTCTTTCTTTGCCCTATGATGTCAATATAGATGTGAAAGAAGTTGTAGAGGATATTGATTTAACAGTCTATAAGAATAGTAAATATAGGGAGTTTAATTTCTTTAAAAATATTTGTAAATGATATTTTTGAAAGTCTATCCATCCCTATATTAGAATTGCTACAACAAGTTTTCAACACTTGTTTCAATTGAACATACTAAAAACCGAGCCTAAGTATTAAACTCTTAGTCTCGGTTTTCATATTTCTTAAAGAATAGCTAGGTTTATTTCAATTGATCTGTAATGTCTTTTGATAGCAACATTCCTAGATGATAAGTTTTATTGATGTAAGCAATGACATCATTGATATTTTCAGTCGTTTGAATTTTCTCTTTGATGTCAGCCCTAAATGTTTCATCCTTCAAAAGTTGTTCTTGGTAGAGCCTTTGAAGTCGTTCTTTTTCGTACTTATTGAGTAGAAAAAGGAATACCAAGCTAATTACAACTAGGACATAAGCATATTGGCTCATAGGATATCTCCCTGTATGATAAAGAAGTAGTAGTGAGTAAATTGAATTAGTCAATTCAAAATAGCAGAACAAGTCAGCAAAACTTGATAAGATTTTTGATAGGCCTCTAAGCCAAAGTCCGTATAGGCTTTAGTATTAGTTACTTAGATTGCTTTGCAATCAAGTAATTTAAAATATTACGACATGAACCAAACCAAATCGATATTATTGGGTTAGATGAATTAGTAAAGCGTTTAGACAAGTATCTCTAATTACGACGTAAAGAAACATAAATCGATAATATTTATGTTTCTTTACTAGTGAAGCGCATAGCCAAATACCTGATAGGATTTGGCGTTAGTTACTTAGACTACTTTACAATAAAGTGATTAAAAGATTACGACGTCATGGTCTCTAAATCGATTATATTTAGAGACCATGACTAGTGAAGCAGTTAGCTAGTCCGCATATAAGCGGCTAGCGTCTAACAATTAGGAACTTTAGTTCCAATTGTTAGTACTGAATCACATCTTCTCTGGCGCTTCTACTCCAAGCAAGCGAAGGGCCTCTTTGAGAACGACTGCAGTTGCGTAGCTGAGGGCTAGACGGCTGTCGCGTTCTGGGCTTTCATCCAAGATGCGCGTATGTGCATAGTATTTGTTGAAGGCTTGAGCCAGGCTAATTGCAAATTTAGCAATGATAGAAGGTTCAAAGTTGTCCGCCGCACGGTTGATAATACGTGGGAAGTCTTGGATGAGTTTGATGATTTCCCAGCTTTCAGCATCATTTAAGCTGTAATTAGCCACTGTTTCTGGTTTGAAGTCTGCTTTACGTAAGATCGATTGGATACGAGCGTAGGCGTATTGAACATAAGGTCCAGTTTCCCCCTCGAAGGATACCATAGCTTCTAGATCGAAATCATACCCATTTGTACGGTCGGTCTTGAGGTCATAGAACTTAATGGCTCCTACCCCGACAGCATGCGCTACCTGGTCTTTGTTTTCCAGTTCAGGATTTTTTGCTTCAATTTGAGCTTTGGCACGGCTAACAGCCTCTGCAACTGTAGGCTCTAGCAAGATGACATTCCCTTTACGAGTAGAGAGTTTTTTCCCTTCTTTTGTAACCAAACCAAAAGGAACGTGAGTAATGTCGCCACTCCAGTCGTAACCCATCTCTTGCAAGACAGCTTTGAGCTGTTTAAAGTGGGCAGATTGTTCTTGGCCAACGACATAGATAGATTTGGCAAATTGGTATTCATTTTTACGGTAAAGGGCTGCAGCCAAGTCACGTGTGATATAGAGAGTTGCACCATCAGATTTCTTGATAAGGGCTGGATGTTCAATTCCGTATTTCTCAAGATTCACAACTTGGGCACCTTCTGATTCAACAAGAAGGCCTTTTTCAGAAAGAATGTCTACAACTGCATCCATCTTATCGTTGTAGAAGGCTTCTCCGTTGTAGCTGTCAAATTCGACTTGCAATTCATTGTAAAGACGGTTAAATTCCACCAAACTTTCATCACGGAACCATTGCCAAAGAGCGAGAGCTTCCTCGTCTCCATTTTCAAGTTTACGGAACCATTCGCGTGCTTCTTCATCCAAGCTAGGGTCATTTTCGGCTTCAGCGTTGATGCGGACATAGAGTTTAAGAAGTTCATCAATTGGATGAGCTTTTACAGCTTCTTCGTCGCCCCATTTTTTGTAGGCAACAATCAGCATCCCAAACTGTTTACCCCAGTCTCCCAAATGGTTGACCTTGACCGTTTGATAACCGATTTTTTGGAAAATATGTGACAAGCTATCTCCGATAACAGTTGAGCGCAGGTGACCAATAGAGAATGGTTTAGCGATATTGGGACTAGACATGTCGATAACAACATTTTCTTGTTTACCAATATTTTGATCAGCATAGTGTTCTTTTTCAGTGATAACAGCTTGCAATACTTGAGCAGAGATGGCAGATTTATCAAGGAAAAAGTTAACGTAAGGTCCTGTTGCAACAACCTTTTCAAAGGCTTGACTGTTAATTTTTTCAGCCAGTTCAGCAGCAATCATTTGAGGTGCTTTACGTTCGACTTTTGAAAGAGAAAAAGCAGGGAAAGCAATGTCTCCCATTTCTGAGTTTTTAGGGGTTTCCAGTAAATTTAAAATAGCCTCTTGGTCCAGGCTATCAATAACGCTAGCCAACTCGCTAGCAATCAATTCTTTTGTATTCATTAAGAGCTCCTTTTTGGACTTTTCTACTATTTTATCACAATTTTAAAGAAAGAAGAAAAAATTTTTGAAATCTCCTATTTTTTTGGTATAATATAGTTATAAAATTAGTTATAAATATTCACATAAGAGGATTTTATGAGAAAAAGAGATCGTCATCAGTTAATAAAAAAAATGATTACTGAGGAGAAATTAAGTACACAAAAAGAAATTCAAGATCGGTTGGAGGCGCACAATGTTTTTGTGACGCAGACAACCCTGTCTCGTGATTTGCGCGAAATCGGCTTGACCAAGGTCAAGAAAAATGATATGGTGTATTATGTACTAGCAAATGAGACAGAAAAGATTGATTTGGTGGAATTTTTGTCTCATCATTTAGAAGGTGTTGCAAGAGCAGAGTTTACCTTGGTGCTTCATACCAAACTGGGCGAAGCCTCTGTTTTGGCAAATATTGTAGATGCAAACAAGGATGAATGGATTTTAGGAACAGTTGCTGGTGCCAATACCTTATTGGTCATTTGTCGAGACCAGCACGTTGCCAAACTCATGGAAGATCGTTTGCTAGATTTGATGAAAGATAAGTAAGGTCTTGGGAGTTGCTCTCAAGACTTATTTTTGACAAGGAGAGACGGAAAATGGCGACAGAAAAGCTATCACCTGGCATGCAACAGTATGTGGATATTAAAAAGCAATATCCAGATGCTTTTTTGCTCTTTCGTATGGGTGATTTTTATGAATTATTTTATGAGGATGCGGTCAATGCTGCGCAGATTCTGGAAATTTCCTTAACGAGTCGCAACAAGAATGCGGACAATCCGATTCCTATGGCGGGTGTTCCTTATCATTCTGCCCAACAGTATATCGATGTCTTGATTGAGCAGGGCTATAAGGTAGCCATTGCTGAACAGATGGAAGATCCTAAACAAGCAGTTGGGGTTGTGAAACGAGAGGTTGTTCAGGTCATTACGCCAGGGACAGTGGTCGATAGCAGTAAGCCGGATAGTCAGAACAATTTCTTGGTTGCCATAGACCGTGAGGGCAATCAATTTGGCCTAGCTTATATGGACCTGGTGACGGGTGACTTTTATGTGACAGGTCTTTTGGATTTCACGTTGGTTTGTGGGGAAATCCGTAACCTTAAGGCTCGAGAAGTGGTGTTGGGTTATGACTTGTCTGCGGAAGAAGAACAAATCCTCAGTCACCAGATGAATCTGGTGCTCTCTTATGAGAAAGAAGGCTTTGAAGACCTTCATTTACTGGATTCACGATTGGCAGCGGTGGAGCAAGCGGCATCTAGTAAGCTACTCCAGTATGTTCATCGGACTCAGATGCGGGAATTGAACCACCTCAAACCTGTTATCCGCTATGAAATCAAGGATTTCTTGCAGATGGATTATGCGACCAAGGCTAGTCTGGATTTGGTTGAGAATGCTCGTTCAGGCAAGAAGCAAGGCAGTCTTTTCTGGCTTTTGGATGAAACCAAAACAGCCATGGGTATGCGTCTCTTGCGTTCTTGGATTCATCGTCCTTTGATTGATAAGGAACGAATCGTCCAACGTCAAGAAGTGGTGCAGGTCTTTCTCGACCATTTCTTTGAGCGTAGTGATTTGACAGATAGTCTCAAGGGTGTTTATGATATCGAACGCTTGGCTAGTCGTGTTTCTTTTGGCAAAACCAATCCCAAGGATCTCTTGCAGTTGGCGACCACCTTGTCTAGTGTGCCAAGGATTCGTGCGATTTTAGAAGGGATGGAGCAACCTGCTCTAGCCTATCTCATCGCACAGCTGGATGGAATCCCTGAGTTGGAGAGTTTGATTAGCGCAGCGATTGCTCCTGAAGCTCCTCATGTGATTACGGAAGGTGGTATTATCCGCACTGGATTTGATGAGACTTTAGACAAGTACCGTCGCGTTCTCAGAGAAGGGACTAGCTGGATTGCTGAGATTGAGGCTAAGGAGCGAGAAAATTCTGGTATCAGCACGCTCAAGATTGACTACAATAAAAAGGATGGCTACTATTTCCATGTGACCAATT
>CAURUY010000017.1:0-20330 GCA_963528105.1 uncultured Streptococcus sp. | reverse complement strand
ACTACATGGGCCCTATGTTCCGCTATGAGCGTCCACAGGCAGGGCGTTTGCGCCAATTCCACCAGATTGGTGTTGAGTGTTTTGGCTCTAGCAATCCAGCTACTGATGTGGAAACCATCGCTATGGCAGCCCATTTCTTGAAAGAAATCGGCATCCAAGGTGTCAAACTACACCTCAATACTCTTGGAAATCCTGAGAGCCGTGCAGCCTACCGTCAAGCCTTGATTGACTATTTGACACCGCTCAAGGAGACCTTGTCTAAGGATAGCCAACGTCGTTTGGAGGAAAATCCTCTCCGTGTCTTGGACTCTAAGGAAAAAGAAGACAAGGTAGCAGTAGAGAATGCGCCTTCTATCTTGGACTTCCTTGATGAAGAAAGCCAAGCTCATTTTGATGCTGTGCGTCAGATGTTGGAAAATCTTGGAGTAGACTATATCATCGATACCAATATGGTGCGTGGTTTGGACTACTACAACCACACCATTTTCGAGTTTATCACTGAGATTGAGGGCAATGACTTGACAGTCTGTGCGGGTGGTCGTTACGATGGCTTGGTTGCTTACTTTGGTGGCCCTGAAACTGCTGGATTTGGTTTTGGACTTGGTGTAGAGCGCCTACTTCTCATTCTTGAAAAGCAAGGTGTGGCTCTCCCTATCGAAAACGCCCTAGATGTCTATATCGCAGTCTTGGGTCAAGGAGCAAATGTCAAGGCCTTGGAGTTGGTACAAGCCCTTCGCCAACAAGGTTTCAAAGCAGAGCGTGATTACCTCAACCGTAAACTCAAAGCTCAGTTCAAGTCAGCCGATGTCTTTGCGGCTAAGACCCTCATCACCCTAGGAGAGAGTGAAGTCGAAAGCGGACAAGTAACGGTCAAGAACAACCAAACACGAGAAGAAGTGCAAGTATCACTTGATGCTATCAGCCAAAACTTCTCAGAAATCTTTGAAAAATTAGGCTTTTAATAGTAGATAAACTGGTCAGGATTTTACTCCTGACCTTTTTCTTTTGCAAAATGACAAAAATCATAAACTTTTTGACAAATATACTTGTCAAAAAGAAAAAGATGTGTTACAATATAATCAAGTTAAGAGAAAAGGAGCAGGGAACGATTATGTGGGCATTAGGATTTGTACCTCTTGTGATTATGTTTTATCTCTATCATACCCAAAGGGTCAAGAAATTAGAGAATAAAATCAAAAGAATTGAGCAAAAACAGAAAGGAAATAAAGAAATGTCAAGATTATTAAAAGAATTGATTGGGAAAACACCGACAATCGTTGGACAAGTTTTTGGAACAGATAACTGGGAAGTTGTAGATGTTGATGAGGAATGGGTCAAGCTACGTCGTGTTGATAAAAAAGGAAAAGAAAAATTCAAACTACAACGCATTGAGGATATCCAAACCGTTGAATTTGACGGAAAGTAGGTGTGTAACATGCAACTAAAAAATCGTCTAAAAGAGCTTCGGGCTCGCGATGGTCTCAATCAAACCGAACTGGCCAAGTTGGCAGAAGTTTCGAGGCAGACCATTAGCCTATTAGAACGGGACGAATACACCCCGTCAGTTGTGATTGCCTTGAAAATATCTCAGATTTTCAACGAAACAGTCGAATCGGTATTTCGCTTGGAGGAGGATGAGTGATGAACATGTATAGAGTGGTTTATTATATGAGTGTTCTTGCCCTTATTGTGAATGCCTTGGCTATGATTGGAACATTACTGGGTTGGTTCTATTTTGTTGAAAGTAAGTATTTGTTTTGGATTAACTTAGTCCTCTTGTCCATTTTCAATCGGTTGAAGAAAAAGGAGAAAGATGATGAACAAGTATAAAGTAATCTATTATGTAGTTGCCATAGCTCTATTAGTCAGCGTGTTTCTACTGATTGGGATGGACCTAGGCTGGTTTAGTCCCTATCAAAGTGACCAATTTATTTGGGTCTACTTTGCCCTCATCCCAGTCGTTGACTGGATTGAAAAGAAATCCAAAAATCTAGCAAGTGAATAAGGAGAATGAATATGAAAGAGTTTTTAGCAGGTTTTCAAGTAGATACTGAGAACAAAGAACTTGCAGGTGTCTGTGCAGGTTTAGGAAATTATTTTAATATCAAAACTATCGTGGTTCGTTTAGTGATGCTGTTCTTGTTTCTTTCCTCGACTGAATTTGGGATTTTGACAGTCACTCTGTATGCCTATCTTGCTGGTTGGCTAAGTAAAGAGCCTCTGGGAGCTAGTGAGACAAAAGCAAGAAACCAAGCTATTCTCTTGTTTGCTGTTTGTTTGATTTTAGTATCACTTGGAACAGAGGGCTTGACAGCAATTTATGCATCAGGTAAAGCCTTTGGTCAGTGGTTAGTTGGATTGGTTTAATTTAGAAGGAGAATGAATATGGAAAAGAAAAAGAAACGTGGATTGTTATTTTTAATGTCTATTGTCTTGGGAGCTTTCTTTGGCGGTTTTGTAGGGATGTTTAAGGCACGTGCCGAATCCTACGAAATTATGTTAGATGTGAAAGTCTTGATACCATGGATATCAGCTATTTGTTTACTGATAGGTTTCATTAGTCTTCTTTTGACGTTCAATTTCCTAAAGAAAAGCAGAAAATTTCACTCCTTGTATCAAGAGGAAATGGATGATGATCTGAATGAAACATATTATGTGCAAATGAATCGTAATCTTGAGTTTGGAACTATTGCTTTTAATAGTGCAAGCGTAGCGATTTTATTGGCTCTCTTCATTTCAGGAAGTGAAGTAATTGTACTCGATATAAGCCATATAACCTTATCCCTTTCCTTTTTGGGATTAGTGTTGGTTTTCAATGCTCAAAATTATCTTTTTAAGACTATTGCGATTGTTCGTCAGATTGGTTTGGTGTTTTTCTCTACACCAAAGGATATCTTGGAGCATTTCGATTCTTACGATGAAGGGGAGCGCAAGGCTAATTTGGAACAGAGTTTTCGGATTTTATTCCAATTAAATAACTATGTCTTGCCAGGTCTCTACTTTCTGATTGCTCTCTTTTCTTTACTGACAGGAGAGATTCAGTTACTAGCCTTCTTGCTTGTAGGAGCCATCCATATTTATATTAATGTGATGCAGTTACCTATGGTGAAACGTTATTTCAAATAAAGGAGTTTCTATGATTCGTGTTGAAAATGTAAGCAAAAGTTTTGGGAGCAAAAAAGCTCTTCATCAGATTTCTTTTGAGATTAAGGAAGGTGAAATCTTTGGTTTTCTTGGCCCTTCTGGCTCAGGTAAAACAACCATGATAAACGTCTTGACAGGTCAGTTGGCTGCAGATCAAGGTAAAACAGTTTTGTTAGGCAAGAATTCTCAAGATTTAACCTCAAATGATTTGGAACAAATTGGTATTGTTAGTGATGGTAGTGGTTTTTATGAAAAGATGAGTCTTTACAAAAATCTTCTCATTTACGCTAAGTTATATGGTCTCAAGTCAGATAGAGTAGTTCAGGTGCTTCAACAGGTTGGATTGGCAGATGCTAAAGATATTATCGCAGAAAAACTATCTACAGGAATGAAACAACGAATGTTCTTGGCTCGTGCCCTTCTGAATGCTCCTAAGATTCTCTTCCTTGATGAGCCAACCAGTGGCTTAGACCCTACAACATCTAAGATGATTCATACCCTACTTCAAGAATTAAAGCAGGCGGGGACAACTATCTTTCTGACCACGCATGATATGAATGAAGCAACTCTGCTTTGTGATCGCTTATCTCTTTTGAATAAGGGGAATTTAATAGAGTATGGAAGTCCGCAAGATATTATCCAGAAGTACCATGTGGATAAGAAGGTACGTGTGGTTTATAACGACGGACGAGAACAGATAGTTCCGTTTGAAGAATTACCACATTTAGACACGACAGATTTGATGGTGGTCCACTCTTGTGAGCCAACTTTAGAAGAAATCTTTATCAGATTGACAGGAGAAAAGTTAGATGTTTAGAAAATTAAATGCCCTACTATGGTTAAGAGTGCAAGTTCTTATCAGTAATTCAACTTTGTTGGCGACTCTATTGATGCCTTTTGGAGCGACTGTTCTATATAATGCATTATTAAATAAGAATGGAGAATTGAGCCTGTTTTTACTATCTGCTAGCTTGACGATGGTCTTGAGCATGGGAAGTGGTTATATGGTATCGATTATGATGGCAGAAGATAAGGAAAAGCGCAATCTTAAATCACTCCTCCTAAGTGGTGTGACAGCAACAGAATATACTTTCAGTATGCTCGTTCTTCCTATGTTGATTATGTTGCTTGGAATGATTTTACTACCAATCTATCTTAAAGTAGATGTATCTGGTTACTTATTTGCATATGTTATCTATTTAGTCTTAGCAACTATTTGTATTATTTTTCTCAATCTTCTAATCGGTGCGGTATCAGATACTCAGTCTAAAGCGCAAGTTTATAGTATCTTCCCTATGTTAATTGTCTCTTTTTTACCTATAATTGCTCTTCAAAATGATACGGCTCAGAAAGTGTTAGATTACTCTTTTATTGGTCCAATTGTAAATCTTTTAAATAAAAAAGGTGGAGAGATATCTTTTTCTAACATCGGCATGTTACTTGCTTGGGTACTTGTGTTAGGGATAGCAAACCTCTTTGTATTGAAAAACAGCTATAAAGCAAGATAGGAGACCTTTATGAAACTACTTAAAAACCTCGGCTGGTTTCTTCTAGCCATTCTATCCTTTTACTTTATCTATGGTCTGGTTCAGAGCATGGCGCTGTCAGCTCTTGGACTAGGGGCTTCAATCTTTGGAGTCTTACCACTTTATGTCGTCCTGTCAGGGGCCTATGTTTATGGAGTTTACAGATGGTATCAGACAGAAAAGGTTAGCATCCAGACGACGGTTTTTAATCGTTATATCTGGTTGCCTACTCTGGTTTTACTAGTGGCGATTACAGCCCAGTTCTTTTTACCAGATGATCCGTCGGTCAATCAACAAATTGTATCACAGCTGACAGTTGCTCAGCCTGTCTTTGGTTTCTTTATGGTAGTGGTCTTTGCTCCTTTGACGGAAGAACTTATCTTTAGAGGGATGTTAGCACGCTACCTCTTTCCTAAGCAGGACAATAGTAAACAAACTCTGATTTTTCTTCTGGTATCTAGTGTTCTGTTTACCTTGATTCATTTCCCAGGTGATGTGCAACAATTTTTTGTCTATTTTAGCCTTGGTTTTAGTTTAGGCTTGGCTTATATTAGCAGAAAAGGTCTGGTCTACAGTATTTCTCTCCACGCTTTGAATAATTTAATCGGCTTTTTGATGATACTCATGCTATAATAGAGTCAGGAGGTCACATGAAACGAGTAATTTTATTAGCAGTGATTCAAGCAGTTGTTCTATTTTTCATCATTGGGGCGCTAGCTTATGCCTTTAAGGGAGATTTCTTCTATAGCCATCTAGCAGTGGTCTTTGCCCCTATTGCCGGTATCTGGCGTTTTGGGACAGCTTACACAACGGAAATCGTCTTGCCTCGAAAGGCAGCCGAAATTGCTGAAAAGCGTAAAGCAGGCAAAAATTCAAAATAAAAGAGTCCGGTGAACTTCATCGGATTTTTGTATGTGCGTTAATTTTTAAAGACTGTCAAACTTTTCTGCTGATTTTCATGAAGAGCCTGCGCTTTTATGGTAAAATAGTAACAGAATAAAAGAGGAGAGAAACAATGAAACGTAGTATGTATGCTGGTCGTGTTCGTGAGGAACACATCGGACAAGAAATGACCTTGAAAGGATGGGTTGGCCGTCGTCGTGACCTTGGTGGTTTGATCTTTATCGACCTTCGTGACCGTGAAGGAATCATGCAGTTGGTTATCAACCCTGAAAAAGTCTCTGCAGAGGTCATGGCAACAGCTGAAAGCCTTCGTAGCGAATTTGTTATCGAGGTGACTGGACAGGTCGCTGCGCGTGAGCAAGCCAATGATAAGTTGCCAACTGGTGCAGTTGAGTTGAATGTGACAGCCTTGACAGTGTTGAATACAGCTAAGACAACCCCATTTGAGATTAAGGATGGCATTGAGGCCAATGACGATACGCGTTTGCGTTACCGTTACCTTGACCTTCGTCGTCCAGAAATGTTGGAAAATCTTAAACTTCGTGCCAAGGTGACCCACTCTATCCGCAACTACTTGGATGAGTTGGAGTTTATCGACGTGGAGACACCATTCCTTTCTAAGTCAACTCCTGAAGGGGCGCGTGACTATTTGGTACCATCTCGTGTCAATAAAGGGCATTTCTATGCTCTTCCTCAAAGTCCACAAATCACGAAGCAGCTCTTGATGAATGCTGGTTTTGACCGTTACTACCAAATTGTCAAATGTTTCCGTGATGAGGACTTGCGTGGTGACCGCCAGCCTGAGTTTACCCAGGTCGACTTGGAAACGTCTTTCCTTACTGAGCAAGAAATCCAAGATATCACAGAAGGCTTGATTGCGCGCGTGATGAAAGAAACTAAAGGCATCGAAGTAACGCTACCATTCCCTCGTATGAAATACGATGACGCGATGGCTCTTTACGGTTCTGACAAGCCAGATACCCGTTTTGACATGTTGCTTCAGGACTTGACAGCAGTGGTCAAAGGTGTAGACTTTAAAGTCTTTTCAGAAGCACCTGCTGTAAAAGCCATTGTGGTCAAAGGCGCTGCGGACAACTATTCACGTAAAGACATCGACAAGATGACAGAAGTAGCCAAACAGTATGGTGCCAAAGGTCTTGCTTGGGTCAAGGTTGTTGATGGAGAATTAAACGGACCAGTTGCTAAGTTCTTGACAGGCATCCAAGCAGAATTGACAACAGCGCTTGCACTTGAAGATAAGGACCTCGTTCTCTTTGTGGCGGATACGCTTGAAGTGGCCAATGCAACACTCGGTGCCCTTCGTGGACGTATTGCCAAAGAGCTTGGTTTGATTGATAGCGATAAATTCAACTTCCTTTGGGTGGTTGACTGGCCAATGTTTGAATGGTCTGAAGAAGAAGGTCGTTACATGAGCGCCCACCATCCATTTACTCTACCACAGGAAGAGACTGCTCACGAATTAGAAGGTGATTTGGCGAAGGTTCGTGCCATTGCTTACGATATTGTCTTGAACGGTTATGAGCTTGGTGGTGGTAGCCTTCGTATCAATCAAAAAGACCTTCAAGAACGCATGTTCAAGGCTCTTGGTTTCTCAGCTGAAGAAGCAAATGACCAGTTTGGCTTCCTTCTTGAAGCCATGGACTATGGTTTCCCACCACATGGTGGCTTGGCTATCGGGCTTGACCGATTTGTCATGCTCTTAGCAGGAGAAGAAAATATCCGTGAAGTTATTGCCTTTCCTAAGAACAATAAGGCAAGTGACCCAATGACACAAGCTCCTTCAACAGTAGCTCTCAAACAACTAGAGGAACTCAGCTTACAAGTAGAAGAAGATGAAACAAGCAAAACGAATTAAGCGGTGGCGCTATTATCTGCGCCGCTTTGCTCATCAGATAAAAATTTTACGTGTCTTACAAAGCATCTCTCGTGAAAAATACGATGAGAAGATTTCGGCTTCTCTGGTCTATGGTTTTTTATCAGCAGTAGCGGTCAATTTCTTTTTCCAACCAGGGCATGTGTATTCGAGTGGTGCGACAGGTCTGGCACAGATTATCTCTGCCTTGAGTAATCACTGGTTTGGTTTTCATATTCCGATTTCGCTGACCTTTTACGCCATTAATTTTCCTTTGATGGTCTTGGCTTGGTATCAGATTGGCCATAAGTTCACCGTCTTTACCTTTATCACGGTATCTATGAGTTCCTTCTTTATCCAGTTTGTTCCTGTGGCGACCTTGACGGAGGATCCTATTATCAATGCCCTTTTTGGGGGCGTTGTCATGGGCTTGGGGATTGGTTTTGCTCTTCGCAACAATATCTCAAGTGGTGGGACGGATATTGTCAGCCTGACCATTCGCAAGAAAACGGGTAAGAATGTCGGTAGTATTTCTTTCTTGGTAAATGGGACCATCATGCTGATAGCAGGTTTGACATTTGGTTGGAAATACGCTCTCTACTCTATGATTACCATCTTTGTCTCTAGCCGTGTGACAGACGCAGTCTTTACCAAGCAAAAACGCATGCAGGCCATGATTGTGACCAATCATCCAGACAAGGTAATTGAAAAAATCCATAAAAAATTGAACCGCGGAGCAACCATGATCCACGATGCAGAAGGAACCTATAATCACGAAAGAAAGGCAGTTTTAATTACTGTCATTACACGTGCAGAGTTTAATGAATTTAAACAGATTATGAAACAGGTGGATCCAGGCGCCTTTGTCTCTGTATCTGAGAATGTTCATATTCTGGGACGATTCGTTGAAACAGAAAATTAGTGATAAAAAAACCAGCGCGAGCTGGTTTTTATTTTTCGATAATTTTGTGGGCGATTAACTGACGGTAACAAATTTGCTTATTGCTTTTAGCATCGTTGATAATCTGAAGAATCGTTTCAAATGATGTTTGACCAAGTTCTAGGCTATTGATATCGACATAGGCTGCCAAGTTGAGCTTGGGATTGACTGAGTCGAAGCTGAGAACAGGGACATCCAGCTGGTGCTTAGCGATGTAGTCACAGACCCCTTCAGCTAGGAGGCTATCAGTTGTAATGATAGCATCAATCATAGGATCGTGTTTAAACAAACGCTTACTGAATTGATAACCTTTTTCTTCTAGGAATTCGTTCGCAAAATAGGTCAAGTTACTATCAAGAGGCAGTTGGTACTGTTTGAGTGCTGACTCATAGCCTGTTAAACGGTCTTGTGTTACGAAGAGTCTCTTAGTCCCTCCAATAAAGGCAATTCGTTTGCAGCCTTTTTTGATGAAATATTCAGTCGCATCAAAGCCAGCTTGAACGTTGTCATTATCGACAAGTGGAATGAAGGGGGACAGAGATTTTCCGAGGATGAGGAAGGGGAACTGCTCATCAGCCACCAGTTTGACTAAAGGATCTTCCTCTTCGGCATAAAGGAAAATTAAACCGTCTACACGTTTACCATAGACCATTTGTGAGATGGCAGTAAGACGCTCCTTCTCATCTTTCCCTGTTGCTATCTGAATGGCATAGTGGTTTTCAGAGGCGACTTGAGAGATGCCGCGTAGGACTGATGGAAAGAAAGGATTCTGGTAGAAGGCATCTGAGTCGTCAGGAAGAACCAATCCGATAACTTGCGTATAACTGCTTACCAAGCTACGAGCATTGAGGTTGGGATGGTAATTGAGCTCCTTCATCGCCTTGCGAACACGTTTTTTTGTTTCGTCGCTAATGGTTGATTTGTTTTGAATAACACGGGTTACGGTTGAAGGCGAAACACCAGCAGCCTTGGCCACGTCTTTAATCGTAACGGGCATAAAAATCTCCTATTTATGGTAATCTGGATCACGGAAATGCGTTTTATAAAAGATAGTGACCAGATACAGAACAAAAAGAATGTTCTGTACAGTGATGAGGTTTGACATATTTTGGCCAAAGAGTCCCAAAATAAGCGTAATCAGAGTCGGCAATCCTAAACAGTTCAAGGTAAAATGGTAGCACTCTTTAAAGGTTTTAAATGAAAAGAGGCGTGATTTCTTAGTGATGTAAAGGAGAAGACTAGCTCCTAGAGAGACGATAAAGAAATTCAAACCAAAGAGGAAGCTTGCACCGAGAACTAGGAAGAGACTGATATAGACACGATTTTGTTGGTACCAGTCTTTAGAAATCGCTTGGGTCAAGCTGTCTTTGCTTTTGAAACTCTCAGTCTCAATCGCCCGGTAAGAGATGCGGGTCAGTTCCTTACTTTCCTTGCTGATGACTAGCTCATTCGTATCGAAATGCAGTTGCAAGTCCTTAGGTAACTCCTTACTTTGACTTGGACCGATTAAAAGAGAAGGGGCTTGACTAGCTGTTCCTGTATAAGTTAATTTACCATCAACAATTGCAGCATGCTCAGAGAGATCCTGGACAACCTCATCTGTCAATGGTTCATAGACATTATCGATAAAGGTTTCTAGCGGATAAGTCTCCTGAGAGCTGTTTTGAATGGCAATGGGTACCATAGACAAGCTGATAAGGAAGATACTGGTAAAGAGAAGTTGAAACCAGTTGAGTCCGAAACGTTTGGACAGGGGCTTACGAAATCCCCAAATACTTGAAAAATAGGAAAATGGATATGGAAGCATAGGTATCTTTCTAAAAGGTGTTTTCTATATGAGTATTATTATATAGAGAAATGCGCTTTATTTCAAGTCTAGGAGAAAAATTGCTTGTCACTAGGATATTTTTATAGTCACAAGCTCCAAAATGAAAAAGGGTGGCGGGGATATATTATCCCTTGTCGCCACCACTTGTAAGTCCTGAAACAAAGTTCTTTTGTAGGAAGAAGAAGAGAATACAGATTGGAAGGGCGATGAGGATAGCACCTGCTGAGAAGTAGGCAATCTTCATGTTTTTCACATTGTTAACGAAGGTTTGGAGACCAACGGCAACAGTAAAGTATTCTTTCTCACGAAGCAAGAAACTAGAGAGGATGTAGTCCCCGAAAGGTCCCATGAAGGCCCAGAGAGCTTGTACAGCAACCATTGGGCGAACAAGTGGAAGAACAATTTGCCAGAAGCGGCGGAAGTGTCCTGCACCGTCTAGTTTTGCAGATTCGTCTAGAGACATTGGCACTGTATCGAAGTAGCCTTTCATGAGCCAAGCATTCATCGGGATACCTCCACCAACGTAGAGGAAGATGAGGAACCAGCTGTGGTTAAGGGCGTTCAACATAAGTGCCATAACGAAGAAGGCTGTCAAAGCGGCCATGGTTGGCACCATTTGGATAATCAAGAAGAAGACCAAACTTTGTTTACGAGCCAAGAAGTTGTAACGGCTGTAGGCATAACCAGCAAGTACTATGATACTTGTTTGAACAACCATGGTAATCAAGGCGATAATCAAAGTATTGAGGTACCAAGTACCGTACAAGGTTTCAGTGAAGAGGCCTTTAAAGTTATCAAAATTGAGGTCGATATTAGTATCTAGTTTAAAGGCTGAGACGTTACCTGCTTTAAAGGCTGACATAATGGTAATCAAAAGTGGATAGATAATCACGATTGATAGGCCAATTAAGTAGAGGTAAGTAAGGGTTTGAGTCAGTCTACGTTTGAGTTTAATTGAGTTATTCATCTTAGACATCCTCCATATCAAATGCGTGTAGTTTCTTGAATGCGATCATAGAGATTGAGATGACAATGATAGAGATAATCAAGGTAACAGCTGCCGCCATTGAGTATTGAGGAGATGTACCTGTTGTCAAACGGTAGATCCATGAGATCAAGATATCGGTTGAACCAGCTCCACCACCGACACTACCAGGTCCTCCAGCATTGAAGAGGTACATGATAGAGAAGTTGTTGAAGTTGAAGGTGTATTGACTGATCAAAGTAGGTGCCGCAACGGCCAAGATCATTGGGAAAGTGATGTTGCGGAATTTTTGCCAAGCATTGGCACCGTCAATATAAGCTGCTTCGTAAAGGTCGTTAGGAATAGATTGTAAGATACCCAAAGTCAAAACGTAGATGTATGGGAATCCAAGCCAACCTTGCATCATAATCAAGGCAATCTTAGTCCAAGTTGGGTCTGTTTTCCAAGGAATAAGAGCACCATCAAGGAAAGGAAGGAATTTAGCCAAGATTGGCAATACTTGAGTGTTGATAGCTCCGACACTATCGTTAAACATATTTGAGAATGTCAAGATAGTGATGAAGGCTGGAACAGCCCAAGGAAGAAGGAAAATAACACCGAAGATACGTTTTCCTTTGATAAATGGTTGGTTAGCAATGATAGCTGTGAAGATACCGATTACGATTTGTAAAGTTGAGGCAGCCAAAGCCCAGATGATGGTCCAAGAAAGAACGGAACCGAAGGCAGAACGGAAGGTACTCAAACTCCAGATGTTTGTAAAGTTTGTCAAACCAACCCAGTCCAACAATTTGTTTGGTGGCAAGTGTTGGAAGTCGTAGTTGGTAAAGGCAATCATCAAGGTTACGATAACTGGGAAGATAATCGCAAAAGTCATTGCAATATAAGATGGAATGATCAAGAGGTAAGGGAAGCCATTTTCATAGATTCCTTTGATCATTTCTTTAAAGGTAAGTGCTACTGGAATACCATTGTTAATGTGTTTAGCAGTTGTATGTGCATCTTTAATATTTGAGAAATAAAAGAGTACATAAACGACTACAAAGATTAAATGGAAGGCACCACGAATCAGCATAAAGAGGGAATTGTCACGACCTGGCTTGTCACCAAGAGTGATGAGATTGCTCAATTCAGGGGCTGCAAGTGCTAGGAAATAAAGGACAAATACGATGGTTACACCAAGGAAGATAAAACCTTTGGCCTTTTGTTTATTGTAAATCTGTCCTAACCCAGGAATGATAGACAGCAGGGCTGCTTTACTAGGTTGTTGCTTTTCCATAATAACTCCTTTCATAGGATACTGGTTTCTAGATAAAACCTAAACTATTTGTGTTTTTGTTGATAAATTCAAAGGGGGATTTGATTTCCACCCCCCTTGAACAAATTTTTTATTCACCAAATTTTTGTTTGATTGTTTCTTTGATCAATGTTACAGCATCGTTAGCAGCTGTTTTAGCATCTTTCTTACCACTTACAGCGTCAAAGAGCATGTTAGCAGCTGGTTCCCAAACTGCAGACATTTGAGAGATGTTTGGCATTGGTTGAGCGTTCTTGAACTGTTTGATAACAGCTGTTGTCAACTCATCATTTTTACCTTCAGCGTATGAACGAGCTTCAGTGTTAGCTGGGATTTCATTAGTTTTATCGTAGAAGGCTTTTTGTTGTTCAGTTGAAACAAGGAAGTCTACAAATTTTTGAGCAGCTTCAAGGTTCTTAGTGCTTGATGGGATGATCCAAGCTTTACCACCACCAAATGCTGCGTAGTCTTTTCCGTTTGGAAGAGTTGGGATAGTTGCAACACCGTAGTTTACTTTAGCGTCTTTGAAAGCTTGAGCTTTCCAAGGTCCATCGATGATAGCAGCTGTTTTACCTTCTTGGAATTGAGTTTGGATTAGGTTTCCAGCTCCTTCAGTATCTTGCATACCTTTAGGCCATTTTTCATACCAAGTTTTAGCGTATTCTACACCTTTGATAGCGCCGTCGTTTGCAAGACCGATGTCTTTAGCGTCTTTACCGTTTTGTCCGAATACGTAACCGCCGTTACCAGCAAGAAGTCCGTATGCAAAGTAGAAGTTTGTCCAGTCAGCTAGGAAAGCAGAAGTTTTTCCATCTTCTCCAGCGAATGCGTATTTGCTATCTTTAGCAAGGTTTTCTAAGTCAGCAAAAGTTTTTGGAGCTTCTTTTACCAAGTCTTTGTTGTAGTACATAACAAGTGACTCGATAACGGCAGGAGCACCGTAAACTTTACCGTCAGCAGCTGTTACAAGAGATTTAGTTTTATCATCTGTTTTAGCACCGTCGCTCAATTTCACTTCTGAAAGTTGTCCGTCAGTACCAAGGCTACCTACACGGTCGTATGGAGCCATCATAACGTCAGGAGCTTGACCTGATTGGTTGTCAAGAGAAAGTTTGTCAAGCCCACCCATTTGGTCACCAGATTTGATGTTAACTGTTGTTCCTGATTGTTCTTTATAAGCTTTAGCTACTGTTTCAGCATAAGCTTTGTATTGGTCCTCAACGTAAAGAGTGATTTCTTTCGCTTCAGATGAACCAGAATCAGCAGGTTTATCAGCAGTTTTGCTTCCGCAAGCTACCAAAAGCAAGCTAGCAAGTGTAGCAGTTCCAAGCACAGCAGCGCTCTTCATGAATTTAGATGACATAGTGTATTCCTCCTAAAGAATAACAAATTTTATAATGAGGAAACGCAAACGTTTTCCTTTATGGGACTAGTATAGCACAAATAGAAAACGGTTGCAAGTGTTTTTTGTAAAAATTTTAAAAAAATTTCACGAGAATGGTAAGCGTTTTATTTGTTTATAATAGAAGAAAAGTCGGAAAATATATTTTCATGATTTTACTGAAATTATTTAGGGAAACGATTGCCTAAATTTTGAGCAAAAAATAAATTGCTCTAGACCAAAAGTAAGCTAAGTTGGGCCTTCTATTTGTAGTTGAAGAAGATTTTGTAAATAGAAAAGGAAAATGTATATGTATACATAAAGAAGGACAACTTTTTTTAAAAAAATAATCAAAAAGTTTTTTAAAAACGCTTGCAATTGTCGGGGAAATACGCTATAATTATCTTAACGCAAACGTTTGCGCCCAAAAATGAAAATTTAAACTACAAATACACGAGGTGTTGTTTATGAAAAAACGTCAAAGTGGTGTGTTGATGCACATCTCTTCTCTTCCAGGAGCCTACGGAATCGGATCATTTGGTCAAAGTGCTTACGACTTCGTTGATTTCTTGGTCCGTACAAAACAACGTTACTGGCAAATCCTTCCGCTAGGAACAACTAGTTACGGGGATTCTCCTTACCAATCTTTCTCAGCCTTCGCGGGAAACACTCACTTTATCGATTTGGATATCTTGGTGGAGCAAGGTTTGTTGGAAGCAAGTGACCTTGAAGGAGTTGACTTTGGTAGCGATGCGTCTGAAGTTGACTATGCTAAGATTTACTATGCACGTCGTCCTCTTTTAGAAAAAGCGGTGAAATGTTTCTTTGAAGTCGGAGATGTTAAAGATTTTGAGAAATTTGCTCAAGACAACCAATCATGGCTTGAGCTCTTTGCTGAGTATATGGCTATCAAAGAGCATTTTGACAATCTTGCTTGGACTGAATGGCCAGATGCTGATGCTCGCGTTCGTAAAGCTTCAGCACTTGAAAGCTATCGTGAGCAATTGGCAGACAAGTTGGTTTACCACCGTGTGACTCAATACTTCTTCTTCCAACAATGGTTGAAATTGAAAGCTTACGCTAACGACAACCACATCGAAATCGTTGGAGACATGCCAATCTACGTAGCGGAAGATTCAAGCGATATGTGGGCAAATCCACATCTCTTCAAGACAGATGTCAACGGTAAGGCAACTTGCATCGCAGGATGCCCACCAGATGAGTTTTCTGCAACTGGTCAGCTTTGGGGTAACCCAATCTATGACTGGGAAGCAATGGACAAAGATGGTTACAAATGGTGGATTGAACGCTTGCGTGAAAGCTTCAAAATCTACGACATCGTTCGTATCGACCACTTCCGTGGTTTCGAATCTTACTGGGAAATCCCTGCTGGTTCCGATACAGCAGCACCTGGTGAGTGGGTCAAAGGTCCTGGCTACAAGCTTTTTGCAGCCGTTAAGGAAGAACTTGGTGAGCTAAACATCATCGCAGAAGACCTTGGCTTCATGACAGATGAAGTTATCGAGTTGCGTGAACGTACTGGCTTCCCAGGAATGAAAATTCTTCAATTTGCCTTCAACCCAGAAGACGAAAGCATCGATAGCCCACACTTGGCACCTGCTAACTCAGTTATGTACACAGGAACACACGATAACAACACGGTCCTTGGTTGGTACCGTAACGAGATCGATGATGCGACTCGTGAGTACATGGCTCGCTACACGAACCGTAAAGAATACGAAACAGTGCCACACGCTATGCTTCGTACAGTCTTTTCATCAGTTAGCTTCATGGCAATTGCAACTATGCAAGATTTGCTTGAATTGGATGAGACAGCTCGTATGAACTTCCCATCTACCCTTGGTGGAAACTGGTCTTGGCGTATGACTGAAGATCAATTGACACCAGCTGTCGAGGAAGGTTTGCTTGACTTGACAACAATCTATCGCCGAATCAATGAAAATTTGGTAGAATTAAAGAAATAATACAATATCAGGAGACACCTTAAACATGTTATCACTACAAGAATTTGTACAAAATCGTTACAATAAAACCATTGCAGAATGTAGCAATGAAGAGCTTTACCTTGCTCTTCTTAACTACAGCAAGCTTGCAAGCAGCCAAAAACCAGTCAACACTGGTAAAAAGAAAGTTTACTACATCTCAGCTGAGTTCTTGATTGGTAAACTTTTGTCAAACAACTTGATTAACCTTGGTCTTTACGACGATGTTAAAAAAGAACTTGCTGCTGCAGGTAAAGACTTGATCGAAGTTGAAGAAGTTGAATTGGAACCATCTCTTGGTAATGGTGGTTTGGGACGTTTGGCTGCCTGCTTTATCGACTCAATTGCGACTCTTGGTTTGAACGGTGACGGTGTTGGTCTTAATTACCACTATGGTCTTTTCCAACAAGTTCTTAAAAACAACCAACAAGAAACAATTCCAAATGCATGGTTGACAGAGCAAAACTGGTTGGTTCGCTCAAGTCGTAGCTACCAAGTACCATTTGCTCACTTTACATTGACATCAACACTTTACGATATTGATGTTACTGGTTATGAAACAGCAACTAAAAACCGCTTGCGTTTGTTTGACTTGGATTCAGTTGATTCTTCTATTATTAAAGATGGTATCAACTTTGACAAGACAGATATCGCTCGCAACTTGACTCTCTTCCTTTACCCAGATGATAGTGACCGTCAAGGTGAATTGCTCCGTATCTTCCAACAATACTTCATGGTTTCAAACGGTGCGCAATTGATCATCGACGAAGCAATCGAAAAAGGAAGCAACTTGCATGACCTTGCTGACTACGCAGTTGTACAAATCAACGACACTCACCCATCAATGGTTATCCCTGAATTGATTCGTCTTTTGACTGCACGTGGTATCGAGCTTGACGAAGCAATCTCAATCGTTCGTAGCATGACTGCCTACACTAACCACACAATCCTTGCTGAAGCCCTTGAAAAATGGCCTCTTGAATTCTTGCAAGAAGTGGTTCCTCACTTGGTACCAATCATCGAAGAATTGGACCGTCGCGTGAAAGCAGAATACAAAGATCCAGCTGTTCAAATTATCGATGAGAACGGACGTGTTCACATGGCTCACATGGATATCCACTACGGATACAGCGTTAACGGGGTTGCAGCACTTCACACTGAAATCTTGAAAAATTCTGAGTTGAAAGCCTTCTACGACCTTTACCCAGAAAAATTCAACAACAAAACAAACGGTATCACTTTCCGTCGTTGGCTCATGCATGCTAACCCAAGATTGTCTCACTACTTGGATGAGATTCTTGGAGAAGGTTGGCACCATGAAGCAGATGAGCTTGAAAAACTCTTGTCTTATGAAGACAAAGCAGCTGTCAAAGAAAAATTGGAAAGCATCAAGGCTCACAACAAACGTAAATTGGCTCGTCACTTGAAAGAACACCAAGGTGTGGAAATCAATCCAAACTCTATCTTTGATATCCAAATCAAACGTCTTCACGAGTACAAACGCCAACAAATGAACGCTTTGTACGTAATCCACAAATACCTTGACATCAAAGCTGGGAACATCCCTGCTCGCCCAATCACAATCTTCTTTGGTGGTAAAGCAGCTCCAGCCTACACAATCGCTCAAGACATCATCCACTTGATCCTTTGCATGTCAGAAGTTATTGCTAACGATCCAGCAGTAGCTCCACACTTGCAAGTAGTTATGGTTGAAAACTACAACGTTACTGCAGCAAGCTTCCTTATCCCAGCATGTGATATCTCAGAACAAATCTCACTTGCTTCTAAAGAAGCTTCAGGTACTGGTAACATGAAATTCATGTTGAACGGAGCTTTGACTCTTGGTACTATGGACGGTGCTAACGTGGAAATCGCTGAGTTGGTTGGCGACGAAAACATCTACATCTTTGGTGAAGATTCAGAAACTGTTATCGACCTTTACGCAAAAGCAGCTTACAAATCAAGCGAATTCTACGCTCGTGAAGCTATCAAACCATTGGTTGACTTCATCGTTAGCGATGCAGTTCTTGCAGCTGGAAACAAAGAGCGCTTGGAACGTCTTTACAATGAATTGATCAACAAAGACTGGTTCATGACTCTTCTTGACTTGGAAGACTACATCAAAGTCAAAGAGCAAATGTTGGCTGACTACGAAGACCGTGACGCATGGTTGGATAAAGTCATCGTTAACATTTCTAAAGCAGGATTCTTCTCATCTGACCGTACAATCGCTCAGTATAACGAAGATATCTGGCACTTGAACTAAGCTACAAATTTATACTAATAAGATTTGTAAAAAGCGAATTTCGATTGAAATTCGCTTTTTTTTTGAAAGCTGTAGATTTGGGTCAATCTTGTCTTAAAAAGATAGAAATCATAGATACAGTTAAAGCTTAGAAATACTGCTTTTACTCTCTTTCAACCTCATGTTTCTTTGTAGTTGATTACCTCATATTCCTTGTATTCGCTTACATAAAGTATTATAATATGATTGTAGGAAAGAAGGTGTTTTTATGATATATACAAAATTGGTGTTGTTTATTACCTTTCTTGTAATAAGCTTGTTACCTGATAAGATTTTTGGAAAAAATAAAAAAATTTGGAAAATAGTTCTTGCAATATTGACGGCGGTGGCAGCATTGTCATTTATGTACTAAGTTATTTTAAGAATGTAGGGTTTATTTTGGATTTTATTTGTTATTTTGACCTGCCTCTATATAGGTAACCATGATTTGTTTCCTCTCAATCATCAAGAAATTTCTTTTCGTGGTAGTTTCTGGGGATTTGTACTTGCCTTATTTCACTTGCTATTTATTGATAAGTTTGTTATTTCGAATCGAAAATAAATATGAGGTATATGCCTGACTGCCTACTTTTAAGATTGATTTTGGAGGAAAGATTTTGTCTCTATTATTTATTGCTTTAAATTTATTTATTTTGTACAAGATTTATTCTTTGAGACGGGAGAAATCGAAATACTTGATTTATACGGCCTATATCATATTTGGAGTAAATGTACTATATGGTATTCAATGGTTATTAAGAGAACTGATTTCAACTAATTCCCCTTAATGTGTATGGAAACTATAACAAAACGCATAAGATTAAGGTTTTTGTGAGCACCTGTTCTTATGCGTTTTTGTAATATTGAGGATTTTCAGTAAGTTTTCTACCTTTGCGAAGTCTCGTTTAGAATGCTTTCCCAACAAGGATCTCCGCTTCGATGGTAATCTCTGTCAGTTGGCTCCAGTCAATCTTGCTCTGGTCGATGTGAAAGAGGAGAGGCGTCATACTGAGTAGGGCTTGGAGCTGCTCTGCTGTGATAGTCTTAGTCAGAGAGGCCGTTTGGCTAGATAGGATGGTAAAGTGTTCTTGGAAATGATTTTTAATATCTTGGTTGGAATAGTCTTTGTTTGTCAGCTGGTCCTGTACCCTTTGACGGATTTCTTTGAGGTGATTTTCAGTTGGGATAACCTTTATCAAGATGCCGTCTTTGGATAAAACGCGACGAAATTCTCCATAGTTGGCAGGTGAAAAGATATCAAGCAGGATATCCATGCTAGCGTCTTTTATAGGGAGACGAGCCAGGTCGCCAACGAACCAATTGACTGCCCAGTTGGGTTCGCTCTTGGCAGCGATTTGGACTGAATCTTTGGAGATGTCAAAGGCATAGAAAGTTTTTTCAGAGTGACTTTCTTGGAGTTTGCGAGAATAGAATCCTTCGCCACAACCGATATCTAAAATTGTTTTGGCATTTTTTGAGTTTGAAAGTAAATCAGAGATGGCCTCTAAGATAGCTTGGTAAAAGCCGGCTTCTAGGATTTGTTGGCGGTTTTGAAAATTTTCCTTGTCGTAGTTGGCAGATTGCTTAATTTGAGGTGCCAGATTGACATAGCCAAATTTAGCCAAGTCAAAAGAATGGCGATTGTTGCATTTGAGACTGCTCTCTACCAGAGTCAGATTTTCTTGGCAGATAGGACAGGCAAAGGCAGTCGCAGCAGCGAAGCGCTGAAGTTTGGGTTTGAGATTTGTATTCATAGTTTAAGTGTATCAAAAGAGGCAAGTGAAAGCAACTTTAGGAGTAAGTAGATGGGAGATTCAGTAGAAATAAAACTAATACTCTTCGAAAATCTCTTCAAACCACGTCAACGTCGCCTTGCCGTAGGTATGGTTACTGACTTCGTCAGTTCTATCTACAACCTCAAAGCAGTGCTTTGAGCAACCTGCGGCTAGTTTCCTAGTTTGCTCTTTGATTTTTATTGAGTATAATTCTCCAATTTATAAAATGGAATTGCTTTTATATCTAAATTGCTATATAATAATGATAAGGAGGAAATAAGTATGTTAAAAGAAGTATTAAGCGTCGCAAAAGTTGCGAAAAAATCTTCATTATTTTTGGGTGGTGTCGCATTTGGTACCCTTGGTTTGAAAATCTTAGCAAGTAAGGAAGCTA
>CAURUY010000016.1:0-22666 GCA_963528105.1 uncultured Streptococcus sp. | reverse complement strand
TTATGTTGATTTTTTTTTAACTGGTCAAACGCTAAAATAAATCTATTGAAACGATTATTAAATGCAATAAATTCTTTTTTATCCATAATCTCCCTTTTCTTTGTTAATCATATTAACAAAACAGAAACTTCCTGTCAAATAAAAAATCCCCCAGATTCTACTCTGAAGGATTCCTATCTTATTTCACAACAATATTAACGAGTTTGTTAGGTACTGCAATCACCTTCACGATTTCCTTACCGTCAATTTCTGCTTTGACTTTTTCATCCGCTAGAGCAATTTCTTGCAATTCTTCGCGTGATAGATCTTTAGCAACCATGAGTTTGGCACGGACTTTACCTTTGATTTGGACGACGATTTCGATTTCGTCTTCAACCAATTTACTTTCGTCCCATGTTGGCCAAGCCACGTAAGAGATTGACTCACCTGTTGCTGCAACAGTTTGCCAGAGCTCTTCTGCCAAGTGAGGTGCAAATGGTGCAATCAACTGAACGAAGCCTTTGGCGTAGTCTACATAGAGCTTGTCTTCCTTGTTGGCAGCGTTGACAAAGACCATGAGTTGGGCAATAGCTGTGTTGAATTTGAGGGACTCGATTTGCTCTGTTACAGATTTGACTGTTTCGTTGTAGACCTTGTCAAGAGCGCCATTGTTTTCCGCAAGGATTTCTTTACTTGTAATCAAACGGTAAACACGGTCAAGGAACTTACGGCTTCCTTCCAGACCTTCTTCTGACCAAGCGATTGAAGCATCAAGTGGCCCCATGAACATTTCATAGACACGAAGGGTGTCGGCACCGTATTGTTCCACCACATCGTCTGGGTTAACAACGTTCTTAAGCGATTTAGACATCTTAGCTGGTGCTTGCTCCAACTCTTCCCCTGTTTCTACATGGAAGAAGGAACCGTCACGTTTTTCAACCTTGTCAGTCGCCACAAGAGCCCCACGGTGGTCACGGTAGCTGGTTCCCAAAATCATCCCTTGGTTAAAGAGTTTTTGGAATGGTTCCTTAGTTGGAACAACACCGAGGTCATAGAGGAATTTATGCCAGAAACGAGCGTAAAGCAAGTGAAGAACGGCATGTTCTGCCCCACCCACGTAGATATCCACTGGCAACCATTGTTTGAGGAGATCCTCGTCAGCTAATTTCTCAGTATTGTGTGGGTCAATATAGCGGAGGTAGTACCAGCTTGAACCAGCCCATTGTGGCATGGTGTTAGTTTCACGACGACCTTTGACACCATCTTCACGAGTCACTTCAAGCCAGTCTGTCAAGTTAGCTAGTGGACTTTCTCCTGTACCTGAAGGGCGAATATTCTTGGTTACTGGCAAGACAAGTGGCAATTCACTTTCAGGAACAGCTGTTGAAGTCCCATCTTCCCAATGAATGATTGGAATTGGCTCACCCCAGTAACGTTGACGGCTAAAGAGCCAGTCGCGGAGACGGTAGGTAACCTTCTCTTGTCCACAGCCTTTTTCTTCCAACCAAGCCACAATCTTGGCAATCGCGTCTTCTTTGTTGAGTCCATCTAGGAAGTCTGAATTAACGTGAAGGCCATCTTCTGTGTAGGCAGCTTCTTCAACGTTTCCACCTTCAAGTACTTCTACGATTGGAAGGTCAAATTGTTTGGCAAATTCCCAGTCACGTTGGTCGTGGGCAGGCACAGCCATGACCGCACCTGTACCATAGCTAGCAAGAACATAGTCGGCAATCCAGATTGGAATTTCCTTACCATTGGCAGGGTTGATGGCATAAGCACCAGTCCAAACACCAGTTTTTTCTTTAGCAAGGTCTGTACGAGCCAAGTCAGACTTAAGGCTAGCTTGGTGTTTATAGTCTGCTACTGCCTCTGCTTGCTCTGGACTTGTGATAGCGTCAACCAAATCATGTTCAGGAGCCAAAACAGTGAAAGTCGCACCGAAAAGGGTGTCCGGACGAGTGGTAAAGACTGTGAATTCCTTGTCTGTTCCCTTAACTTTAAAAGTTACATTAGCACCAGTTGATTTCCCAATCCAGTTGCGCTGCATGTCCTTGATAGACTCTGGCCAATCAAGTTCATCTAAGTCATTGAGCAAACGCTCTGCGTAGGCCGTGATTTTGAGCATCCATTGGCGCATTGGTTTGCGGACAACTGGATAGCCTCCACGCTCAGAAGTTCCGTCAGGAAGCACTTCTTCATTGGCAATGGCAGTTCCCAATTCCTCAACCCAGTTTACTGGCACTTCAGCTTCATAGGCCAAGCCTTTTTCGTAAAGCTTAGTGAAAATCCATTGCGTCCACTTGTAGTAGTTTGGATCTGTCGTGTTAACTTCACGATCCCAGTCGTAAGAAAATCCAAGCGCATTGATTTGGCGTTTGAAGTTGGCAATATTTTCCGCTGTAAATTCTGCTGGGTCATTACCAGTATCCATAGCATATTGCTCTGCAGGCAAACCAAAAGCATCCCAACCCATTGGGTGAAGTACGTTGTATCCTTGCGCACGTTTGTAACGGCTGAGGATATCGGTTGCAGTATAACCTTCTGGGTGTCCTACGTGCAGACCCGCTCCAGACGGATAAGGGAACATATCAAGAGCATAAAACTTCGGTTTTGAAGCATCTGTTCCTGTCTTAAATGTATGATGTTCTGCCCAGTAGCCCTGCCACTTAGGCTCAATTTCTTTATGATTGTAAAAACTCATGGTCTCTCTCCAATTTTGTGATGTTACTATTATACCATTTTTGAGAGAATTTGAAATGTGTTAAAAGAAAAAACTGTATACTGTATTTCATTAATTTTGATGGCTCTGAATTGCTCTATCACCCACTTTTTTATCTTATTATTATGCGGGAAATCAAAGAGCAAAACAAGAAGCTTATCTCTTATAACACAAAATACTAATTTTAGACCGAAGATACGACTGGAATGCTAATTAATGTATTTATAGTAAATAGCCGACAACCTATGTCGCTTTTTGATTTATGAAGAACGTCGGATTCAATACGATGATCAATAAAAGACTACCATTTGGAAAACAGTAGTCCTTATTGTTTATTTTGAATTTACATAGGCGTCTACAGCGATGATAGCTTGAGCAACATCTGAAGGCGAAATCTTAAACGACATCTGATGGATTGTCTCACCCTCCATAGTTGCTTGTTTACCAACTTTTATTAAATCATCATATCCAACTTGATCTAAATGCATTTCTTTTAGAGTTGTTGGCATACCAATCTTTTTGTAAAACTCAATATACTTATCAAGTTCTTCTTTAGGCCTATTTTCTAATAAAAGTTGTACCAAAGTTCCATAAGCTACTTTTTCACCATGTGTTAAATGATGAATATCACCTGTCAATGCAGTAAAACCATTATGAATTGCATGCGCCGCAGCCAATCCTCCACTTTCAAAACCTAGACCACTCAATAGAGTATTAGCTTCAACAATATTTTCTAATGCTGGTGTCACAACTTTAGCTTCACAAGCTGCCATAGCCTGTAAACCATCTGCAAACAACGTTTCTTCACATTTCTTCGCAATTGCAACTCCAGCCAACGTTTGTTGTTGTCCTAACATAGTTTTTCCATTTGCCTGCATAACCGCACGCGCCTCTACCCAAGTTGCTAAACCATCTGCAATACCAGACGCTAATAAACGCTTAGGGGCTTGTGAAATAACTTTTGTATCAACCAAAACTAAATCTGGATTTTTAGAATAAAATAGATAATGATCAAATGCACCTTCATCTGTATAAATAACAGATAAAGCAGATACAGGTGCGTCTGTCGATGCAATTGTTGGAGCAATAATAACAGGCTTTTCAATAAAATCTGCAATAGCTTTTGCACTATCAATCGTCTTTCCACCACCAAGACCGATAATACTATCACAATTTTCTTTCTCAGCTAAGGCAACAACTCGATTGATTTCATTGTCAGAAGCTTCACCATTAAATAGGGCCAGAACAATGTGGAAACCATATCTATGCAAGTAATCTTCAAATCGTTTTCCAACAATATCATAAACCAACTGATCACATAATAGAATCGGACGATTTCCCAAATCCAATATTGATTTGGCATTTTCAAACAAGGCATTTTCCCCTTGAATATATCTAGAAGGACTAGCAAAAATTCTCATATGTATTTCCTCTCTATCTAAATGGAACGACTATTTTGAGTAACAAACCAGTCATCAGAAAAATCATCAACCGCCTTTTGGATAGATGGCATGGCGAAAGCTGATTCAAAAACATCTGCTCCTGCTGTAACAGCATGCGCACCTGCAGCTAAAGCACTATTCACTTGTGCTACATTTTTAAAGGATGCAGCTAAAATCTTACTAGGAGAGTTCTGTCTATCAATAGCAAGAGCTAATTGACGAATGACAGAATTTGAATCAATGTTCAGATTTTCCATTCTATTATAATATGGAGCTAGGTAATCGGCTCCTGCTTCGATAGCTAATAATCCCTGAATAACTGTATAAATAGCTGTTGCAGTGATATGGTAGCCCTCTTTTTTTAGCACCTTTATTGCACGTAATCCAGCCGGAGTAACAGGTACTTTGATAAATATATCATCTCCTGCTTGTCTCCTAATTTCATGAGCATCCTTTAAGATGCCTTCAAAATCTTGAGAAATCACCTGAACATGAATAGAGGGTGCAGAGCCAATCAATTCTCTTACATCTTTGATTCGTTCAAAAAAATTAATAGAACCCTCTCTTTTTGCAATAGTGGGATTTGAAGTTACCCCAGCTAGCGGTAAAATTTCAGACCATTTTTTAATCTCATCTAAATTTAATGTGTCAAGCATAAATTCCATAAAAAGAACCTCTTTATTTTACAATGTATGCTCAGTACGTCCTATAATATCATCTTGGGTTGCCTTAGAAAGAACATTGAAGAATGCAGAGTATCCTGCAACACGAACAATTAAATCTCTGTGTTTTTCAGGATGTTTCTGAGCGTCAATCAACGTCTCTCTGGAAACAACATTGTATTGAATATGGTACCCATGTAAACGATTAAAGAATGTTCGTAACAAAGCAATTAGTTTTAATTTATCTTCTTCTTTGGCTAACGTTTGAGGATTTACTTTCTGATTTAAGAGAACCCCACCTACGATTTCATCTGTTGGTAATTTTGAAACAGATTTTAAAACAGATGTAGGGCCGTGTTGATCCATATTATGTGATGGTGAACAGCCCTCTGCTAACGGTGTACCCGCGTTGCGTCCATCTGGAGTTGCTAATGTTCCACGTCCCTGACCTACGTTGGCTGAGATAGAAGATGTTCCTGAATAACGAATTCCGCCAATAGGTCCTCTTCCATAACGTGTATTAGGATATTTAGCAATTTCATCAACATAAATGTCATAAGCAGCAGTAACCAATTTGTCAGCATAATCATCATCATTACCGTACTTAGGTGCATCATGAATCAACATTTCTTGAATGACCTTACCTTCTTCTCCGGCATAATCTGTTTCCAATGCATGCCAAAGCTGACTTGGGCTTATACGTTCTTCCTCAAATACCAATTTTTTAATTGCAGCTAATGAATCCGACAAATTTGCAATTCCAACTTGCAAACCTGATATATAATCATATACTGCTCCACCTTCTTTAAGGTGTTTTCCACGACCAATACAATCATCAGTCAATGCTGAACATAGAATATCAGGAACTTCTCGTTCCAATGATAAATCAATAGAATTTTCAACAATAACACTCATTCGTGTCAAATATCTTAGTGTTTTATCCCAAGCATTTTCTAATTCAGAAAAGTTCTTCATATCCTTAAAATGACCAAAACTTGGTGCAAACCGTTTACCCGAAGCCGGATCAATTCCATCATTCATCGTGATAAGTAGAACCTTAGGGAAGTTCATATAACTCATACCTGTGCAACGATAGCCCCATTTCCCTGGAACTGCCGTTTCAACACATCCAATGGCACTGTAATCATAAGCATCATCTTCCAATACTCCTTTTGCAATAAAAGAAGGAATAATAATCTCATCATTATTAAATGCAGGCATACCAAAACCAAGTTTCATTACTTCAATACACTCATTCATGAAACGAGCATCTAAACCTGCATGGTAACGTACAGTTAGATTAGGTTGTGGTAGATGGGTTTGTGCAACTGATTTTAATACCAAATAAGATAATGGGTTAACAGCATCCTTCTTATCTCGAGTCTGTCCACCAATTGTAACATTTTGATATAAAGGACTTCCTGCTGAAGAAAATGTATGTGCTTGACTGCGAACCTTATTAATTGTAATTGTCTTAATCCAAAGATTTGTCAGACGTTCAACAATGCTATCTTCTGTTTCTTTACCACTTTCTAAATCAGCCTTCATATATGGATACATATATTGATCAAAACGACCATATGAAAGAGAGTGGCCATTAGATTCAATTTGTAAAATACATTGAATAAACCAAACTGATTGAATAGCTTCTGCAAAAGTAGTTGCCGGTTCATATGGGACTCTAGAGCAAATATCTGCAATCTCAAGTAATTCTTTCTTACGTTTAGGATTTGCATTTTCGGCTAAACTTTTAGCAAGATCAACAAAGCGATTTGCATATACTTTAATAGCATCGATTACGATAAATATAGAGTCATAAAAATGATATTTATCAATACTTGCTGGATCTGTTAAATCTAGAGCTGCTTTCGCTTTACGAGCCCGCTCTTCAAAACCTCTTAAACCAAATTGCAACAGCTTCTGATAGTTAACTGCTAAGTGAGCATCTCCAGAATTCATCTTACCTTCCATACCGAAGAATCCTGTTTCCATATAAACAGACACTTCTTCAGGTAACAAGGCACCAGCTCTAGCACGTAAATTATTATTTTCCCAAAACGGAGCAATACTTCTAAGTTGTTCTTTTGTTTCTTCAGTAATATAAAAAACATCTCCATCACGCTTTTCAAAAAGATCCAACTCATTGAGAACAAATTCTAGCGTATATTCTGGAAAAATAGGAGCATCTTTATTGGAAGAAGCTTGATTTCCCGCAATCATAGATTCTTCTTCGATATAGATAGTCATATTTTCCAAAATTTCTTTCAGCATATAGGCGCGTTTTAGGACATTAGGTTGTTCCTTATATCGATCATAAGCGCGTGTTGCTAGAACCGCTCTCTCAGCATCAATATAAGGTTTTTTATTTAAAACATCTTCTCGATATTTGTTCATCCTTTCAGTAAGGCTACCAAAATATTCTGTCTTGATTGTCGTTCTTGCTACTTCTTTATTTACCATAATAAGCACCTTTCTTTCGAAAATATTTTTGTTTCTTTCGAAAATATAATACCTGGTTTTTTAGAAAATTTCAAGCTTTTAACTAGAAAAACTTTAACTCTCTAATTTTTAGCACAAATGTGTGTGTTTAATGATAATACACAAATGTTTTTTAGAATTATCATGCTTCATTCTGATAAGCTAAACGATCCTGTACTTTAAAGAATGGGAAATAAACTAATGTAGACATCGCTAATATCACTAGCTGAGTAATAACTCCTTGCCATCCACCAACCATAAATCCTGATATAATAGCTGGGGTACTCCAAGGTAATGTAACTCCTGAAAATGGCTGCATGAAACCTGTTGCAATAGCTCCATATACTATAACAGCTGCAAGTACAGGAACAAGAATGAAAGGTACAAACATAACTGGATTCATGACAATCGGAAATCCAAATACAACCGGCTCATTTACGTTAAATATTGCTGGAAAAGCTGCTACTTTCCCTAACGCTTGGTACTGTTTAGATTTTGATGCAAAAAGCATCGCAACTACAAGTCCAAACGTAATCCCTGAACCAGATAGAATTAAAAATGAATCTAAAAATTGTTGAGTAACAATATGTGCACCATTTTCTAATGATAGATTCCCAGAGGCTAACATAGCTTTATTAGCATCAAGATTAGATAAAAGCAGAGCTGTCACTACTCCATTTACTACCGATTGTCCATGAACACCAAACCACCACAAAAATGATATAAAGAATGCAATTCCAATTGCACCATACAAAGATCCAGTTAAACCTTGCAATGGAACTTGAATAGCAGAATAAATCATTTCTATGAATGTTCCGCCATTAGTCAATGAGCTCGCTAAAATATATACAATCATAGAAAGTAAGAAAATTACAAATGCTGGAATCATTGCTTCAAACTGTTTGGCAATAGCTTGTGGAACTTGTTCTGGCATCTTAATAACAATTTTTCTCTTTATAAAGAAGGTATAAATACTTCCTACTACCAAACCTATAATGATAGCACCGATAATTCCTTGACCTCCAAACCAAACTTTACTAATAGCATCCCCAATTGCCTCACCTTGTTTAGGGATATAAGATGATCTTAGCAAAATAAAGAATGCAGATACAGATAGAACCCCAGCTGGCAAAGCCTCTACTCCGCTATTCTTAGCATAAGAATAGGCAATTGAAAAACAAGAAATTAGACCCATAATCGCAAAAGTTCCTGAATATACTTGCATAAACGGCTCTGTCCAATTTGCTCCAAATACACTAGCAATGCTCTTGTTTAATCCTTCAAATGGCAATTGTCCCATAATCAAGAATAAACTACCAACTACTGTCAATGGCAAAATTGCTAACATACCATCTTTTAGAGCTATAATACCACGCATATTCACAAACTTCATCATAGGTGCAATGATTTTTTGAACATCCATCTTTGCCATAATAAATCTCCTTTTCTTACCCACTAATCAAAGATAGGGCCAAATCTAATACTTTTTTCCCATCTAACATACCATAGTCCATCATCGGAATAACAGCTATCGGAACATCACACTTATCACAAATTTCTTTTGATTTATCTAATGTATAAGCAACTTGAGGCCCCAACAGTGCAACATCTAGATTTGGGGCATAATCCGCTAACTTAGACTGAGAAAACGCCTCTATTTCTGCCTCAACTCCACTAGATTGCGCTGCAATTTTCATATTATTTACAAGCATACCAGTAGAAAAGCCTGCTGCACAAAACAAACCAATCTTCACCATTATATTTTCCTCCTCTATGTTAATACTCTAGTATTATTTTTTATTAAGTTCTTTTCTCAAACTAATAATTTCTTTGATTAAATTAATCTCCGTCATACTAGTCATGAGATGATCTTGTGAATGAACAAAGAGAGCTGTAATTTCTGTCTTTGTACCAGATGCTTCCTGTGCCAAGAATTTTGTTTGTAGATTATGGGCTTCTAATAAGGCTGCATCAGCTAACTGGATTTCTTCTTCACATCGTTCACATGTACCGTTTTTTATGTAATCTAATGCTTTATAAATATGTTGTTTCGCATCGCCAGCATATAAAATTAAACCCATGATAATTTGATCTGGAACAATAATTTCCATAAATTCCTCCTCATTTCACTATGTAAAAAGCTTTTTTCATTTGAAATTTTAAAATTTTCTTTTGTAACTATAGAATACAACTACATAATAAACTTGTCAATCTAAAAAACAACAAATAAACTATTTTTATTTATATAAGCACAAATGTGCAATCGATTAAAAAGAAAAAACGATAAACTGATATCAGTCTATCATTTTCACTCGCATAAAATATCTCGAAAAGAAAAATCACCATCTTCTTCTAAAACTTTTAAAATTGTATTTTTATCTGTAATCAGATGGTTTACTAGATTAGCACGCAAGACAGAAAGAATCGCAGATACTTTCGTATCACCGTAAGCAACAGCTAAACTTTGAGGAATATTTTTTAAATCTTCCAAAGAGATTGCTATCGTTCTTTCCTGTAAGTTCTCATAGACTTCTTTACCTTTTGAATCAAAGAATCGACAACAAATTTCCCCTACAGTTTTAACTTTTGTCAATTCTTTAAAGTCATCCTCTGTAAGCATGTCTAACCATTGATGTTTTCCTTTATTACTAAAATCACCAATCCCAACCACAACTATATCTAAATCTTTCCAACTATTTTTCAAATCTTCAAAATATCTTGATTGCAAAATACCATCTGCTAACAATTTATTTTCTTGCACAATTGTTGCATTCATAAATGTACACTCTCCATGAAATTTTCTAGACATTTCATAAATCAGTGTATTCACATGGTATTTAGCGTGTATGTGACTAGGACCACCTGCTAGAGGATAGAAGTGAACATTTCGGACACTTTTGCTGTGGATTAAATCTACTAAATTACTTAAACTTTTCCCCCAAGAAAAGCCAATTTTCATATTATCATCAATTAAATTCCTAAGGACACCTGCTGCAACTTGAGAAATTCTTTCAGATAAAATTGTTGGATTATCATCAAATTCATTTGGAATAATTTCTAAACTTTCCAGACCATATTTTTCTTTTACATAATTTTCCAACTTAAACATATTGGTATCAAAATTCTCTATTTCAATTTTAACAATTCCCGCATTCCTTGCTTCTGTTAACATTCTACTAATAGAGGTTCTATAAATTCCTAATTTTGCTGCTATTTGTGACTGATTTAAGTTTTCAATATAATACAGATAAGCAATTTTAGAGAGCAGTTTATTCCTATCTTGATTCATACACTCAACCTCTTACGAAACTACCTTAACCATTATCCCAGCATTTTCTAATGTAGCTATATTTTGTTTAGAAAGTTTTTCGTCTGTTATTACTTCATATACTTGACTTAAAGCAAATCTTCTTACTGTACCCCTTTTATCAAATTTACTTGAGTCAGTTAGCACAATGACTTTATCCGACGCTGCTGAAATATATTGAACTACCTCACTGCGCATTAAATCTTTTCCTGTAAAGCCCATCTCTTTATCGTAACCATCTGTCCCAACAAAAGCTTGATGTACATGAAAAGTCTGTATCATTTCTTTTAGTAACGGTCCTACAGTAACCTGTGAATCTTTCTGAAACTCTCCACCAAGAACAATAACACGACATGAATCATAAGCTCTCACAAAATTTGCTATAAAAAATGAATTTGTTACAATAGTGACATTTCTTTTTTGCTTGCAAATTTCCTCAGCAAGTAAAGCACAGGTTGACCCAGATTCTATCATTATTGTTTCATTATCTGATACCAATTTTACTGCTTCTTGAACAATTTTTCTCTTGATTTCATAATTAATTGACAAGCGTACATTTAAGTCATCTCCACTATTTAACACAGCATATCCATGCTCTCTATGTAATAAACCTTTTGACTCTAATTTATCTAAATCTTTTCTAATCGTTACTTTCGATACATTTAATTTTTCCGATAATGTATTAACATCAATCTTTTCATATTCTGATACTAGTTTAATAATTTGTTCCAATCTTTTCATTTTACACCTCCGTTTTATTCTACCAAAATAAAAAGCAAAAAACAACAAATTAAACTTTCGTTCGTAATTGTTTTTCTTTCGTTTTTGTGATAGGATAGACTTATGAAGAGGAGGAACTCTTATGGAAATATCTAAAGGAATTATTTTTAATATTCAACACTTTTCAATTCATGACGGCCCGGGTATTCGTACAACTGTTTTTTTAAAAGGATGTCCTCTGCGCTGTCCATGGTGTTCTAATCCTGAATCTCAAAGAATGAAACCTGAAAAAATGAAAGATGCTCAACGAGAGAAATTCACCTTAGTCGGTGAAGAAAAGACTGTAGAAGAAATTATTACAGAGGTATTAAAAGACAAAGAATTTTACGAAGAATCCGGTGGAGGTTTAACTTTATCAGGAGGTGAAATATTTGCTCAGTTTGAATTTGCTAAAGCCATCTTAAAGTCAGCTAAAGAACATCACATACACACTGCCATTGAAACTACTGCCTTTGTTGATCATGAAAAATTTATTGATTTAATCCAATATGTGGATTTTATCTACACAGACCTAAAACATTATAATTCTATAAAACATAAAAAAGTGACTGGGGTTTTTAATCAAATGATTATTAAAAACATTCATTATGCTTTTTCTCAACATAAAACTATCGTTTTAAGAATCCCGGTTATTCCTGATTTTAACAATAGTTTAGAGGATGCAGAAGAATTCGCTACTCTATTTAACTCATTAAATATCGACCAAGTTCAACTACTCCCTTTTCATCAATTTGGTGAAAACAAATATCGTTTATTAAATCGAAAATATGAAATGGATGGAGTCAACGCACTTCATCCTGAAGATCTTATTGATTATCAAAAGGTATTTCTGAACCATCATATTAATTGCTATTTCTAGTTTATCTCCTTGAAATGCTCTAGCTATTTGCAGATAACAAGAATCTATAATACATACTTAACTTTTCAAAAGGTTTAGCTAAAAAATTTTAGCCAAACCTTTTCTATTTTACCTTGCTCTAGAATTTTTAAACTGCTATACTTATAACAGAAAACCCTTCCAAGGAGGTAGCGGATGTCTCATTCCTTTAAAAAATCTCTCCAAAAAGAAATTCTCCATAGAAGCTCTATCGCAGCCTTTGTGACCTCACTTTTACTACTCATTTTACTTTTTGGCTTTTCCTATTTTTTACAAAAGCAACAACTCTCCAAAGATACGAGACAGATTGTCAAACAGGTTCAAGAAATGAAAGAAGCAAATAATGAGCTCCTGACTACTATGAACCATAAAATGATTCCGGGATTTTTGGATGGCAAACACACAGAGCGAGAAGTCTTTAGCCTATTTTACGAGACAAAAGCTAAATTAAAACTTAGTTCTGACCTCATTATCCTAAGTGATACAGGTGAATTACTATTTAGTACCAATCGCAATCATCAAGAAAGTATTTTATCTCCCTACTATCTAAAACTGCTCATTCAAAATCCTTCTCAAGATAAAGTTACAGAAAAAATTGCACTCTCTTCAGATAAGCAACATTACACACTCTTTATCAAACCACTACTTCAAAACCAACGAGTTAAGGCCTATACTATTGCTTTCGTAAATGAGAATGATTTCATCTCAAGTTTCCCAATGATCAATTCCAAATACATCATTACCGATAGCTTTGGAAATATGTTTTCTAACAATACAAATCAGTTCACTCGTTCCACTCTTGAAAAATTTGATGAAAAACTCCTACACTCTCGCACCCACTGGTATGCGAACGAACCGCTTATTGTTCAAAAAGAAAAAGTCAGTGCTATTTTTTCAATCTATACTTTTCAATCCTTCTTTCCCATTCCTAGCTTACTTGGTCTAGCCTCCATTCTCACCTTATGTATATTCTTCCTCTACTTTTGGCAAGCAAGGCGAATTGCTCATAAAATTGCGACACACAATGCTGTTCCTATTGAAAGTTTGGTTTACCAACTTCAAGAAATTCCTAAACAAGCAGAAAAAAGGCTTTCTCTACAAACAGGTGATGAGTTTGAATTTATGGCAGAAAAAATCAACAATATGTTGTACGAATTAGATCAACTTCATCAAAAAATGTTGACCATAGAAAAAGAAAAGTGGATTTTTGAAAGAAAAATGCTGGAAGCTCAGTTCAATCCTCATTTTCTCTACAATACACTTGAAACGATTAAAATCACTTCTTTAATGGATGCCGCTCTCACACAAGACCTGATTCAAAATCTCACGCGCATTCTTCGCTACAGTATCACCGATTTAGAAAAAGAAACAACCATTTGTCAAGATTTAAAGATTATAGAGGATTACCTTATTATTCATAAAATTCGTTTCGAGCACTTTTCCTACGATATTGTCTGCCCAGAAACTGTTCATAATCAGCCTATTCCTAAACTTTTCTTGCTCCCTCTAGTAGAAAATGCTATAAAATATGGAATGCAATACCGTATTGATCTTCATATTGATATCCAAATTACCTTGGAATCAGATTCTCTAACTTTTTTAGTCAAGGATAATGCTGGAGGACTCACAAAACAAGAGCGACTCGCTATTTTAGACTCTTTAGAAAGCCCTCATACCCAGCATGGCATCGTTAACAGCTATAAACGATTGAGCAATTTCTTTTCTGATGTCCAGCTAGATTTAGGAGTCAATCGCCAAGGAGAAACTTGGGTCAAATTTATAACGAAAGGACTAACTCATGTTTAAGCTCATTATCGTAGAGGATGAACACCTCATCCGAAAATGGCTAGAGATTGCCGTAGACTACTCTGCCTTAGGTATCCAAGTCGTAGGAACTGCCAGTCACGGTCAAGAGGGAATGAAACTCATCCAAGAAAAAGAACCTCATATTGTCTTAACAGACATCACAATGCCAATTATGGATGCTTTTATGATGTTCGAAGCCACTCGTACCCTTTCTTATGAAAAAGTTATCTTATCAGGTTATAACGATTTTCAAAATGCAAAAAAAGCTATGCAATATGGAGCAGTTGATTTCTTATCCAAACCAATTGATACCAAGGAGTTGACAGAATGTCTTCAAAAAATTGTTTTGCGATTACGAGTTAGCACTTATCAAGAAACTCCTTTTTTAGAAGAATATCAAACTTTACTCACCTCTATCCAACAAGTTGATACACAAAACCAAATCATTCAGCAAATTCTTGAATTTGTGCACCAACACTACTGCATGCACTTTACCATTTCTAGCATTGCAGAGAATCTAGGGTATAGCGAAAGTTATCTATATAAGGTTATCAAAGAAGACTTCCCAATGACGCTAAATGAATATATCTTACGCTACCGCCTCAAGCAAGCTATAGATAAAATGGCTGAATCCCCCAATTCCCCCCTAAGCGATATCTCTGAACAAGTTGGATTTTCAGACTATAAATATTTTGCCAAAGTTTTTAAAAAATATCTCCATATTTCTCCAAAAGAATTAAAACTCATGGATAAAAACCATTGATGTAAAAGGATTGCTCAACTCTAGCAATCTTTTTATTTTGTACTTCCCATCGAAATCCCAGCTACAGTTTACCCATCCTTGCTCGAGACACCCATTTTCTATTTCCCGTTTTAGATTTCTTTAAGGTTTTTATTATATCCTGTAGAACTCTACAATTTAAAGACATTAACAATCTAGGTAGAGAAAATGTTCGTAAAAAAGGAGATACTTATGAAAAAAATACTATTCTTTCTCTCTTGTAGCTGGATATTCCTTTCTTTATCAGGATGTTCTTCACCTATAGAAGCGGAAACTAGCACTGAAAAAGATTCAGATAGCACTTTGGTTGTCTACTCGCCTAACCCTGAAGACCTTATCGAAGAAACAGTCCCAGCCTTCGAAGAAAAATATGGTATTAAGGTTGACTTAGTACAAGCAAGCACTGGTGAATTGTTCAAAAAAGCTGAGGCCGAAAAAGAATCCCCTGTAGCTGATGTCATTTTCGGAGGCTCCTACGCCCTCTTCTCTTCTAACGAAAATCTTTTTGAACCTTATATTTCTCAAGAGAACGACCAGATAATCCCTGAATATCAAAATAAAACAGGATTCTATACACCTTATACACTGGATGTCAGTGTCATCATTGCCAATTCAGCCCTTACAAAAGATATTAAAATTGAAGGCTACAATGATCTACTCAATCCTAAATTAAAAGGAAAAATTGCTACTGCTGATCCAAGTAACGCATCTAGCGCCTTTGCTCAATTAACAAACATGCTTGTCGATCAAGGGGGATACGAAAATGAACAAGCTTGGACCTATGTGAAAAATCTATTTACCCTAGTAGATGGAAAGATTGCATCTAGTTCTTCAAATGTTTACAAAGCTGTCGCCGATGGAGAAATGGCTGTAGGACTAACCTATGAAGATCCTGCCTTAAAACTCTTAAATGATGGAGTTGATGTAAAAGTCATTTATCCAAAAGAAGGTACCGTCTTTTTACCTGGTAACGCGGCTATCGTCAAAAATGCCAAACACATGGAAAACGCTAAGAAATTTATCGATTTCCTCCTTTCTCAAGAAATCCAAGATAAACTAGGAACTGAAACAACAATCAGACCCATTCGTAAAAATGCTAGAACCAATAAAAATATGAAAGCTATGACAGAAATCAATATTGCCACTGAAGATTCCGATTATGTCATTAAAAATAAATCTACTATTCTTAAAAAGTACAATGATATTTTTACAGATATCCAATCTAAAAAATAAAATTTGACTTACCAGTGATTAACTGTCAAACCCTGCTATAAAATCAAAAAGATTACTTCCGTTTTGTAGAGAATTTTACTCTAATAGAATAGAATTATCGGTTTTAAAAACGCTTACATTGTTTTAAAATAAACTTAAATAACACAACGGAGGTATCCATCATGAAAAAGAAATGGATGTATTATGCTGCTTGCGGACTAGCTCTTTTTGGTCTTGCTGCTTGTTCTTCTAATGAATCTGCCGATGGCGGTTCATCTGATAAAGGAGACGGCGGTTCGCTAGTCGTTTATTCACCAAACTCAGAGGGCTTAATCGGAGCAACTATTCCTGCCTTTGAAGAAAAATATGGTATCAAAGTAGAACTGATTCAAGCTGGTACTGGAGAACTTTTCAAAAAACTAGAGTCAGAAAAAGAAGCTCCTGTAGCTGATGTCATCTTTGGTGGTTCTTATACACAATATGCTACCCACGGAGAACTCTTTGAAAACTATACTTCAAAAGAAAATGATAATGTTATCAAAGAATATCAAAACACAACTGGCTACTCTACTCCTTATACACTAGATGGTAGTGTTTTAATCGTCAATCCTGATTTAACGAAAGGCATGAACATCGAAGGATATAGCGACCTTCTCAAACCTGAACTAAAAGGAAAAATTGCAACTGCTGACCCAGCAAACTCTTCTAGCGCCTTTGCTCAATTAACAAATATGCTACAAGCTCAAGGTGGTTACAAAGACGATAAAGCCTGGTCTTATGTAAAAGATCTCTTCACACTTATTGATGGGAAAATCGGTTCAAGTTCATCTGGTGTCTATAAAGCAGTCGCTGACGGAGAAATGGCTGTTGGTCTCTCTTATGAAGATCCAGCAGTTAAACTCTTAAATGACGGAGCTAATATCAAGGTAGTCTATCCAAAAGAAGGAACCGTCTTCCTACCTGCTAGTGCTGCTATCGTTAAAAAAGCGAAAAATATGGAAAATGCCAAGAAATTTATCGATTTTATTATCTCTCAAGAAGTACAAGATACCCTTGGTACAACCACTACTAACCGTCCTGTTCGTAAAAATGCTAAAACAAGCGAAAATATGAAACCAATTGACAAAATCAAAACACTCACTGAAGATTATGATTATGTCATCAAGAATAAATCAGATATCGTTAAGAAATACAACGAAGTCTTTACAGATATCCAATCTAAACAGTAAAAGAGGTTCACTATGAGTGAGATCAAAATTATTAACGCCAAAAAAATCTACCACGACGTCCCTGTTATTGAGAATTTGAACATTACAATTCCAAAAGGAAGTCTCTTTACCCTTCTTGGACCTTCAGGATGTGGCAAAACGACTCTTCTTCGTATGATTGCAGGTTTCAACAGTATCGAAGGCGGAGAATTTTACTTCGATGATACAAAAATCAATAATATGGAACCCAGCAAACGCAATATCGGCATGGTTTTTCAAAACTACGCTATTTTCCCACATTTGACTGTCCGAGACAATGTTGCTTTTGGTCTTAAGCAAAAGAAGGTTCCAAAAGAAGAATTGATTCAACAGACCAATAAATATCTTGAACTCATGCAAATTGCTCAATATGCGGATCGAAAACCTGATAAACTCAGTGGTGGACAACAACAACGTGTCGCCTTGGCACGTGCCTTAGCGGTTAATCCAAGTGTTCTCCTCATGGACGAGCCGCTCAGTAACCTAGATGCCAAACTTCGCTTGGATATGCGTCAAGCCATTCGAGAAATCCAACACGAAGTGGGAATTACAACTGTTTATGTGACCCACGACCAAGAAGAAGCTATGGCTATTTCAGACCAAATTGCTGTTATGAAAGATGGGGTGATCCAACAAATCGGTCGGCCAAAAGAACTCTATCATAAACCAGCTAATGAGTTTGTAGCAACCTTTATCGGACGCACAAATATTATCCCTGCCACTCTTGAAAAACGGAGCGACGGCGCTTATATCGTCTTTTCAGATGGCTATGCCCTTCGAATGCCAGCCCTTGATCAGGCTGAAGCACAAGCTATTCATGTAAGCATCCGTCCTGAAGAGTTTATCAAAGATGAATCTGGAGATATTGAAGGAACTATTAGCGATAGCGTCTATCTTGGACTAAATACTGAATATTTCATCGAGACAGGCTTTGCCTCAAAAATTCAAGTTAGCGAAGAATCAACTTTTGAAGAAGATCTACAAAAAGGCGATCGTATTCGTCTACGAATCAATACTCAAAAATTAAACGTCTTTTCTGCAGATGGTTCCCAAAACCTGATAAAAGGAGTCAACCATGGAACGTAAAAAACTAAATATTTGGACAGCCTCCTCTTTCTTCATCTTTCTCACCTATCTTGTCTTTCTCGTTTATCCTATCGTTACCGTGCTCAAGCAAGCACTTATACATGAAGGGCAATTCTCACTAGCTAATTTTGTCACTTTCTTTAGTAAAGCCTACTACTCTGAGACACTCGTCAACAGTTTCAAGGTTTCCATTACCGCTACTGTCACTTCCTTAGTCGTAGGAACCCTATTAGCTTATCTCTTTTCCATGTATGATTTCAAGGGAAAGAAATTTCTACAAATATTGATTATCATTGCTTCCATGTCAGCTCCTTTCGTGGGAGCCTACTCCTGGATTCTCTTGCTGGGACGAAACGGGGTCATCACTAAATTTCTGACAAATGCCCTTCATCTTCCAGCTATCGATATTTATGGATTCAAAGGAATTGTACTTGTCTTTACACTGCAACTATTCCCACTGGTATTTCTATACGTTGCTGGGACAATGAAAAGTATTGACAATTCTCTACTTGAAGCTGCTGAAAGCATGGGGTCCTTCGGATTTAAGCGTATCGTAACGGTTGTTTTACCTCTCCTAGTTCCAACCTTACTAGCTGCTGCCCTGCTTGTATTTATGAGAGCATTCTCAGACTTTGGAACACCTATGTTGATTGGTGAAGGATATCGGACTTTCCCTGTCCTGATTTATACCCAATTTATTAGCGAGGTTGGAGGAAATTCTGCTTTTGCATCTGCTTTAGCAATTATGGCGATTATCATTGCCTTGGCAATTTTCCTTATCCAAAAACACATTGCAAACCGCTACAGTTTCAGCATGAATTCGCTCCATCCAATTGAGCCTAAAAAAACTACAAAAGGAAAAATGGCTGCCATTTATGCAACAGTCTACGGAATTATCTTGTTCTCTGTTCTACCTCAAGTCTACTTGATTTATACTTCTTTCCTAAAAACATCAGGTATGGTATTTGTCAAAGGTTATTCTCTAAACAGTTACAAGGTAGCTTTCAATCGTATGGGATCTGCTATTTTCAATACCATTCGTATCCCTTTGATTGCCTTAGTCCTAGTTGTCCTATTCGCAACATTTATCTCCTACCTAGCCGTTAGAAAACGGAATTTGTTTACAAACTTAATTGACAGCCTCAGTATGGTTCCTTATATTGTACCAGGAACCGTTCTAGGGATTGCCTTCATTTCTTCCTTCAATACTGGTCTATTTGGAAGTGGATTTCTTATGATTACAGGAACTGCTTTCATCTTGATTATGTCACTATCTGTCAGAAGATTACCTTATACAATTCGCTCATCTGTTGCTAGTTTGCAACAAATAGCCCCAAGTATTGAAGAAGCCGCGGAAAGCTTAGGAAGTAGCCGTCTCAATACCTTTGCCAAGATTACAACTCCAATGATGCTATCTGGTATTATTTCTGGAGCCATCCTATCTTGGGTCACAATGATTTCAGAACTCTCTACTTCTATCCTCCTCTACAATGTCAAAACAAGAACAATGACTGTAGCTATTTATACAGAGGTTCTCAGAGGGAATTACGGTGTAGCCGCAGCCTTGTCAACTATCCTGACTGTTCTAACAGTAGGTTCCTTGCTCTTGTTTATGAAAATATCTAAAAGCAATAGCATTACACTTTAGTTTCCCCCATCAAAAACAGCCGAAGAGATTACCCTCGGCTGTTTTTTCTTATCTTGATATTCTTATCAAATCCCTAGTTCATAACAAGCAAGTCTAGACTGATTATACTCAATGAAAATCAAAGAGAAAACTAGGAAACTAGCCGCAGGTTGCTCAAAGCACTGCTTTGAGGTTGTAGATAAGACTGACGAAGTCAGCTCAAAACACTGTTTTGAGGTTGTGGATAGAACTGACGAAGTCAGTAACCATATCTACGGCAAGACGACGTTGACGCGGTTTGAAGAGATTTTCGAAGAGCATTAAATAGAGGCTTCCTCCATCTTCTCCCGTCCTAGTTCTCGGTAACTACGATCGCCGACAACTTCCACGCTAAACTGCCCGTCCTCATATTCAAGGATCGTTACGCTACCATTATCGAGACCATGCGGATGCATGCCATTAATCAGATAAACAATGGTTCCAATGGTCATTCCATGGCTGACAACGAGAGCGTTGCCCCCACCTTGTTCTTCCATTTCTTTGGCAATCGCTTCAAAACCTTCCTTGATTCGGCCACTGAGTTTTTCCCAGCCTTCAGCCCAACCAGCTGTATCGACCTCTACCAATCCCTCAGCCAGTTCAGCATAAGATAATTGGTGAACGTGGTCCACGTTAAAGATACGAGGAATAATACCCATGAAAAGATCACCATCATAAGCTCCGTCAAAGCTACCAAAACACCATTCTCTGATACGCTTATCCATGCGATAAGGGATTTTCCCCTGCAAGCCAAGTTCTTCAAGGATAATTCCCATAGTCTGAATAGTGCGACCAGAATCACTCGAATAAGCACGCTCAAACTGTAGACCAGATTCTCGCAAACCGATTCCTAATTCTTGAATCCCTCGTTCACCTTCAGCTGTTAAGGGAGTATCGCTCCAACCTTGCGCGCGACCAATCGTGTTAAACATAGTCTTGCCATGACGTACCAAATACAATCGTACTTTTACCATTTTCCGTCCTCCGTTTGCTTCTATTATATCATGGATGATAAAACAAAAGCCACCCATACAGGCGACTTTTGCAGGAGATTATTATGAAAAAGTTTAGGAGTTCTATTAAATAAAGATATTAGATGAAAATCAAATTCAAACTAAATCAGAGTTATCTGTTTCAAATAATATTAGGAGGTCTTTATTTAATGATTATAGTATACACAGCTAACCTTAAATAGAACTTAAAAAATTATACCCATTCACCTTTTTCATTTACTTTATAGCCGTTAATGGTCATATTTTTTGCCAATTTCCCATCAGCTAACAAGTAATACCACTTATCCCCATCCTTAATCCATTGGTTACGAGCGTACTTGCCGTCTTGGTTCAGATAATACCAGCTATCATACTGAGAATCAAATACCCACTCACTCTTAGCCATGTAACCACCACGTTTTAGGTAGTATTCGCCCTGCCAAGATTTCTCCACATAACTGCCAGTTGAATCGACATAAAACCAGCTCTTATAGTCTTCATCATAAATCCATTCACTTGCAGCCATTGAAGCATCTGCTTTTAGATAATAACGTCCTACCCAACGGTTTCTTACAAGATTACCAGAAAGGTCATTGTAGTACCATTTTCCAGACTCTTTAAACCACTTACTTGCTTGATAATCCTTCTTAGTCTCTCCATTAGAAGTACCGGTAGACTGAGATGAAGATGAAACTGTGGCTGATGTAACAGTAGAAACTGCTTGAATAGCCTCTTCTTTTGTCACCTTAGGCTTAGCTTTGCCTTGGTAAACATCCTCAATACGCTTAGTAAAGACAGATAACTCCTCAGGAGATAGCATATGACTTGTTTTTGGATATCCTTCAACAAATAGACCAGCTTCAGTCTTAATATTTTTTACTCCATCTTCTACAATATCATCAATTCTACTAAACATAGAAACCTTATCTGCTTGTGAAAGCGTATCGTCATTACTAATTGCAGTTTTTTCCATAAAGGCAACCGAATTTATTTCTCTAATGTTTCTATGAGTAGGCGCTATAATAGGAGCACCATCATCTGATAAAAATTGTTTAATCCTAGATATGGAAACTTCAATTGTTTCATCATAACTAGCAGGATATGGAGAATTTTTGAACTTATAATCTAAATATTTGTATAAACGTTCTAAAGAATTTATTACCTCTTCTTTTTCCGTCTGTGTATAAAGATTATTCTGCCTTACTAAATTACTTTTTAATTCTAATTTTTTTAGTTTTGCAGTTTCCAATACAAAATATGCAAAATGTGTTGAGAAGTAGTCTAAACGTCGTTTAAATGTGAGGATTGATCTGTCATAATCAAAACCCTCATTATCATGTTCACCTAGATCTTTCTCTAAGTTCTCCATGATTGAATTAGCAACTTTTTCTTTTAACTGTTTGATATCTTGGTCACTAAAATATAGAGTTTTTAAATTAAGATTATCTATTATTCTGTATGACTTTATTTTCGATTCATCTGCATAATTTCGTACATCAACTTTAAACTTCTCTATAAGAGCTCTTCTCTTTTCCATTTTCAATCTATATTGAATAGCATCATCATTAGTTTCTTCTTGCGCATAAACTACTTGACTGGCGAAAGTTGGGACTAGTAAAGTCGACAGTCCTA
>CAURUY010000015.1:0-23227 GCA_963528105.1 uncultured Streptococcus sp. | reverse complement strand
GACCAGCCGTTTCAAAAGGTTATATGAACAATCCTGAAAAAACAGCAGAAGCCTTTTTTGAATTTGAAGGTCTGCCAGCCTATCACACAGGCGATGTTGGAACCATGACAGATGAAGGCTTGCTTCTCTACGGTGGACGCATGGACTTCCAGATTAAGTTTAACGGTTACCGCATTGAGTTAGAAGATGTCTCTCAAAACCTCAATAAGTCTCGCTTTATCGAGTCGGCTGTAGCTGTGCCACGTTATAATAAAGACCACAAGGTGCAAAATCTACTGGCCTATGTCATCTTAAAAGACGGTGTTCGTGAGCAGTTTGAGCGTGATATCGATATTACCAAGGCCATCAAGGAAGATTTGACAGACATCATGATGTCCTACATGATGCCGTCTAAATTTCTTTACCGAGACAGTTTGCCACTGACTCCAAATGGAAAGATTGACATCAAAGGATTGATTAACGAGGTGAATAAGAGATGATGGAGTTTTTTCAACAGCTTCCTCATTTAGAGCCATATGGCAATCCTCAGTATTTTGTCTATGTGATTGCTGCAACCTTGCCCATCTTTATCGGTCTCTTTTTCAAGAAACGCTTTGCCTGGTATGAAGTGCTGGTTAGCCTCTTCTTTATCGTCACCATGTTGGTGGGTGGGAAGACCAATCAACTAGCTGCCTTGGGTATTTACCTTTGTTGGGAAATATTGCTCCTGCTTTTCTACAAGCATTATCGAAAAAGCAAGGATGGCAAGTGGGTCTTCTACTTAGTTAGTTTTCTGTCCCTACTTCCGATTATCTTTGTCAAGGTGCAGCCAGCTATCAATGGAACGCAGTCTTTGCTTGGATTTTTGGGAATTTCTTACCTGACCTTTCGTTCGGTTGGAATTATCATCGAGCTGAGAGATGGAGTGATTAAGGATTTTACCTTCTGGGAATTCCTCCGCTTTCTTCTCTTCATGCCGACTTTTTCAAGTGGTCCAATCGATCGCTTTAAGCGTTTTAATGAAAATTACCAGACCATTCCTGAGCGAGATGAGTTGATGGATATGCTGGATGAATCTGTTCGCTATATCATGTGGGGCTTTTTGTATAAGTTTATCCTAGCTCATGTTTTAGGAGAGACCTTGTTGCCTCCTTTGAAGAATTTAGCCTTGCAGTCAGGTGGCTTCTTTAACCTCTATGCCTTGGCAGTTATGTATACATTTGGTCTGGAGCTTTTCTTTGACTTTGCAGGTTATTCTATGTTTGCCTTAGCCATTTCAAATTTGATGGGAATCCGTAGCCCTATCAACTTTAACAAGCCCTTTTTATCAAGGGATTTGAAGGAATTTTGGAATCGTTGGCATATGAGTCTCTCTTTCTGGTTCCGTGACTTTGTCTTTATGCGAATGGTCATGGTATTGACCAGAAAGAAGGTCTTTAAGAATCGCAATGTAACCTCAAGTGTGGCCTACATTGTCAATATGCTGATTATGGGATTTTGGCACGGTGTGACCTGGTACTACATCGCCTATGGGCTCTTTCATGGGATTGGACTGGTCATCAATGACGCTTGGGTTCGTAAGAAAAAAACGCTCAATAAGGAACGGAAAAAAGCAGGGAAGCCTGCTCTACCTGAGAATCGCTGGATTCAGTTGCTTGGCATGGTTATCACCTTCCATGTCGTCATGCTGTCATTCTTGATCTTTTCTGGATTTTTGAATGATTTATGGTTTAAAAAATAAAAGGAAATAAAATATGGATATCAAATCAGAAGTTATCGAAATTATTGATGAGTTGTTTATGGAAGATGTTTCTGACATGATGGATGAAGATCTTTTTGATGCAGGTGTCTTGGATAGTATGGGAACGGTTGAGTTGATTGTGGAGATTGAGAACCGTTTTGACATTCGTGTCCCTGTAACAGAGTTTGGTCGCGATGACTGGAATACAGCTAATAAAATCATAGCTGGTATTGTGGAGCTACAAAATGCTTAAACGCTTATGGATGATCTTCGGACCGGTCTTGATAGCTGGTTTGTTGGTTTTTCTGCTCATTTTCTTTTATCCTACTAGTAAAAGTTATAATTTATCAGAAGAAAAACGATATGCAGCAGCGATTAGTACACAAAGTTTTAGAGAAAGATTTCAGAAAGTGAGAGCTCTTTCGGACCCAAGTCTACGGTTCATTCCCTTTTTTGGTTCTAGTGAGTGGATTCGATTTGATAGTATGCATCCAGCTGTTTTAGCGGAGAAGTATAATCGTTCGTATAGACCCTATTTTTTAGGACAAGCAGGAGCAGCTTCTTTGAATCAGTACTTTGGTATGCAGCAAATATTGCCAGAGCTAGAAAATAAACAAGCTGTTTTTGTTATTTCTCCTCAGTGGTTTACAGAAACGGAGTATGAACCTGCAGTTTTTCGTAGGTATTTTAACACGGATCAATTGGGCGCTTTTTTGGAAAATCAGTCTGGAGATGTGTCAAGTCGTTACGCCGCTTCGCGTTTAATGAAAAAGTATCCTAATGTAGTATTGGGAGATATAGTCAAAAAAATAACCGAGGGTGAGCAACTTTCAGAAATAGATCAGACACTTATAGATACATTGGCACGATTCAACCAAAAACAATCATTTCTATTTGGACAATTGTCAGTGAATGATGGAGAAAAATATAGAGATCGCGTGGAGAAGTATTTAAAAGACCTGCCAGATAAATTTTCCTACGACGAATTGAGAGAAATCGCTGTAAAAGATGCTGAAGCAAATACCACGAATAATGATATGGGAATGGAAAATCGTTTCTATGATACGCAAGTAAAGAAAGATTTAAACAAGTGGAAGGATTATCAGAAAAATTATAATTTTCTAAAATCATCCGAATATAATGACTTGCAATTAGTCTTGAATCAATTTGCGAATTCAAAAGTGAATGTATTGTTTGTGATTCAACCTGTTAATAAAAAATGGATGGATTATACAGGATTAAATCAAGATATGTATCAACATGCAGTTGAAAAAATTCGTTACCAGTTAGAAAGCCAAGGTTTTACCAATATAGCAGATTTTTCAAAAAATGGTGCTGAACCTTATTTTGTAAAAGATACAATTCATATTGGTTGGTTGGGCTGGTTGGCTTTTGACAAGGCAGTTGATCCTTTCCTATCCAATCCCACACCATCTCCGACTTACCATCTGAATGAGCGCTTTTTCAGCAAAGATTGGGCGACTTATGATGGAGATGTCAAAGAATTTCAATAGATAATATAGAAGAGTTCAAGAATGAAACTAGTTTTCACGTTTTTTCTTGACTCTTTTTTTGCTTGTGATATAATTAACTGGTAAACAAAATGTCAAATAATAGTATTTTTCTCTTAAAAAAGAGAAGTCTAAAAGGAAAGGAGTCAGATATGAGACAGCTAGCGAAGGATATCGATGGCTTTTTGAATGAGGTGATTTTGCAGGCGGAAAATCAGCATGAAATCCTAATAGGTCATTGTACTAGCGAGGTGGCCCTGACCAATACCCAGGAGCATATCCTCATGCTCTTGTCAGAGGAATCTTTAACAAATTCAGAGTTGGCTCGTCGTCTCAATGTCAGTCAGGCGGCAGTTACCAAGGCCATTAAGTCTTTGGTCAAGGAAGGGATGTTGGAAACATCTAAAGATCCTAAGGATGCGCGTGTGATTTTTTATCAGTTGACTGATTTGGCTCGTCCAATTGCTGAGGAGCATCATCATCACCATGAGCATACACTTTTAACCTATGAACAAGTGGCGACTCAGTTTACTCCAAATGAACAAAAAGTGATTCAGCGGTTTTTGACTGCTTTAGTAGGAGAAATCAAATAATGAGATATATTACGGTAGAGGATTTATCCTTCTATTATGATAAGGAGCCAGTTCTTGAACATATCAATTATAGTGTTGATAGTGGGGAATTTGTTACCTTGACTGGGGAAAATGGGGCGGCTAAGACGACATTAATCAAGGCCAGTCTTGGAATCCTCCAACCACGCATTGGCAAGGTGACCATTTCAAAGACAAATACGCAGGGTAAGAAATTGAGAATAGCCTATCTTCCTCAACAGATTGCCAGTTTTAATGCAGGTTTTCCAAGTACGGTTTATGAATTTGTCAAGTCGGGTCGCTATCCGCGAAAAGGCTGGTTCCGTCGCTTGAATGCTCATGATGAGGAGCATATCAAGGCTAGTCTGGACTCAGTTGGCATGTGGGAACACCGAGATAAACGCTTGGGTTCTCTATCTGGGGGGCAAAAGCAACGAGCGGTGATTGCGCGTATGTTTGCTTCTGATCCAGATGTGTTTATCCTAGATGAGCCGACAACGGGGATGGATGCAGGAAGTAAAAATGAATTTTACGAACTCATGCACCACAGCGCCCATCATCATGGCAAGGCTGTTTTGATGATTACCCATGACCCTGAAGAAGTTAAGGACTATGCGGACCGCAATATTCATCTAGTCCGTAACCAAGACTCGCCATGGCGTTGTTTCAACGTTCATGAGAATGATCAGGAGGTAGGCCATGCTTAGTTTGTTATCTTATGACTTTATGCAACGTGCCTTTCTGGCTGTTATTGCCATGAGTCTTTTCTCGCCAGTATTGGGAACCTTTCTTATCTTGCGCCGTCAGAGTTTGATGAGTGATACTCTTAGCCACGTCTCACTTTCAGGTGTAGCCTTTGGTCTGGTCCTAGGGATTTCTCCGACTATTTCCACTATTGCCATTGTCTTGATTGCGGCAGTCTTCTTGGAGTATCTCCGTACGGTTTACAAGAGCTTTATGGAAATCGGGACAGCTATCCTCATGTCAACAGGTCTGGCTGTTTCTCTGATTGTCATGAGCAAGGGTAAAAGCTCTAGTTCTATGAGTTTGGACCAGTATCTTTTTGGTTCAATCGTGACTATCAGTGAAGAGCAGGTTATTTCCCTCTTTGTCATTGCGGCGGTTGTTTTGATTTTGACCTTCCTCTTCCTTCGTCCGATGTACATTTTGACCTTTGATGAGGATACGGCCTTTGTGGATGGCTTGCCAGTTCGTACCATGTCCATTCTTTTTAACATGGTGACAGGGGTGGCCATTGCCCTTATGATTCCTGCTGCGGGAGCTCTTCTGGTGTCGACCATCATGGTCTTACCAGCTAGTATTGCCCTGCGTCTGGGGAAAAACTTTAAATCGGTTATGCTGCTAGCCAGTGCTATTGGATTTTTGGGAATGGTGGCAGGACTCTACATTTCCTACTATGCAGAAACACCTGCAAGCGCAAGTATTACCATTATTTTTGTAACTGTCTTCTTACTGATTAGTTTAGTAAGACGTTTTATCAAATAGGAGACTAATGTGAAAAAAATTAGCTTATTGCTAGCTAGTCTATGTGCCTTGTTTTTAGTGGCCTGTTCCAATCAAAAACAGGCAGATGGCAAATTAAATATTGTGACAACCTTTTACCCTGTCTATGAATTTACCAAGCAAGTCGCAGGAGATACTGCTAATGTAGAACTCCTCATCGGTGCTGGTACAGAACCCCATGAATATGAACCGTCTGCCAAGGCAGTTGCCAAAATCCAAGACGCAGATACCTTCGTTTATGAAAATGAAAACATGGAAACATGGGTTCCTAAATTGCTAGATACCTTGGATAAGAAAAAGGTCAAAACCATCAAGGCGACAGGCGATATGTTGCTCTTGCCAGGTGGTGAGGAAGAAGAGGGAGATCATGACCATGGAGAAGAAGGCCATCACCATGAGTACGATCCCCATGTTTGGTTATCACCGGTTCGTGCCATTAAACTTGTAGAGCACATCCGTGATAGCCTATCAGCAGATTATCCTGATAAAAAAGAGACCTTTGAAAAGAACGCATCTGCCTATATCGAAAAATTACAAGCCTTGGATAAGGCTTATGCAGAAGGCTTGTCTCAAGCCAAACAAAAGAGCTTTGTGACTCAGCACGCAGCCTTTAACTATCTCGCCTTGGACTATGGACTCAAACAAGTCGCAATCTCAGGACTTTCTCCAGATGCAGAACCATCAGCTGCTCGTCTGGCAGAATTGACAGAGTACGTCAAGAAAAATAAAATTGCCTATATCTACTTTGAGGAAAATGCTTCACAAGCCCTTGCTAATACACTTTCAAAAGAGGCAGGTGTCAAAACGGATGTCCTCAATCCTTTAGAAAGTCTGACAGAAGAGGATACCAAGGCTGGCGAAAACTACATCTCCGTTATGGAGAAAAACCTCAAGGCTCTGAAACAAACAACGGACCAAGAAGGCCCAGCTATCGAACCTGAAAAGGCAGAGGATACTAAGACAGTTCAAAATGGTTACTTCGAGGATGCAGACGTCAAAGACCGCACTTTGAGTGACTATGCAGGTAACTGGCAATCAGTTTATCCTTTCCTTGAAGATGGTACGTTTGACCAAGTCTTTGACTACAAGGCTAAGTTGACTGGTAAGATGACTCAGGCTGAGTACAAGGCCTACTATACAAAAGGCTATCAGACAGATGTTACTAAGATCAATATTACTGATAATACTATGGAATTTGTTCAAGGTGGACAAAGTAAGAAATATACTTACAAGTATGTTGGTAAGAAAATCTTGACTTATAAGAAAGGAAATCGTGGCGTGCGCTTCCTCTTTGAAGCGACAGATGCGGATGCTGGACAATTCAAGTATGTTCAGTTTAGTGACCATAATATCGCCCCAGTTAAGGCAGAACATTTCCATATCTTCTTTGGAGGCACAAGCCAAGAAGCTCTCTTTGAAGAAATGGATAACTGGCCAACCTACTACCCAGATAATCTATCTGGCCAAGAAATTGCCCAAGAAATGTTGGCGCATTGATGAGAAACCGACTAGTTCATAGGAGCTAGTCGGTTTTTGGATACTAGATAGCTAACTCTATTAGAGACCTTTCAGATACCTAAGGAACTTTAAACAATGAATAAAACTCTTGAAATATCTGGACCTGTATGTTAGAATAATTTTATCGGGCAAGGTTCATTAGAACACCAAATCCCTTAACTATGGCCGTAGTTAAGGGATTTTTTGACGTATCTTAGCGATTTAACGGGTGTTGATAGGCTAGCCATTCGGTCTACTTCTTACCATCTAGCCATTTGCAAACGAAATACAAGATGATTCCTGCTATGACGTCCGCTACAATAGTAAGAACGAGCTCTGGGGCAAAGTTCATTAGTTTCACCTCCTCTCACGAACCGTAAGGAACGTAATCGGTAACCGATGACAAAAATAGTATATCACATTAAATTTAGATCATCAACATTGCTTAATGCTTGAAATACAGGGGATAGGCAAAAAGTCTTTAAAATCAAAAAACGTATAGTATCAGATGTATAAAAGCTTGATGTTATATCAATTATAAAAGTGGATAGGAAAGTGTTCTGATTATCAGAATTCCTTCCTATCCACTTTTTGAAGATTGTAAGTTAGCCTAATTTTATGTAGAATCAGCTTATTTGTTTTATTTATCAAAACCTTGCAAGGCTTTTTGGCGTTCTTCTACTTGACCTTTAGCATCTAGTTTATTACCAGCGTATACAGCTGATTCCCATGATCCGTACATTGGATTTGGGAAGATGATGAATTTTTCACCGAATTCTTTTTGCAATTCTTCAAGTTGTTTATCACGGTCAGATTCAGAAGTCTTAGAAAAATCTGCAAAGTCTACGAGGTTATCACCAAACAATAAGATAAGATTTGTTTTTTCTTGAACTTTTTGGCGACGACCCTCTTTGGATTTTACACCGCTTTCTAAGAACATGAGATGATCACGTCCTTGAACAGGAATTCCTTCACTTTCAAGATTTTTAATGGTAGCATCTACTTGATTAGCTGAGCGGTCAGAAATATAGTAGATTTGGACACCGTTTTGATCAGCAAACTGAAGAAAATCCTTGGCACCTGGGACAGCTTTTGCTGAAGCTTTTTGAACCCAAACATCCCAATTTTCGGGTGTGAATGCTGTACCGTCTTTGACATTTTGTACTTGATAAGGGCTATTATCTAGGACAGTTTCATCCAAGTCTAAAACGATAGAGTAAGGTTTGTCTGATTCTGTTTTGAGCAATTCCTTTAGGTGATTTGTTGCAACGTTATAACCCTGTATGTATAAAGCTTTAGTTTCAGCTGATTTTTGATACCAAAGGGTTGACATAGTGTTTTCTCTTGACCGTAGTTGGTCATATGTCATTGTAACCTGATTATCAGATGAGCTATTATTGCTTGTCTGTGTTTCTGTAGACTTTGTTGCACAACTAGCCAATAAGACGACAGAAGCAAGTGCAGAAAGGATTGTAACAGTAGTTTTTGCTGTTTTCATGAAATATCTCCTATTCATTCATTTCAATAAATAGTATAGCACGAGGGAAAAGTTAAGGCAAGTTATTCTCTGGATATGGATGAAGATTCTATAGAAGATAATGTAATGAAAAAAAGCGGTTACTAACTTGAAATGTCGTTTCACCTCTAATTATTGACATTTCAGGAAAAATCGCAGTAAAAACTGCACAACCTTCTTTAAATGTGCTATAATACAGGAAAAAATAATGATGGAGGTCACGATAATGGCAACATTTTTGATGATTTTTGTGGTGGTTTGTGTGCTCCTATTGGTGATAGTCACACTGAGTACAGTTTATGTGGTTCGTCAGCAGTCGGTGGCGATTATTGAACGCTTTGGGAAATACCAAAAGGTTGCCAATAGCGGTATTCATATTCGCTTGCCTTTTGGGATTGACTCGATTGCGGCACGAATCCAGTTACGCTTGTTGCAAAGCGATATTGTGGTTGAGACTAAGACTAAGGACAATGTGTTCGTTATGATGAATGTAGCGACCCAGTACCGTGTCAACGAACAGAGTGTGACAGATGCCTACTATAAACTCATGCGTCCAGAATCTCAGATTAAATCTTATATCGAAGATGCTCTTCGCTCTTCTGTTCCCAAATTAACCTTGGATGAATTGTTTGAGAAAAAAGATGAGATTGCCCTTGAAGTCCAACACCAAGTGGCGGAAGAAATGACTACTTATGGTTATATTATCGTGAAAACCTTGATTACCAAGGTCGAACCTGATGCAGAAGTTAAGCAATCCATGAATGAAATCAATGCGGCGCAACGTAAGCGGGTCGCAGCGCAAGAATTGGCGGAAGCTGACAAGATTAAAATCGTCACTGCAGCTGAAGCCGAAGCAGAAAAAGACCGCCTTCATGGTGTGGGGATTGCCCAACAACGTAAGGCGATTGTGGATGGATTGGCAGAGTCTATCACCGAACTTAAGGAAGCAAATGTTGGCATGACAGAAGAACAAATCATGTCCATCCTCTTGACCAACCAGTATTTGGATACCTTGAACACCTTTGCTTCTAAAGGAAATCAGACTATCTTTTTACCAAATACGCCAAATGGTGTGGATGATATCCGTACACAAATCTTGTCAGCCCTTCGCGCTGAGAAGAAATAATAGACTAAAGAGCTTGGCAACAGGCTCTTTTTGTTTTACCCTTGTAGCTTTGAGGATTAAAATCCTCCTCCACAAATTATAGAATCTTTTCTGAGTATTTAGGGAGTGATGGAGGAAGTCTTGAAAGCGCTTTTGTTTTGTGCTATAGTCAAGTATATCGATTCGTTTAAAGAGGAATGTTTGTATGAGAAGAGAAGAAGTTTTACGAAATCACTGGTTTTTTAGTCAAGAGGTAGGGAAAGAAGATGCCTTGGCACCGGATTTTCAGAGGGAAAATTGTCAGGCCATTCAAGTGCCGCATGACTGGAGTATTTACAATGATTTTGACCAGTATTCGCCAGCGCAAAATGAGGGTGGTCAGTTAAATGGTGGTCAAGCTTGGTACCGGACGCAGTTTTACTTGGAAGAAGATGCCAGTCTTGTATCGGTGCGTTTGTTGTTTGACGGGGTTTACATGAATGCCCAAGTCTATATCAACGGGCAAGTGCTGGGTTATTATCCCAATGGCTATACGCCTTTTTCTTATGATATCACGCCTTATCTAAGAAATGATGGGACGGCCAACCAGCTTGCGGTTTTTGTGGAAAATCAGCAACCTAGCAGTCGTTGGTATTCGGGTAGTGGTATCTACCGAGAAGTAAAATTATTGATTACAGATGCAGTTCATCTGGATTTATATGGGATTAAGATAGAAAGTCCCAAGCTCAAGGAACAAAGAGATGGATGGGTGGAAACTCAGCTTACAAGTAAGGTTTCAAATGATGGACCTCAGTCTGTGTCAGTGTATTTGGAACAGGGTATCTGGTATGATGGACAACAGGTTTCAGACTGGCAAGAAACAGACTCTGTAGTGATTGAGTCTGGGGACAAATATTCTTTCCAACAAGCCATATCAATTTTCCAACCTTTGCTTTGGGATATTGAATCCCCTCACCTTTACCAATTGAAGACACGCCTTTACAAAAATGGCATTTTGGTTGATGAAGAAGAGGAGACTTTTGGTTACCGTTATATGGATTGGCAAGCGTATAAGGGCTTCTTTCTAAATGGTCGCTGGTTGAAGATTCATGGGGTTTGTTTGCACCATGACTACGGAGCGCTGGGAGCTGTGGAAAACCGGTCAGCTGCCAAAAGACGCTTGCGCCAAATGAAGGAAATGGGCGTCAATGCTATCCGAATTACCCACAATCCAGCCAGTAGTATTTTGCTGGATGTGGCTGCCAAAATGGGGCTACTCATCCAAGAAGAAGCCTTTGATACCTGGTATGGAGGCAAGAAAGAATATGATTATGGTCGCTTTTTTGAGGAAGAAGCGACTCATCCAGAAGCAAAAGCAGGCGATTTCTGGTCAGATTACGATTTGCGCACTATGATCGAGCGTGGTAAGAACAATCCAGCGATTTTTATGTGGTCCTTGGGAAATGAAGTCAGTGAAGCAAATGGCGATGCTCATTCATTGAAGACTATCAAACGCTTGCTAGAAAGGGTCAAGGAGGTTGATGATAGCCGTTTTGTGACCATGGGAATGGATCAATTCCGCTTTGGCGATGGTTCTGGAGGTCATGAAAAGATAGCCAATTTGCTGGATGTGGTGGGTTTGAATTACTCGGAAGACAATATTGATGGGATTCGCAAAAGACATCCCAAGTGGCGACTTTACGGGTCTGAAACTTCATCGGCTACACGGACGCGTGATAGCTATTTTCGCCCAGATAAGGAATGGGTTGGGGATAATCGCCGCGTGCGGAATTTTGAACAGTCAGACTATGGCAATGATCGAGTTCCTTGGGGGAAGACGGCGACGGCTTCTTGGATAGCAGATAGAAATCGGCTAGACTATGCGGGTCAGTTTATCTGGACAGGAGTGGACTATATCGGTGAGCCGACTCCTTGGCACAATCAAAATGACACGCCTGTAAAGAGTTCCTATTTTGGGATCGTGGATACGGCAGGGATTCCTAAAAATGACTATTATCTCTATCAAAGTCAGTGGTTGGACCTAGATCAGCATCCCATGGTTCATATCCTACCCCACTGGAATTGGGAAATCAACAAGAGTTATCAACAAGTTGTGGATAAGTATGGGGATATCTCTGTTCGAGTGTATTCAAATGCTGGTTCAGTAGAGCTATTTCTCAATGGAAAATCCCAAGGCAGAAAGAATTTTCAGGAAAAATGGACTTCAGATGGTAGAAAATACCAAGAGGGAGCAAGTTCTGAACAACTTTATCTCGAATGGCGTTTGGCTTATCAACCAGGAGAATTGCATGCTGTAGCCTATGATTATCAAGGTCAGCTTGTGGCAGAAGATAGGGTGGTGACTGCAGGTAAGCCAGCCAAAATCGGGTTACATGCCGAGAAAACAAAACTGGAGCCAGATGGGCAAGACCTCCTTTATCTCTATTTTGATGTATTGGACAAGGATGGAAATTGGGTGCCGACGGCTTCCAATCAGCTTCATTTTCAAATTGAAGGCCCTGCTCGCATTGTGGGTGTGGATAATGGCAGGCAGGCCAGTCGTGAACGTTACAAGGCTCAGAAAAATGGTCGTTTTAAGAGGAAAGCCTTTCATGGCAGAGGTGTCCTCTTAGTTCAGAGCTTGGAGCAGGCAGGTCTAGTCAGAGTAAAAGCTAGTGCTAGAGGGCTAGAGCAAGCAAGTTTTAATCTCTTAGTGGGAGAGGCTTTGGCTACCCAACCAGTGAAAAATAAGCGCTTATTTGAGATTCGAGTGGACAAGCAGCCAGGATTACAAGAAGGGGCTTCCCCAGCTATTGGACTTTATCCACAAACTGTGGATAACCCTGTGAACAAGGTGGGGAATAGTGAAGTGATTTGGGAGACGAGTGGTAGTGCCCACGCCATTATCAAGCAGGGAGTGCTTCATTGCTTGTCTGCAGGCGACTTGGCTATACGAGCCATTTATCAAGGGAAAACCTATCAAACTCATTTGCAGGTGGCAGAAAATACCTCACTAGGGCAAGCAGTTTCTGTACGACCACTTCGCTTGTATACAGATAAGGGAACTTATCCACAGCTGCCATCTTCAGTTTTGGTGGACTATGAGTTCAGGGGTGCAAAACGAGTCAAGGTTGTTTGGGAGGAGATTCCTGAAGAAGATTTGGCAAGATTTCATGAGTTTACGGTATCTGGTCAGCTAGAGGGGCTGGATATAAAGGCTTCTGCTCTGGTTTGTGTCCAAGGGATTTGCGCTATTGAGCCTGAAAGTGTTTGGACGCTTGTCAAGGAAGTCCCACACTTACCAGACCGAGTCAAGCTAGTCTTATCAGATGGCAGAAGAGATACGGCCAAGGTGACTTGGGATGAACTCAATCCTCAAGTCTATGCTCAGGTAGGAGAATGTGTGCTCACAGGGCAAGTAGCGGGCTGTGAGTTGCCAGCAACAGTCACTATTCATGTGACAGATGCAAGTGTAGATGGGGAAGTCATTTCCAATCAATGGACAGGGTCCAATCTGCCTCTGGTCTTTGCTTCTCACTCAGAACCGAATCATCCAGCCTCATATCTCAATGACAAGGTCATTGCTCGGAAAAAATCGACAGCCAATACTTGGATTGTCAAGTCAGAGCAAGCCAATGTCGGCATTCTTTTTGGAGACGCAGGCATTTTAAAACCGCGATTTGTGGATAACCTGACCTTGTATTATGTTGAAAATCAAGACTATGTGGCGGTGGATCCGACCTATATCGACTATTATGTAGGAAGTGAGCCTGCCTTGCCTCGGACTCCCAATCATTTGGACAAGGATTCTCTACTCAAACAAGAGGAGAATTGGCGCCCTGTATCAGCTATCCGAAAAGTTTCAAGCGACAAGGATGAAGAGCTTCGTTTTGAATTTGACAAGGTGGAAACCTATGTCCTTCGTCTTCGATTTGAAGGCTTGGCAAGCCCTCTAGCGTTAACAGAATTGCAAGTACATGCCAAAAAAGTGAAGAAAAGTGTAGATAGGAAATAGTATGGTAAGAGAAATAAAACCGCATGGGCCCTTGCCTAGCCAGGCCCAGCTAGCGTATTTAGAGGATGAACTAGCAGCATTTATCCATTTTGGGCCCAATACCTTTTATGACCAGGAATGGGGGACAGGTCAGGAGGATCCTGGGCGATTTAACCCGACAAGGTTAGATGCGCGTGAATGGGTTCGCGTGCTCAAGGAAACGGGCTTTAAAAAGTTGATTTTGGTGATCAAGCACCACGACGGCTTTGTCCTCTATCCGACAGCTCACACAGATTATTCGGTCAAGGCCAGTCCTTGGAGGAATGGAGAGGGAGACTTGCTCCTTGAGGTGTCCCAAGCTGCCACAGAGTTTGATATGGATATGGGGGTCTACCTATCACCGTGGGATGCCCATAGTCCCCTCTATCATGTGGACCGAGAAGCGGACTATAATGCCTATTATCTGGCTCAGCTGAAGGAAATCTTATCAAATCCTGCCTATGGCAATGGAGGGAAATTTGCTGAGATCTGGATGGATGGTGCCAGAGGAGAGGGCGCTCAAAAGGTTAATTATGAATTTGAAAAATGGTTTGAAACCATTCGTGAGCTTCAGGGCGATTGCTTGATTTTTTCAACAGAAGGCACTAGTATCCGTTGGATTGGCAATGAACGAGGGTACGCAGGTAATCCCCTGTGGCAAAAGGTGAATCCTGAAAAATTAGGGACAGAAGCAGAGTTGGGCTATCTTCAGCATGGGGATCCTTCAGGCACGATTTTCTCAATCGGTGAGGCAGATGTTTCCATTCGGCCGGGCTGGTTCTACCATGAAGAGCAGGATCCTAAGTCACTTGAGGAGTTGGTCGAAATCTATTTTCACTCAGTGGGGAGAGGCACACCTCTCTTACTCAATATTCCGCCGAATAAAGATGGGCTCTTTGATGCAAAGGATATTGAACGCCTCTATGAATTTGCGGCCTATCGCAATGAGCTCTATAAAGAAGATTTGACTCTGGGAGCTAAGGTATCTGGTCCAGCACTTTCCGCAGACTTTGATTGTCGCCATTTGACAGACGGTCTTGAGACTAGTTCATGGGCAAGCGATGCAGACTTGCCCATCCAACTAGAACTAGACTTAGGGGCGCCTAAAACTTTCGATGTTCTTGAGTTAAGAGAAGATTTGAAGCTGGGGCAACGAATCGCTGCTTTTCATGTGCAAGTAGAGGTGGACGGCGTCTGGCAAGAATTTGGTACGGGCTTCACAGTTGGTCATAAGCGTCTCTTGCGAGGTTCGCTAGTAGAGGCACAGAAGGTGCGCGTAATGATTACAGAGGCACAGGATTTACCTGTACTGACCAAGATTTCACTCTATAAAACTCCTAGCTTATCAAAAACAGAAGTTGTTCAGGGGCTAGCATTTGCAGAAAAAAGTCTAGCTGTGACAAAGGGAGAGACTCTTCATTTTAGGATTGAACGTAGCGAAAGTAATACTCCTTTAGAGGCTAAGATTTCGATTCAACCGGGGACAGGTGTCCATGGTGTCGCCTATCAGGACGAAATTCAAGTCCTTCAATTCCAAGCTGGGGAATGCAAAAAAGATTTACATCTACCAACCCTGTATTTTGCTGCTGATAAGACCTTGGATTTCTATCTGAATCTGACTGTTGATGGACAACTGATTGATCAAGCTCATATTTTAGTTGAAACGAGATAAAATATCTTCACAATTCATTTCCTTTTCGAATAAATAGATAGAACCATCGAATCTAGTAAAATTAGATTTAAAACTGTGGTATAATAAGAGGAGGAAATGGATGACTTTAAGACATCCGGGCATCAGCCCAACCAATGACTTGGTAGCTAAGAAAATCTTTAGCAATCCAGAAATCACTTGTCAATTTATCCGCGATATGCTGGAATTACCAGCCAAAAATGTGACCATTTTGGAGGGAAGCAATATTCATGTCTTACCTTCCATACCTTACTCGGCGCAGGATTTCTATACCAGTATAGATGTTTTGGCGGAGTTGGACAATGGGACACAAGTAATTATTGAGATTCAGGTGCATCATCAGAATTTTTTCATCAATCGCCTGTGGGCTTACCTTTGCAGTCAGGTCAATCAAAACCTTGAAAAAGTTCGCCAACAAGAAGGCAATACTCACCAGAGTTATAAACATATCGCACCAGTATACGCTATCGCAATCGTGGATAGCAACTACTTTCAAGATGATTTAGCCTTTCACAGTTTTAGTATGCGAGAGGATACGACAGGTGAGGTCTTAACCATCACAAACAATGGACAAGAAAACCATCTGGTTAAGATGGCATTCTTGGAATTAAAAAAATACAGAGAAACCAGCAAAGATGAGGTTCGCAAGCCGTGGTTGGAGTTTTTCGGGAATAAGCCCTTTACCCAAGAACCTGAGCGAGCCATCAGCCAGGCAGACCAACTGCTAGACTATAAGAGCTGGTCCGAGGAGGACAGGAAGATGTTTAGTCAACTACGTATGCGCGAAGAACAAGCCTTGTTAGCACAGGACTATGCCTTGGAACAAGCGGAGGAAAAAGGCTTAGAGCGTGGGAAAATCTTTACCTTTCTAGATTTAGTACGCCAACATCTTTTAACCGCTGAGGTTGCAAGTGAGCAATTAGGTATGACTGTCTCTGAATTTGAAGAACTATTGAAAGAACATCACAAATAAGAACTAAAAAAACTCTAAGCAGGCAGAGCCTGCTAACTCATGACAGAAAAAGAAGTTTAGCTTATAATGAAGATGAACAATACAAATCCGTGGTGTCTAATAGGGCTTTTCCTAGCCTGTTAAAAAAACTGGATGAACAAGAGTCATGAGATAACTCGAATATGCCTTGAGCATGAAAATATCTTACTAGTAGCCTCTTGTTCTATTGTTCAAATAGTTAACAGGAGGTTTTTATAATGGAAGTCATGATTGAAACGTGTTGTGGTATGGATGTCCACCAAAAATCCATTGTTTGTTGTATTCTAGATGGTCCACTAGATACTAATAAGCCAAAGAAAATTCAGAAGAAATTTGGGACAACTACTGTAGCTCTTCACAATGCCTTAGATTGGTTGGTGGAAAACCATGTCACACATGTCTTTTTTGAAAGTACTGGGCAATATTGGCTCCCTCTCTTTAATATCTTTTCAGATTCTAATCTCGTCTTGGTACTTGCCAATCCTCAACATATCAAGAATGTACCTGGTCGAAAAATAGACATGAAAGATGCCGAATGGATTGCTCAACTCGGCCGTTGCGGACTAATTGAACCTTCCTATATCCCTGCTCCTGAAGTAGTACAGCTTCGTTTACTGACACGTCGCATGCGTTCTTACAAGCAGCGTCAAACTCAAGTCAAAAATGAAATTCACAATCTCTTACAACGGGCTAATATCAAGCTAACAAGTTATCTTTCTGATATTTTTTCTAAGACAGGGCGATCACTTTTAAAATTATTTATTAACGGAGAAAGCATTAATGTAGAATCTGTTATCCCTTGTATCCAAAAGCGAGTGAAAGCAAGTCCAGAAGAACTTGTTGAAGCGATGGAAGGAAAGTTGTCACTAGAAGATCGCTTCCTCTTAGACCAGAGCTTAGAGGAATATCAGATGTATCAGGAACTCATTGAAAAATTGACCGATGAGATTCAACACTACATCGAAAAGGAGTTTCCCTGAGGAAAATAGGATACTTCAAACCATTCCTGGTGTGAATGAAAACTGTGCTGCCACTATTCTAGCTGAGATTGGACCAACTGTTACAGCCTTTCCATCCGATGCACACTTAGCATCCTGGGCTGGACTATGCCCAGGATCTTATGAGAGTGCTGGCATTAAAAAATCCTCACACATTACGCAAGGAAATCGATATATCAAACAGGCTCTGACCATGTCGGGATTAATTGTAGCACATTCTAAGGATCCAGCTTTTTCTTCTTTTTACAATCGAATTTCCCAAAGAGGAAGCAAGATGAAGGCGATTATTGCTTGTGCTCATAAGATTCTCAGAATCATTTACAAACTACTCTCCACCAAACAGACTTATCAAAAAGAAAAGGCGATAGGACTGAGGAAACAGTTCTAACGCCCAAACTAAAAAAAAATTTCAATTACAGTATAGCACAGGAAGTGATTTTTTGCGCTTTTTTACTGTCTTTTTTCAAATAAAATACAGAGAAACCAGCAAAGACGAGGTTCGCAAGCCGTGGTTGGAGTTTTTCGGGAACAAACCTTTTACCCAGCAACCCGAGCGAGCCATCAGCCAAGCAGACCAACTGCTGGACTACAAGAGCTGGTCCGAGGAGGACAGGAAAATGTTTAGTCAACTACGTATGCGAGAAGAACAGGCATTGTTAGCACAGGACTATGCCTTGGAACAAGCTGAGGCAAAGGGCTTAGAACGTGGTCTTGAACGTGGTCGTGCAGAAGGTATTGAACAAGGTTTAGAGCGTGGGAAACTCTTTGCTTTCCTAGATATGGTTCGTCAAGGTCTTCTGACTTCCGAGGTTGCTAGCCATCAATTGGGAATGACCGTGGCTGAGTTTGAGGCCTTGTTGTAAGTAGAAAACGATGACATGTTACCGAAATGAGGTAGCATGTTTTATTTTTGGTTCATATTTTTTACGGATAATTTTTTCTTATGCAGTGCAAAAATAGTTTGTTTCACCCATCAAACTTATTTATTTTACTACCAATCCTATATGAATGCGCTATCTTTATGGATGGAATTAAAACAAAAGCAAATTTGTTATAAAAACATGTGAATTATTTATTTACAAAAACAAGAAAATATACAAAACTAATTTATCTGAAAATTCCTTACTTTCCCAAAACGCTTTTTTTTTTTTTTGCGAAAATTTTAAATCAAATCATTTGCATATATATTGAAAATAAGATAAAATGTGAATTGTAGATCTCTACATACAGGTGTCATGTGGAAATCAAATCAACTAACCTCACAAAAGGAGAAAAGAAAATAATGGAAAACAAACCATCTATGAGTCGTGTTGAACGTCTGCACCGTGAGAAGGTCACTCGTTACTCGATCCGTAAATATAGTTTTGGGGCGGCTAGTGTAGCGGTCGCTGCTCTCTTCATGTTCTTAGGTAATGGAGCTGTATCTGTTCAAGCGGATCAAATCCAACCTGGAGACACAGCTACTGCTCAGCCAGCAACTCCAGCTTTGGACAAGACCCAACTTGAAAGCTATATTTCAGAAGTTAAATCAAAACTTTCTGCAGGCAAGTATGCTAATAAAACAGAGGAAAGTCTTGCTCTTTTGAATGGTAAATTGGCTTCTGCTGAGTCTGTACTCGCTTCTGCAACTACTCAAGATGAATTGACAACGGCTTATCAGAAACTAGTGATGTTTGTTAGTTCAGGGTTAAAAAACAAACCAAAAGAAGCTCCGAAAGTAGACACTACTAACGGGCAACCAACTGTAGGTAAAAAAGCAGAAAACACTGAACCAAAATCTGATTCTAACTCAATCGAAAATACAGGATCTAATGACCCACGTAACGGTAAAGAGATGGATAAAGAGAATGCGTTACGTACAGAAACAACAAAGACTTTAGATAGCATAAGCTATACTATGGAGTTTTCTAATGACTCTACAAAAGAAATCTATCTTTATAACGAAGAAGATGCAAATGTTAATATTACTGTAAATTCGACAGCAGGGAAGATTACTAAAGCAGGTGTTAAAGGTGGCAGTGGTCAGTTCTTGAACAAAAGTAAGAAGGTAGATGATCCATTTGAAGCTGAAGAAATAGACGGTTGGGGTTGGACTTATCATTCAATTTTAGATGCAACGCAAGGACCGGCGCCGGTTAGAGTTACCGGAAAACCAAACGAAGAGTTTAAAAAACTACCTGCTTATACAAAACAAGAAAGTCAACATGCGGGACTAGGAGATAGATATTTACAGGTCTATGATGATGCAGGAGCAAAAATTGAAAAAACATCAGGGAAAAATGCTTTGGGTTATTTCAGACTAGTTGTTAAATCTCAAACATACAAATATAGCATCAAATTGCCAGAATCAAATGCTGATAAGATTGCTGTTTCAAATATTGATAGCTTAACTGAAGCAGATATTGCCAAAATTAAAGAAAAAATTAAGATTCAATATTCTGATATTGCAACTACACAAGATGCTCGACTAGCGTCTCACAGAGGGGAAGTCTTAGCAGATAAAAATACAGTAGTAGCAGAAAACGGAATCACTGTTGAAAATGGAACAGTTACTGTTACCTATAAAGATGGTTCAGTAGACACCACTCCAGTTGCAGATGTGGCACGTACAAACGAGCCTCCGACTGTAGAAATTCCATACTCAGATGCAGCTAACCGAGAAATTTATGTTTATGGTGCAGAAGAAAACTCTTTCAATATTAAAATCAAAGATGATTCGGATAAGGTTGCAAAAGCCACACTGGAACAATGGGGAAGCAATGCTTTCAAACCTGTAGACGGTGAGACTGATAAAATCAATACCCAGTATGGATATACAGCAAACGAGTTTAAAACTGAAACACCAGCATCGGACGCGACACCAGCGGTTATCACATACTCAGGTACTCCGAAGGCAGTAGATAATTTATCACAAGATAGACTAGACGCAGCGACTAGAGGAGAAACTCCACAGGGGCTAGCTCTAGGTTGGCGTTATGTAGCAGTTACAGATGTTGAAGGAACAAAATTTGCTGGTTCTGGAAAGGATGCTGCTAATGACCACGCTTTCCGTGTCATGCTTAAACCTCAAACTCAAAAGTATGATGTTACAACACCGGCAGAAGAATCTGCTAAGTTCCCAGTAGTTGATGCTAATAACGTAACAGATGCAGAGTTTAAGAAACTAGTTGGTGAAAACAATGCCAATATCAAACTTCACTATTCTGCAAAAAATACAGATGCTAACTTAGTATCAAAACGTAACGAAAATGTTGATGACAAAGATACTAAAATTAAATCTGTTACAAAAGTAGATAACAATATGGTGGTAACGTATAAAGATGGATCTACAGATACATTACCATTAACTAAATTTGCACGTACTAACGAAGCTCCAACAGTTGAAATTCCATACTCAGTAGACGGTAAAAAAGACGTTTACGTGTATGCCAATGAAGACTTTGAAATTCCTATTAAATTTACAGATGATTCAGGAAAAATAGCATCAGCAAACGTTTTACGTGGTGGAAATAATGAATCGCCAGTTAAAGATGCATCAAATCCAAATGTATTGAATAATGAGTTCAATACAACAGTTGAAAAAATTTCTACTGAAACAGTAGCGACAGCTGAGAATCCTGCTATCGTAAAAATTCAAGGGAACATTTCAAAAGATAACTCTGGAATTCCTGCAAGTTCCTTCCCTAAAGAACCAAATCAAGAACTTAAAATTGTAACTCGTTATGCAACAGCAACAGATACTGATGGAAGAGAACTTTCTAATATTGCAACTAGTGATTCATATGCGAAAGACCCAGGTTCATTCACTATTAAACTAAAAGCTCAAACAGCAAAATATGACATTAAAACTCCAGAAACAAAAGTTCCTGTAGTGGATGCTAATAATGTCACAGAAGCTGAGTTTAATGAGATTAAGAAAAATATTAAAATTCAATACTCTACTGAAAACCCAGATAAAAATCTAGCTGATAAAAAAGGTAAAGAAGTAGAAAATCAAGATGATCGTATTGAATCTATTACAAAAGATGGAAACAATGTTGTAGTAACCTATAAAGACGGTTCTAAAGATACTAAACCATTAACTGACTTTGCACGTACAAACCCAGCACCAACAGTAGAACTTCCATACTCAAACCCAGATAAGAAACAAATCTATGTTTATACTGGTGAAAATACTGACTTAACATTCAAAGCTTCAGATGATGCAGAAGTTAAAGATTTGTACCTACGTGGACCAGGTGGTGTTGGAAATGATAACACTGCAGGTTATGGATTTACAACAGGTAAGATTGATAACGATGTAGTTACAAATGGCGAAGGAACAGTATCTGACGATAAGAGAACAGCAACTATCAAGATGACAGGTGTTACAACACTTACAGCTCCAAACAAATGGACAAGTTTTGTTGTTGCTAATGACAATGATAATGCAAGATCATTACCAGAGGATCAGAACTTTGATGCTTCAACTGATGATGCAGTACGTCAACAAAAACCAGGATATGTTCAGTTCATCGTTAAAAACCAAACATCTAAATATGACATTGCAGCTCCAACTGAAAAAGTTGCTGTAACAGATCCAGCTAACGTAACAGAAGCAGAATTAGAGAAAATCAAAGAAAAACTACAAATTGAGTACTCTAATAACAATGATGATGCTAACTTAGCTGACAAAAAAGGTAAAACTGTAGATGCTGCAGATGCTAAGGCTAAGATTGCCTCAGTAACAAAAGATGACCAAGGAAATCTTGTAGTAACATACACAGACGGTTCTACAGATAAAAAACCATTGTCAGAATTTGTAACTCTAGACAAACAACCAGCTATCGATGAGGTTAATAAAGCAGCTGAGAAGCAAATTGAGGCTATTAACAATAACCCAGAAGCAACTAAAGAAGAAAAAGATAAAGCAATCGAGCAAGTAAATGCAGATAAAGCTAAAGCTCTTCAAGATATTGCTAACTCTAATGCTACAACTAAACCTGAGTTAGATAAAGTAGAAAAAGCAGGAACTGACAAGATTAAAACAGATAATCCTGTAATTGCTAAGAAAGATGAAGCTAAGAAAGCGATTGACGATGCGTTAGCAGCTAAAAACAAAGCAATCGATGCTCGTCCAGATCTAACTCCAGAAGAGAAAACTAAAGCTAAAGAAGCAGCAAAAGCAGCAGCTGATAAAGCTAAGGAAGCTGTCGATGCAGCAAAAACTAATGCGGATGTTGATACTGCAGCAGGAAAAATTGGAGATGAACTTAAGAAAGTAAATCCAGTAGCTAAAGAAGCAGCTAAGAAAGCAATCGCTGATGAGTTAGCTAAGAAAGAAAAAGCAATCGACGCTCGTACTGATTTGACGAAAGAAGAAAAAGACGCAGCTAAGAAAGAAGCTCAAGATAAAGCAAACGAAGCAACAGACGCTATTAACAAACAGCCAGACATCGCAGAAACACCAGAAAAAGCAGCAGAAGCTCAAACAGCAGTAGATGGTGCAAAAGATAAAGGTGTAGCAGATGTTAAAGCTGTAAATCCAGTAGCAGCTAAGAAAGCGGAAGCTAAACAAGCAATCGACGATGCGCTAACAGCTAAAAACCAAGCAATCGATGCTCGCACAGATTTAACTCCAGAAGAGAAAACTAAAGCTAAAGAAGTAGCAAAAGCGCAAGCAGATGTAGCAAAAGCAGCAGTTGATAATGCAACTACAAATGCAGCCGTTGATAAAGCTAAAGCAGATGGAACTACAGCAGTTGCAAATGTAACTCCAGTAGCAAAAGAAGCAGCTAAGAAAGCAATTAATGATGCGTTAACAGCTAAAAATAAAGAAATCGATGCTCGTCCAGACTTAACTGATGAAGAAAAAACAGCAGCTAAGAATGAAGCAAAAGATAAAGCTGATGCACAATTAGCGAAAATCAATGAACAACCTGATACAGCAACTACACCAACAGCAGCTAAAACAGCTCAAGATGCAGTAGATGCGGCTAAGAAAACAGGTGTAGATGAAGTTACTGCAGTGAATCCAGTAGCAGTTAAGAAACCAGCAGCTAAGAAAGCCATTGACGATGCACTTAAAGCTAAA
>CAURUY010000014.1:0-32364 GCA_963528105.1 uncultured Streptococcus sp. | reverse complement strand
GTGGTTTATTTGTCTCGCACCTCACGGAGCGAGACGGACTGAAAGTCACATAATATAAAAGACCTTATAGGTCTTTTTTTTTAATTAAAATCGGCTGTTACAGATTTGTTACCCTTTTTATAAAAATAAGTTGACTTTCCTAAAGAGTTCAGTATAATAGTTACTATAAAAGTGAAAAGAGGTTAACTGTTTTGAAAAAAGCTTATATCTATACTGTCCCAGCTATCGGTGCTGCACTCATTGCCGTTCTAGCACAAATTACTATCCCTATCGGACCTGTCCCATTTACGCTACAAAACTTCGCAATTGGACTCATTGCTACTGTTTTTAGGCCTAGAGAGGCTGTCCTTTCTGTGGCTCTTTATCTTTTGCTTGGGGGAATTGGTCTTCCTGTCTTTGCCGGTGGAGCTGCAGGTTTCCATGTTTTAGTTGGACCAAGTGCAGGATACCTGTGGTTTGACCTTGTCTATGCAGGACTTGCTTCCTATCTAACTCACACGAATAGTGGTGTTGTACGTATTTTCCTATCAAATCTCTTGGGGGACTCACTTGTTTTCGTCGGTGGTATTCTCAGTCTCCACTTCCTTGCTGGTATGCCTTTGGATAAAGCACTGGCTGTCGGTGTGATTCCTTTCATCCTACCAGACCTTGGGAAAATCATTGCAATCAGTTTTATCGGTCGACCACTCCTTCAACGACTCAGTAGTCAACCCTACTTTTCAAACAAATAAAAAAAGGTTGGGATTTTTCCCTCCTCTTTTTTATTTTTTCATGAATGCTTACTGATTCTTGAAGGCATCCACCATCACTTGAAACTCTTCGTTTGAAAGGGTAATTCCTTTACCCATCTTTGTATGGTCGGGACTCCAGCTACGAATATCAAACTTCGCCGGTGCTCCATTAAAGCTGACACGATTGATTTCTTTGGTCCATCCTTTTTCGTTTTCAGATAGAGTGAGTAAGTGTTCTTCGATCTCAAATGTAAATTCTGCCATGTTTTTCTCCTTTTTGTTCTCAATTGATTATTCGAAAAATCTTGTAGATTTCATAAAATTTTTATATAATGATTAAAAGAAGGGAGGTCGGAATGAAAGATTTATTAAAACAGGCTTTGCAAAAAGTTCATGATTTTATTAATGGACATGAAGATTCCATTCCTGAAAAAAGCGATTCCCTAATTGCTAGACTTGAAGAAGCCTTAGCCCAAAAAAAGGCTGTACATATCATCTTTGCGGAAACGAGTTTTACCGGCGACACTATCAAGTATGATACTGACCGCCAACAAATTATCGTTAAAAATTTCGCCAAAAACGTCAGCCGTATTATTCGAGTGTCGGATATTCGAAGAGTAACTTTCGTTCCTTCTACTATCCAAACGGCCCAAAAAAGAAGATTTAAGAAAGAGTGAGATGCTTTTATCATCTCACTCTTTTTATCTTAGCGAATTTGTTCAAAATGAAGGTGAACAGCGATGTGGTCGCCATAACCACTTCTCTCCAAATCACGTTGCAAACGATAAGAGATATAGTGTTCTGCGATTGTAATGTAGCCAGCACCAAGTAAGCGGTGCTCAACCATTGATTGAATCATACTGATGGTTGCACGCTCTACTTTTGCTTCTTCCAAGTCCAAAACAACCTTTTTAGTCACTTGAGCCAAGTTTTGACGCAAATCGTCTGTCAATACATAGACTGTTTGAGCTGCTTTAAGGATAGCTTGGTAGATTTTATCTGGATCAAATTCAGCGACTTGTCCATCACGTTTAATTACTTGCATAGTTTTCTCCTTTTAATTGTTATTTTCTTTAATTTCTGCTAACATTTTCTCTTCTTCTGCTGTCAGTTCATACTCTTCAAGCAAATCAGGTCTACGTTGGTAGGTTTTCTTGAGACTTTCATAGAGTCGCCATTGACGTATGTTTTCATGGTGTCCACTCATAAGAACATCTGGAACTATCATTCCACGATAATCGTAAGGTCTTGTGTACTGAGGATATTCCAAGAGTCCTGATGAAAAGCTATCATCTTGGTGACTTGCTTCCTTGCCGATAACTTCTGGAATCAAGCGAACCGTCGCATCAATCATGGTCATCGCTGCTAGTTCTCCACCAGTCAAGACATAATCTCCAAGAGATATCTCATCGGTTACCAAGGTCTTAATACGCTCATCATAGCCTTCGTAGTGACCACAGATGAAGATAAGTTCTTCTTCTTGCGCCAAATCCTCCGCATAAGCCTGATCAAACTGCTTCCCAGCAGGGTCTAAGAGAATCACGCGCGGGTTCTTTTTTTCAATCGCATCAAAGGCGTCAAATATGGGTTGCGCTCGAAGGAGCATCCCTTGACCACCTCCATAAGGTTCATCATCCACATGACGAGCCTTTTCAGCGTAGTCACGAAAATTATGATAGTGGATATCTAAGAGCCCTTTTTCACGAGCCTTGCCAACGATGGAATGTTCTAAGGGTGTGAACATTTCTGGAAAGAGAGTTAAAATATCAATCTTCATCGTCTAACCCTTCTAAGAGTTCAACATCCACACGGTTATTAGGAATATCTATATTAAGAACTACAGGCGGGATATAAGGTAAGAGTAGGTCTCGTTTACCTTTTCGTTTGACTACCCAGACATCGTTGGCGCCTGGCTGAAGGATTTCCTTGATAGTTCCAATCAAGTTATCTCCCTCATAGACTTCTAAACCGATAATCTCGTGGTAGTAAAACTCACCTTCATCGAGGTCATTGAGATTCTCCTCAGCAACCTTCAAACTGTAACCCTTGTATTTTTCGATATCATTGATATGGTACATATCTTTAAACTTGATGATATCGAAGTTTTTTTGTTTACGGTGGCTTGCAATGACCACTGTTCGCACAAACTGATCTTTTTCATCAAATAAGGCAAGCTCTGCCCCTTTTTTAAAGCGTTCTTCAGCAAAATCTGTCACTGACAAGACTCGCATTTCACCCTGCAAACCTTGCGTATTGACGATTTTCCCAACGTTAAAATAGTTCATTTGATCTCCTGTAATTTCCTTATCTCCATTTTCTTCTTACAATTTTTTAATAATATCTACAATTTTCTCTGATTCAGACCACTGTAAATAATGGTGATTCCCTCCTAAAATGAGTTTGGTACTGGAAGTCCAATATTCTGATTCTCTGTACTCTTTTTCTCTATAAGCCTGACAAAAAATAAATACAGGGATACGATCTGCTATTGACATATCCTCAAAATCTTCCTCGGTGATCTCAACAGATACCTGAAACTCTGGATCTTGATGTTCCAACTCTGAGCCTTTTTCTTGCATTAATTTCCAAATTTCTTTGTTAGTTTCAGGGCTAAATGTGGCTTGAATTAAGTTCTTAAAATAAAGTTCAGGACCGAATTCTTCAATCAGTCTCATCTGCTCTTCCATTTCTGGATAAGGATTTTCTGAAAAATCAGCAAACATTACTTTTTTAGTTGTTGGTTCAATCGCTACTAAGGCCCGACACTTAATTGGTTTGTTGAGTAATTTGCAAGCTACAATTCCACTCAAACTATGTACACAAAGTATATATTCAGAAATTTCCAACTCTTTAAACACTTCATAAACCGCATCTACAAGATTATCCAGATTTTTTCCAGATTGGTCATGAAGCGGACTCCTACCTGTGTTTGGAAAATCAATTGTCAAATAACCAATTGTAGAAGGAAGTTTTTCAAGTATAGGTAAAAAATTTTCATAACTTGGTATTAAACCTGCACCATTTAAACAAACTAGCACTGTCGTTTGCTTTTTATAAGTAACAGAGAGACTACCGATTTCTGTAGTTACTTCAAACCTTTTCATAAAGAAATCCACTCATTCTATACAATGATTTATTAAAAGACCTTCTTCTTTATTTTATCATGTTCACATCATTTTCACAAGTTGGAGAAAGGAATAACGATTCTTCAATTATGAAGTTCATTCTTGGTTTCTCCTTGCAAAAAAAGCGAGACCTTGTCTCGCTTTTCTTATTTTTCGTCAATAACGATTCGTACTTTTTTATCTTCAGTTGGGACAGAGTAGACAATCGTTCTTATCGCAGAAATAGTGCGACCCTTACGACCGATTACACGACCCACATCGCTTTGATCAAGATCCAAATGATATTCCAAAAATTCTGGTGTATCTTCAATCTTGATAGTTAAGGCATCTGGTTGTGAAATCAAGGGTTTCACAATCGCAATAATGAGATTTTCAATCGTATCCATCTGTCAACCTACTTTAAACTTATTTTGAGAATTTAGAATCGTGGAATTTTTTCAATACGCCTTCTTTTGAAAGGATGTTACGTACTGTATCTGAAGGTTGAGCTCCATCAGCCAACCATGCAAGAACGCGGTCTTCTTTCAAAGTTACTTGGTTTTCAGCAACAAGTGGGTTGTAAGTTCCAACTGTTTCGATGAAACGTCCGTCACGTGGTGAACGTGAATCTGCTACGTTGATACGGTAGAAAGGTTTTTTCTTAGAACCCATACGAGTCAAACGGATTTTAACTGCCATTTTTAAAGTCTCTTTTCTTATTTTTTATTTCGGTGAAATAGCTAAGCTATTTAGCACATGTTCTATTATAACAGATTTCTGAGAGGTGTCAAGAAAAAAACTTGACAGTTAAAAAATTTTTTTCTCGATATTATACTATCTCCATTTACATTTGAAATCCACTTCTTTTTAGGGTACAATGGTAGAAATGATTTTTGAAAGGATTAACATGAAAAAATTAGCTACACTACTACTCATCTCAACTTTTGCCCTTGGTGGATGTACAAGCATCCAACGTACACTTCGTGGTGACGATTATGTAAATTCTAAGAAATCTACTGAAGAAACTTCAAAAGCAGCTACCCAAGCAGAAAAAGATTTTAAAGACGCTTTAACCAATGAAAATGCTAAATTTCCTCAACTTTCTAAAGAAGTTGCAGACGATGAAGCTGAAGTCATTCTTCACACAAGTAAAGGGGACATTCGTATCAAGCTCTTTCCAAAGCTAGCACCTCTTGCGGTTGAAAACTTCTTAACTCATGCTAAAGAAGGCTACTACAATGGTGTTACTTTCCACCGTGTAATTGATGGATTTATGGTACAAACTGGAGATCCAAAAGGTGATGGTACAGGTGGTGAATCAATCTGGCACGATAAGGATCAAACAAAAGACAAGGGAACAGGTTTTAAAAACGAAATCTCTCCATACCTCTATAATATCCGTGGAGCTCTATCTATGGCCAATACTGGTCAACCAAACTCAAATGGTAGTCAATTCTTTATCAACCAAAGTACAACAGACTATTCAGCTAAACTCCCAACAAATAGCTATCCTAAGAAAATTATCCAAGCCTACAAAGAAGGTGGAAATCCAACTCTTGATGGGAAACACCCAGTATTTGGTCAAGTCATTGAAGGGATGGATGTTGTGGACCAGATTGCTAAGGCAGAAAAAGATGAAAAAGACAAACCAACTACTGCTATTACCATCGATAGTATCGAAATCGTTAAAGACTACGATTTCAGTAAACAATAAATTCATTAGCTTTAAGGAGATGTTAAAATGATTCTATTTTGGGGGTCAAAAGGTTACCAAAAGGTGTTAGGACATACTCAAACTGCTATTGAGTGTGGACACTGTAACAATGTCGGTACTTGGGAAATCACAGAAACTGGACGCAAGTTCACCCTTTACTGGATTCCGCTCTTTCCTTACGGTAAAACTTATTTCGTTTCTTGCCCGATTTGTCATTACGGTAAAGAAATCCAAAAGTCTGAGATTGAACAATATCTCAACTACTAAAAAAGATAGGTCATGTGGCCTATCTTTTTTATTTTCACGTTTATGTAAACGCTCTCTTTTTCGCTTCAAATATGATATAATTTAGTTAATAGTATCGAGGAGGTTTTCCTATGAAACCCTATAAAATAAACCTATTCCGGCTTGGTTTACTCTTGCCAACGTATTTAATCTTTAGTGTTGTTTATTCGATTACTTATGATTCTGGAGGTTTTGCTTTTATAATCTTGTGGCCAGCATTTTTCGCATCATATGCGGCAATTGTGCTAGGAAATATTTTTATTTTTAGAGATATTTCAAAATTGAAAGCCTCATTTGAAGATAATGAGTTGATTCAAAAGACATGTACTATACAGTTGGTTCTAGCTACAATTGGATTTTTCATGCAAATATTAGGTTTTAGGGGGGCTCCACTTAATTATATTGATAATTTCCCACTACTCGTTAGTGCCTGTATTGTGTACTCAATCATTCTCCTTATCGGTATTTATCAGATGATAAAGCTAGGGCAAGGGAAAGACTTTTCAGCCATACCTGGCTTTATATTTGGGATTATGGTAATCTTTCTTACTAGCCTAGTGCTGTTCACAACCGCTTCCACCTCCTCTTCACCATCCATTACATACTCTACTCCTTCTTTCGCTGAGGAATTCAAATCGCTTGGACTAAAGGGTAAAGTTGAGGTAGTTAACAAAGTTAGAAGTATTGAACCATACTATGGCACTGGAGTGGAGCTACATTATACAGAAACATTTTCAGATGGAAATTTATTTAATGAAACACTTAGAGCAGATATAGTAGAACCTAGCGGTAAACATACATCTGATTTCTATCCTCCACTAGAAACAGATATCGAAGCGCTTCTTAACGATAAAGAAAAAGAACTATTTGATTCTATTAAACCAAGAGAGTTTAGCTTCTTACTTAACATTCACAAAAAAAGAAAAAATTTAGAAAAAGAAGAAAATAAAATAAAAAAAGATGTTGCCAATCAAATCAATATACTCTTCGATCATCGAGTGACTTTTGATTATAGTTATCAATTTAAACCTGTTTCTAGAGAAAAGTATATCGCGACAACTATTTCGCAAGCTGTTAGCAATCGAGAAAAAGGAGATTTTGATGCTGCTGGTTTTTATAATATTACAACAAAAGATTTCATGAAGAAACAGGCAGTTTTTCTCGATCTAGATTGTATTTTCGCTTCCCTAGATCCAAATGCTAGCTCATCCGACTCAAGAGAACATGTAGATTTTTTTAAAGCAAAACTACTTGCCTTACCCAAAAATTCCTTTTATGACGGCATCTATGAAATACGAGGAAGTTATTGGGAAGATGGTAAAACAATCCATGTTACTTGCCCATTTGTTGTTGAAGATGGTGTAGGACACTTTGAAGAGGATATAATCGAAGGAAATCAAACAAATTAGTAATTTTTGATATTAAAACAGGATCGTAGCAATACGACTTTTACTGGTTTCATCCATCATAAAAAAGCCAAGTCACATCGACTTGGCTTTTTACGACCATTTATGTTAGCTCATTGAAATCCCAGATTTGATCCATCCAGCCTTCATAGAAGTCTGGTTCGTGGCAGACCATAAGGATAGAGCCCTTATACTCTTTTAGAGCTCGTTTTAGCTCATCCTTGGCATCCACATCCAAGTGGTTGGTAGGCTCGTCTAGAACAAGGACATTGTTCTCACGGTTCATCAAGAGACAGAATCTCACCTTGGCTTGTTCCCCACCTGACAATACTTGGATTTGACTCTCGATATGTTTAGTCGTCAAACCACAACGGGCAAGGGCTGCACGGACTTCTGCTTGATTGAGAGCAGGAAAGGCATTCCAGACTGCTTCTAGTGGTGTCTGGCGATTGCCTCCTTCCACTTCCTGTTCAAAGTAGCCAAGTTCTAGATAGTCACCACGTTCAACTTCCCCAGCAATTGGAGGAATAATCCCCAAAAGGCTCTTCAAGAGGGTTGTTTTCCCGATACCATTGGCACCGATGATGGCAACCTTTTGATTGCGCTCAAAGGTAAGATTCAATGGTTTAGTAAGAGGACGGTCATAACCAATCTGTAAGTCTTTGGCTTGGAAGATGAAGCGTCCAGGTGTACGAGCTGGTTTAAAATCAAAGGACGGCTTTGGTTTCTCACTTTGAAGCTCAATAATATCCATCTTGTCCAATTTCTTTTGACGAGACATAGCCATATTACGAGTTGCAACACGCGCCTTATTACGGGCAACGAAATCCTTGAGATCCGCAATTTCTTTCTGTTGACGTTCGTAAGCTGCCTCTAGCTGCGATTTCTTCATGGCATAGACTTCTTGGAACTGGTAGTAATCTCCAGAGTAGCGTATCAACTGTTGGTTTTCTACATGATAGACGATATTGATTACATCGTTGAGGAAAGGAATATCGTGAGAAATGAGAACAAAGGCATTCTCATAGTTCTGAAGATAGCGTTTAAGCCAGTCAATATGCTCCGCATCCAAATAGTTGGTTGGCTCGTCAAGCAACAAGATATCTGGCTTTTCAAGAAGCAATTTGGCTAAAAGCACCTTGGTTCTTTGCCCACCAGATAAGGCTGTTACGTCCGTGTCCATCCCAAAATCCATGACACCTAGAGCACGCGCTACTTCGTCAATCTTGGCATCCAAGGTATAGAAATCACGACTTTCCAAACGGTCTTGGAGTTCTCCAACTTCTTCCATCAGAGCTTCGATATCTGCTCCTTCTTCTGCCATTTCCATATAAAGGTCATTGATGCGAGCTTCCGCCTTGAATAACTCATCAAAGGCAGTACGAAGAACATCGCGTACGGTTTGACCTTCTTTGAGCACAGCGTGCTGGTCAAGATAACCTGCCGTCACATATTTGGACCACTCTACCTTACCTTCATCTGGTACCAATTTACCCGTTACGATACTCATGAAGGTTGATTTTCCTTCACCATTGGCACCAACCAGACCGATGTGTTCACCCTTGAGGAGACGGAAGGATACGTCTTCAAAAATCGCACGATCCCCAAAACCGTGACTTAAATTTTTTACTTCTAAGATACTCATTCTAATTCCTTATCTTGTTTTTATGTAGTAGTTTATAGAGGAGCCAAGCCATGTAGCCACCCAGGGTATTGGTCCACAAATCATCAATCTCAAATACCCGATTGAAATCAAAGAAAAAGTCTAAGACCAGCTGTGTACATTCGATTCCAAGGCTCAGTAAAAAACTGAACAAAATTACTTTCTTCGCTTCTCTTAACCTAGGGTTGAGATAGAGAAGTTGGAAAATCAATGGGAAAAGTAAGAGAATATTTAAGGCGTTTTGCAAAAAAATCCAAAATAGCTGTAAAAGACTTGTCACTTCACCCAGTTTCCAAAAAGAGTTAAAAGGCGTCAAAAGAAAAACCAGGCGTCCAAAAGTTTGAATACCTGGAGTTTCCACTCCTGTAGGAAGTTGATGCTGGGGAGTAAAACAAAAACAGATGATACAAAGACTGTAAAATAGCACTCCCAAGCTTAGTAATGTTTTTCGTTTCATATTATGGATTTAGTTCTGCTACTGCTTTTTGGCGATCACGTTTCATGGTGTTTGAACGCAATTGACCACAAGCTGCATCGATATCAGTGCCGTGTTCCTGACGGACTACACAGTTGACACCATGTTTTTTCAAGGTATCATAGAAGGCCATCACACGCTCTTTTGGACTACGACTGTATTGGTCATGTTCAGTAACTGGATTATAAGGAATCAAGTTGACATAAGATAATTTCTTGATGTTTTTAAGCAATTCAGCCAACTCAAGCGCTTGTTCAACTCCATCATTGACCTCATTGAGCATAATGTACTCAAAAGTCACACGACGGTTGGTTGTTTCGATGTAATACTCAATCGCTGCAAAGAGTTTTTCAATTGGAAAGGCACGGTTAATCTTCATAATGCTTGAACGAAGTTCATTGTTTGGCGCATGAAGAGAAACAGCAAGGTTAACTTGTACACCTTCATTGGCAAAGGCACGAATCTTATGAGCCAAACCAGAAGTTGATACGGTGATATGACGAGCACCGATAGCCATTCCCTTATCGTCGTTAATAGTACGAATAAAGTTCAAAACGTTATTGTAGTTATCAAATGGTTCTCCAATACCCATAACAACGATATGGCTAACACGCTCATCTTGACCACGTTCGTCAAAATATTTCTGTACCAACATAATCTGTGCAACGATTTCCCCATTATTAAGGTCACGTTGTTTCTTGATCAAACCTGATGCACAGAAGGTACAACCGATATTGCATCCTACCTGAGTTGTTACACAGACGGACAAACCGTAGTGTTGACGCATCAATACTGTCTCAATCAGCATCCCATCTGGCAACTCAAAAAGGTACTTAACTGTCCCATCAGCTGACTCTTGAACGATGCGTTGTTTCAAAGGATTGACTACAAATTGATCATTGAGTTTGGCAATCAAATCCTTAGACAAATTGGTCATTTCTTCAAAGGACTGAACACGTTTACGGTAAAGCCACTCCCAGATTTGGTCAGCACGGAATTTCTTTTCTCCCTGTTCCAAGATCCATTCTTGCATTCCTTGACGTGTTAAACTATAAATAGACGGTTTCATGGTTTCTCCTTAAACTCTAATCTTTCTTACGGATGACGAAATGACGTTGTTCTTTTTCTTCACTCTGAGATTTCTGTTCTTTACGACGACGTCTATTTCTCATATCTGTGTTATTCCGTTTCTTGTTTTGAGGAGTTTTCTTTCCTCTTCGAGTATCCTTTTCTTCCTCTGTTTTTCTCATTTTTTGATCAAACGGTGCTCGCTTAGGAGCTTCATTTTCTAGGACAAAATAGGAACACCCATAGCTACAACACTCGAGGAGATAATCTTGTAAACGGCTGATTTTTTCTAAAGACTCTTCAGCTCGCTCGTTTTTGTAGAAACCACGTAAGCGTAACTGTTCATTACTCCAGTCTCCTACAATATAATCGAACTTAGTTAAAACTTCTGAAAATCGTTGAGTAAATGCCGTTGCATCAAAGGCTTCCTTGCTATTTTCAACTAAGTTAAAAGCAAAACCTTCCGCTTCTACTTTATCTCCAGACAAATGAAATTCAGGACCAGGGAATTTATTGTAATTATATAATTCAGGTGCAATCTCTTTACGCATACTATTCCTTTTTAACGTTTACTTAATACTCTATTTTACCATATTTTTGCCATATTTTCACCTTTTATTTCAAAACGAAAAAAGTCTGACGATTTAAGCATTGATTCGTTAAAGATTATTCCATTTTAATTCAAGAAAAAAACTGGGAATTCCCAGTTTTTTAATAATTACATATAAAGGAACTTGAAGAGCATTACTGCTGTAATACCAGCTGCAATCGGTGCAATTACTGGTACCCAAGCATACCACCATTTTGAATCTCCTTTGTGTTCACCAAGGATTGATTTTGGAAGAACAGCATGAAGAAGACGTGGTCCAAGGTCACGAGCTGGGTTCAAACCTGGTCCTGTAGGTCCACCTAATGAAGTAACTAAGGCCATTACTAGGAAACCAAGAGCCAAGTGAGCAACAGCAAGGCCTGGTGACAAGAACGGAGCTACTTGAGTTTTTGCTTGCTCAAGTGCTGCTGTGACTTGTTCTTGAGAAATTGTTTGACCTTGAGCAGTTGCTTGTGCCACTTGATTGTTAATCAATGCCTGAGATTTAGCAACTAATTCAGCACCAAAGTAGTTCTTCGTCATTGCCATAGCTGCAAAGAAAAGAACGAAAGAACCGATAAACTCATTGACGAAACCATTAACAGATGCTGCAAAGCGGGATTCTTTTGTTCCTTGATCAACATTTGAAATAGTTGAGAAAGTTCCCAAGATATTATTTGGATTTTCTGTTTTCAAGTAGTAAGGACGATGAGCTGCAACAACCAAAGCTTGTCCAAAGATTGCTCCTAAAACTTGTGCGATAATGTATGGTACTACTTGAGCCCAAGGGAAAAGTCCGCTAACTGCTAGACCAAGAGTGAAGGCTGGGTTGATGTGGTTACCAGAAACATTCCCAAACATCAAGGCAGGGATCATAACCCCCATACCGTAACCAACAGCGATAACGAGCCAGCCACTTTGGTGACCTTTCGTACCTTTAAGTTCAACGTTAGCAACAGCACCATTCCCTAAGATGATCAAGATGGCTGTTCCCAAAAATTCAGTGGCATATTTGACTGCCCATGTGAAATCCATTGATAGATTCTCCTTAATATTTTTTAGACAATCCTTATTCTATCAATTTTTAGAGCTTTTAGCAACAGATTTTCTAAAAGAATCTAAGGAGAAAACGTTTTTATTTCAACTACTAAAAAAAGACTTAACAAAGTAAGTTTGTTAAGTCCTAATTCTTATTATTCTTTACGAAGAGCAAAGTCATGAATCATCTGATCCATTTCTTCACGACTTGGTGTCGTTAGCATATAAAGATAGTCTCCTTGCAATTCAGCAAAGGCTGCTGGCATGATTTTCTTGACCTTGAACTGCTGGCTGTATTTGGCAAGCAAATCTTCTTCTGAATAAACATAGTTGGCATTGGCACGGCGTGATGTTGCTAAACAATAAAGTGGCTCAAAGTGAGAAGCTGGGAATGGCTCACCAGCAACAATCGCTGCATATCCTTTGTACAAATCGAAAGAGTGGGCGTAGTTATAAACATCAATGGTAAAGCCACCTGCCGGACGATTATTGTATTCAATGGCGATGTAATCACCGCCTTCACGGAAGAACTCGATATGGAAGAAACGTTCTCTCATACCAAATTCTTTGACGATAGCTTCACCATATTGACGCAATTTTGGATCCATCTCTTTGAGAACGTAATAAGAATTGTCCATCTTGTAGATCATGAGATCGAGGGGTGTATGAGCATAGTCAAAGGTCGTAGAAAAGACGATATTCCCATCTCTATCTACCAAACCATCGAAGGTACAGATTTCACTAGATGTGACAAATTTTTCAAAGAAATAAACGGTTGAGTGGTCCCATTCAGCCTTAAAGTGATTGACATCATCTTCAGTTTCAAGTTTGAAGGTTGCGGCAGCTCCTACTCCATTATCAGGTTTTGCAATCATAGGAAGACCGATTTCTTTCACAGCTTTATCAACATCTGCTTCTGTTTCAATAACAGCACCTGGCACAACTGGAACTCCTGCTTTTTTGAAGAGTTTTTTCATCTCAGACTTGAACTTGGTCTTCTTGAGGTCTTCTGGTTTGGCACCAAAAACATTGAATTGTTCACGAAGAGCAGCGTCCAACTCTAGCCAGTATTCATTGTGTGATTCGATGCGGTCAATTGGACCATGCTTATAAAAAAGAAAGGCGACGGCGCGTTTAACCTCATCAATGTTTTCAAGATTATCAACTCGGAAGTACTCCGTTAAGCTATTGCGCAATGGTTCATCTAGTTGTTCATAGGGTTCTTGCCCAATCCCTAGAACTGTGATTCCTTTATTAGCTAGTTCAATACTAAATTGTTGGAAATTTTGTGGGTAATAGGGTGAAATTACAAGATAATTCATAAGCGACTCCTTTTATAGACTCATGTGACCGAGAAAATAAGGCATTTGTTTGCGCCACCATTCCCAGTCATGGGCGACATCGTGCCCCCATTCTGCAAACCAGGCAGGAATTTGTTTTTGGTCAAAGGCTTCTTTGAGTTTGTAGTAAGAAGGTAAGCCATCATGTTCCCAGGCTCCTAATCCCGTACAGATCACAATTTCAGCTTGACGATAACGATCGATAAACCAGCCGTCATTTTGATTCCAGATATAGTCTACTGGTGAATTTTGATAGATGGCATCATCATTGTAGTAATCACCAACAAAGAAACGTGCGTCGTAAACTCCACTAAGGGCAATCACTTTCGTGAAGACATCTGGATGTTGTAGGAAGAAGTTGAGAGCATGATAAGCTCCCATAGAACAACCTGTTGTCATCATACCGTCGAACCAACCCGTCTTATGCTTGATAAAAGGAATGGCTTCTTCGATAACGTATCGCTCATAGGCACGGTGCATTTCAGCTTGGTCGTGACCGTTTTTCCAAGTTGCAAGCCAGCTCTCACTATCGACACTTGAAAGTGTAAAGAACTGAACACGGCCTTCCTCGATAAAGGACGCACAAGCATCAATCATGCCAAAATCATAGTATTCATTGTGGCTACCACCTGAAGAAGGAAAGACTACAATAGGGATACCCGCATGTCCATATCGGTTTACGTACATTTCACGATTTAGATTTCCACTCCAGTGGCTAAGATGTTCAATATTCATATCCTGTCTCCTTTATACTATTTACCAATTTTCTGCAAAAAAGCGTAGGCAAGCTGGTAGATTTTCTGACCATGGCACTTCATGGTGAATGGCTCCAGCCTGAACCTTGAGAGAGAGATTTTCCAACTGCACTCCTCCTGCTATCAAATCATGATAATAGCGAAGGGATGAGTCGATATAGGCCTGCTTAATATTACCAGCCATTAGTGTCTTATCAGTATCATCTGCTTCTTCCGTTCCGACGTAAATAAAGACACGTTGGTCAGGCAAGAGTTTCTTACGCTCAATATAGCGATCAAAAGCCTCTTGGTGAAGCCAGTTAGCAGATGAAAAGACACCCAAGCAGCCAATCTGGTCTTGATACTCCAAGCCGATAAATTGGGTAATATTCCCACCCAGAGAAGATCCTATCATGGCAGTGTGTTTACAATCTGATTTTGTCCGATAGTTTTCATCGATAAAGGGCTTAACCACTTCCATGACAAACTCTGCGTACTCGACACCTTTACCACCAAATTGTTGACCAGGGATGTTAGACTCTTGGAATTTCCATGCTGCATACTCGTTCATCCGTCCAAGTCCATCATTGTCAATAGCCACGATAATCATGCGACTGATATCCGGATTTCGCTTGATGGCTGGGATAATCTTCCAGGAATGGCCGACGTAGGATTCCTTACTATAAAAGACGTTTTGTCCATCATGGAAATACACGACTGGATAACTTCTATCCGTATCTTTCTCATAGTTTTTTGGGAGGAGAACACGTACGCGGCGCTCCTTACCTGTGTAGGGAACCACCAATTTATGCTCTCGCATTTTTAAATAAAAATAAGATTGATTCATTGTCAGAAAACTCTCTATATTCAAAATTTTATCTAATTATATCATAAAAATAGAAAAAAAGTCAGTTTCCGTCCAAATTTAGGACAATAAACTAACTTTTTTTACTTATTTTATCTTTTCCTCTGGTTTTTCTGATTAAAGGAGATCATCGATCAAATCATCGACCGCATCCTTCTCAGCCTGAGGTGTAATTTCAGTAATCATGATTCCCGCTACTGCTCTCTCAACCAAGCCTTCGACATCCATACGTGCTTCATACTGCTCTGCATTCTTAATCTTAGGATTTGTCTTCGGACGATCGGGCGCAAAAATGGTACAACAGTCCTCAAATGGTTGGATAGAGATTTCAAAGGTATCAATTTCTTGCGCAATATCAATGATTTCTAGTTTATCCATGGTCACAACTGGACGGATAATTGGTGTATTTGTGACAGCATTGATAGCCTGCATGCTTTCAAGGGTTTGGCTAGCTACCTGACCAAGACTTTCACCATTGATGATGACCAAACCATTTCGTACCTCACGGATACGATCTGTAATGCGCATCATAAAGCGACGAGTCAGGGTCATCAGATAAGCTTCTGGAGCCTTCGCCTTGATTTCTTCTTGGATCTCAGTAAAAGGCACTTCGATAAACTGGATATTGCCTCCGAACTTAGTCAATTTACGTGTTAAATCCTGGGCTTTCTTGAGGGCACCTGGACTGGTGTAGGGAGGGCTAGCAAAGTGAACAGCCTCGATATCTACACCACGTTTCAGTGCAAGATATCCTGCTACAGGCGAGTCAATTCCCCCTGACAACATGAGCATCCCTTTCCCTGAAGTTCCGACAGGCAAACCACCTGCACCACGAATGGTTTCATATGAAAGGTAGGCTGCTTCTTCACGAATCTCCACCTGAAGGTTAATGTCAGGATTTTTCATTTGTGCCTGCACATTTGGAATAGCTTCAAATACTGCTCCACCAAGTGTCTGGTTGAGTTCTCGACTATCTAGCTCAAAGTTGTGGTCGCTACGCTTACTTGAGATTTTAAAGGTCATCCCTTCCTGGTAGATGTCTTTCATAATCTTTTGGACAGCAGACTTCAGAACTTCTACGGATTTTTCAACCTTATATACTGGAGAAAAGTTTTGAATCCCGAAAACTTGCTTGAGAGATTCTGCCACTGGTTCATAATCTGCTCCATTCAGATAAGCATGGGCACGATCGCGATCAGCAGTGACTTTGACTTGAGGATAGATGGATAAAACGTCTGAGATATTATTACGTAGTTTATTGATGAAACGCATACGGTTTTTACCTTTGGTTGAAAGCTCACCATAGCGAATCATAATTTCTGAATACTGCATGAATACTCCTATCTTACTTTTTTAGTTTGATTGTAGATTAATTTCAACTTGGTCAAGAACTGCTCCACCTGACTCATATCATTTTCTAGATCCAGACTGAGACGAACTGCTGACTGGGCTTTATCCTTTTCAATGCCCATGGCAATCAGGGTCCCAGCAGGTTTCCCAGCCTTGGACGAACATGCAGAGGTTGTGGAGATGAAAATATCATAGTCTTCAAATGCATGAACAATGACCTCCCCACGAACTCCCTTAATCCCAAAGGTCAGAATATGAGGCGCAAAGTTTTCCTCACCTGAAAAGACAAAAATATCTGGATATTTGAGTAGAGCTTGACGGATAATCTCTTTCATCTGACTCGTTTTACTAGTAAACAAGTCTAATCTCTCCATAGCCAAACGTAGTGCCTTAGCTGTCGCTGCAATCCCTGCTACATTCTCAGTTGTGGAACGATAGTCACGCTCCTGACCACCACCAGTCAAAAGAGGCGTGATTTTCTTACCCGACTTGATATAGACAAAGCCAACACCACGAACTCCATGGAACTTATGGCTGGAGAAGGTTGCAAAATCAACTCGGTCTGTCAAATACTTTTCTGTTGGTATTTTTGCTAAGGCCTGAACAGCATCCACATGGAAAGAAATGGTTGGTTTATCTGCTAAAAGATTTGAAATGGCTTGGATGGGCTGGATGGAGCCGATTTCATTGTTGACTGCCATGATGGAGACTAAGGTCGTATCAGCTCGAAGCAAACTTGCCAAGGCCTCTACATCTACAAAGCCTTTTTTATCTACTGGTGCAAAATCCACTTCAAACCCTTGAGTCTTCAGCCAGAGAGCTGACTCCTTGACTGCTGGGTGCTCAATGTCAGATACAATAATGTGTTTGCCAAATTGCGCTTTTTCGAATGCAATCCCTTTGATAACCCAATTATCCCCTTCAGTACCACCAGATGTAAAGAAAATTTCTTCACTTTTCTTACCAATCAAATCTGCTATCTGTTGACGAGATGCCTCTAAAATTCTGGTAGACTGGTCTCCCAAACGGTGAAGGCTAGAAGGATTTCCTACAATTTTCGAAGCGACCTGCATATAGGTTTCAAGAGCTTCAGGATAAGGTTTGGTCGTAGCCGAATTATCAAAGTAAATCATGGTTTCTCACGCTTTCTAAAATCACTTCTTCTATTGTAACACGAAACAGTTCAGGCGACAAGAAAGGCAATTCAGGTTCATTTAAGTTTTTTTTAAAGATTTTTAGTATAATCAATCATGACAAAGGAGAGAAATTATGTCTAACTATCGAAGAAGTTCAAAACCCAAAACCGAACACATCAAAAAAGGATTCACTGTTTTTCAAAAAACAATCGCAACTCTAGGGAGTATTTTAGGCTTAATCACTGCCAGTATCACTATTATGAGTGCTATGGATAAAAATAAAAAGGAACCGACTCCTATCCCTCAGCAAACAACCATTATTAGAGAGGGAAAAAATGAATCTCGAACTGACTCTAGGGTAAATAACGAAGAAAATCCTGTCAAAGCTAAAGAAGATACTCAACCTGCTAACAATCAAGAAGACAATAAAAAAGAGGACAACAATAACAAGTCTGAACAGCCTGTCACCTCATCTTCAAATAACCAAGCCCCTAAAACAGATACAACACCGACTACCGCAGCTTCAAATAACAAGAATCCTTAATTTTTAAAAGTCCTAACAATTACAAAGATTAGGAACATACCAAAACAAGCTATAAAAACATAAAAAGCAAACTAGCGAGAAATTCACTTGTTTGCTTTTTTTATATGTTTATTAAATAACTGACTCATTTTGACATAAGTTATTTGTATTGATTTACTGTTGCAAGACTTTTCGAGGTTTTGTTCCTTCAGCAGGTCCAATAACGCCTGCTAACTCTAACTCTTCCATCAATCGAGTGGCTCGGTTAAATCCAACTGAAAGACGGCGCTGAATCATAGATGCACTCGCTTTTTGTGTTTCGATGACAAGAGCTTTCGCTTCTTCAAAGAGCGGATCTCCAGCATCATCGCTAGAACCAAAATCACCTTCTGTCTCAGATACTTCTCCTGGGTCAAAGCTTTCATCATAATCCGCATCAGCTTGAGCCTTAATAAAGTTTACGATACGTTCCACATCATCATCTGAAATAAAGGATCCTTGGAGACGAACAGGATGGTTTTCATCAATTGGTTTAAAGAGCATATCCCCTCGACCAAGCAATTTCTCTGCACCATTTTCATCCAAAATCGTCCGTGAGTCTGTTCCCGAAGAAACTGCAAAAGCCACACGAGACGGCACATTTGCCTTAATCAAACCAGAGATAACATCAACCGAAGGACGCTGAGTTGCAAGGATCATATGAATACCAGCCGCACGCGCCTTCTGTCCGAGACGGATAATAGCATCTTCTACTTCCTTGCTGGCAACCATCATGAGGTCAGCCAACTCATCCACAATTACGACGATTAAAGGTAGAGGTACTTGTTTGTATTCGGACTGAGCATTAAATTCCTCAACCTTAGCATTAAAACCAGCAATATTTCGAACTCCAACTTTGGCGAAAAGCTCATAGCGATTTTCCATCTCATCAACGACTTTTTGAAGGGCCTTGCTGGCCTTACGAGGGTTGGTCACAACTGGAATCAAGAGATGAGGAATATCATTATAGACTGAAAGCTCAACCATCTTTGGATCGACCATCATAAACTTAACCTGATCTGGACGAGCCTTCATGAGGATACTTGCGATGATTCCGTTAACTGCAACAGATTTACCAGAACCTGTAGAACCAGCCACTAACAAGTGAGGCATTTTAGCCAAATCAAAACTACGAGCTGTACCATTGACGGCTTTTCCAAGAGGAATTTCTAATAGATTTTCAGGTTTTGTTTGTGATTGTTCCCAAAGTTCACGGAAGGATACCGTTGCAATTTCAGAGTTTGGCACTTCGATACCAACCAAGGATTTTCCAGGAATTGGAGCCTCAATACGGACATCCTTGGCAGCCAAAGCAAGAGCCAAGTCATCTGCTAGGTTGGAAATGCGATTGACACGAACACCTACAGCAGGTTTTACTTCGTACTTGGTAACAGATGGTCCAATTTCTGCTCTTTCAACCGTTACCTTAATACCAAAGCTTGCGAAGGTTTCTTCCAAAATCTTGATATTCTCCCGTACGATTTTCTTTTCTTTAGACTGATCTTTAGGTTTATCTGGTGCAAAAAGTTGCAAGCTTGGGAGTTTATACTCTAAGGCTTTTTTAGCAGAAAAATCGACTTCTACTTCTTCATCATCCTCTTCAGAGAAAACTTCTTCCTCTGGATAGTCTCCTTCTTCAGGGGAATCAAAATCAGCTTGCGGGAGAATAATCTCAGGTTCTACCCATTCCTCCTCTGGAAGTGGAGGAAATTCTTGCAGTGGTTCGTCTGATAAGATTTCTCCAGTTTCCATATCTACAGGCTGCATGTCAAGCAAAGCCTGCTCTTCTCTTTCTTTTTCAAGTCTTGCTTGCTCTTCTGCTTCTCTTCGTGCCTTTTCCTCTTCACGCTTGATAAAGCGCTCTTGTTTTTTCTGTTCACGGCGTTCCATCCAGATAGCAAATCGAGCTGAAAGAAAATCAGCAATATCATAGATAGACCATGGACTCATTAAAAGAGCTCCGATTAGGATTAAAATTGCCCCTATGAAATAGGTACCGATGTTTGAGAACAAAAAGGCTACCGGAATGTAGAGACCTACCCCTAACAAGCCTCCCCCTGCAAAACTTGTTACTTGAAAACTGGTTAAATCTTTAAAAATTTGTCCAGCTGTCCCTTGGAAAACAGCGTTTGCCATGCTAAACTTCCAGACCAGATAAGCTTGAAAGATGAGGAGTAAACCTGAAAAAATGAAGAAGAAACCTGCTAATAAACCTTCTTGCTTATGAATCCATTTAAATAAAAATAGATAGATTAAAAGAGAGAAAATCGCTAGATAAGCTAAACTCCCCACGAGTAAGCGAATCAGGTTATAAACAGTAATTCCAACAGCTCCCCATTTAAGAGCAGCAAAAATTAAACAAATAGCCAAAGCTAAGGAAATCAACATTCGTTGAATCGCTTGTTTTCTTTCCAATTCTGCTTTAGACGGTCTTCGTCTTGTTTTAGTTGTATTCTTGTTTGCCATGCTTCTATTATATCATATTTCAGAAACTTTTCGAGGGGTTAAAAAATGACTGCACACTTTTGTGTTCAGTCATTTAAATGTGTTTGTGATTATTTTTCTATAGGTTTACGTAGGTAACCGTAAACGACACCACTGACAAGTGCTCCTACCAAGACAGAGACAAGATAGAGAAGAGCATTTGAAGTAAGGGCGATAACGAAGATTCCTCCATGAGGAGCCATGAGTTTGATATTTGCAAGACCAACAAGTCCACCTGCTACTGCTGAACCAAGGATAAAGCTTGGAATAGCACGAGCAGGGTCTGCTGCACCGAACGGAATCGCACCTTCAGTGATGAATGACAAGCCCATAACGATATTTGTCAAACCAGAGTTACGTTCTTCTTTAGTAAATTTATCTTTGAAAAGAAGAGTTGCCACAAAGATTGCTAGTGGTGGAACCATCCCTCCAGCCATAACTGCTGCCATTGCTACTGAACCACCTGTTGCCACTGTTGCTGCAAGAGTACCAGTACCAAAGACGTAGGCTGCTTTATTAACAGGTCCACCCATATCGACAGCCATCATTCCTCCAAGAACGACTCCAAGAAGGACAGCTGATCCACCTTCAAGACCACCAAGGAAGTTGTTCATACCAGTGTTGATTGCGGCCATTGGGATATTAACAGCTAGCATGACAAAGCCTGTCAAGATTGTTCCAAAAAGCGGCAAGAGAAGGATTGATTTTGCACCTTCAAGTGAACGAGGAACCTTCACATATTTCTTAACCAAGAGTACCAAGGCACCTGCGATAAATCCACCAACAAGGGCTCCGAGGAAACCTGATGATACACCTGCAAGGGCTGAAGTTGCTTCACCACCTTGAGCATAAGGGATTTTACCAAAGGCAAAACCTTCTTTGGCAATAGCTCCAGCTACGAAACCTGCTACCAAGCCTGGTTTTTCAGCGATTGAGTAAGCAACATATCCTGCAAACACTGGTAACATCAAACCAAAGGCTGCCCCACCAATTTTCATGAACATAGAAGCTAGTTCATGGTAAGAACCAAGATTTCCGAGACTATCATTTGGTACACCCATAGCACCATCAATCAAGAAGGCAAGGGCAATCATGATACCACCACCGATAACGAATGGCAACATTTGAGATACACCACTCATCAAGTGTTTGTAGAAAGCACCACCGACACTTTGTTTTTCGTTAGATGCTGTTGAAGCTTGAGCTCCATTAGCAGCACGATAAACTTCAGCATTTCCAGAAAGAGCTAAATTGATCAACTCTTCTGTTTTGCGAATACCATCAGCTACTGGGCGATTCACCAACGGTTTACCGTCAAAACGATCCATTTCAACTGCCTTGTCTGCAGCAATGATAACCGCTTTAGCCTTGCGGATATCTTCTGCTGTCAATTGGTTACCAACACCACTAGCACCATTAGTTTCAACCTTGATACCAACACCCATTTCAGCTGCCACTTTTTGAAGAGCTTCTTGAGCCATATAAGTGTGGGCAATCCCTGTTGTACAAGCTGTGACTGCTACGATGAAGTCGTTAGATTCATTCGTAGGAGCTTGAACTGGTTCCTCAGCTTTTTCTGAAGCTTGATCAAAGAGTTCAATAACTTGATCAGCTGATGTTACTTGACGAAGTTTGTCAGCAAAGCCGTCTTTCATCAAATATTGAGACAATTCTGCCAAGGCAGCCAAGTGAGTATCGTTGGCGCCTTCTGGAGCAGCAATCATAAAGAAGAGGTCAGTTGGTTGTCCGTCTAAACTTTCGTAGTCAACACCCTTGTTTGACTTAGCAAAGAGAACAGTCGCTTCCTTAACAGCAGCGTTTTTGCTGTGAGGCATTGCGATACCGTCACCCAAACCTGTAGAAGTCAAAGCTTCACGCGCTAAAATTCCTTCTTTAAAGGTTTCAAAATCTGACACATATCCGTGCTCTACCAAGCTATGAATCATTTCTTCGATAGCTGCTGTTTTTTCAGTTGCTTGCAAATCAAGCAACATGACATCTTTTCTCAATAAATCTTGAATTTTCATCGTTTTTCTACCTCAACTTTTTTATATGTTTCTTTAATAAATGCTGCAGTTGCTAAGTCATCCGAGAAAGTGGTTGCTGTTCCGCAAGCTACTCCCCATTTGAAGGCTTCTACTGCGTCTTTTGATTTGACAAACTCACCCGTAAATCCAGCAACCATAGAGTCACCAGCCCCCACTGAGTTTTTCACTGTTCCCTTGATTGGTTTAGCAAAGTATGCTCCATCAGATGTTACCAATAGGGCTCCATCACCAGCCATAGAGATGATCACGTTTTGAGCACCTTTAGCCAGTAACTCTCGAGCGTATTTCTCTATCTCATCTAAGCTTTCAAGCTTCACTCCAAAGATAGCTCCAAGTTCATGATTGTTTGGCTTCACCAAAAGTGGTTGATAATCCAAACTATCGATTAAGGTCTGACCTTCAAAGTCACAGACTACTTGAGTACCTGTCTGACGCGTCAAAGCAATTAATTCTTTGTAAATAACATTACCCAAGTTTTTAGCACTCGAACCCGCAAAGACAACTGTATCTTCTGCTGTCAGACTTGAAAGAATGGCTTTTAACTCTTCAAGTTGTTCGGTTTCAACATTTGGACCAGTTCCATTGATTTCAGTTTCTTGGTCTGCTTTTATTTTCACATTGATACGCGTATCTTCTGTTACTTGAACAAAGCGTGTCTCAATGTGCTCTTCAGCCAAAGTATCTGTGATAAACTTACCAGTAAAGCCTCCGATGAAACCTGTCGCTGTATTTGGTACGCCTAAACGTTTCAGGACACGGCTAACATTGATACCTTTACCCCCCGCAAACTTATCATCACTATCCATACGATTGACACTACCAACTTCCACTTTGTCCAAACGGACAATGTAGTCTATAGATGGATTGAGTGTGACTGTATAAATCATACTTCGATTACCTCTGTTTTCTCTTTGATAGCTGACAAGAGCTCGTGACCCTTGCTTGTAATGACAATAGCACGTTTTATAGGAGCTACCTTAGCAAAACAAGACTGACCGATCTTGGATGAATCTACCAAGACATAGGCTTGTTTAGCATTCTCTAAAATAGCTCGCTTGACCGCTCCTTCCTCCATATCCGGAGTTGTATAATAACCTTCATCTACACCATTCATTCCAATAAAGGCACGATCAAAGTGCAGTTGGTTAATTTGGTTGAGCGCTACTCCTCCGATACTGGCATCAGTTGTCATCTTAACACCACCACCAATGATGACTGTAGGGATTTGCTTATCCACTAATTGAACAGCATGGTGAATGGAGTTGGTTACCACTGTAATGTCTTTTCGGTCTAATTCCTTAATGAGAAAGGCTGTCGTACTTCCTGCATCCACAAAGATAACATCTTTTTCTTTGATGAGGGAAGATGCTTTTTGAGCAATCAACCTTTTCTCTTGAAGGTTTTTGACAGATTTTTCTTGAATGGTTTCTTCTTCTTGTAGGGAGTATGGCAACTCAGCTCCTCCGTGTACTCGTCGAAGTTTATTTTTAGATTCCAATTCGTCTAAATCTCGTCTAACCGTTGACTCAGAAGTGTTTAACAAGCCTACTAATTTTTCTAGAGAAACGACTTTGTGCTGTTTCAATTCTTCTAAAATCAGCTTTTTTCTTTCGCTTTTTAGCACTATCCTACCTCCTGTTAGCGATTACATTAATTATTTTATCACAAAAAAAATCTAAGTCAAGCATTTTTTGTCATTTTCTTTCATTTTCTATCAAAATTCCTTCATCTTCAAATATATTTGCAAGAAAGAAGGCTTTATGGTAGACTAGGTTAGTAACCATTGGAAGATTACTCAAGAGGCTTAAGAGGCCGTGTTGGAAACGCGGTAGGCGTGTAACAGCGTGCGTGGGTTCGAATCCCATGTCTTCCGTTTATATTCAAAAACAGATACCCAAGAAATCTTGGGTATCTGTTTTCTTATATGTTAGTAATAGAACTAGAATGCACTTCTTAAAACATATCAAATAGCAATTTCACATTGAGGATGGTTAAGATAATTGAAACGATATAACCAATGACTGTATTCCACTTAGCATTGGTAAATTCTCCCATTAGTGATTTTTTTGAGGTTAGATAAATCAGAGGGAATATTGAAAATGGAAGAGCTATAGAGAGAAATACCTGTGAATAAACCAATAACTGATCCAAAGTTTTTTCCTGATGACCAAACAGAATTGCCACTATTATGACAGGTAGCAAGGCGAAGAGACGAGTCGCCAAGCGAATAAACCACTGTGGCAATCGCATATGTAAGAAACCTTCCATAACAATTTGTCCTGTCAAGGTACCTGTGATAGTAGAATTTTGACCGCTAGCTAATAAGGCCAAAGCAAACAAAGTAGACAAAGTTGAACTAGCTATGGCTCCAGCAATGGTAGAATCCTTCAATGCATTATACATTTGAGAAAAAGCAGAAATATCAGATGCATGGCCAAAAAAGAGTGCTGCTCCTAAAATCAACAGAAGGGAGTTGACAACAAATGCCAAAGATAACTGAAGATTTGAATCCCAAGTCATAAAGCGAACACCTTTACGAACATCATTCTTATCCTTGTGATTGATTTTGCGAGTCTGAGACAAGGAAGAATGCAAATAGAGGTTATGTGGCATAACCGTCGCACCAACAATTCCTAGCGCTAAAGTCAACTGACTTTCATGTCCAGGTGTTGGACTTTCAAATAAAGTAGATGTTGGTAAATAACCTTCAGCAATTCCTTGAAGGCTTGGATTTGATATAGCTACCAGATAAGCAAAGATCACCATTATCGTTAAAATCAGTGTTGTAACAATAGCTTCTATCTTCTTAAAGCCAAATTTCATTAAGAGCAATAAAAGAAAGACATCCAGAACCGTCAACAGAATTGCTATCATAATCGGAATCTTAAAGAGAAGATTGAGAGCAATCGCGGAACCTAGAACTTCTGCTAAGTCTGTCGCCATCAAGGCCAATTCCAAAATCACCCATAGACTATATCGAAGCCATTTTGGTGAATGATGAGCTGTTGCTTGAGCTAAATCCATCTGGGTTACAATCCCGAGTTTTCCTGCCATCTGTTGAAGTTGCATCGCAATGAGAGACGAAATGAGGATGACAAACAAAAGACTATACTTATAGGAAGCCCCTCCGACTACACTCGTAATCCAATTTCCTGGATCCATATAACCGACTGCCACAAGAGCACCCGGACCTAAAAAGGCCTTTAAATTTTGCCAGAAATGATTGTTATTTGGAGTATCGATAGATTGATTAATCTCAGAGAGTGACACTTTTTTATGAGAAGACATAGATACTTACCTCTTTCTAAACCTACTTTTTCATTATTTTCTATTAGAGAAAAATAAGATTGACTTTAAACTATTAAAACAATGAAAACTATATGAAAAACATTTAGTTTTTTCATTATTTTTCTTAAGGCACCTTAATATTTTTCTTAAGGCATCTTAATTATAACACAAAAAATGAAAACTATATGAAAAACATTTAGTTTTTTCATTATTTTTCTTAAGGCACCTTAATTATAACAGAAAATATGATAAAAACTTAAGAAAATTCAGGACTTGATTTAATATTTAGGATACAACAAAATGTTGTATTCTTTTTTTGCAAAAGAATACCAAAGAATAAAATAAAAAACGTTGTAAAAACAACGTTTTATCAAGGAATGCAAAAGAATAATGGAGTCGGTGGGAGTCGAACCCACGTCCAAACACCTGCCAACATATTTGTCTACAACCATAGGTTATGTATTGTTTTAACAGCTTCTCGACACATAACTCAAGCCCAGGAACTGCGAGTCTATAAATCTCTTATCAAACTGCTAGACAAAGTTTAATCGTATCTCGTTAATAATAAAACCCATCATCAGACACGAGCAATCTAAATCGGGTCACGCCTGCTGGTGTTTAGGCAGCTAGAGCGTAAGAAGTGTTATTTTTTGCAGTTATATTTAACTGAGCGTTTACGTCGCCACACGAGTCGCAAAATATGCCTCATAATGCCTGTCGAATCCGTAACGACCCCAAAGACAATAAAAATATTATACCTTATCTAAGCTAAAAAAGCAAGTAGATGCCTAGAAAATGTAATCTTTCAAGGCTTCTGATAGAATATGATAACCAGCGACACTGAGATGAAGACCATCTGTTGTGTAGTCTGCCTTGAGTTGCCCTTCCTGATCTAGTAAGTTCTCGAAAACAGGCACAAATTCAACCTGCATATAGGCAGAGGCAAGGTCTTGATAGGCTTGGTTCCAAGCCTTGATTTTCTCATTGGTACGAATATAAACGGTATGTTTGTATTCATCACCTTCATGGACCGGCAAAATGGAAACTAGCTTTATCTGTGACAGTGGATAATCACGAGAAATGGTTTGAATCACACTCTCAATATTGTTTAGCGCTCCATTCATTGGAACATCTTTTCCAATGTCATTTGTCCCAATCAAAAGTACAATTTGATCCACCGTATCGCCATAGAGATGGGCATCAAGATTTTTTTGTAAAAGTCCAGTCTGGTAGCCTCGAATCCCTCGGTTCACAATGGTTTTTGACGTACCTAGTAGTTCTTGCAAGGGATAATATTCAATAATGGAATCCCCGATAAAAATGATATCTGGTTCAATTACCGAGATTTGATTAAGTTCACGATACTTGATTTGAATTTTCTCCTGCTCTTTTAAGAGCCAATTTTCTAAAAGTTGTACTGCCAAGTTATTCTCCTTTTTCTAGCCAGTTTTCTAAAACTTGGTAAACACCTGCCTGACTGTTGGCTGGCGCCACTTTTGTCGCAACAGCCTTGACAACCTCCTCTGCATTTTCCATCGCATAAGAAACACCTGCTAACTCTAACATTTCGATATCATTTTCACTATCACCAAAGGCCATAATTTGTTCAGGTTTCAAGTCCCAACGTTTGAGCAACTCCTCTAAGCCCCATGCCTTATGAATCCCATCTTGTAAGATATCAATACAGCCGTAGCCACTAGAAACGGCTCGCACATGCCCATTAAACAAGTCATTAATTTCCTGCAAAACTGCATCTGATCGTTCTTCACCAACAACCATACTCATCTTGAGGACGCCACCGAAAAGGCTGGAGTCAAATTCATCAACAAAATGCATGCGTTGGTAGAACTTTTCAATCATCTCTGGAGTCATAAATTTATCCAGTTCTGTAAAGACAGTGCCTTCCTTGACAAATCCACCATTCATAGCAGTTACGACAAACTGATCCTGGCACTCTCTGCCTTTAAAATGAGCTAAAGCTCTATCAACCATAGCATCATCCCAAGTCTGAGCTTGAATCAATTGATCATTTTCGAATATACGAGCACCATTAGCAACTACCAGAACGACTCTCTCTGCTAAATGGCCCAATAATTGACGCATACGATGAACTTCATTCCCAGTTGCAATGACAAAACGAACACCACGTTGATCGAGCCGATTTAAAATTTTTTCTAGTCGTGGAAGATCTAGTTGACCTCTCGAATCTAACAAGGTGCCATCCATATCCGTCGCAATGACTTTAATATCCATAACTTCCTTCTCGCTTTCAGTCACTACCAATTCAAACCTACATGCTCATTCATTTCTTTATAAGCTGTATCAATCCGTTCCTTGGTAGCCTCGTCAAGTTGACTGCGATATTTCCCGCCTTCTATAAAGTCTTCCAATATATAAGTTTGGTATAGATAGAGTGGATAACCTTCTGGAGAATAGCCTCCCTTTGGAGTACGACTAACCCAGGTAGGATGAGCTTTGGCAGTTTCGATAGTCGTTTTTCCAGATTTTTTCTTAATGGTCACATCCATGAGAACCCCACGTTCCGTCCACTTGGCAGTTTCAACATCCTGCATGGTTTCAATCCGTTGATTTGAAATGAAATTCCCCATAGAGTAAATAATGAGCTTTTTATCACCGTCTTTTTCAACCGTTTCAGCAGGTTCAACAACATGAGGGTGACCACCAAAGATAATATCTGCTCCCCAATCGATCATCTTATGGTAAAGTTTCTTTTGCTCCTCAGTAGGCTCAATTTGATACTCAACTCCCATCTGAGGCATAATGACAGTGATATCTGCTTCTTTTTCAGCCCTCTCGATTTCAGCCTTCATTTTATCTTCATCCAAGTCTGAAAGATAACGATTATAATCCTCTTTAGAAATGTTTTGTTCAATGCCGTTAAAACCATAGGAATAAGCTAAAATAGCAACTTTAATACCATTGACTTCCTTGATGACGATAGGTGCTTTATCTCGTGGTTCATGAGTATAGACTCCGACAGGTGTCATTCCTGCTTTTTCAATAGCATCAGCTGTTGAAATCACACCTTCGATCTGAGAATCCAAGATATGGTTGTGAGCCAAGTCTAATACTTGGTAACCTGCATCTTTTATAGCATCCATGACTTCACCTGGGGCATTAAACAAAGGATATCCTGCAAGATAGTGGTCTTTATTTACGGTTCCTTCAAAATCACCAAGCACTAGGTCCGCTTGCTTAAGCCAAGGTTTCACATATTCAAAATTTTCATGGAAATCATAAGTCCCATCTGCCTTTTTAGCAGAAATGTAGACGATATCATGATAAAGCAAATCACCATTTGCCATAATTCGAGCACTTGTTTCTTGCTCCGACCCAGCATTCTTTTCTTGAGAATTTAACTGTTGATGATTAGCACTCGTATCTCTACTGTTTAAAGCAATCCCTCTAGCACCTTCCACTAATAAAGTAAATGAAATCGAAATAGCCACCGAAGCTAATAAAACCACAATAAAGGTTCGATTGTTCCAATGACGATAGTTTCTGAAAAATCGGACCGTCTTTCTAACAACTCGTAATAAAGAACTATTTTGATTTCGAATGCTACGCTTTTCCATCCCTTTTCTCCTTGTTTTTTCAAGTAAACTTCTTTACCCTATTATACCACAGACAAAAGGTTATTTCCTTTTATTATATTATTTTTATCAACTTCTGTGACTTTCTTTCTCATCTGTTTTGTGTTATCATGTAGGAGTAAGAAAAGGAGTGAGAACATGTCTGCTATAGAACGTATTACAAAACCTGCACATTTAATTGATATGAAGGATATTATTCGAGAAGGAAATCCTACTTTACGTGCACTTGCTGAAGAAGTCAGTTTCCCCTTGAGTGATCAAGAGATTATCTTGGGTGAAAAGATGTTGCAATTTCTTAAAAATTCTCAAGACCCGGTTACAGCTGAAAAAATGGGCCTTCGCGGAGGGGTTGGTCTTGCAGCACCACAACTTGATATCTCAAAACGAATCATTGCTGTCCTAGTACCCAATATTGTAGAAGAGGGAGAAACACCTACAGAAGCATATAGCATGCAGGCCGTGATGTATAATCCAAAAATCGTATCGCATTCTGTTCAAGATGCTGCTCTTGCAGAGGGTGAAGGTTGCTTATCCGTTGACCGAGAAGTTCCAGGCTATGTTATCCGCCATGCCCGCGTGACAGTCGAATATTTTGACAAGGATGGAGAAAAGCACCGTATCAAACTAAAAGGTTATAATTCTATCGTCGTCCAACATGAAATCGACCATACAAATGGCGTTATGTTTTACGATCGTATCAATGAGAAAGATCCATTTGAAATAAAAGATGGTCTCCTCATCCTAGAATAAAGAAAATCCCGTTAAATGACGGGATTTTTATGTTATAATAAATGCATGAAAACTAACGATATTGTCTACGGTGTCCATGCCGTTACAGAAGCCCTTTTAGCAAATACTGGAAACAAACTTTATCTCCAAGATGATTTACGAGGAAAAAATGTAGAAAAAGTGAAAGAACTAGCTACTGAAAAGAAAGTATCTATCTCTTGGACTTCCAAAAAATCTCTCTCTGAAATGACTGATGGTGCTGTCCACCAAGGTTTCGTCTTGCGCGTTTCTGAATTTGCCTACAGTGAACTGGATCAAATCCTTGCAAAGACACGTCAAGAAGAAAACCCACTACTACTGATTCTTGATGGTTTGACAGACCCTCATAATCTTGGTTCTATCTTGAGAACAGCAGATGCAACTAATGTTTCAGGTGTCATCATTCCCAAACATCGTTCTGTTGGGGTAACACCCGTAGTTGCTAAAACTGCAACAGGTGCTATCGAGCACGTTCCCATTGCCCGCGTAACCAATCTAAGCCAAACCTTGGACAAACTTAAGGATGAAGGTTTCTGGATTTTTGGGACCGACATGAACGGAACTCCTTGCCATAAATGGAACACGAGTGGCAAAATCGCTCTCATTATCGGAAATGAAGGCAGAGGAATTTCTAGCAATATCAAGAAGCAAGTGGATGAGATGATCACTATTCCCATGAATGGACACGTACAAAGTCTCAATGCCAGTGTTGCCGCTGCTATTCTTATGTATGAAGTTTTTCGAAATCGATTGTAAAAATGCGGTGAGATAGAATTTAGTAAACTGAGGTTGGATGTCATAGTCCCAATAGACTTCGATAATCCGATGAATTGTTGAAAGTTGTAAATTTCAAGTGTCTACCCTATCAAAGAAAGACCCAATGCTAATAAAAAACGAGGTTGGAATTTTTTGTTCCTGCCTCGTTTTCACTCTCTTCAAACCTTCCTTAAACGAAATAGTATCATCGATTTTTATGATCTTCTTTAGACATCACTGCTGCTTCCAATTTACCAAAATTAAAGCAAATACTACCATTGTTCCACCTATCAACAAGTTTAACGTAAAGGCTTCATGCAAACCTACAATTGAAAAGAGCGTAGAAAACACCGGAACTAAGAATAAGAAACTACTAGCTGTCGTTGCTCCTTTTTGACCTAGACTAAAGAACCACAATCCAAAAGAGCCCACAGAAGCAGGTATAATTAACCAAACAAACCAAATCCAGCCCCAAAATCCTAGATGTACAAAATTATAACTTTCATGTAAGGGTAATGAGAATAGATAGAGGAAAATACCCCCTAGCAATAATTGCCAACTGGTAAAAATCCAAGGTCCATTATCAAATGGGACTTTTTTAGTGATAATCGTATTGACAGACCAACAAAAAGAACCCAGTAAGGCAAATAAGGCTCCTAAACTAAAAGCAGAACCATCCCATCCAATGCATATCACAACTCCTGCAACTCCTAATAGTAGAGCGCTAATTTTTTTGAAAGTCAGTTTATCCTTTAGAAGAAAATTTGCTAACAAAGCTAACCAAAGCGGATTGGTAAAGAGGATAATCGATGACATAGAGGACGACAGACCATAAGCTAAAGCAAGATTCAAAAACCCCATCGTTCCAGCAGTTTGTAAGAGACCAATCATCATTACAAGAACAAATCCCTTACCTTTTCTTGCTCCACTCTTAGGAATAATGGATGACCAATTCCCATGTAAACACTTTAAAGCTAACATCAATGCTCCCGCAATCATGAACCGCACACCTCCAATTAATAGAGGGGGTGTCTGTTCAACAGCGATTAAGTACTTTCCCGTTGGAAAAGAGGATCCCATAAAAATCGTTGTCAATAATATGGCTGACAAAAAGATAAGATTCGATTTATTTTTCATGACTACTCCTTTACAAGATATTAAAGATATTTTTTATCTTTTATTTTACTCGTTTTAAAACAAATGTCAAGAAATCTCCAATAATTTCTAAAATCTTTTATCCTCCTGTATATTGAGAAATCATAAAAAAAAGTCTATACTTGTATTATGGATATGAATTATCTTTATATACGGAGGTACACAGATGCATTTATCATCTGGATGGGAAC
>CAURUY010000013.1:0-32390 GCA_963528105.1 uncultured Streptococcus sp. | reverse complement strand
CCACTCATCAAGTGTGGAAGAAGCTGTCGCTGCAAAAATCGCTGCCAGCTTTAAGTCTGCAGCTACTCCGAAAGCAGCAGCAAAACCTGCAGAACCAAAAGCAAGTGCAGAAAAGAAAGCTGAAAAATCTGAGCCAGCTAAACCAGCTGTAGCCAAGGAAGAGGCAAAACCTGCAGAGCAAGTCGCTCCTAAAACAGAAAAAGCAGCAGCGAAACCGCAAAGCCGTAATTTCAAGGCTGAGCGTGAAGCTCGTGCTAAAGAGCAGGCAGAACGACGCAAACAAAACAAGGGCAATAACCGTGACCAACAACAAAACGGAAACCGTCAGAAAAACGACGGACGTAATGGTGGAAAACAAGGTCAAGGCAACCGCGACAATCGTCGCTTTAATGACCAAGCTAAGAAACAGCAAGGTCAGCAAAATCGTGGAAACGATCGCCGTCAACAAGAGGACAAACGTCCAAATCAAGCGGCTCCACGTATTGACTTTAAAGCCCGTGCAGCAGCCCTAAAAGCAGAGCAAAATGCAGAATATGCCCGTTCAAGTGAGGAACGTTTCAAGCAGACTCAGGCTGCCAAAGAAGCCTTAGCCCAAGCAAACAAACGCAAGGAGCCAGAGGAAATCTTTGAAGAAGTGGCTAAGTTAGCTGAACAAGCGCAACAAGTTCAAGCAGTGGTTGAACCAGCTCCTGTAGCTAAAGAAGCGCCAGTGGATACACGTCGTAAAAAACAAGCTCGACCAGACAAAGAACGTGATGATTATGATCACGAAGAAGATGGTCCTAGAAAACAACAAAAGAATCGAAGTAGTCAAAATCAAGTGAGAAATCAAAAGAATAGTAACTGGAATAACAACAAAAAGAACAAAAAAGGCAATAACAAGAACAACCGTAATCAGGCTCCAAAACCTGTTACAGAACGTAAATTCCATGAATTGCCAACAGAATTTGAATATACAGATGGTATGACCGTTGCGGAAATCGCAAAACGTATCAAACGTGAACCAGCTGAAATCGTTAAGAAACTCTTTATGATGGGTGTCATGGCCACACAAAACCAATCCTTGGATGGAGAAACAATCGAACTCCTCATGGTGGATTACGGTATTGAAGCTAAGCAAAAGGTTGAAGTGGATAATGCCGACATCGAACGTTTCTTTGTCGAAGATGGTTATCTCAATGAAGATGAATTGGTTGAGCGTCCACCAGTTGTAACTATCATGGGACACGTTGACCATGGTAAAACAACCCTCCTAGATACCCTTCGTAACTCTCGTGTTGCGACAGGTGAAGCAGGTGGTATCACTCAGCATATCGGTGCCTACCAAATCGTGGAAAATGGTAAGAAGATTACCTTCCTTGATACACCAGGACACGCGGCCTTTACATCTATGCGTGCGCGCGGTGCTTCTGTTACCGATATTACTATCTTGGTCGTAGCGGCAGATGACGGGGTTATGCCTCAGACTATCGAAGCCATTAACCACTCAAAAGCGGCCAACGTTCCAATCATCGTAGCCATCAACAAGATTGATAAACCAGGTGCTAACCCAGAACGCGTTATCGGTGAATTGGCAGAGCATGGAGTTATGTCAACTGCTTGGGGTGGAGATTCTGAATTTGTTGAAATTTCAGCTAAATTCAACCAAAACATCGAAGAATTGTTGGAAACAGTCCTTCTTGTGGCTGAAATCCAAGAACTTAAGGCAGATCCAACAGTTCGTGCGATCGGTACAGTTATCGAAGCGCGCTTGGATAAAGGAAAAGGTGCGGTCGCAACCCTTCTTGTTCAACAAGGTACCTTGAATGTTCAAGACCCAATCGTTGTCGGAAATACCTTCGGTCGTGTCCGTGCTATGACCAACGACCTTGGTCGTCGTGTTAAGGTAGCAGGTCCATCAACACCAGTTTCAATCACAGGTTTGAACGAAGCACCGATGGCGGGTGACCACTTTGCTGTTTATGAGGATGAAAAATCTGCGCGTGCGGCTGGTGAAGAACGTGCCAAACGAGCTCTTATGAAACAACGTCAAGCTACCCAACGTGTCAGCCTTGAAAACCTCTTTGATACCCTTAAAGCTGGTGAACTCAAATCTGTTAACGTTATCATCAAGGCTGATGTACAAGGTTCTGTTGAAGCCCTTTCTGCCTCACTTCAAAAGATTGATGTGGAAGGTGTCAAAGTGACCATCGTCCACTCAGCGGTCGGTGCGATCAACGAATCAGACGTGACCCTTGCTGAAGCTTCAAATGCCTTTATCGTTGGTTTCAACGTACGCCCTACACCACAAGCTCGTCAACAAGCCGAAGCTGACGATGTGGAAATCCGTCTCCACAGCATTATCTACAAGGTTATCGAAGAGATGGAAGAAGCCATGAAAGGGATGCTTGATCCAGAATTTGAAGAAAAAGTTATCGGTGAAGCAGTTATTCGTGAAACCTTCAAGGTGTCTAAAGTGGGAACTATCGGTGGATTCATGGTTATCAATGGTAAGGTTACCCGTGACTCTAAAGTCCGTGTTATCCGTGACGGTGTCGTTATCTATGACGGTGAACTCGCAAGCTTGAAACACTACAAAGACGACGTTAAGGAAGTTACAAACGGTCGTGAAGGTGGATTGATGATCGATGGCTACAATGATATCAAGATGGATGATGTGATTGAGGCTTATGTCATGGAAGAAATCAAACGATAATAGAGAAACGATAGCTCATTTGACTCGTCGTCAACATCGTCTTGATGAACTTCAGTTCTATCTAAGGCTTGTTTCCTAGATTCAAATGGCTCTAGTTCCTCTATCTAATAGAAATAGCTAGGTCTGCTGGCCTAGCTTTTGGTTCAAAGTAGAGAAAGGAATATCATGGCAAATCATTTCCGTACGGACCGTGTGGGCATGGAAATCAAGCGTGAAGTCAATGAGATTTTGCAAAAGAAAGTCCGTGATCCGCGTGTCCAAGGCGTGACCATCACAGATGTTCAGATGCTAGGTGACTTGTCTGTTGCCAAGGTTTACTACACCATTTTGAGTAACCTTGCTTCAGATAATCAAAAAGCCCAAATCGGGCTTGAAAAAGCAACTGGTACTATCAAACGTGAACTTGGTCGCAATTTGAAATTGTACAAAATCCCAGATTTGACTTTCGTCAAAGACGAATCCATCGAATATGGAAACAAGATTGACGAAATGCTACGCAATCTGGATAAGAACTAAGAAGAGGGGCAACCCTCTTTTTTGGTGGAGGAAAATAGGTGGCATTTGAAATGGAAAAATATTCTTTTAACTAGAATTCTGTATTTTTAAAGGTTAGCTAAATAGAAAATGCTTTTTTTTTTTTTAGCAAATATGATATGATGATTTCATAAATAAAAGGAGATTTTATCAATGAATAATGTAAAAAAAGTTTGTCGTTTAGCTTTGCTATGTCTTTCCGTCTCTACTCTAGTTGCTTGTAGTTCTCTTTCTGAAAAAACAAGTAGCTCTTCTAGTGAGAATCAAACAGAAGCTTCATCTAGTAGTTCTGAGAAGAAAGGGTTGTTTGCTAAAGCAAAAGAAAAACTCAGTTCAAGCGATTTCAATCCACAAGATGTTAGCGATACGACAATTGAGTCTATAAAAACCTATGAAGATTACTTGATTATGAATGAGAAAATAATCGATAATTACTATACAGAAGCAGACGAAGCCTTTAAAGGGACTGTTTTAGAAGATAGTGCTGCTATCCAAGAACTGAAAGATAGCACTAAAAAAGAGATGGAAGATCTGAAAAAACAATATGGTCCACTCAAGAAAGCACCGATTCAAGGAAAAGAAGAAGTGATTAAGACTCTAAAAGATTATCGTGATAATCTACATGAACAAGTGGAGCAGTGGAAAGCTAGTCTTTAATAGGAAGAGTGGAGTTCAATATGGATTATCAATTATTGCCACATGAATACATGGTTATGAATAGTGACCATGTGAGTTTTGGGAAAAATGGTTTGGCTACAGATGAATTAATTTTAACGAATCTACACTTAATACATATCAAAAAAAGTTTTTGGGGAGGGAAAAAAGACCAGGTTACCATTCCTATTAACCAGATTAAAATTTTTGAAGGGAAACCTCAAGTTTCAGTAACCAAAACCAATGGTATGAAACGGTTGGAAATTTATTATAATGGCGGGCAAGCTATCTTTTCATTTAATAATACTAAGGATACTGACAAGTGGGCTAGAAACATTATTAAATTGATTTCAGGTGATACAAGTAATTTTGAAACCTTGGGAGATAGCAGCTTATTCGGAGCAGATGTTTTAGCAGAAACATTTAAGGATACATTTGACACTTTTAAAGCAGGGCTTGGGATTAAGGATGCAGAGCCAGAAAAGATTTCAACCAAGTGTAGCTTTTGTGGAGCACCTTTGTCAGGTCAAGTGAAGCAAACAGTGAGATGTGCCTATTGTGATATGGAGCAAAGTTTATAAGGGGGCAATTAAATGGGGTTGATAAAAGCAATCACAGATTCTATTGGTGGGACATTTGCAGATCAGTGGAAAGAAATTATCACAGTTCATGCTTTTGATGAACATACAGCTGTAAGTCCCGGTATTGTTCAAGAAAGTAATAATGGTAGGGGTGTCAATACGAAGGGATCTGTAGGTGTTATTTCGAACGGATCCAAGATTTTTATTCCAGAAAATACTGCTGCCTTTATCTTTAGTCAGTCTGGTATAGAGGAAATTATTACAGAACCAGGTGGATATGAATACCAAAATGGTGAGAGCAGTGTTTTTAACGGTGATGGATTGAAAAAGTCACTGTTTGACAATGTTGTTAATCGTGTTGGATTTGGTGGTCAAAGTGATCAGCAAAAACAGATTTGTTTTGTTAATTTGAGAGAAATTCGTGATATTAAATTTGGAACTCGCGGTCCAGTCATGTATAATGATTTGTTTTATGGGACAGATTTAGAAGTACGTGCTTTTGGAACATTTTCTATCCAAATTACAGATGCTAAGCAATTTATCAGAAACTTTCTTCCTGCCAATGTGACTTATTATACCTTTGATAGCGCTCAAGCTAGATCACAAATAGTAACAGAGTTTCTTCAATCTTTTATTGTTGCACTTAATTCTTTGTCAACAACTTATCGTATTTCACAATTACCATCACAAGCTGCAGTTCTTGCGGAACAAGTATCAAATGATGGACAGTATGCAGGGACTTGGAAAGAACGTTTTGGATTTGAGATTGTAAAAGTTGCCATTGCTAATATTGAGTTCTCACCAGAATCTAAGGAACTGGTTAAACAATTTTCATCAAATAAGATGAATTTAAAAGCTTATGATGATGTATCGCAGAAATCTTCTAATATTGCAGCACAACAAAAAATTGCATCAGGAGTGGAGCAACATGGTCTAGGTGATAGTGCTGGCATGATATTTGGAATGAATATGGCTCAAAGTTTAGATGAAAAAGCCATGAAACCAAGTCTATCATTAGATGAGCAAATCGAAGCACTTACAAAACTAAAATCTCTTTTAGATGCAGGTATATTATCTCAGGAAGAATTTGATCGAAAGAAAAAAGAAATTATGGATTTATAATGATATAAACTAAGTATCGTTATTAATAAAAAGATGTGACATCTCCCAGATTTGACCTTCGTCAAAGACGAATCCATTGAATATGGAAACAAGATTGACGAGATGCTACGCAATCTGGATAAAAACTAAGAAGGAGGGTGCACTCCTCTTTTTTGGTACTTGTACGTTTCTAGTTATCAATGGCTATATTTGTATTTGCAAAAAAATAGTTTAAAAAATTTGTAAATACATCATAGTATGATATGATAAAGTTTAATAAGAATGATAAATGGAGATACATATGGCTAAAAAAGATATAGCAATGCAAGTGCTACAACAAGTGGTGAAATTGCCTGTAGTCAAAGTTGACCGTGAGAAATTTTTAGTTGAAAAGTTTTCCAAAGAATTAGGGCACAAGAACCTTAATAAGTTAATAGAACAAGGTCCGGCTACTATGTTACCTAAAGCAACCTTGGACCGAGTAGCTAAGGCTTGTATTAATGAAAATGTATTACTCGCGAGTGGGGCTTCTATTTTGGCAGGTTTACCTGGTGGGATTGCCATGGCTATTACTATTCCCACTGATGTTGCTCAATTTTACGGTTTTTCTCTGAAATTAGCTCAAGAAATAGGTTATATATACGGCTTTGATGATCTTTGGTCCTCACGAGAGGAATTGAGTGAAGAAGCCCAAAAAACACTTTTACTGTATCTTGGTGTGATGTTAGGGGTTGATGGTGCAGGTGCTCTACTTCGCTTTAATGGTGTTATAGTAACTAAAAAAATGATAAATGTAGTGAACAAAAAAGCATTTACAAAGACGATTTGGTATCCTGTTTTGGAAAAAGTCTTGAAAGTTTTCGGTGTTAACTTGACAAAAGGAGGATTGACAAAAGGATTGGGAATCGTAGTTCCAATTCTAGGTGGTTTGATTTCTGGAGGATTAACCTTTGCAACTATGAAAACAATGGGTGAAAGGCTACAAAAAGAGTTGTCCAAACTAGTAAACTATAGTGAAGTTCAATATCAAGAAGATGTTGAAACAATCCGAAAAGAGGTTGAAATAATCGAAGGTGAGTGAGATGAACCCTATCAAAGCTTTTGCTAAAATCTATGGTAATTACTTTTTGACCATGCAAGGTGTAAAAGTAATGAAAACGATAAAGAAAGATGACCATGCCGTTGTCGGTCTGGGAAAACTCTTTATTGCAGATAAGCTAATGGATACGGCTCGGTGGCTCATTAAGCCAGAGGATAAGGAATAACTTGAAAATGAAAGAAACTAGCAGGAACTCTACTGCTAGTTTTTTAATCTCTTTCCTTGTGGTATAATGAAAGCAGTAAAATCATTTTAGAACATACAATGGAGGTCGTCATGGACAATATCATCGATGTGTCAATTCCTGTTGCAGAAGTGGTGGATAAGCATCCAGAAGTCTTGGAAATTCTAGTTGAGCTTGGTTTTAAACCTCTTGCCAATCCCTTGATGCGCAATACAGTTGGTCGTAAGGTATCGCTCAAACAGGGTTCTAAGCTTGAAGGAACTCCTATGGACAAGATTGTCCGCACACTGGAAGCTAATGGCTACGAAGTGATTGGATTAGACTAATGGCAGATGAACGGATTCATGTCCTACGGGATATTTTGTTAGAATTGCATAATGGGGCCTCTCCTGAGTCGGTTCAGGAGCGCTTTGATGCGACTTTTACAGGTGTTTCAGCTATCGAGATTTCCCTTATGGAGCACGAGCTGATGAACTCAGACTCAGGTGTCACCTTTGAAGATGTCATGGAACTCTGTGATGTTCATGCCAATCTTTTTAAAAATGCTGTTAAGGATGTCGAAGTTGCAGATACCGAGCACCCAGGTCACCCAGTTCGTATTTTCAAAGAAGAAAATCTAGCCCTCCGTGCGGCCTTGATTCGCATTCGGAGATTGTTAGATACCTATGAGTCTATGGAAGATGAAGAAATGCTTTCGGAGATGCGTAAGGGTTTGGTGCGTCAGATGGGACTTGTAGGTCAATTTGATATCCACTACCAACGCAAAGAAGAACTCTTCTTTCCTATCATGGAGCGCTATGGACACGATTCACCTCCTAAGGTCATGTGGGGAGTGGATGACCAGATTAGGGAACTCTTTCAAACAGCTTTAGCTACAGCCAAGTCACTACCAGAAGTGTCAATTAGCAACGTAAAAGAAGCTTTTGAAGCTTTTGCGACAGAGTTTGAAAGTATGATTTTCAAGGAAGAGTCCATCCTCCTTATGATTCTCCTTGAGTCCTTTACTCAGGATGACTGGCTTCAGATTGCAGAGGAGAGCGACGCCTATGGCTATGCTATTATCCGTCCGTCTGAGAAATGGGTTCCAGAACGCCAGAGTTTTGTTGAGGAAAAGAGTGCAGAGGAGCCCGTACAACTAGATACGACAGAAGGCCAAGTTCAACAAGTTATCGATACGCCAGAAGGTCAGTTTACCATTACCTTTACCCCTAAGGAAAAGGAAGCAGTGCTGGACCGCCATAGTCAACAGACTTTTGGGAATGGCTATCTTTCAGTCGAGCAGGCTAATCTCATCCTCAATCATCTCCCTATGGAGATTACTTTTGTCAATAAAGAAGACATTTTCCAGTATTACAATGACAATACGCCAGCTGATGAGATGATTTTCAAACGGACCCCGTCCCAAGTTGGGCGCAATGTCGAACTCTGCCATCCGCCTAAGTACTTGGACAAGGTCAAGACCATCATGAAGGGGCTTCGTGAGGGTACTAAAGACAAGTATGAAATGTGGTTCAAATCTCAATCACGAGGCAAGTTTGTCCACATCACCTACGCTGCAGTGCACGATGAAGATGGGGAATTCCAAGGTGTGTTGGAGTATGTTCAGGATATCCAGCCCTACCGTGAGATTGACACGGACTATTTCCGTGGATTAGAATAAGGAGAAAAAATGAGTTACGAACAAGAATTTATGAAGGAATTTGAAGCTTGGGTCAATACCCAAATCATGATCAACGACATGGCACATAAGGAAAGCCAAAAAGTCTACGAAGAAGACCAAGATGAGCGTGCCAAAGATGCCATGATTCGCTATGAAAGCCGCTTGGATGCTTATCAGTTCTTGCTTGGTAAGTTTGAAAACTTCAAGGCAGGTAAGGGATTCCATGATTTGCCAGATGGCTTGTTTGGTGAGCGAAATTATTAAATGAGAAAGATTCTTGATTTTTTACTAAAATCTTGATAGAATATTTATATTAAATCCTTGTCAGAGCAGGGGTTTTTTATTGAAAGGATTTTATCATGTCAAAGAAACTCAATCGTAAAAAACAATTACGAAATAGCCTCCGTCGTGCAGGTGCCTTTTCAAGTACTGTGACTAAGGTTGTAGAAGAGACAAAAAAAGTCGTAAAACGTGCAGAACAGTCAGCAAGCCAAGCTGGTAAGGCTGTTTCTAAAAAAGTTGAACAAGCAGTAGAAGCTACCAAAGAGCAAGCTCAAAAAGTAGCCAATTCTGTAGAAGATTTTGCAGCAAACTTGGGTGGACTTCCACTTGACCGTGCCAAAACTTTCTATGATGAAGGAATCAAGTCTGCTTCAGATTTCAAAAACTGGACTGAAAAAGAACTCCTTGCCTTGAAAGGAATCGGCCCAGCTACCATCAAGAAATTGAAAGAAAATGGTATCAAGTTCAAGTAATTTTTCTTGAGCCTTGCATTTCCGAAAAAATCTTGCTACAATAGAGCCATTAGAGGTGTTTTGAATCCCACATTTTACAGAAAGTGGCGGTGCTGAGAAGTCCACAAATGTGTCAAAACTGGTTGCTAATGGATGAAAAATTAAAATAAAAGTGTCTTTTTGTTTTAAAGACGAGAGTTGCGGGCAACTGCCCGAAATTGGGTGGTACCGCGGATAAGCATATTCGTCCCTGTCATGTAGATGGCAGGGCTTTTCTTTTGCGTCTTAGTAAAAGGAGGTTGTTATGAAGCAATCTTTTAAAACAAGTAAACTCTACTATGGATTTCCTATTTTCATTTTGGGTTATCAGGATCAGAATTTTGGGCACAATATTACGACCTGTAGCTCATCCTATAGTTTGGGAGATTGGCTAGTCATCGGTGTTGGTACTGAGGAAAATGCGGCTGAGCAAATCAAGCATTACCAGAAGTTTACTGTGAATATCCCTGATGAAAATCTCATGCTCGAGATGGAGCAGGCTGGTTTTATCAGCCATCGAGAGAAATTGAGACATCTGGGGCTAGACTACGAGATTTCTGAACAGACTCAGGCACCGATTTTAGAGGCCTGTCCAGTCGTGTTAGAATGTCAAGTTGATAGAATTATTGAGGAAGATGGAATCTGTCATATCTTTGCTAAGATTGTTGAGCGACTTGTTGACCCAGAACTTTTGGATGAAAAGGGGCATTTTAGAAATGAACTGTTTGCCCCAACCTATTTCATGGGAGATGGATATCAGCGCGTCTATCGTTATCTGGACAAGCGTGTAGATATTAAGGGGAGCTTCATCAAAAAAGCGAGGAAGAAAGATGACAAGAGCTGAGTTGCCAGATAAAATAGAAACAGAACGTCTCGTTTTACGAGTCCGCACAGTGGCGGATGCTGAGGATATCTTTGATTATGCTAGTCGTCCGGAAGTCTCTTACCCAGCAGGCTTTCTACCCGTCAAGACCTTGGAAGATGAAATTTATTACCTAGAACATATCCTTCCCGAGCGTAATCAAAAGGACAATCTCCCAGCTGGCTATGGGATTGTCGTCAAAGGAACCGATAAAGTCATTGGTTCTGTTGACTTCAATCATCGCTATGCAGACGATGTGCTAGAACTTGGCTATACCTTACACCCTGACTACTGGGGACAAGGTTATGTACCAGAAGCAGCGCGTGCCTTGATTGACTTAGCCTTTAAAGATTTGGATCTTCACAAGATTGAACTGACTTGTTTTGGTTATAATGTCCAAAGTCAACGAGTCGCAGAAAAACTTGGATTTACCCTCGAAGCTCGTATCCGAGACCGTAAAGATGTTCAAGGAAATCGCTGTGACAGCCTGACATATGGCTTGCTGAGTAGTGAGTGGGAGGTAATTTGATGCATCTTTTCATCATTGGGGCTCCGGCTTCTGGGAAAATGACGATTGGTCAAGAGTTATCTCGACTGACAGATGCTACCCTCTTTTATAACCATCAAGCCATCGATTTTGCACTAGAAATCTATCAGGATTATACAGAGGAGATGTGGGAATTTGTCCGTGGAATGACCTTTTCTTTCCTTGGAGCAAGTGCAAGAAATCAGCGATCAGTAATTTTAACAGATGTAATTGATTTTTCAAATCAGTACCAGCTGCTGTATTTGAAGCAAATTCAGGATTTATTGGATAACTTTCATCAAGAGATTCTGTTTGTTGAATTGGAAACAAGTCTTGAAGAGCGTTTACGTCGAAATCGAACGGAGAACCGATTGAAGCACAAGCCCTTAAAACGACATATTGAGGTATCTGAAAGAGAAATTTTAGAGACAGCTGAAACCCTTCAATTAAACTCCCAACATCAACCGAATGAGTTGCACCACTACTTTAAAATAAATAATACGAATCTGTCTGCAGAAGAAGCTGCTAAACAAATTCAAAATAAAATGAACAAAATAGAGAAAGGACACACACATGTCTAAAGAACTTTCACCTAAATACAATCCAGCCGAGGTTGAGGCTGGTCGTTACCAAAAATGGCTTGATGCCGATGTTTTTAAGCCTTCAGGAGACCAAAAGGCTAAGCCTTATTCTATCGTTATTCCACCACCAAACGTAACTGGTAAACTTCACCTTGGTCACGCTTGGGATACAACCTTGCAGGATATCATTATCCGTCAAAAACGCATGCAAGGCTTTGATACACTTTGGCTTCCAGGTATGGACCACGCAGGGATTGCCACTCAGGCTAAGGTTGAGGAGCGCTTGCGTGGTGAGGGCATTACTCGTTACGACCTTGGTCGTGAAAAATTCCTCGATAAAGTCTGGGAATGGAAAGACGAATATGCCACTACTATCAAGGAACAATGGGGCAAGATGGGGCTCTCAGTAGACTACTCTCGTGAGCGTTTCACTCTTGACGAAGGATTGTCAAAAGCGGTTCGCAAGGTCTTCGTGGACCTTTACAAGAAAGGCTGGATCTACCGTGGTGAGTTTATCATCAACTGGGACCCAGCAGCTCGCACAGCCCTTTCTGATATCGAGGTGATTCACAAAGATGTCGAAGGTGCCTTCTACCACATGAATTACATGCTGGAAGACGGTTCACGCGCCCTTGAAGTGGCAACAACTCGTCCTGAGACTATGTTTGGGGACGTTGCGGTTGCGGTCAATCCAGAAGACCCACGCTACAAAGACTTGATTGGTAAAAATGTCGTCCTTCCAATTGCTAATAAACTCATCCCAATCATTGGAGACGAACACGCTGATCCTGAGTTTGGTACTGGTGTCGTAAAAATCACACCTGCCCACGATCCAAACGACTTCTTGGTTGGTCAACGTCATAACTTGCCACAAGTTAATGTCATGAATGACGACGGAACCATGAACGACTTGGCCTTCGAATTTGCAGGTATGGACCGTTTTGAAGCTCGTAAGGCAGTCGTTGCTAAGTTGGAAGAAATCGGTGCCCTCGTTAAAATCGAAAAACGTGTTCACAGTGTTGGTCACTCAGAGCGTACAGGTGTTGTGGTTGAACCACGCTTGTCTACTCAGTGGTTCGTCAAGATGGACCAATTGGCTAAGAATGCTATTGCCAACCAAGATACAGAGGACAAGGTAGAATTCTACCCACCTCGTTTCAACGATACTTTCCTTCAATGGATGGAAAATGTCCACGACTGGGTAATCTCTCGTCAGCTCTGGTGGGGTCACCAAATCCCTGCTTGGTACAATGCTGAGGGTGAAATGTACGTCGGTGAAGAAGCTCCAGAAGGTGACGGATGGACACAAGATGAAGATGTCTTAGATACTTGGTTCAGTTCTGCCCTTTGGCCATTCTCAACCATGGGCTGGCCTGATGTCGACTCAGCAGACTTCAAACGCTACTTCCCAACTTCAACCTTGGTAACAGGTTACGACATCATCTTCTTCTGGGTATCTCGTATGATCTTCCAATCCTTGGAATTTACTGGTCGTCAGCCATTCCAAAACGTGCTTATCCACGGTCTCATCCGTGACGAGCAAGGACGCAAGATGTCTAAATCTCTCGGAAACGGAATTGACCCAATGGATGTTATTGAGAAATATGGTGCTGATGCCCTTCGTTGGTTCCTTTCAAACGGTTCTGCACCAGGACAAGACGTGCGCTTCTCTTACGAGAAAATGGATGCTTCATGGAACTTCATTAACAAAATCTGGAACATCTCTCGCTACATCCTCATGAACAATGAAGGTTTGACCCTTGAGCAAGCAACTGCCAATGTCGAAAAAGTGGTCAACAAGGAAGCTGGAAATGTCACTGATCGCTGGATTCTCCACAACCTCAATGAAACGATCGGAAAAGCTACTGCCAACTTTGATAAGTTTGAGTTTGGTGTCGCTGGACATATCCTCTACAACTTCATCTGGGATGAGTTTGCGGACTGGTACGTTGAGTTGACTAAGGAAGTCCTTTACAGCGACAACGAAGAAGAGAAAGTTATCACACGTTCTGTTCTCCTTTACACTTTGGACAAGATCCTTCGTCTCCTCCACCCAATCATGCCATTTGTGACAGAGGAAATCTTTGGACAAATCTCAGAAGGCTCTATCGTTACAGCGGCTTACCCAACTGTCAATCCAGCCTTTGAAGACCTAGCTGCTCACACAGGTGTAGAGAGTCTCAAAGACTTGATCCGTGCCGTTCGTAATGCGCGTGCTGAAGTAAACGTAGCCCCAAGCAAGCCAATCACTATCCTTGTTAAGACAAGCGATAGCGACTTGGAAGCCTTCTTTAACAGCAACGTCAACTACATCAAACGCTTCACAAATCCAGAACACTTGGAAATTGCATCAAATATCCCTGCACCTGAACTCGCTATGTCAAGTGTCATCACAGGAGCAGAAATCTACTTGCCACTCGCTGACCTCCTCAATGTCGAAGAAGAACTGGCTCGTCTCGATAAAGAACTGGCTAAATGGCAAAAAGAACTGGACATGGTCGGCAAGAAGCTCTCTAACGAACGCTTCGTAGCCAACGCCAAACCAGAAGTCGTCCAAAAAGAACGCGACAAACAAGCCGACTACCAAGCTAAATACGACGCGACCGTCGCACGTATTGATGAGATGAAGAAGTTGGTGAAATAGACTATAAACCTCGGCAATTTGCTGGGGTTTTTGGTATAATAGGTAATAGTGTGTATTTTATTTAATATTTTTTATTTATTTAAAAGGCTTAATTATGATTAATATAATAGATTTATTTAGCGGTGCAGGTGGATTAACTGAGGGATTCAGAAATCAGCGATATAAAATATTGGGACATGTAGAGAAAGAGAAAGCAGCTTGTGAAACTTTAAAACTTAGGGAAGTATATTATTATTTAAAGGAAAAAAATAAATTAGGACTTTATAATGATTTTTTAAATAGTAAGACTAGTATAGAGGATTTGTTGAAACATGTACCTCGAGAAAAATTGAATAAAATTCTTAACTTTGAAATTAGTCAAGAAAATATTCACAGTATTTTTAGTTTTTTTGATGATTTAGGGGAAAACGTTGATGGAATTATAGGAGGTCCTCCATGTCAAGCTTATTCAACCATTGGAAGAGCTAGAAATGCAAGTAAAAAGTCTTCAGATGAAAGAATTTATTTATATAAATTTTATATACATTTTTTAAACAAGTATCAGCCCAAATTTTTTATTTTTGAAAATGTAAAAGGATTATTGAGTTTTAGAGATGTGGATGATGAGTTTTTATTACCTAGAATGAAAAAAGAATTTGAAGAGGCTGGCTATTCTTTAGGTTATGAAGTTTTAAATACTAAAAACTATGGTGTCCCACAATCAAGAGAAAGACTTATTATTTTTGGAGTGATGAATGAGAAAAAAGAACTTATTCAAGAATTCTTTAAAAATCTTAAAAAATATGAAGAAAATGAGGTGGATGTTAAAACAGCTTTTCAGGGATTACCTAGTTTAAGGGCGGGAGAAGTAAACAATTCTTATACAAATTTATCAAATGATTATGTTGAACGATTTTTTTTACAGGATTCTAAAACGCCATTAACTCAAAATATTGCAAGACCAAATAATAGCAACGATTTAGCAATTTACAAAATTGTAGCAGAAGCTAGGAAAAATGGTATAAATATTAAATATAGTGATCTTGACTCAGGGCTAAAAACCCATAAACATACGGATAAATTTTTGGACAGATTCAAAGCTCTTTCATGGGATTCTCCATCGCATACAGTAGTTGCACATATTTCAAAAGATGGTCATCATTATATTCATCCAGATACAAAACAAAATAGATCAATTACTGTGAGAGAAGCAGCTAGATTACAGGGATTTCCAGATAATTACTATTTTTTAGATTCTAGAACCAGTGCTCTTACTCAAATTGGTAATGCAGTTCCTCCAATTTTTAGTAAAAAGATGGCTGATGCGATTTTGACATTGGAATTTAAATAAAAATCAACATATGTTCAATTTCTAAACGATGAACATATGTTGATTTTTTTAGTTACAAAAGATCAAACGCAGCAAGAAGTTGAGGAGCTACAGCATTCCATATTGTTTTTAAGGTATCAAATTGAGGAAAATTATGAGCATCATGCATTAATGTATTTAAATGCTCTGTTGCTCTTATATTTGAAAATTCGTCAATTAGGCTTTGAACTCTATTTTGGGCTATTTTTCCTTTTCTAGAAAGCAGTCGAACCATGGTTTCATACTTAACTTTAAACGAAAGTTTGTCAACTTCATTTTCGGCAGTTAGTGTTTTTGGACGATTATTTTCTATTATTAGATTATGAGTACTTGCTTCCTCCCAGTAGCGTTTCAATAATGTTGTTGTTGTACTTTCAATCATAGCACGTAATAGCAAGCCTTGGGTCAAAATGAAACGATCGATATTTTTATCTTCCGCTGCTTCTATCATCTCCTCTCTTAGCCTTCGGATTTTAGTACCAATATTTTGTGGAACTCTAAAATTAGCTGGGACTAGTTCTTTATACACACTGTGATCCTTTTTATATGAGGCAGTTGATTTTATTACAGTTTTTAAAATAGATTGTTTTGTTTGTTCAGGTATATCAACATTATCATTTTCTAATGCTTTACTGATTTTATTGATACTTTTTTTATCCTCGGTTGATAATGTAGTTTCTACTAAGGAGGAATTTTTTTGTATATTTTCTTGCGCTTTTTTTTCTTTTGCTTCAGAACGTCGCTTTCTCCATTCTCTTTGAATAATCCCAATTAGTTTGTTAAGATTTTCTTTGATTTCTATTAGCTCTTCATCAGCTTCCCATCTAATCGATTGTCTATCTGTTGAAATAAAATCTTTTTTATTATCATCATCAAGAAAATCAATATTAAAGTACCCAGCTGCATAGCTATAGAAATTATCATTTGCTCTATCTTGAAATTGTGTAACAGATTGTTCACTTGCTAGCTTCCCTCTAGATAGTACTGAAAATCCACGTTGATTTGCTTGTAAAGGTGTTTTCTTGGTATAAATAATCCCGTTTATATGAAACTCTTTAAGTTTATGAATGGCTACTTGAGACTGCTTATTTGTAAGAGTTTCAAAATCATCTGGAAAAGAAAAAGTAAACTCAGTTTCATCTTCCTTAGGTCGTATACTTTTGACAAATACTTTCTCATCTAATTCCATAGTGAGACCATTTTCGTCTGTTAAAGTGACTAAAAAATCTGTACGAGAATATTTATTAAATCTTTTAGAAAGACTCTCATATAATGATTCAATTTTGGTGAGATTTTTTAAAGTAATATCTTTAATGATTATTTTTGTGCCATTTGGTTCAGATGTTTTAACATTGTAGTTGATTGTTTTTGGATGATAAACACTATTGGATGAACTTTGTATGTCATTATAATTCAATTCAAAAGAATTAAGTTTTCCGTTTCGGATACTATCAATGATAATTGTATTAGCAATACCAAATAATGCTAGCTTTCCAAGTCCCTTTTTGCCTGTGACTTTTCTACCATTTTTCGAGAGCCCAGTTTCTTTTTTTTCATCATTTTGTTTATCTGTCAAACGTCTATTTCTAGCAATAGTTAAGAAATTTTCATTTATCTCTTTTGCTGACATACCGTTACCGTCGTCTGAAACAATTATTATTTTTTCTTTATAATTTATATTGATTTGTACATTATGACTGTCAGCATCCCAAGAATTAGTGATGAGTTCAGCAATTGCTTGTGGTAATTGTTTGTATAATCCAATACCTAGATGTTGAATCGTTGCAGCATGGTAGTTAAGTGTAAATTCTTCAGACATATCGGACTCCTGTGTTTAATATTTTGTTAAATATAGTATATCATATTTTAAAAGTAAAATATCGTTAATACTGGTCATTCATTTTGATTCAAATCTATTTTGTATTAGATTCATAATAGTAGTTTGACAACACGGTAATTGCTGTTGCAACAACATTTATTATTTTTTTGACATAAGCTTCCTCTAAATAATATTTTAAAATTTACCATGTGATAAAATCAATTTATTTTACTTAACAAATCATAGATAAATCTATTTTAACCTTTGACTATTCTGCAAAATTATCGTAAAATAAAGAGTAAATGATAAAATGAGGTCAGAGTCTGTTCGCTCTGGCGATAGTAGTATAAATGAGGAGAAACGCTTTGGAATTAGAAGTATTTGCTGGGCAAGAAAAAAGTGAACTATCTATGATTGAGGTAGCGCGTGCTATCTTGGAACTTCGTGGTCGCGATCATGAGATGCATTTTAGCGATCTTGTAAACGAAATTCAAAACTACCTTGGAACATCAAACAGCGATATCCGCGAAGCTTTGCCTTTGTTCTACACAGAGTTGAACTTTGACGGTAGCTTCATCTCACTTGGAGACAACAAATGGGGTCTTCGTTCATGGTATGGTGTGGACGAAATCGACGAAGAAATCATCGCTCTTGAAGAAAATGATGACGATGAAGTAGCACCAAAAGCTAAGAAAAAACGCGTTAATGCCTTCATGGATGGCGATTCAGATGCCATTGACTATAATGCGGATGATCCAGAAGACGAAGATGCATATGAAGCAGACCCAGCTCTTTCATACGATGATGAAAATCCAGATGATGAGAAAAATGAAGTAGAAGCTTACGATGCAGAAATCAACGAGATTGCCCCTGATGACTTGGGTGAAGACGTGGATCTCAACGAAGAAGACGACGAGTTTTCAGATGATGATGCTGAAAACATCGAGGAATAAAAGTTAGCTATTGACAATTATCCTATTTTTAGGTATCATATTGTTCGGGCACCTCTTTTAGAGGTCGGGGCTCCCTAGTTCTTAGGGAGCTATTTTTGTTTTTTCAAGAAGTTATCTTCTTGTATTTTAGTTGTGAATCTGGTGCAGTCGTCCCAGATTATTCTTATTAGTAGGGTCTTGTTTTCTATGTCCCCTCGTAGTCAGCAAGACCTTGAGCATTTTAGAAAGAGGAATCTATGTCTACGAAATATATTTTTGTAACTGGTGGTGTGGTATCGTCTATTGGGAAAGGGATTGTGGCAGCGAGTCTGGGCCGTCTCTTGAAAAATCGTGGTCTCAAAGTAACCATTCAAAAGTTTGACCCTTATATCAATATTGATCCGGGGACCATGAGCCCTTACCAGCACGGAGAAGTCTTTGTTACAGATGATGGAGCTGAGACAGATTTGGACTTGGGTCACTATGAACGTTTCATCGATATCAATCTCAACAAATATTCCAACGTGACAACTGGTAAAATTTACAGTGAAGTTCTTCGTAAGGAACGCCGTGGAGAATACCTTGGGGCAACTGTTCAGGTTATTCCTCATATCACAGATGCTTTGAAAGAGAAAATCAAGCGTGCCGCTCTAACGACAGACTCTGATGTCATTATCACAGAGGTTGGTGGAACAGTAGGAGATATCGAGTCCTTGCCATTCTTAGAGGCCCTTCGTCAGATGAAGGCAGATGTGGGTGCGGATAATGTCATGTATATCCATACAACCTTGCTTCCTTACCTCAAGGCTGCTGGTGAAATGAAGACCAAACCAACTCAACACTCTGTCAAAGAATTGCGTGGATTGGGAATCCAACCAAATATGTTGGTTATTCGTACAGAAGAGCCGGCTGGTCAAGGAATTAAAAACAAACTAGCCCAGTTCTGTGATGTGGCACCAGAAGCCGTTATCGAATCGTTGGATGTTGAACACCTTTACCAAATTCCATTGAACTTGCAGGCTCAAGGTATGGACCAAATTGTCTGTGACCATTTGAAACTAGACGCACCAGTAGCAGATATGACAGAATGGTCAGCAATGGTGGACAAGGTCATGAACCTCAAGAAACAAGTTAAAATTTCCCTTGTTGGTAAGTATGTGGAGTTGCAAGATGCCTACATTTCTGTGGTTGAAGCCTTGAAACACTCTGGTTATGCCAACGACGCAGAAGTGAAAATCAATTGGATCAATGCCAATGATGTGACAGCAGAGAATGTGGCAGAGCTTTTGTCTGATGCGGACGGAATCATCGTACCAGGTGGTTTTGGTCAACGTGGTACGGAAGGGAAAATCCAAGCCATTCGCTATGCGCGTGAGAATGATGTTCCAATGTTGGGTGTCTGCTTGGGAATGCAGTTGACATGTATCGAGTTTGCTCGTCACGTTTTGGGTCTTGAAGGTGCCAATTCTGCAGAGCTTGCACCAGAAACAAAATACCCTATCATTGATATCATGCGTGATCAGATTGATGTTGAGGATATGGGTGGAACCCTTCGCTTGGGACTTTATCCGTCTAAGCTAAAACGTGGCTCTAAGGCAGCAGCTGCTTATCACAATCAAGAAGTGGTGCAACGCCGTCACCGTCACCGTTATGAGTTTAACAACGCCTTCCGTGAGCAGTTTGAGGCAGCAGGCTTTGTCTTCTCAGGAGTTTCTCCAGACAATCGCTTGGTAGAAATCGTGGAAATTCCTGAAAATAAATTCTTTGTAGCGTGTCAGTACCACCCTGAACTGTCAAGTCGTCCAAACCGCCCAGAAGAACTCTACACTGCCTTTGTCACTGCAGCAGTTGAGAACAGCAATTAGCTAGATTATAACCTTTGAGAACAATCTCAGAGGTTTTTGCTTGCATATTTAGGATATGAGTTGCAAAATAAAAACATAGTGATATAATTAACATAACAAAACCTAAGGAGGATCTACAATGAAAAAAATGACACTATTTGGTTTGTCTCTAGCAGGGCTAGCTTTACTGGCTTTTCCTCATTCGGGGCAGGCATTTGAGCTTAAAGAAGAATGGGTTGTTAAGTGTGGAGTACAGTATCAAGATGGCAAGATTCTTCGGTTTAACAATGGTCATGAAGTGGATATCAAAGTCTTGGATTTGCCAAAAAACGAGAAAATCGAGTGGACGGTTAGTCTCGATGGTCAAGATCAGACAGTCAATTTTCTAGGTCAAGAAAAGGACAAGTCTATGATTGGTATAGAAGGGCGTTACCTGAATTTCTATGTTCCATATGGCTATAGAGGAGATATCAAGGTCGAGGCTAAGAGCGGAAACGAAGTAAAAACCTGGTCAACGAAAGTTGTGGATGATATTCATAATGATAGTGGAAAGAGAGGCTACTACCATATTAAAGAATCCAATGATCAATACACTTACCTCGATGCTAAATGGGATTATCAAACCAAGACTTACACTGCTACTTTACCAGAGACTGTTAATGGTCAAAAAGTTTTTGCTTGGGCAAATTATGATAATGACGACTTGAAGCTTGAAAAACTAAAAACTATCAGTCATAAATATGATGGAGGAGCTTTCAGAGAACTTTATCCGATTGTAAAAGCAGAAAGCTGGCTAAAATCAAACCAAAACTGGTACTATCAAAAACAAGGTCAATTAGTACAGAATGCTTGGGTTAAAGACAAGGGAACTTGGTACTTTATGAATGATAAAGGAGTCATGTTCAATCAAACTTGGCTTTATCAAGGTGACAACTGGTATGCCTTTAAATCATCAGGAGCTATGATTGCGAGTGACTGGCTTTACGACCAAGGCAAGTGGTACTATTTATCAACTTCAGGAGCCATGAAAGCAAGCACTTGGGTTTATGACAAGGGAGAATGGTATTATGTAAGTTCTTCTGGTGCCATGCTAGCGAATGATTGGGTCAAAGATAATGGCAAGTGGTATTATCTAGCTTCATCAGGTAAGATGCTTCGCAATACCTACACCCCTGATGGTTACTACGTTGGCAACTCAGGTGCCTGGCAATAAGAATAATACTCTTCGAAAATCTCTTCAAACCACGTCAGCTTTATCCACAACCTCAAAACGCTGCTTTGAGCAACCTGAGGCTAGATTCTTAGTTTGCTCTTTGATTTTCATTGAGTACAAGAAGTCCTTTTCCTTTAAGGAAGAGGCTTTTTACTTGCTATTCTGCTGCTTCCTCATTTGTCCTAAAGCCTTTTTTGTGTTAAAATGAATGATATGAAAGCTAAAAAAATGTGGATGGCAGGTCTGGCTCTGATAGGTATTGGGAGCCTTGCCCTTGCTACGAAAAAAGTTGCAGATGACCGTAAGCTCATGAAGACTCAGGAAGAGTTGACAGCGATTGTGCGAGACCATTTTTCAGACATGGGGGAAATTGCGACCCTCTATGTTCAAGTTTATGAAAGCAGTCTGGAGAGCTTGGTTGGTGGCGTCATTTTTGAGGATGGCCGTCATTATACCTTTGTCTATGAAAATGAAGATCTAGTCTATGAGGAGGAAGTCTTATGATACAACCAGCAAGTTTAGAAGAATTAGCATCTTTAGTGGAAAAAGATGGCAAGAAGGTCTTTCTTTTTGTGGCGGACTGGTGTGGCGATTGTCGTTATATCTATCCTGCCTTACCAGAAATTGAGGAGACCAATCCAGAGTTCACCTTTATTCGAGTAGATCGAGATCAGTATATGGATTTGGCCAAACTCTGGGATGTTTACGGAATTCCTAGCCTTGTTGTTCTAGAAAAGGACAAAGAAATTGGTCGTTTTGTTAATCGCGACCGTAAAAGCAAGCAACAGATCAATGACTTTTTAGCAGGATTGAAATAGGAGAAAAAGGAAACAATGATTTTTACATATAATAAAGAACATGTCGGTGATGTCCTTATGGTCATCGTGAAAAATAGCGGAGATGCCAAACTGGATGTAGAACGCAAAGGCAAGGTAGCTCGTGTTTTCCTCAAAGATAATGGGGAAACAGTTGCTTGGAATATTTTTGAAGTTTCAAGTTTGTTTGAAATTGCAGAGCGCGGTCAAGTCTTTTTATCAGATGAGCAAGTCGCTCGTTTGAACCAAGAATTGCAGGCGGAAAGTTTTACAGAAGAAATTATCAATGACAAAGAGCCTAAGTTTGTTGTTGGTGAAATTGTCGAGATGGTAGCTCATCCAGATAGTGATCACCTCAACATCTGCCAAGTTGCAGTCGCAAGTGACAAGACAGTGCAAATCGTTGCAGGAGCACCCAATGCGCGTGTGGGGTTGAAAACCATTGTGGCTCTTCCTGGAGCAATGATGCCAAAAGGGAATCTCATTTTCCCAGGTGAACTTCGTGGTGAAAAGAGTTTTGGCATGATGTGTAGTCCTCGTGAATTGCATTTGCCAAACGCTCCGCAAAAACGTGGTATTATTGAATTATCAGAAGACCAAGTTGTTGGAACTCCATTTGACCCAGCCAAACACTGGACTGCTTAGGAACTTGTCAGTATCTGAATACACCAGATAGAAGGAAATAAGATGGCAAAAAATGTTGTGATTACAGGAGCGACATCCGGAATTGGTGAAGCGATTGCGCGTGCTTATCTGGAGCAGGGTGAGAATGTCGTTCTAACTGGACGACGGACAGATAGACTCGAAGTCCTTAAGGCGGAGTTTGCAGAAGCCTTCCCAAATCAAACTATCTGGACCTTTCCACTAGATGTGACGAATATGACCATGGTGAAGACTGTCTGTTTTGATATTCTAGAAACGATAGGGCAGATTGATATCTTGGTCAACAACGCCGGACTGGCTCTAGGTTTAGCACCTTATCAGGACTATGAAGAGCTGGATATGCTGACCATGTTGGATACCAATGTCAAAGGTTTGATGGCAGTCACTCGCTGTTTCTTGCCAGCAATGGTAAAAGCCAATCAAGGACATATCATCAATATGGGATCAACTGCAGGAATTTATGCCTATGCGGGTGCAGCAGTTTATTCAGCAACCAAGGCTGCGGTTAAGACCTTTTCAGATGGTCTGCGAATTGATACCATTGCAACGGATATTAAGGTGACAACTATTCAACCAGGGATTGTTAAAACAGATTTTTCTACAGTGCGTTTTCATGGTGACAAAGAGCGGGCTGCGACGGTTTATCAGGGAATAGAATCCTTGCAAGCTCAGGATATTGCAGACACAGTGGTCTATGTGACCAGTCAACCTCGTCGTGTGCAGATTACAGATATGACCATTATGGCCAATCAACAGGCGACAGGTTTCATGGTTCATAAAAACTAAAAAATTTTCTCGAAAAGTTACAAATTTCTGTAACTTTTTTTGATTTCCTACGAATAGATAAGTAGGAGGAAGAAAATATGTATAATAAAGTTATCTTAATCGGACGCTTGACGTCTACACCAGAATTGCACAAAACCAACAATGACAAGTCAGTAGCGCGTGCGACTATTGCAGTCAACCGTCGTTACAAAGACCAAAATGGGGAACGCGAAGCTGACTTTGTCAATATGGTCCTATGGGGCAGACTAGCAGAAACCTTGGCAAGCTACGCAACAAAAGGAAGTCTCATTTCTGCGGACGGAGAACTTCGTACCCGTCGTTTTGAGAAAAATGGTCAGATGAACTACGTTACCGAAGTACTTGTTACAGGATTCCAACTCTTGGAAAGTCGTGCCCAACGTGCCATGCGTGAAAATAATGCGGGGCAAGACTTAGCGGACTTGGTTTTGGAAGAGGAAGAATTGCCATTTTAAACATTGAAAAGTCTGAGTTGCTCTCAGGCTTTTTATCTTGCAAAAGTCAGACTTTTTTCTTGACTATTTCTGACCAAGTGATACAATAGAACTATAAATTAGCACTCATGTGTAAAGAGTGCTAATAATTTCTATCTCATCATGGAGGAAATCAGATGTTGAAACCATTAGGAGACCGTGTGGTCTTAAAAGTAGAAGAAAAAGAACAAACTGTTGGAGGCTTTGTCCTTGCTGGCTCAGCCCAAGAAAAAACCAAAACAGCTCAAGTTGTGGCTACTGGACAAGGTGTTCGTACCTTGAACGGTGACTTGGTTGCTCCAAGTGTTAAAGCTGGAGACCGTGTCTTAGTTGAAGCTCATGCAGGTCTTGATGTCAAAGATGGCGATGAAAAGTACATCATCGTAGGCGAAGCTAACATCTTGGCAATCATTGAAGAATAGAAGGAGAAAGTAAGTATGTCAAAAGAAATTAAATTTTCATCAGATGCCCGTTCAGCTATGGTTCGTGGTGTCGATATCCTTGCAGATACTGTTAAAGTAACCTTGGGACCAAAAGGTCGTAACGTTGTGTTGGAAAAATCATTTGGCTCACCCTTGATTACCAATGACGGTGTGACCATTGCCAAAGAAATTGAATTAGAAGATCATTTTGAAAATATGGGTGCCAAATTGGTATCAGAAGTAGCCTCAAAAACCAATGATATCGCAGGTGACGGGACTACAACTGCAACTGTTTTGACCCAAGCTATCGTCCGCGAAGGAATCAAAAACGTCACTGCTGGAGCAAATCCAATTGGTATTCGTCGTGGGATTGAAGCAGCGGTTGCCGCAGCAGTAGAAGCCTTGAAAAATAATGCCATCCCTGTTGCCAACAAAGAAGCCATCGCTCAGGTTGCTGCTGTATCTTCTCGTTCTGAAAAAGTTGGTGAGTACATCTCTGAAGCCATGGAAAAAGTTGGCAAAGATGGAGTCATCACTATTGAAGAGTCACGTGGTATGGAAACAGAGCTTGAAGTTGTAGAAGGTATGCAGTTTGACCGTGGTTACCTTTCACAGTACATGGTAACAGATAGCGAAAAAATGGTAGCTGATCTTGAAAATCCATACATTTTGATTACTGATAAGAAGATTTCAAATATCCAAGAAATCTTGCCACTCTTAGAAAGTATTCTCCAAAGCAATCGTCCACTCTTGATTATTGCGGATGATGTAGATGGTGAAGCTCTTCCAACTCTTGTTTTGAACAAGATTCGTGGAACCTTCAACGTAGTAGCCGTTAAGGCACCTGGTTTTGGTGACCGTCGTAAAGCAATGCTTGAAGATATCGCCATCTTAACAGGCGGAACAGTTATCACAGAAGACCTTGGTCTTGAGTTGAAAGATGCTACAATTGAAGCACTTGGCCAAGCAGTGAGAGTAACTGTGGACAAAGATAGCACTGTTATCGTAGAAGGTGCTGGAAATCCTGAAGCGATTTCTCACCGTGTTGCGGTTATCAAGTCTCAAATCGAAACCACAACTTCTGAATTTGACCGTGAAAAATTGCAAGAACGCTTGGCGAAATTGTCAGGTGGTGTTGCAGTCATCAAGGTCGGAGCCGCAACTGAAACTGAGTTGAAAGAAATGAAACTCCGCATTGAAGATGCCCTCAATGCTACTCGTGCAGCAGTGGAAGAAGGAATCGTTGCTGGTGGTGGGACAGCTCTTGTCAATGTCATTCCAGCCGTGGCTAATTTGGAATTGACAGGAGATGAAGCAACAGGTCGCAATATTGTTCTCCGTGCCTTGGAAGAACCAGTCCGTCAAATTGCCCACAATGCAGGATTCGAAGGTTCTATTGTTATCGATCGCTTGAAAAATGCTGAGGTTGGCACAGGCTTCAACGCAGCAACTGGCGAGTGGGTTAATATGATTGATCAAGGGATTATCGACCCAGTTAAAGTGAGTCGTTCAGCTCTACAAAATGCAGCATCTGTAGCCAGCTTGATTTTGACAACAGAAGCAGTCGTAGCTAATAAACCAGAACCAGTGGCCCCAGCTCCAGCAATGGATCCAAGCATGATGGGCGGTATGATGTAAGCTTTCTGTAGATAGCAACTTATAAAAAATACAAAAGGAGGGAATGCCTACCCCTCCTTTTTATGCTATTCACTTCTAAATAGATTTGAGCTCTCCTAACTTATATGATAAAATAAGACTAGAAAAAGGAGAAGAACATGATCGATGTAGAAGAAATTCTGAGCAAGATGAACCCCAATCAGAAGATTAATTATGACCGTGTCATGCAGAAGATGGTACAAGTATGGGAGAAAAATGAGCAACGGCCAACCATTCTCATGCATGTTTGCTGTGCCCCTTGCAGTACCTATACTCTAGAATATTTGACCAAGTATGCAGATGTGACCATCTATTTTGCCAATTCTAATATCCATCCTAAGGCAGAATACCATAAGCGGGCTTACGTCACCAAGAAATTTGTTAGTGATTTCAATGAGCGAACTGGCAATAACGTTCAATACCTAGAAGCTCCCTACGAACCAAATGAATATCGAAAATTAGTTAGGGGACTAGAGGAGGAGCCTGAAGGTGGCGACCGTTGTAAGGTTTGCTTTGACTACCGACTGGATAAGACAGCGCAAGTGGCTATGGATTTAGGCTTTGACTACTTTGGCTCAGCTTTGACCATCAGTCCTCATAAGAATTCTCAAACCATCAACAGCATCGGAATCGACGTGCAAAAGATTTATACCACCCACTATCTTCCCAGCGATTTCAAGAAAAATCAAGGCTACAAACGTTCAGTAGAGATGTGTGAAGAGTATGACATCTACCGTCAATGTTATTGTGGATGCGTCTATGCAGCACAGGCTCAGAATATTGATTTGGTTCAGGTTAAGAAGGACGCCACTGCTTTCTTACTGGATAAGGATGTTGAAAAAGACTATTCCCATATCAAATTTACAGTTACAAAATTAGATATATAAATGAAAACTTGCCTCAAGGTAGGTTTTTTGCTAGTAGAAAAGCGATAGACAGAAATTGTTGGACCAATCTTTGAATTTCTAGTCCAAGGCTTGTGAGTCTTCAACAAGCCTTGGACTCTTAAAAAAATGAAGTTTTGCTCAAACGAGCTTTTTAGATTAAAACGAGCAATTATCAGTTCAAACCTGTTTCAAAAGAAGAACGGATAAATTAATCGATGCTTTGTTTTGAGTTAGGAAGTTAAGCATGCTAAACTGAGTCGTAGGAATAAATTTCTTTATAGAAATGTGTTACAACTCTGCTATAACGGAATATTCCTTTTTGCATTTATACAACTTATTTAATACTATCTTTATTCTTGTGATATAATGTCAAATTATAGAGTGGAGGTCATTTAAAATGATTGATAAAGTAATTGAACAATATAAAAGTCATGATAATCTTGATATTCGAGTAGAATTGCATAAGAAGTATTCAAAAAATAAATTGGGATTTAATAATTGGATATTTTCTAACTACCAAATCACTGATGAAGTAAAGGTTCTAGAATTGGGATGTGGTACAGGAGAACTATGGAAAAGTAATAGTGATTCTATAGATAAAATGAAGCAGTTGATTGTTACAGATTTTTCTAAAGATATGGTAAAATCAACGAAGTCAGTGATTGGAAATAGAGACAATGTCAACTATGAGATAATGGATATTCAAAAGATTTCTTTTGAGAATGAAACTTTTGATATTGTTATTGCTAATATGCTTCTACATCATGTGAATGATATTCCTAAAGCTCTCTCTGAGGTGAATAGGGTCTTAAAAACCGAAGGCATTTTTTACTGTGCTACATTTGGTGAAAATGGAGTTGTAAATTATTTGGCAAATTTATTTAAAGATGAGGTTAATCAAGATTTAGAAAATAAAACGTTTACTTTACAAAATGGTAAAAGGTACCTGAGTAGGTATTTTAACTCTGTCGATACATTACTCTATGATGATGAGTTACAGGTAACTAGTATAGATGATCTGGTTAAATACATCCAATCGTTTAAAGGAATTTCAGAAATAGGTTCACTAGAAGAGGAAATAATACGTAAAAGATTGGAAAGTGAGTTTTATAATGGTATGTTGATCATTCCAAAAGAATATGGTATGTTTATCGCTCGAAAAGAAAGTTAAGGGAACGAAAGTGTGAAAAATTATGGAGAAGCTTTTCGATATTTTAGAAAATTAAACGGATATTCTTTAGAGTATGCTGCAGCTGATTCTATATCAAAATCTCAACTCTCTAGGTTTGAAAGGGGAGAAAATGAAATTTCTCTTTCAACGTTTTTTGAATTATTATCAAATATCAATGTTTCGATAGAGAATTTTTGTAATCACCTAGAAAATTATAAAAGATCGGAGTTTGATGATTTTTTGGTTAATTTATCTCCAAATTTTTATAGTTTGAATACTAAAGGATTGGAGGAAATAAAAAATGAGCAACAAAAACTTTTTGAGAAGAGTGGGGAAAAAACTCATAAAATAAATACAATTATGGTTCAGGGATTATTAAATCAGATAGATTGTAATCATGTAGTTAGTAGAGATGATCTAAATTTAGTGTATGACTATTTATTCCAGAAGGAACGATGGGAGTCCTATGAGATAACGCTGATTGGTAATTTATATCATCTTTTTGAGATAGATTATATTTACAGGGTCGGAAAAGAAATACTAGAGCGTACACATTATTACGAAAAAATCGGCAAGAATAGAAATTTAGTTGTGTCAGCTTGTTTAAATTTTTGGTTCTGTTGCCTTGAAAATTCACATCTAATATATGCAGACTACTTTGAAATGAAATTAAAGAAATTATTAAAAGATGACACAAAAGTTTTTGAAAAATCTACATTCAAATTTGTAGAAGGATATAAAATATATCTGACTGAATCTAAAGAATCTGGAATTAAGCAAATGCAAAATGTTATTAAATATTTTGAGTTTATTGAGTCTAAAAATATTGCTTTATATTTTCAAAAACGATTAAATGAGTTGGTAGATTAAATAGAATTTTCTCTGTCGAGATATTGTTTTTAAAATGTTGTACTAAATGATTGATGCTATGTGGAAATACAAAAAATAAATTATTTTATACGAAGTTGACCTGTGTTTTTATACTAATCATCTCCGTATTTTTGTATTAAGCGATATAAGTTTGTTGTAAACTTACAAGGAACAAAGACGTTAAAAATATCAGTATGTCTATTTGTTTTATATATTTCGCGAATTCTGCATAAATCTCTTTCTAGTAATGTGTTGCAACTCTGCTATAATGGATTTATTCCTTTTTGTGTTTACACAATTTATTTTACACTATCAAAAAAACAAGGTCAGGATTTTGTTCCTGACCTTTGACAACTTTACCGATTCTTTAGTTCTACATAGCGCTTGTACCAAATGTTTACATAGGCTTCGGAGAAAGGACCTCGTCCATTGTTAATCCAATCAACAAGAATTTTGACATGTTCTTTTAAAATATAGTCCAAGTCATCAGAATAATTCATTTTGCGTTTGTGGCGCTCATACTCCTCAACGTCCAAGAGACGTTTTTCCCCATCTGTAAAAATTTTAACATCCAAATCATAATCAATATACTTCAGTGCTTCTTCATCCAGATAGTAGGGGCTAGCCATATTGCAATAGTAGGAAATTCCATTATCGCGAATCATGGCAATGATATTAAACCAATATTTCTTGTGAAAGTAAACAATAGCCGGTTCTCGAGTAACCCAACGACGACCATCACTTTCGGTAACAAGTGTATGATCGTTGACACCAATAATGGCGTTTTCTGTTGTTTTTAGTACCATGGTGTCCCGCCAAGTTCGGTGGAGACTCCCATCATGCTTATAACTTTGAATTGTAATAAAGTCGCCTTCTTTTGGAAGTTTCATAACTAACCAACTTTCTACAATTTATAAGTTTATCGTTTACTATTGTACCATAAAATTACCTAAAATCTGTGAATTTTACATGAAAATATTAAAGATATTCTCTGAGAGCGCTTGCTATATCCGAAAAATCGTAGCCTTTTCGTGCTAAAACTTGAGTTAAACGCTGTTTAAGTTCGTATCCTTCATACTTTCGGGCATACTTAGCATATTGCTTATCAAGTTCCTTGAAGATGAGTTCCTGAGTCGTTTCTTGGTCAACTTGACTATCCAATTCGTCAAAGGCGCTTTTAGCATCAGAGTAAGAGAAGCCCTTGTTGGTCAAGTTCTGGATAATCTTATCTTGTAAGGCGCGAGATGGAAGTTTTCCCTCATATTTTTTTAATAGTTTATTGGCTACACGCTGAGCAACTTCCGAAAAATCAAATTCTTTCAAGTTTTCTTCTATAGTAGATTTTGAAATTCCTTTTTGTGCTAGTTTCTGAGTCAGTACATAAGGTCCTTTGTCTCCTGAAAGTTGATTAGCATTGATGATAGCATAAGCGTACTGGCCATCATTAATCCAATTATCCTCTTTAAGATTAGCAATGACTTGAGAAAGGATGTTTTCATCAATATCGTATTTTTTCAGATATTCTCTTACTTCTTTTTCAGTGCGTGCTTTAAAGGATAGGTGGTAGAGGGCTAGATTCTTACCATAAGAAAATTGAGCAAAATCTTGAATCTCTTTTAATTCTTCTTGGTTTATCATCTTATCTCTTGATAACATAAAACGAACAATTGTATCTTCAGTAATGTAGCATTTGTCGTCATTATCAAGCTCCATCAGATAGAGTCTTTTTTTCTTTTCAAGTTTTGTGATTTTCATAGTTCTATTATAACTCAAAATGTGATAAGATAGGGGTATGAATCTGAAAGTGAAACAAAAAATACCATTAAAAATCAAGCGCATGGGAATTAATGGTGAGGGAATCGGCTTTTATCACAAAACATTAGTCTTTGTGCCTGGTGCTCTCAAAGGAGAAGATATCTATTGTCAGATTACTTCTATTAAACGTAACTTTGTTGAGGCAAAATTACTGAAGGTCAACAAGAAGTCTAAATTCCGAGTTGTGCCAGCTTGTACTATTTACAATGAGTGCGGAGGCTGCCAAATCATGCACCTGCATTATGATAAACAACTGGAATTCAAGACGGACTTACTTTACCAAGCGCTGAAAAAATTTGCCCCTGCAGGATATGAAAACTATGAAATTCGTCCAACGATTGGAATGCAGGAACCAAAGTACTACCGTGCTAAGTTACAATTTCAGACTCGTAAATTTAAAAATCAGGTTAAGGCAGGCTTATATGCACAAAACTCTCACTATTTAGTAGAGTTGAAAGACTGCCTTGTACAAGACAAGGAAACCCAAGTGATTGCTAATCGCCTAGCAGAATTACTTACTTATCATCAGATTCCAATCACGGATGAGAGAAAAGTTCTAGGTGTTAGAACTATAATGGTTCGACGAGCAAGAAAGACTGGACAGGTTCAGATTATTATAGTTACGAACCGCCAGCTTAACTTAACCCAACTTGTAAAAGACTTAGTTAAAGATTTTCCAGAGGTTGTGACGGTAGCTGTGAATACAAATACAGCTAAAACCAGTGAGATTTATGGCGAAAAGACAGAGATTATCTGGGGACAAGAGAGTATTCAGGAAGGTGTACTCGATTATGAATTTTCACTATCGCCACGAGCTTTCTATCAACTAAATCCTGAACAAACAGAAGTCCTCTATAGCGAGGCAGTAAAAGCACTGGATGTTGATAAAGAAGACCATTTGATTGACGCTTATTGTGGAGTTGGAACGATTGGATTTGCCTTTGCAAAGAAAGTAAAAACACTCAGAGGTATGGATATTATTCCAGAAGCTATTGAAGATGCTAAGCGAAATGCTAAAAGAATGGGATTTGACAACACACATTATGAAGCTGGAACCGCGGAAGAGATTATTCCTCGCTGGTATAAGGAAGGTTACCGAGCAGACGCTCTGATTGTGGATCCGCCACGTACTGGTCTGGATGATAAGTTATTAGATACTATTCTTACCTATGTGCCAGAAAAAATGGTCTATATTTCTTGCAATGTTTCGACCTTGGCTCGTGATTTGGTAAGGTTAGTAGAAGTCTACGATATCCATTATATCCAGTCAGTCGACATGTTCCCACACACCGCTCGGACTGAAGCTGTTGTAAAATTAATTAAAAAAGTTCAAAAAAGTAGTTGACAAGTTAGGAAAAGTCGGTATAATAGTAAGAGTTGAAAATAACAACTCCGGTCCGTTGGTCAAGGGGTTAAGACACCGCCTTTTCACGGCGGTAACACGGGTTCGAATCCCGTACGGACTATGGTATGTTGCGGTTGGGGCACTTGATGAAAAAAAGTTTAAAAAAGTTTCAAAAAAGTGTTGACAAGCGAAAGCGACTGTGATATACTAATATAGTTGTCACTTGAGAGAAGCGAGTGACAAAGACCTTTGAAAACTGAACAAGACGAACCAATGTGCAGGGCACTACAACTAAGGTTGTAGTACTGAACAATGAAAAAAACAATAAATCTGTCAGTGACAGAAATGAGTGAGAACTCAAACTTTTAATGAGAGTTTGATCCTGGCTCAGGACGAACGCTGGCGGCGTGCCTAATACA
>CAURUY010000012.1:0-39060 GCA_963528105.1 uncultured Streptococcus sp. | reverse complement strand
AAACTCATTCTGTCACTGACAGATTTATTGTTTTTTCATTGTTCAGTACTATAACTTCCGTTATAGTGCCCTGCACATTGGTTCGTCTTGTTCAGTTTTCAAAGGTCTTTGCCTCTCATTCTACCTTGAGCGACAACTATATTAGTATATCACAGTCACTTTCCTCTGTCAACAGGTTTTTTTAACTTTTTTTATCCTATTCACTCAACCGCAATATACCCATAGTCCGTACGGGATTCGAACCCGTGTTACCGCCGTGAAAAGGCGGTGTCTTAACCCCTTGACCAACGGACCTTGAGCTTTTAGGCTCTTTCTATTATACCCACTTTTAGAATCTTGTCAACTGGTTTGGAAAAAATGTAAACTGATAAATTTATCAGTTTACAACCATTGATTAATATTTAGTAGCTTAAAGATGTTTGTGCAATTATAATTCAGCGATTTGATTTAGGTTTACTTCCGCTACTGTATCATTACCAAACATAGAAATAGTCATTTTTACTTTGTTATTATCGATTTCAGTGATTTTCCCTGTGTAATCGGTAAAAGCGCCATCGATAATGCGGACTGTTTGACCAACTTCAACATTGATGTCAAACTCTTGAACAGTTTGTCCCATTGACACCAAGATATCTCTAATTTCTTGTTCTAAGAGCGGAGTTGGTTTCGATCTATTGCCGTGTGACCCAACAAATCCTGTAACGTTTGGTGTGTTACGTACTACAAACCAAGCTTCATCAGTCATGACCATTTCTACAAGAACATAACCAGGAAAACGGTTTTCTTCAACTTCTTTTCTCTTCCCGTTTTTTTCAACTTGTACAGTTTGGGTTGGGATTTCCACACGTAAGATATTATCTAACATATTGTATGTTTGTGCTCGTTGCAAAAGATTTTCTTTTACTTTATTTTCATAACCTGAATATGTTTGGAGAACAAACCATCCCTTATCAAAACTATCCATCTTTTTTTCCTTTCTTAATGGTAAACTTCTTTCAGCGTATTTATTCTATCTTAAAAAATATTGATGAATCGAATCAATCCACTAACAATTAATTGGTCAAATATATAAATGATGACAACAAAGAAAGCCGTATATTCCATGATAGATTTAAAATCTACCCAACTTTCTTTCCGAGTTGGCCAAGTTGTATCTTTTAAAAGTGTAAAGATATCCTTAATAAAACTCATTATTTTCTCCTATCTCGTTTCTCGGTGTGTTGTGTATTTACCACAATGTTTACAAAATTTATTTACTTCTAAGCGAGTCAGTTTTGGATTACTACTAATTTTAATCGAGTAGTTTCTTAAACCACAAATCTCACAGGCCAAGCTTGCTTTTTTAAGTGCCATAGCTCCTCCATCTTATCTATTATACCAATTATCCTTACCTTTGACAAGTTAAATTACACTACGCACTTATCCTATTTTGAAAATAAAAAAGTCTAGGAATAATCCTAGACTCTATTTTACATTATTTTCCGAGGTAGTATTCTTTTACAACATTCAACTTTTCGTCAAATTCGAATACCAATGGTGGGAAGTTAGGAATTTCCACATTCATGATTTCGTCGTCTGACAAATGTTTGATATGTTTTACAAGGGCACGGATTGAGTTACCGTGTGCTCCTACGAATACGTTTTTACCGTCTTTAAGAGCTGGAGCGATTTTATCTTCCCAGAATGGAAGCGCGCGTTCCAAGGTAACTTTCAAGTTTTCAGCATCTGGAATGACTGAGTCATCAAGTGAAGCGTAACGACGATCTGTGTGTGCTGAATGTTCGTCATCATGTGCCATAGCAGGAGGCAATACATCGTATGAACGACGCCAGATGTGAACTTGTTCATCACCAAATTGTTCAGCAGCTTCTGCTTTGTTTTTACCAGTCAAACCACCGTAGTGACGTTCGTTCAAGCGCCATGATTTTTCAACTGGAACCCAAAGTTGGTCAGATGCTTCAAGCGCAAGGTTTGTTGTTTTGATCGCACGTTTCAATACTGAAGTGTATGCTTGGTCAAATTCGATACCAGCTTCTTTGATCAATTTACCAGCGTCGATCGCTTGTTGTGTACCTTTTTCAGACAAATCAACATCAGCCCAACCAGTGAAAAGGTTAGCTTTGTTCCATTCAGACTCACCGTGGCGAGCAAAAACCAATTTTACCATTTGATGGATCTCCTTTAATTCTTCGAGGTTGTCCCCGTTTTTCTATTCTATTTTACACAATTTTTCACAAAAAAGCTAGTTAAAATCAACGGAAAAGAGAAGAGCTCTTCGACTCTTCCCTTAAAAATAATTTATCCTTCAATTTTGAATTGTTTCAAGCTTGCTAGGTACAAAGCCCCACCAATGATAAGGACAATTCCACCAATCCATCCAAAGAATGGAATCAAAGCAACTCCAGAACCAACAATAAACAAAATCGATGGTGCTAATGAAATACGTTTGTCATCTTTATAATAAACAAGAGAGAGGATTCCAAGAATGAGAGTTGCAATTTTTACTAATGTGAAAACAAGTAAAATAACCCCCACTACAATTCCCGCAAAATCTTCATCCTCAGCAATAGCTGCAAGAAAAACTATTAAAATGGGTAAGAAAGCTAAAATAGCCCCTACAATAATACCGATAATTCCATCGACTTGTGCAAGTGTTTTTGTCTTCATAAACGTCTCCTTTTTGTTAATAAGGTATATTATACCATATTTTTAATAAAATTCTGATTTTTTAAAAAAATACAGGAAATTCTCCTGTATTTTTGTTAAATTATTTTGCTTCAAATCCTTCTGCAACAGCTTGGGCAAAGTTTTCTTCTACGATACTTGCACAGTGGTCACAGATGGTTGCGTGATAGCTACGTTCTGTTGTAGTTGGATCGATGCGACGGCAACGGTCACAAACTTCACCAGCAGCACGTTCAACCGTGAAGGCTACATCTTCAAAGGTCACTGCACCTTCTGGAGCTGGTCCTTCTGCGATGGTCAACTCAGAAACAATCAAGAGTTGAGCCACATTGCTATCAACAGCCCCTAGAAGTGTTTTCACCACTTCATTTGGATAAACTGTCAAGTGAGCTTCTAGTGATTTACCGATGACTTTTTCATTACGCGCTTCTTCCAAGGCTTTTTGAGCTTGTCCACGGAAGGTCATGAAGGCTGACCATGTGTCCAAGATTTCCTCTTGATTCGCAAATGTTTGAGCTTCTGGTAATTCTGACAATTGAACAAATTCTTCTGTTTCAAACTCAAGATAAGACCAGATTTCTTCTGCAGTGTGAGGAAGGATTGGTGTCAAGAGTTTAGTAATCTTCACCAAAATATCATAGAAAACTGTTTGCATTTGACGGCGTTCTAGAGATTTCGCACTCTCGATATAGACTACATCTTTAGCAAAATCAAGGTAGAAGGCTGACAAGTCCACATTGATAAAGTTCACAAGGGCCTTGTAGATAGTCAAGAATTCAAAGTTTTCGTAAGCATCACGAATGGTCTTAACAAGCTGGTTAAAGCGAATCGTCATGTATTTATCCACTGAACGAAGCTCATCATAAGCGACTGTATCCTCCGCTGGATTAAAGTCAGAAGTATTGGCAATCAAGAAACGAAGGGTATTTCGAATCTTCCGGTAGGTTTCAGAAACTTGGCTCAAGATATCCATGGAAATACGGACATCGTTTGTTGAATCAACACTAGTAACCCAAAGACGCAAAATTTCCGCACCAAATTGCTTTTCAACATCACTTGGAGCAATGGTATTTCCAAGAGATTTAGACATCTTCTCACCTTTACCATCCAAGGCAAAACCTTGAGACAAGATTTGCTTGTAAGGCGCTACGCCATGGTTGGCAACAGAAGTGATCAAAGATGAGTTAAACCAACCACGGTATTGGTCTGAACCTTCAAGATAGAGATCCGCTGGATAAGTCAATTCAGGGCGATTCACGATGACACCATTCCATGATGAACCTGAGTCAAACCAAACGTCCATGATGTCTGTTTCTTTCTTGAACTCGCCATTTGGTGAACCTGGATGGGTAAATCCTTCTGGCAAGAGGTCTTTGGCATCACGTTCCCACCAGATGAGGGAACCATGTTCTTCAAAGAGTTGCGCTACATGCTCGATGGTTTCAGCTGTCATGATTGGTGTTCCGTCTTCTGCGTAGAAGATTGGAAGAGGAACTCCCCAAGCACGTTGACGAGAGATGACCCAGTCACCACGGTCACGAATCATATTGTAGAGACGAACTTTCCCCCATTCTGAATGGAATTTCACTTTTTCAATTTCATCCAAAATTTCTTGACGGAATTTTGAAACAGAGGCAAACCACTGTGGAACCGCACGCCAGATAATTGGCTTCTTAGTCCGCCAGTCAAATGGGTAGGAGTGAGAAATGTCTTCTTTAGCAAGAAGGAGGTCTCCAAGTTTTTCAATAACTGTTGGAACAACTTTGTCATAAAACTGACCGGCAAAGTCAGGGCCAGCATTCTCCATCATGATCCCACGTTCATTGACCGTAACAGCAACTTCAAGACCATTTGCAATACCGACATTGTAGTCATCCTCACCAAAACCAGGAGCTGTATGGACGATACCAGTACCGGAATCAAGTGTGACGTGGTCTCCAAGAATCACCAATTCTTCAACTGCTGCATCCCATGGGTGTTCTGTCACGATATGGTTCAATTCTTTCCCTTGGTAAGTCGCAAGAACTTCTGGATGGTCCCAACCAAATTTTTCAGACAAGCTTGGTAATAACTCAGAAGCCACTACATACTTACGGTCAGAACCAGCAGGTTTCACGACAACATAGTCAAAATCAGCGCCTACTGTCAAACCACGAGAAGCTGTGATGGTAAATGGAGTGGTTGTCCAGACAACGATGTAAGTATCTGTATCTAGAACACCTTTCCCGTCCTTGACTCTATTCCCATAGTAAAGAGAGGTAGAAACCAAATCGTGGTATTCAATTTCCGCTTCAGCAAGAGCGGATTCAGAAGACCAAGACCAGTATACAGGTTTCGCACCACGATAGATATAGCCTTTGTTGGCCATTTGTCCAAAGACACGAATTTGGGCTGCTTCATAATCAGGGGTTAAAGTTACATATGGATGGTCCCAATCCCCTGAAACACCCAAGCGTTTAAAGTCTTCCCTTTGTTTATCGACTTGAGAAAGAGCGTACTCACGACACATTTTAAGGTATTCAGAGCGTTCAATTTCTTTCCGTTTAACACCTTGTTTCGCCAACACTTGCTCGATTGGTAAACCATGGGTATCCCAACCTGGAATATAAGGGGCGTAAAAGCCTGACATAGACTTAGAACGAACAATGATATCTTTTGAAATCTTGTTCATAGCATGTCCTACGTGGATATTTCCGTTTGCGTATGGAGGGCCATCATGAAGTGTAAAATGCGGTTTTCCTTCATTTAATTCTTGACGACGTTGGTAAAGTTTAGCTTCTTCCCACTCTTTTTGCCAAACGGGCTCTTTAGTTGGAAGACCAGCACGCATTGGAAAGTCTGTTTTCCCAAGATTGAGGGTTTCTTTAAGTTTCATTAGTACTCCTTTAATGTAAATTGACAAATAAAAACCACGACTCCCTAAAAGGACGAAAATCGTGGTACCACCTTTGTTCGGAAAAAGACCCAGTCTTTTTCCCTCTTTTCCCGTAACGTGGGGAACGTCAAGTCTTACTCATTTCAGGCTTGATACTATGAGAGGATAAATTTACCAATAGGGATTGTAGGGCTTTCACCGTCTCCTACTCGCTAGAAATATATTTGATAAATTCCTGTTCTCTAACTAAAATCTTATAAAATTTGAACTGACTCTTGTTGAGTGTTAGCATCATCTTGAGATTCTTCGTCATGCTTTGTCTCAACAGGAGCCTCAGTAGCTGGCTGTACTTCAACTTCAGTTGGTTTTTCAGCAACAGCTTCTGACAATTCCTTGTTAGCCGCTTCAATACGTGCTTGAAGTTCTGCAACTTCTTCTGGTGAAAATTGACGAGTCATGTCAATTGGTTCTTCGTCATGATATGAAGATGCTGCTTCACCCAAAACTTCTTCGACAACTTCCTTGAATGCTTCATCACTTGTTTGAAGATAAGTTGCAGTTGGACGTAAAATCTCTTCCCACTCAGATGAATCAACAATAGCCAATTGGCTTTCAATAGTTGATTTTAAACGTTGGTGGAAGACACGACTCTTATTCTTCAACTCTTCAGTTTCAACAGCGACTTTCTTAGCATTATCTGTTGCTTGTCGCAAAATTTCATTTGCTTTGTACTTGGCTTCATCAAGCAAACGTTGTGCATCTTGTTCAGCTTGTTGAATAATGTTGTGAGAACTATCATTCGCTGCTTGTTTTACACGCTCAGCTGTGTCTTGAGCGATCAAAACAGACTGGCTTAATGAATCTTTGATTTCATCAAAATAATTTAGTCGTTCTTCTAAATTTTTAATATGTTGATCTTTTTCATGATTACTACGAACCAAATCTTCATAATCACGGACAACAATATCTAAAAATTCATCAACTTCTTCACGATTAAAACCTCTAAATTGGACACCAAAGGTTTTATCCTTAATTTCTAACGATGTAATTGGCATATTTTTCCTCACTTACTTAATAGTTGCTGGATTGTTAATTTTTTCTTATCTTTCTTGGTTTGACCATTTTCTTTGAGCAAGATAATGCGACCAAAGCGTCTGACACTTATCAAATCACCAACTTTTACTTGATAGTCTAATTTTTCAACTAGATGATAATTGACTTGAACCAACTTCTTTTCAACTAGATTTGAAGTTTGCGAACGAGATAATTTCAAGATGCTTGATAAAAAACTATCCAAGCGAAGGCTTGAAACCAAGACCTCTCTTTCTTGATAGCCATCTTTCGATTTTATAATATCTGAAAAAGAACGTTCTACTAAACTTACAGGCAACTTGGAAATTTTTTGAATACCATCCTGGAACAAGGTAGTAAACCTTTGATCCACTATAATCTGAGCTTTTTGTTCCGTAACAAGTATATCACCGAATAATTTACGATCAATACCCAATCGATTGAGAACCGTACCCAGAATTTTTGAATGGGTTAGTTGTTGAAACTTGCTGGAATACTCAATTTCAAGCAAGGCCATTTCAAAATCTTCTAAACTCGGTGCGAAATAATCTGGCGCTAGAAGAACCCTTGCGTATTCCGAAGGAACATAACTGGTACTAGAGAAAGTCTTTATTTCTCTATTATTCCCCAGTGTTTCCAAGATATAAACTTGATGAGGGTTTATAAAAGGAGTTAGGATTGGTGCGTAATGTTCTTCTACTTGCCTCATCCATTCTAGGCTCTTGTCAATAAAAGGAATATCCTCAGTTGCAAAATGTTGGTAAAGATCTTTACTCATAAGACAACCAACAAATTGATGAGATAGCGACTTATCATGCGCAAGAGAATTAGAGCTATCCAAACCGAGAAATCCAAACCTGCAATTTGAAGAGGCAGGCGTTTCAGAGGTTCAAGAATAGGTTTACACAAAGTCTCTAAAAACTTACCTAACTGGGTGTTATAAGCATTTGGAAACCATGATAATAGAGCAAAAGCTACAAGTATCATCGAATAGATATCTGTAGCATTTTGGATAAAACGAATTATTAGAAACATTAACGTACTCTATTTCTCTTCATGTCAAAATCGAACTCTTCGCTTGAACTTTCTTCTGGCAAGCGAATGTCTTCAATGTTAACCACTACACCAACCGGTGTCAAAAGATACATTGTATTTGCAACTTTTCGCAACTCACCAGCAAGAACATGACGAGCTCCATCCAAGTAATCTAAGCAACGGCGCGCTTGAACTTCAGTCATATATTGGAAGTCAATCAAGATACTTTCATTGCCAGCTAACATATCAACAATATCTGTTGCATCTTCGTAACGGCGTGGGTAACGAACATCAATTGTTACTTTTTCGGTACTACGATGACTCTCAATAGCTAATTGTTGCTGACGAGCATGAAGTTTTGTAATGTTTTTCTCTTTTGCATCAACTGAAGAAGATTCTTGAGTTTCTTTTTGTGGCAAATCTCTTCTAGAAGGAACAGAAGCTAGGGAACGTTCAGGTTGTGCAGCTACAACAGCTGAAGTAGTTTCATCTCCATCTTCTATAAAGTAATCTATAAATTTATCAAATTTATCTTTTAATGACATGACTATTTCCTATTTAAAAAATGCTGTACCAATTCGAACAAAAGTTGAGCCACACTGAATCGCTTCTTTAAAATCACGACTCATTCCCATACTTAATTCTGTCATTGGCATATTGGGGAGTTCTTGTTCACGAATATATTGTTGCAACTCTTGCGTTTCTTTAAAGATTTTTTGCAACTCTTCTGTTTGAGCGTCAAACGGAGCCATGGTCATGAGACCAACATACTCTATTTGATCTAAGCTAGACAAATCTTGTAAGACTGTCAATAGTTCTTCTTTTGAAAAACCGTGCTTGCTTTCCTCTCCAGAAATATTGACCTGCAAAAAACATTTAACCTTACGATTCGCTCGTTTTTGAATTTCTTGAGCTAATTTCAAAGAATCTAAAGCGTGAAAATAATCAACATACGGAATAATATCCTTCACTTTTCTTCTTTGTAAACTACCAATCAAATGCCAAGTGACATCTCTATCACTTAAAGCATGATACTTTTCAAGAAATTTATCTACGCGATTTTCACCGATGTGCTTGACTCCTTGGTCAATCAAATTAGCTGCAGTTGCAATATCAACATATTTTGTTACAGCAATTACAGAAACCGAACCATCTTTACGGCCGGTTTCTTGAATTGCTTTGGTAACCTGTTGAAACACTTGATTCGTATTTTCTTTTAAATCCATCTCAATTAATTAACGGTTTTTAAAAAATGGTGGTGTTTCCAACTCATCATCGTCAGAACTTGGTGTTTCAAAACGTTCAACTGGAGATACGACTGATTCCCCTTGACGAACAATTGAGTCACGTCTTAAGTCCCAATCACCAAAAGCAGATGCTTTTGGTGCTTCAGTTTGACGTTGTGAAGGAGTTGGAAGCTCAGCTGTCTCTGCTAAATCAAAATTGCGGTCATAAGCATGAGTGTGACCAGTTCTTACTGGTTCACGGAATGATGCTTGTCTTGGTTGTGGTGCTACCACTTTTTCAACTGCATCTTGACGAACTCCAGTTGCAACAACAGTCACACGAATCTCATCTTTCATTGATTCGTCGATTGAAGTACCGAGCCAGATGTTTACACCATGACCAGCAGCTTGGTTTACGATTTCTGAAGCTTCTTCCGCTTCAATCAAAGTCATATCCAAACCACCAGTTACGTTAACAATGACATCTTCTGCTCCATCGATTGTTGTTTCAAGAAGTGGTGAGTAGATAGCTTTACGAGCTGCTTCAATAACGCGCTCTTCTCCACTACCGATACCGATACCCATGAGGGCATTCCCTTTGTTTGCCATTACTGTCTTCACGTCTGCAAAGTCCAAGTTGATCAAACCAGGATTTGTAATCAAATCTGTAATTCCTTGAACACCTTGGCGAAGAACATTATCTGCTTCAGACAGAGCTTCAAGAAGTGGAGTTTTCTTGTCAACAATTTCTAATAAGTTGTTGTTTGAGATAATCAAGAGAGTATCAACATGTTCGCGAAGTTCGTTGATCCCTTCAACTGCGAATTGGCCACGTTTACTTCCTTCAAAACCGAATGGGCGTGTCACTACACCGACTGTTAAGGCACCTAGACCTTTTGCAATACGAGCGATAACTGGTGCGGCACCCGTACCAGAACCACCACCCATACCAGCAGTAATGAAGACCATGTCTGCACCACTGATAGCTTCAGTAATTACTTCTTCGCTTTCTTCAGCAGCCTTACGACCAACTTCAGGCTGTCCTCCAGCACCAAGTCCACGAGTTAATTTTGGACCAAGTTGGATAACTGTTTCAGCTTTTGTACTGCTCAAAGCTTGTACATCTGTGTTAGCCGCGATGAATTCAACACCTGAAACACCTTCGTCAACCATGCGGTTGATGGCGTTTCCTCCACCACCACCGACACCAATTACTTTAATTACTGCACCTTGTGCTGCTGCTGTATCAAATGAAAATGTCATATTTTATTCCTCTATCCTATTCATCAAACATGCTTCCGATTAAGCTACGGAATCGTTCAGTCAATTTTGGTTTTTCTTCTGATTGATTTGGAAGTGTTGAATCAACAGCATAAGTTGGTTCAACTGAATCAGTTGATGTCGTCCCAAATACTGAACGTTGAGAAGCTGCAGGTTTCTCCTGACTTGGAGTCCTAAAGTCAATTGGTTGTTGACGTAAAATTTGATCTCCACTGATTGCTTGTTGAGCCAAAATATTAACTTCTGTAAGGCTTCCAGCATATTCAGACAAACTAATCACATGCGCAAATGCAGGATTGCGGATACCTACTTGGTTTGGCACGTAAAGTTTCACACGTACTCCAAGCACTTCTTGGGCAAGTTCAACAACGCCTGGAAGAATGGCATTCCCACCAATCAGAGCGATACCACCTGGCAAGTCTAACAAATGTCTTCTTTCCAAATCTTGTTTAATTTGTTCAAAAATATGTTTTAATCTAGCTGAGATGATTTGAGCCAAGTACTCTTCTGTAACTTCAACAGGTTCTACTTCCCCAATAACTTCAACTTGGAATGTTTCTTTGCTTGCAAGTTGTGGATAAGCTTCACCATAATTGAGTTTCAAGCCTTCTGCAATCTTCTTAGAAGTTTTAAGAACTTTTGAGATGTCTTTTGTGACGTAATCGCCACCTTCTTGGTATACATTTGTGTATTGAAGCTCTTGGTTACGGATTGTCGCAACACTTGTTTGACCACCACCCATATCGATAACAGTCGCTCCAAATTCACGTTCACCTTCATTCAAAACAGATTGAACGATAGCAAGCGGTGAAATAATCACATTTTCAACTTGAATTCCAACACGTTCAACAGTCTTACGGAGATTGTGCAAAATAGTTCTTGGGCCTGTGTAGAGCAGTCCACGCATTTCCAAACGAACACCCATCATACCACGAGGATCACGAATACCTTGGAAACCGTCAACCACAAATTCTTCTGGCACAAAAGTGATTACTTCGCGATCTGGCGTCATGCTCTTTGTCAAAGCAGATTTAACAACATTTTCAACGTCTTGATCTGTAATTTCTTTTGTGTCTGATGTTACAGGAATCATTCCTTGAGTTGGCTCAACCTGCAACAAGTTCGCTGGAAGCCCAACGTTTACAGACTTGATTGAAATTCCTGCTTTTTCTTCCGCTTGAGAAATAGCAGATTTGATAGCCGTCGCTGCGGCTTCGATGTCAACGATAATTCCATCCTTGACACCTTTACTTTTGGCGTTGCTAACGCCGATTACATTTACTTCACCATCTACAAGCTCAGCAACTAACACTTTAATAGAGCTTGTCCCGATATCTAAGCCTGTAAAGAAACCATTTCTAGTCATTACATCGCGTCCTCTCTGTCTTCCAAGTTTCACACTTTGATTTTTAACAGCTACAAGAAGGCATAGCTATTCACAGAATATTATATCACAAAAATCCAATTCGTGCCTAATTTTTTATGATTTTATCGAAGGTTTTTCATAAAATTTATTTTAATATTCCATTACAAGTCCATCTTTTTTATTTTTTCTATGAAAAACAGTGTAAAAATGTCAGAAAATCTGAAAAATGCGATGTATTTTATTGTATTTTTCCAAGTATTTTCATGCCACGCACGATTCAATTTTATATTGGGATGAAATACTTGAATTGTTTCTAAAAATCATTTTTATAAAAAAAGAGAGCTAACTCAGCTCTCTTAATATATTCAGTTGTTCCAGCGTGTTACGCCGACATATTTTCACTTGAGTTTAATATATTTTTGAGGCAACAAAACAATGTTCAGAATTGGAATTTTTTTCATTATATAAGTTGCAAATATAGATAAATACCATCCTAATAAAATTCCGACAATGACGTGAATAAAAACTGAATTAATTCCCATTTTCAGCATTAGAATACGGAGCATACTGCAAATTGGAGCATGAATAATATAAATCCCTAAACTATCTTTACCATATTTAGAAAAATAATCAAATATTCTAGGAGCTTTATTCTTAATCTTAGGAAATATTATGAAGGCAAATAATATACAGACTACAAAAGCAATGCCCCACAATCCAGGATTACTATAGCTAACGTAATCTTTTTTAGAATCAACTTCATAGAACAAGAGCCATGCCAACATGTAAATCAAATCAAACGGGATAAAGAAAAGGAGAAACTTTTTAGAATCAATCCTATTCAAACGAATTTCACTTAAGATACTTCCTAGCAGGAAGCAAACTCCCCAAACCAAGGTTTTTTGGATAATATATATATCAGTCTGAACAAATAAAGTACAACAATAGGCGAGAACACTTATTAAAAATAAAATTCTGCGGTTTTTGATAACAATGGACAATAAGCCATATATTATCAATATAGACCAAAGCACATATATATACCATGAAACTCCTAGAGGTTGTTTGTAGATATTTATTAAATCAAATATAGTCGTGGGAACCCGAACAGTTGCCCCTGCAACTTTTTGAAGACAAAAGTGAACTATTGAATAAAAGATATAAGGTATTCCTAGAATAATTGTCTTCTTTTTAGCATAATCCAAAAACTCCTTGATATTTGAGAGTGGTTTGAAAAAATATCCTGATAACGCAAAGAATACAGGTATATGAAATATATAGAGTTGAGCTACGAGCGATATTAATACGTTATTCCAAGATGGAAATTTTTCAGATTGATACAGACCCAGTAGTACATGCCCCGTCAAAACCAAAAATATAGCTAATCCTTTTCCAAAATCAATCCAATTAATTCTACTTTTTGTCATCCTTAAATTCTTTCTCTACAACCTCAAGTGCACGCTCAATAACCACGTGCATATCGTAGTATTTATAGTCTGCTAGGCGCCCACAGAAGATGACCTTGTCATTTTTGGCTGCTTCTTCTTGGTACTTGGCAAACATGGCGTTGTTCTTTTCATCGTTGATTGGGTAGTAGGGTTCATCTCCGCGTTTCCAGTCAGCTGGGTATTCACGGGTGATGACTGTCTTAGGTTGTGTACCATACTCGAAGTGCTTATGCTCAATGATCCGAGTATAAGGAATCTCGCGCTCTGTATAGTTGACTACGGCATTTCCTTGATGGTTTTCTTCATCTAAAACTTCATGTTCAAAACGTAAACTACGATACTCCAACTCACCATGTTTGTAGTCAAAGTACTGGTCAATCATTCCTGTAAACACAACCTTTTCAGCTGAGCTTTCCAGTTCTTCTCGGTTAGCAAAGAAATCAACCCCAAGTTCTACTTCTACATCGCCGAGCATGTTTTCAATAATGACATTGTAGCCACCGATTGGAATCCCTTGGTAACGGTCATTAAAGTAGTTGTTATCAAAGGTCAAGCGGACTGGAAGTCGTTTGATGATAAAGGGTGGAAGGTCTGTTGCAGAACGTCCCCATTGTTTTTCTGTATACCCCTTGATCAACTTTTCATAGATATCTGGGCCAATCAACTTGATCGCCTGTTCTTCCAAATTTTTCGGTTCAACATCTTTCATGTCAGCCGTTTGCTCAGCAATTTTGTCCTTAACTTCTTGAGGAGTCTTAGTGCCCCACATAGCATAGAAGGTATTCATGTTGAAGGGAAGATTGTAAAGACTACCCTTGTAGTTGGCTACTGGTGAGTTGATATAGTTGTTAAACTCAGCGAACTGGTTAACATAGTCCCAGACTTTTTTGTTTGACGTATGGAAAATGTGGGCACCGTACTTGTGGACGTTAATACCTTCAACATTCTCACAGTAGATATTACCACCGATGTGATTACGCTTGTCAATCACTTTTACTTTTTTCCCGCGTTTAGTAGCTTCGTGTGCGAAGATTGCCCCAGACAAGCCAGCACCAACGATTAGATAATCGTACATAATACACTCCTTTATTTTTTTAATAATTGTTGCTTTAACTCACTTAGATTTATTACTTTAAAAATCAAAATCATACTAGCATAAATTATTGCTCCCAGAACAGCATATAGTCCCACATTAATCATCGGTGATACATTTAGGAATTGTTGTATAAATAGTAGGATACCATACATAACTCCAGATGAGATTATAATTTTGATCAATGAACCTAGAATGGGAACCTCTCTCAAATAAGAACGAGTATAGAATAACTGTATCAGCCATACTAGTACCTCTGTTAAAACAGATACGATTGCCGCACCTATATAGCCCAGCTTTGGAAGCAAGAGAAGATTTAAGCCCACACTAACAATAGCAGGAATTGTTGTTGACAACATAAATTCTTTATTTTTATTATGAGGTATCAAAATTTGAATCCCCATAATATTTGTCCAACCAATAAAGAACATTCTAAAAATCATAATTGCTATCGCATAACGTGCCTCTTGAAAATCTTGCCCGAGGAAAAAGGTAACAAAGTCATCATTTACAATTAGCATTCCTGCCATAATGGGGAAAATTACCAAATTATAAATCAGAAATGACATCTCATGCATTTTGTTAACTGCTTTATGATCTCCTGTAGATAAAAGATTTGAAACTCGGGGCAACATGACACTTCCTAATGAAGTTACCAATGTTAGTAGAATCTTTACTAATTTCAGTGATTGGTCGTAAATACCAACATCCCTTTTAGATGCTAGCACTCCAAGCATTGTACTATCTAAGGTAATGTAAAGCGATATCGCAATCTGAGGTAAGAATAATAAGATTACTGGCTTCAAATGCTGTCTAGCATATTTCCAATCAAAGTGCGGTTTCCCAATAAACTCTCTTGCTGGTAACCACATACTTAATTGTCCTAACAACTCAAAAATCGTAATTAGTGATATATATAAATAGAGATTTTCAGCTGATTTTATAAACGAAAAGATAGAAATAACACCAACTAATCTAACTGTAATATTTCTGATTGTAATTTTTCGAAAATCTTCTAAACCTTGAAATAACCAAGAAATATCTAAACCTTTTGAAATTAAACTTAGACCTAAAATATAAGCTACAGGATTTTGCATAGCCGATAAAGTAAGACAGAGAAGGATATAAAGTACAGAAGAGAACAAAGTCGCTCCTAGTTGTAGTGTATAAATCCCCCAAAAATTCTTTCTAGTATCTTTCCTACTACCCGAAATCGTCTTAGTACCATAATTGTTTACTCCTAGAGTAGCTAACATAAGAAAATAGGTAACAATCGAGTTGAAATAACTATAGGTTCCCAAATCATCTGAGCTGAAGACCCTAGTGACATAAGGTGTCGTAATAATCGGTAAAATGATGATTAATAATTGATAAGAGAGATTATAGGCGTAATTTTTTAGAACTTTCATTATTTTTTACTTCTAAACATATTTTTATTATCCATCTGTAAATTTACAATTCAAAACTTGATTTTTCTGGGAATTTAGACTGAAAGGCTTGATGTATTTTTTGATCATATTCAGAGAATTTTCCATTTTCATCCGTATCGTTGATACAAATAATCTTATATTTCTCATTTTGAATAGCACCTTGAATTTCTTCAACTTCCCAAATATCAAAATACTTACCAAAATGAATGGATTGAGGCATAAACTTTCCAGACTCTACATTCCAGTGAGACATTACATAATGATTAATATCTGATAACTGTCTAAATCTATGAGAGCTAACTTCTGCCAATAATTTCGGTTCTTTTTCCCATATTAAATCAAAGGTCGATTTTAAATGCGACAAACCAATATGGTAATTCTTATATCCTAAAATACCTGAATAAAAAATACTGAAAATATTCCCAATTAAGTATTTTCCTAATTTCAAACTATAAAATTTACGCCATTCGGATAAAGGTTTTCTTTTTTTCTTAAAATGTTTATTCATCAGAATGGTATTATTTAGTTCGATATGATTAAAACTTTCTCGAGGAGTTATTGGTAAGTAAATCCCAAAATCCTTTGGAAGATCTTCTTTAAAGAAATCATCTGCTGTAGTAGGTGCAGCAAAATACACATCATCATTCAAAAGAATAAAATGCTCACTTAACTCTTCGATTCTATGCAAATTCAACTCAATTACATTAGAGTTATAAGTTGGCAGATATTCCTGAGGTATATAATCAGTATGATTTACAATTTTTAATTTTGGATTCTTTGTATTTAACCATTCTGGAATATGACCATACGTTATAAAAAAAATACGATTAATCCAATCCGCATAGCGTTCTACCGCACGGAACCAATACTTAAAATTTTCTGATGGTCTGTATCGATTGGAATTGTTTGATTCTGACCATTCAACATCAGATTCGTATAACCTCTTTTCTTGTAACCAGTCAGAATCTTCACTATCTACCCAGGTAATTACAAGATCTACTTTATTGTTCATCAATTTCTCCAAAAAGTTTATTTTATTATTTTACTTACTGCAGTCTTTAGAAAATAACCTTCTTTTAGATTTTTCATAATATTTTTAGCATTGGTCACCATTTGCAGATATTCATCTTGACTAATTTTACCCAATATCTCAGATAATTCCAATAAACTATTAACTGCCAAGCCTACTCCATTCTTCTCTACAAAGTTCGCCTCAGCTGAATCTTTCCAAACAATAACAGGTAAACCTGAAGAAAGATACAAGGATAACTTATGGGGATTATTATATCTTAAATAATTTCCTGTTACCCCGTCGCAAGTATCTAGACTTTCTCCATCCCATACTAAGCCAAATCCACTATTTAAATGATTAGGAACATCTTCTGGAGCAAAGGCACCTAAATAGGAAACATTAGAAATCTCTGTTATCGGCTGAAAACCGATTCCCATCAATTGAAAATGAATATTAGGAACTTTATCTAGTTGATACAAATAGGGACTTTTATCAGGAGAAAGATTCCCCGCAACTGTCACTGATTTTGAATATTCAATAGATGAAGACACGCTCTTACCATTCAAATAATCAAATATTTCCAAAACAACAAGCTTCTTTTCGTCTACGCCATACTCCACAAACCAATCTTTCATTTTTTCATTATGAACAATAATTGAATCAGCAAAAGATAGCATTTCATCAAATTCTCTCTGGTAGAATGGATCATCATAAATTCCTCTTATCAACTCCACATCATGAACCAATGAAATTATTTTTACTTGTTTTTTCTTCAATTTCAGAAGGCTTGATGTTCTACCAAAATGATTTCTGCGATAGGGATGTTGTAACAGCAAAACATCCCCTTTAGACAACCTACTCAAAACATTATTCCACTGTTTATAAAAGGAAAGTTGTCTGATTATTTTCGATACGGGGGATTTATCCTCAGGCTTGTGGCGTACAATTTCTATTTTTTCGAAATCTAATTCTTCCAAAATATTGACACAATCGTTAGTCGCTTTGCTCCCCGCGTGCATATGTGTTCCGTACGATTCAACAATCTGATATTTTTTCATTCAATTCTCCCAACAGTATATTCTGTAAAGTCAATGCTTGAGTTCTAATTTCAAATCCTTTTAACTTAAACATTTCTTTTATTTTAACTTCACTTGATCTAGGTACTTCTACTAACTCAAGAATATTTTTCGCCCAAACATCAATAGATTCGTTTAGAGATAAGTAACGAATGGAGTCTAATATTTTCAATTCTTTCGTTACTGCATCACTTACCAAAACAGGTAGCCCATTTGCTTGAGCTTCAACAGCAGATAGAGGTAATCCCTCAAATATTGAAGGTAGAACAAATAGATCTAGAGAACTTAACCATTTCTTCATATCATTCTGACTTCCTGCCAACAAAACTTTATCTTCAATTCCATAAGATTTTATTTTTTCTTTGATTAAATCTACAGTAGAATTTGCGCCCGCAACCTTACCAATTATCACTAAGCGAAGATTAGGATTTTTCTTGCAAGCTTTATTAAAAACATCTATTAGGAATGGTTGATTTTTCTGTATATCCAGTCGACCAACATTGCCAATAACTTTACAATCATTCCAACCTAACTCTGTTCTTAAATCAAGTCTATCTTTTTCTGAAAAAGAAAAGTTTTCTACATCAATAGCATTTTGTATAATTTTTGCACTTGATCTTATCTCATCAGGAAACATATAATCTGCAGCAATACCAGAGCAGGCAAAATAATGAGTAGCTGTTTTTGTCAGTTTAGAACGGTTTAAGTTGTGTAAAATCTGTCTTATTTTATTTCCCCTGAACATCGAACTATGACTATGGATGATTCGAGTTTTTATCCCATATTTCTTTGCATATTCTAACAGATCAAGATTAGGAATTGCCATCGCATTATACCAAATGGCATCATATTTTTTCCCTTCTGTAGCAAAAAAATTCCGTAATTCTCTGTAATATTTAAGAGGATGCTCTCCTTTACGAGGTAAATAATAAACTTTTGATCCTTTTGAAACAATCTCGTCTTCAAATATAATGGGTTCTCTAGTTCTTTTTATAAAATCAACTTGAAAAATAGATGAATCAAGATGACGATAATAATTCATGATAAATGTTTCTGTACCAGCAAGAATAGGTGACATTCCAGTCATTAAAATTTTATAAACCATTATATTTCCTTAGTTAATTCTAGTAGTAATTCTTTTATTTGGGGATATTTTTCTATATCAAACTTTCTTGAAAATAGGTATCCGTTTTCAGCTGCTTCTCTTAATTCTTGTAAATCTTTCTCACTGTCAGTCCAAGTGTATGGCTTGCCATCCCACCAATTAATATACCGCAAATTCCCCTGCGACTCATTCTTCTTTCCTGTATTAACAGAATCATTATAAATAAGATTCATCATACCATTTTTTTCTAAAAGCATTGGTACGAAGACTTCATCGCAAAGAAAGGTTTTTTTAAACATCTTTTCTATCTCGTACTCACTATCAATCAATAAAAGTACAATCTCATTTGGTAATGAAATCCAATTACTTGCCTTTGCAGGATTAACATTAAATAATGTGTAACGATTTACCATAAATAATTTTTGAATAAATACTTCTAAGAAACGATATACTCTAAAAACTATCTTCCCTAAAATTCCAGGTAGACTTCTATATGTAAAACTTTCAAAAAAATGATGATATTTAAAGCGGTCAATATCTTCTTTATCCCTAGCCACATCAATATTCATTAATGTCAGAAAAACTTGATTTTTATATTGATTAAAAAAATTATGAATTTTTCTCTGTGATGCAAGTGGTAAATCTACCCCACTAATTAAATGATAAAAATAGTAAGAATCTCTTTTAGACGCAGCTTTAAATAAAATCATTTCAGCTTCAATTTGGGAATATCCACCCCAACTCACTGAAACTCTTTCTGTAAAATAAACTTGAGACTGCTTTGCACTGGATTTAATTAAATCCAAAAAATAATCATCAATATTTGATTTCTTATCAATATGGATAAAAATATCATTATCTTGATGATCCAATAAAGTAACCAAAAATGCTAGCTGATTAAATTGGCTGTGAGCTAAAATTAAATATGCATGCTTATGCACCATAATTTTTTATCCTTATCATAGTATTTATCACTTTTGAAAATATGTTATAGGAAGTTGTGAAGAGTATAATCAGTATCTTTCGGCTAAGAGGAATGGCTTGTTTTAGTAATTCTTTCTTGTTTGCTTTCAATCTAGATACCATAGATTTTATTTGGGGTTCATTTAACATGCGAATGTTTTTATAATCTACAGAAAGAGCTATTTCTGTCAAAAGCGCCAAATCAGCTCTATAACGATTAATTCTAGCCCACTCTTTGTATTTAACATTATTACTTTCAGTCGCATACTGACATACTAAATCCCAGCCTTTTAACACATCAAAATGTTTAGGTGTAAATCTAGCTGTCAAACCCGAGTTATTAATAAAATAGTTATAAACTATCTTATCAGTTACAACTATCTTTTCTGAGTTAAGAATGTAGCGGAACATGGTTGGGACGTCTTCTGCAAAGAAGCCAGACGGAAATTCAATACCTTCTACAACTTTTCTTTTATACAGTTTATTCCAAACATAATACTCAATTGTCTGACTTTCAATCTTAAAGTAACGTTTGGCATACTCTTCCTGTGTCAATAATTGCGAAATAGGGGTATGGTGTTGATGGTCCACAATCTTTGAGGTTCTATATACTCCTCCAACAACCATATCTGCATTGTAACATTTAGCTTGATCCAATAAAAATTCTACTGCATCAAGTTCCAACCAATCATCCGAGTCAAGAAACATGACAAAATCGCCTGTCATATATTTCAACCCAGTGTTACGTGCTTCAGATAATCCTCTATTTTCCTGATAATACATCTTGGCTCTTTTATCTGTTTGAACAAACTCTTCACAAATGATTCCTGAATTATCTGTAGATCCATCATTAACTAAAATCACTTCTAAATCTTTATATGATTGATTGAGCACAGAAAACAGGCATCTATCCAAATATTGCTCGACATTATATACCGGAATAATAATACTTACTTTCGTCATTTTTCTCCATTATCCAATTGTAAATTCTCTTCAAAAGTAGACTGAGATTGGTTCATTAAAGTACCAATTAAAATCAAAAAAATGTTATAGTGAAGATTCAAAATTAAATCGTCTATCATGGCATGAAAACTTAAGACAATCAGTATCAATGACAAGACATATTCTTTCTTTCTTAAAAGGTGATTCAAGGTAATTGTTAAAATTATCAATAATATCAACAAAATCACTAGACCATGACGTTGTAAGATTTGAATATAAAGATTATCTACATATAAATATTCACTCGAATTCTTAATGCCGCTCTCACTTAATCCATTTCCTACCCAATTGATTTTTTGACCAAATAGATTATAACCATAAATTTTAAGTGAGCGATGAGCATAATATATACGTCCACCCAAAAAATCATTCGCATTCTTAAAAAAATCATTTATATTTGGATTTGAAAAGGTCAAATACATTTTGGCTATCCAATAGCTAAAGATGGCATTAACCAAATATGAAAATTTGAGTTTTTTTAAAATAAAATCATTAGATTTCAGAATTGATGGATACCATTTCATTAAAAGATTTATTCCAATTAAAACCAAAGAACTAATGAATGCTAACCGAGAGTCTGTTTGCTTGTATACCCAGATGGTTGCTACCAATAAAATAAATAAACGTTTATAACTAATCTTATCTTTAGTTAAAAATAAAGTCATTGCAACAATATTCAACAGAACAGTCGATGGAAACAACGAATATCGGAATCCTAAATAATGTCGTATTCTTTCAGGCGACAACTCAACGTAATCTAAAATATAACCTAATTTGCTGCTAAGAACAACAAATACCAAAACTATTGTGGTCATGAATAGTGAGGCCTCAACCACTCTTCTAAAAGGAACATCTCTTAAGGCAAAAACAAAAAACACAGTTACAGCTAAAGTCGAAAGAAATCCCGTAATACTACCGACTAAAATATAAACAAATATAATTCCCAACATAGATATTATATTTCGAAAATTGAACTTTTCACTGATCAATTCTTTAATCACTAAAAGTGAAATTGATGCAATCATCGAAACATTATAAAATATCCCTGAGACATATCTAGCATAAAATGTCGTACTCAATAAAGAAACAAGTAAAAATACCACTAAGGCTCCTATTCCAAATGCTTCTGTTACCGATATTTTTTTTATTTTTATTTTCATATCTAGAACCTAAAAACTTTTACCATATTTCTTTCCAAAAAATTTCGCCATTAAAAATGACATCCCTTTTTTAAACAAGTCAACCCTCTCCATGTACATAAAAGGAACTTCCGTAATTTTTAGATTATTTTTATCTAACCACACATTAAATAGTAGTTCACTTACTCTGCCAAATAATCTAGCTTCAAAATCAGTTAACCCCGATAAATCCATACTTTCATACATACCACCCAAAATAGGAAATAGCCAAGAAAAATAATCGTCTGCCAGTTCTTTTTTCATAATGAACATGTTAAACATGTACCCACTTCTTTGCTTCATTACCTTTTCAAAACTTGGCAGATATTCTGGATTCTTCATTTCAATCATTTTTCTAGCTAGATTTAAATGAGAACCATCAAAAGTATGGTCGTAATGAGAATAAAGAGTTTCAATATAATATTTTCTTCTTTTAGGAACGATTACTTCTGAGTCCTCTAACAATTTCTCCACTTCAAACCTATTTAAAATTACATCATCAATATTTATTGATTCATTGTACCCTTTAGTCATTTTAGTAAAATAGCGACGATAGTGTACCAAGCCAAGATAATCGCAATCTAAATTTTTCCATGCCCAATAAAGTCCAGTTAATTCACAATAATAGGGATTTAAGTTAGAGATGTTATCTCCTTCATTATCACATTGGTATTCTAATTTTTCTTTTCCTTCACTACCGACATGGATGGGTAGATAAAGTTCAGCGTCTTCAGGCATTATAAATTGCTTGTGTGTTGCTACGATAATTTTATAATTCTTTGTCATTATAACCCCCTTCATTTAGATTGAACTGCCTACGCTAAAAAAGAAATCAAACACCTACACTCTAGTTCCGCAGAGTTTACCTAAGAAACTAGTTAACTCTTCTATCATGCCTCTAATAGACTATTCAGATTATATAACTTTAAAAGAATTATCTATCAAATTTTAGAGATAGTAGCAATCCCATTCAAAACTCTAAAGCATGACTACCAGCATTTGATTTCATATAATTTTCATTTTATGCTCATCAACAGATAACAAAATCCTAATAAAACATATCTGTTCTTTAATGAGCTCCTCTTCCTAACAAAACTTGCTTAATGGTTAATAAAAATATTTTTACATCCAACTTAAAAGATTGATTTCTAGGATAGTATAACTCCATCTCGCAACGTTCAGGATAATAAATCTCACTTCTACCTGAAACCTGCCACATACCAGTTATTCCGGGCTTCACCGAAAGCAATAGTTTCTGTTCGTCTTCGGCATATTCTTTTAATTCCTTATCCAGAATCGGTCTAGGACCTATAAAGCTCATCTCACCTCGTAATACATTCACAAACTGAGGAAATTCATCAATACTTGTTTTTCTAATGAAGTTTCCAATAATCGTTAGACGTGGATCTTCGTTAGGAGGTAATTTGTAGCTATTTTCAATATATTTTTGATGTAGCTCTTTATTTGCCAAGAGAATTTCTTCAGCATTCTCAACCATGGAACGGAACTTAATAATCTTAAATTTCTTTCCGTGTAGTCCTACTCTGTACTGAGTAAAGAAAATGCTACCCTTATATCCTTTTATTTTATAAATGATAAAAATAATTACAGCAGCTGGAAAAGCTAATACTGCTGTCCCTACTAATCCAATAAAGAAGTCTGCAAGTTGCTTAAAACTTTTGTATAAGACTTCATTAATCTTCACTTAAGCTTCACCTACTTTTCATATAATCTTCTTTTAGAATTCACTTTTTCTTATTTTTCCCATAGGAACCGTAGTCCCCATAGGAACCATAGGAGCCATAGGAGCCATATTTTTCAAGATGAATGTTGAACTTATTCAGAATAACACCTAGGAATGGCGTCCCTGTCTGTTCTAATTGAGTTTTAGCCTTTTGAACTTCTCTACGTTTTGTTACTGAAGCTTCTGTCACTAAAATAGAAGCATCACATTTTTGCGCAATGATTGCAGCATCAATAACGACTCCGATAGGAGCAGTATCTACGATAATATAATCAAAATACTTGCGTAACGTGTCTATCATTGTTTCGAATTTATCACTTTGAAAAAGAGCCGTTGGATTAGGAGAAATGGCTCCAGATTGGATTACAAACAAATTTTCCACATTTGTCTCACACAACCCTTGTGATAAATCTTTTGTCCCCGATAAGTAATCTGTTAATCCGGTAATTTTTTCTCTTGACACGAAAACTCCAGACATAACAGAATTTCGAATATCTGCATCAATAAGGAGTGTTTTATAGCCAGCACGTGCAAAAGCCCAAGCAATATTGGTTGAAGTTGTAGACTTTCCTTCTCCAGGTCTAACCGAAGAAATTGCAATCACTTTTAACTTATCTCCACTCAATTGGATATTCGTACGCAAAGCATTATAATATTCCTCTGCTTTTTTGACAAACGCTTGGCGTTTTACTGATAGTTCTAACTTTGCCATGTTTACTCCTCTATTTTAATTTCTCTAAATTCGGAATCACACCCAAAAGCGAGATATGCATTACTTCTTCAATATCTTCCGGACGTCTTACTCGGTCATCTAAAACTTCGACGGATATTGCTAAAAGAATGACAATACCCGCTCCAACTCCAACACCCAAGATGGTGTTGCGACGAATATTTGGTGAAGATGGTGATAGAGCAGGGCGTGCTTCTTCCAATGTAGTTACATCAGATACTTTCGTTACAGAAATAATTTTTTGAGCAGCCACTTCTCTAAGACCATTCGCTATACGACTAGCTTCTTCAGGGTTCCCATCTTTTACTGAAATGGATACGATACGAGTATCTACTGGAACTGTCACCTGAATTTTTTTGGCAAGAGCTTTTGCATCAAACTTTAAATTCTGCTCTGTTACTACTTTTTCCAAAACATCTTGAGACAGAATAATTTCTCGATAGTCCTTCACAAGGTAAGAACCAGCCTGTAAATCTTGATTAGATAGCCCTGGCTTATCTCCTTGGTTGCGATTGACCACATAAATTCTTGTCGTACTTGTAAACTGAGGTTTTACTATAAAGGAACTAAATCCAAAAGCAAGTACGCCTGTAGCGATCGCAACCAATGCTATCATTAATTTACGTTTCCATAAAACTTTTAACACCTGCACTACATCGATTTCAATTTTATCTTGTTCTTTCATCATTTCTCCTAAATCATTTTATCTTCTATAATTTTTGAAGGATTTATCTCAAAAAGCTCCTGAGCTTTTTCTTTCCCATAATTTTTACTTATCAAATCATAAGCTTCCTTCATATAAGGTCGTCTATCCTCTAAGTTGTGCATATCACTCGCTACGACATGAACTAAATCTCTATCTAAAAAGTAACGAGCACGTTTCTTCATAAACTTATAGGTATCCCCAAACAGTTTTGGCTTTAAAATACTAGAACTGTTGATTTGTGTATAGCAACCCATATTGATAAGTTCTCTCACTTTTTTTTCATCATTTTCCAAAGCATGATAGCGTTCAATATGAGCTATCACAGGTGTAATACCTAACATAAGAACTTTTGATAGGGCACTGTGAATCTCACGATAAGGCGTACTCATACTGAATTCAATCAAGGCATAACGCGTATCGTTTAATTTTGGAATGATATGATTTTCTAATTTATCTAAAATATCACTGGTAAAATAAATTTCAGCACCATATAAGATTGTTAGGTCAGGAGCTATTTCTTTAGACAATTCCTGAACAATTTTAAAATTAGTAGCAATTTTATCTTCCGGTGTCTCAAACATTCCTTTGCGCCGATGAGAGGTTGAAACGATAGTCCGAGTTCCCTGTGCATAAGCTTCCTTAAGTAGCGCTCGACTATCTTCTATACTTTTAGGCCCATCATCGACATCAAAAACTATGTGTGAATGGATGTCAATCATCTTATTTTCCTTCCAAGGTGTTTCTTATGGCTGTCTTAACTGCTTCTAGACTTGTTGGATCAATTTCTAGCATATAAAGATTACTATCTGGCATAGCATAGGACGGAAGTCCCATACGCCCAGTTCCTTTTAGGTCTTGATTCGTAACGGTATACTTCCCTCCGCTTGTCAACTGGGTATTGACAAGACTAACCATTGTTTCTGGTGGCATATTGGTCTGAATTGAATCCTGTAAATTTTGGATGATACTATCAAAATTCTTTAAAGCTTCTGTAGAAGTTAATTTTTGAATCACAGCAGCTATTACTTTTTGTTGGTTACGGCCACGGTCTCCATCTCCATTTGTCAAAGAATAGCGTTCACGAACAAATCCTAAAGCTAATTCTGAATCCATATGGATATTTCCAACCGGGTAGTGCTTGCCATTTGTATGCCCAGTAAACTCTTGATCATTATAAACATCAACCCCTCCAAGCAGGTCAATCAATTTCAAGAAAGAGGTGAAATTAAGGCGGGCATAGTAATTCAAATCAATATCATAGAGATTTTCCAAAGTATGGATAGAAGCATCTACACCGTAAATACCTGCGTGTGTCAACTTATCGTTTTGATTATTTCCTCCATCAGCTATCGGAACATATGCGTCTCGAGGAGTTGTCGTTAAGAGAATTTTCTTGGTATCTTGATTAACGGTCATGATCATATTGACATCTGAACGCGATACAGAACTTATTGGACCGTAGGTGTCGATTCCGCTTATATAAACATTAAAACTGGTACTAGTCGTTGCCTTAGGCGCTTCAACTGTCTTTGTTAAATCTTTTGTATAAATCTTTTTTATCTTTTTAGCATAATCCGGATATTCTTGCTCGATGAGATTTTCAAAGACACTATTCAAAACAATGCCCTTAGTCTCACCAGCTAATAAACTCTTGTAGGCTGCTAAATAAGACGAGCTCTGCTCTACAGCCAACTCCTTGCTTTGTGTAGTTTTAATATCCTCTAGCAATTTTTGGATATTTTCATTATCTGTTCCTGTTGGAGCTGTTACACTTGAAAGTTGAGAAACATTATTAATCTCACTATCCGCTAGAACCGCAACACTCATAGTGTAACTTGAATAATTAGAGGTTGCATTAAATTGGTTTGCAAGACTAACAAATCGATTTACGGCTATCAATGCTACCGAACTGAATAAGACTGAGAGTAGTAGAATTATCAGAGTGAAAACCCTGGCCTTACGCTTTACAATTAGCAACAGAGACAAGAAAGCGACAAGCACTAAAACTACTGACAAAATGATATTAAGATAACTAACCGATAAAATCTGATATCTAAAAATCAAAAACAATAAAAAAGAAGCAAGAACAACATAAATAACTAATAAACCTATGTTCAAGTTCTGCTGAATTTGACCAGATTTACTTTTTTTTAATCGCCTATTACTCACGGAACACCTCTATAAAATATTTTAATTTAATTATATCACAAACCATACTCGAAGGCTATATACATCTACTACGGAAGCGCTTACTATTAAATATGTATGTAAGGATAACAAATTTATCTCGATTTTTCCCTATTTTCTGTTTATTTGAAACAAAAAACAACTAAAAATAGAGCCTAGCAAGCTCTATTTTTAATGAACGTAAATTTCCATTTCTTTTTGACTCTTCTCAACAGAATTTTTACGTTCTTGTTCCCATCTAACTTTCACCTCAGCAACTTGAGAATTTGTAACGACATCTATCTATAATATCATGTACTTGTAGTTGTTTTTAGCCTCTTTGACCCAAATTAGTGAGGAGGCATGTGTAAACAGTATCCACACGTGTCATCGAAACTTTATCACCATTTGACACAATTCAGACGGGAACCATCACCCAACCATGCATATACATTTGATTTTTTTAATTTTGAGTATATTGGTCCAACCTTATATTAGCAATCTTATTTGTAACCTTAAAAAAAAGAAATCCCACTTAAAAGCAGGATTTCTTTACTCATTATAAAAGACTATTTAACGTGATCAGCTAACTCTTTTTGGTATTTGGCATTTGATTCTAATTTTTCTTTTTGCCATTTCTTAAGAGCTTCTTCGTATTCTTTAGTTGTTACGACATCATTTTGCAACTCTAATCCTTTGAACACAAATGGATCTCCCTTAATCCCAACTTGAGAGTATGCTTTTGAGAATGGCACTGTACGACTAACAGTCGGAGAACCACCTGAAGAAGCTACTGGGATAAGAAGTGAACTATCTGAAACCCAAGCCTGTGCTTTGGCATATTTTTCATAGCGTTTGTTGAGGTCGCTTGTTTCTGACGCTGCATCATCCAAGAGTTTCTTGTACTCATCAAGCCCAACTTTGGCCATGACTTCTGGATCTTTACCTTTTGTAATACCCAAGTGTTTAAGAGCAGAACCCTTCTTAGCATCTAAGATATTAAGGTAAGTGGCTGGGTCTTGATAGTCAGGCCCCCAGCCAGTTCCATTCAGGTCATAGTCTTTTTGGGAAGGAACTTTGGCTTGAGAAGTGATGTTTTCCTTTTCATTATCTGTCATCTGAAGAACATCAATCACCACATTATCAGTTCCTAATGCTGATTCGATAGACTGTTTCAATGAATTCGTTTGTTGGACAGCAATCACATCTGTTTGTTCTACAGGAACATCCAAATGAATTGGGAAGGTTACACCCTTGCTTTGCAATTCTGACTTCGCTTTTTCCAAGGCAGCTTTTGCTTTTGTAGGGTTATAAAGAGTGTCTTTGCCATCCGTCAAGGCTACATCTTTCCACTGTTCTCCGTAAGTCACAAGTTGTTCTTGCGCCAGCTCACCGAAGGTTTTTTCTCCGACTTGAACATAGTCATAAGGCACAAGGCTAGTACGGATAATCTTATCCGCACCTTCTTCACCATTCATCTGTGCAGAGTAAGAATGACGATCTAGAGCAAAATTGATGGCTTGACGGAAGTTTTTGTTGAGAAGTGCTTCTTTAGTAGATGTTTTTTGAGTTTCGTCTGTCTTAGCCGTTTTATTGTAAGATTGACGATTGACGTTTACTGTCAAGTAATAGCTTGTTGCTTCTTGTGGGCTATAGACAATTTTATCGCCGTATTCTTTCTTAGTTGAATCAAAGCTTGAGCTAGTTGGGAAGAGACGTGCAGTCGTATATGCTCCTGATGCAAAGCTACGAATCAATGATTCTTGGTCAGATCCATCATAGAATGTCAGTTTGACATGGTCAATTTTAACATTGTCTTTATCCCAATAATTTGGGTTCTTTTCGTATTCAATTACTGATTTTGAAGTAAAGTTCTTCAAGATGTATGGGCCATTATAGAGAATACCTGATGGCGATACCGTACCGTAATCTTTCCCTTTAGAATTTAAGAAATCTTCATTAACAGGGAGCATAGTCGCTGTTGTTACCTTAGAATTCCAAAAACTTTCTGGCTTGTTCAAGGTGTATTGAACCGTATAGTCATCGACTGCCTTGACACCAACTGTTGAGAAGTCATTCGTTTCACCGCTAACGTACTCCGCCAAACCTTTAATTGAATCTTGAATGAGGGTTAATCCGTCTGACTTACCATCTGCGGCGTGTTTCAAACCAGTCACAAAATCTTGAGCCTTAACTTCAGCATACTCCTCTCCTTCAGAAGTATACCATTTAACGCCTTTACGAAGTTTGTAGGTGTAGGTCAGACCGTCTTGTGAAACAGACCAGTCTTCAGCAAGCGATGGAATTAAGTTCCCATATTTGTCATTTTCCAGGAGTCCATCTACCAAGTTTGCAACAACATCTGATGTTGAACTTTTACTAGTAATGCTATAGTCCAATGTTGTTGGATCGATGGCATAAACATATGAAAATGTTGTCGGAGCATTGGTTTTTTTGTCAGCCTTACCACAAGCTGCCAAAAGAAGTGTTGCACTCAGTGTAATCCCTGCAACTGCGAGCCACTTTTTCGATTTCATAAATAATCTCCTTAAAAGTAATATTTTTACCATTATACCTTATTTTTCAATAATTACAAAGCTTTTTCTGATAATTTTTTAGAAAATTCTAAATTTTGTATGTATATCTGAGCTTTTACTTTTACATGAACATTGACAAATCTTTTTTATCTTCTAGCTATTCTGCTATTCCCTATCTTAAATTTTTTTATTATAATAGAAAATAGAGGTAAAAAAATGAATAAACAAGCTTTCAGTTCTGAAAAATATCTAAATTTACAACGCGACCATATTTTAGAGCGTATCAACCAATTTGATGGTAAACTCTACTTGGAGTTTGGGGGCAAGATGTTGGAAGATTTCCACGCCGCCCGTGTACTTCCTGGATATGAGCCGGATAACAAAATCAAACTCTTGCAAGAGTTGAAAGAACAGGTTGAGGTTGTCATTGCCATCAATGCGAGCAATATCGAACACTCAAAAGCTCGTGGCGACTTGGGTATTTCTTACGACCAAGAAGTGTTTCGTTTGATTGATAAATTTAACGAACTTGGCATCTTTGTTGGTTCTGTTGTTATCACTCAATATGCTGGTCAACCTGCAGCAGATGCTTTCCGCAACCAATTAGAAAAAAATGGGATTGACTCATATCTTCACTATCCAATCAAGGGATATCCGACAGATATGGACCACATCATCTCTCCTGAAGGTATGGGGAAAAATGACTATATTCAAACTAGTCGCAACTTGATTGTTGTCACTGCTCCTGGACCTGGCTCTGGTAAGTTGGCAACTTGTATGTCCAATATGTACCATGATCAACTAAATGGTATCAAATCTGGTTATGCCAAATTTGAAACATTCCCAGTCTGGAATCTCCCACTTCATCACCCGGTTAATTTGGCTTATGAGGCAGCTACAGCGGACCTTGATGATGTCAATATGATTGATCCCTTCCACTTGGAAACGTACGAAAAAACGACCGTCAACTACAACCGTGATATCGAAATTTTCCCTGTTCTCAAACGTATGCTTGAACGTATCTTGGGAGAGTCTCCGTATGCTTCGCCTACAGATATGGGTGTTAACATGGTTGGTTTTGCCATCATCGATGACGAGGTTGCAAAAGAAGCCTCCAAACAAGAAATTATCCGTCGCTACTATCAAACCGTACTCGACTTTAAAGCTGAAAAAGTTGCGGAATCTGCTGTCAAGAAAATTGAACTTCTCATGAATGACCTCGGCATCACACCAGCTGACCGTAGGGTTGCTGTTGTTGCACGTCAAAAAGCAGAAGAAACAGGCGGACCTGCTCTAGCACTTGAGTTGCCTTCTGGTGAAATTGTCACTGGTAAGAATTCAGAACTCTTTGGTCCAACAGCTGCTGCCTTGATCAATGCTATCAAGAAATCAGCTAACATCGATGCCGAAACAAAATTAATTGAACCAGAAGTGGTGAAACCAATCCAAGGTTTGAAAATCAATCACTTGGGTAGTCGCAATCCTCGTCTTCATTCAAATGAGATTCTCATCGCTCTTGCAATCACAGCTATGGAAAATCCTGATGCTGCTCGTGCCATGAAAGAACTCGGAAATCTTAAAGGTAGTGAAGCTCATTCTACGATTATCTTAACGGATGAAGATAAGAACGTCCTCCGTAAACTGGGAATTAACGTAACCTTTGATCCATACTACCAATACGATCGTTTATATCGTAAGTAGATCAAAGGCTAGTAGGAACTTCTTGTCAAACATCATCCCTCATCGAAAGATTTCAAATTTCTCTTAAGGGGTGACTGTATTTTATTCAATCATTCTGACAATCTCCAATTATCTTTTTTCTAATCATACCAATAAATAGTACTTTAGGAGTTTATTTATAATGAGAGAATTACTCAGCCAAAAAGAGCAAAGGCAATTAAAGATTTTAGAATATTTATTTGAAAATCCTAACTGGATTTATCTGGATGACTTATCTAAAATCATTGGCTACAATGCTCGAATCATCAAGAGTGATATCAAAGAATTACGCGAAGTCTTTCCTGACTTTGATATCAGGCACTCAACTGCAGGAATCATGATGGTGAATGTTCAAAATAATGGCATCGAGCGAATCTACCAATATTTTTTACAGACATCTGATTATTTTCAAATTTTGAAGGCATTTTTCCTTTTGGATAGGCCCTTCACCTATGAACATCTTTCTGAAACTCTGGATATCTCTCTTCCGTCTTTACGCAAAAAGGTCGCGGATATCAATAAGACACTTGATGGAACCTACCGCTTTAAACTGAAGGTAACACCTATCTCTATCATTGGAGACGAAAAAGATATTCGATTTTTCTTCTCCCAATATTTCCACGAAGCATATAATTTTCTGGATTGGCCTTTCACAGAAGTCAAAGAAAAAGACATCGATAACTTCGTTTCCTTCTTTATTAGTCTGGCAAAATTCCCTGCAAAATATCAAAATCTCTACCAAATTAGAACGCAGGCTACGGTCGATTTATACCGAATGAAAAGAGGCTATCTTGTTCGTTTACCAAAACAAAGCTCTTCCTGGTTAAGTCCAATCTACGACCAACTTTCTTATTTCCAACGACAGTTACAAGATTTGGCTCAAGGACTCAATATTGAAATCACTCCTGAAAATCTCAATCAGATTTTTAGCCCCTTTGCAGAACCTACTATCTTCTTTACGGTTGAAGATTTCCTAGCCGCTCGTCAATCTTACGAACAAGTGGATCGTTCCTACCATGCCGCACGAGACATCCTAGACAACTTAACTCGAAAATTTGGCGTTCAATTTGCAAACACAGATGCCTTAATTTGGAACTTGCATAACACTGCTTTACTTGAGCGAAGAGAAATCAACTCCGAATCCATCATTTCACAAAATAAGGATTATACACTTGGAAAGATTAAAAGGTTCTTCCCCAAATTTTATGAAGCAGCTACCTTTGAAATGGTGCGATACAAGAGTATCATGGGACAAAAGGAGAAGACACCTGCTCTTTCTCACCTGATCTACACCCTCTTTACCCACGCTGAGGGCCTTACAGATCAATTATTTGAACATAAAAAGAAAGTCAAAGTCTTAGTCCTAAGCGAATATGATTTTGCCCATCCGCAGTTCTTGATATCCCTCTACGAATTTCATACTTCTAACAACATCCAGTATGAAACCTGGGATAAGGAGACCCTAAATATTCAAGAAATCATAGATAGCGACTATGATGCTATCATCACTAATTTCGACATCAAAGGTCTCGAAGACATGCTTGTCATCAATATCAGTCGACTATCGATCCTGCAGGTTGTCAACGAACTCAATAAGATTTCTATGCAAGATTTATAATAAAAAAAGTCTAGTTAAACTAGACTTTTTTGTTATTCTACCGTCACTGATTTAGCAAGGTTACGTGGTTTGTCGACATCGAGCCCACGGTGTAGGGTTGCAAAGTAAGCGACCAATTGTGTTGGCACGACCATTGAGATTGGTGAGAGGTAAGGGTGTACGGTCGTAAGTACGATGTCGTCTGTATCTTTTGCGACACTTTCCTCTGCAATAGTCAAGACCTTGGCACCACGAGCAGCCACCTCTTGGATATTCCCGCGAGTATGGTTGGCAAGAACTGGGTCAGATAAGAGAGCCAAGACAGGTGTTCCTTCCTCAATCAATGCGATAGTTCCATGCTTGAGTTCCCCTGCCGCAAAACCTTCACATTGGATGTAAGAAATCTCTTTGAGCTTGAGACTTGCTTCCATGGCTACGTAGTAATCTTGACCACGTCCGATGTAAAAGGCGTTACGTGTTGTTTCCAACAATTCTTTAACCTTGCTATCAATCGTTTCTTTCTCAGAAAGAGTTGATTCGATAGACTGAGCCGCGATTGACAACTCATGAACCAGGTCAAAGGCTTTGGCCTTTTCGCTGCCATTTGCTTCACCGACTGCTTTTGCAAGAAAGGCAAGAGTTGCGATTTGTGCTGTGTAAGCTTTTGTAGAAGCCACGGCAATTTCAGGTCCAGCATAAAGAAGCATGGTATGATCAGCTTCACGTGAAAGAGTTGATCCTGGCACGTTTGTCACTGTCAAGCTTGGAATCCCCATTTCATTGGCCTTGACCAAAACTTGGCGGCTATCAGCTGTTTCACCAGATTGGCTGATAAAGATGAAAAGTGGTTTCTTGCTGAGAAGTGGCATACCATAGCCCCATTCAGAGGAGATACCAAGTTCAACTGGCGTATCTGTCAATTCTTCTAGCATCTTCTTCGAAGCAAATCCTGCATGGTAAGAAGTTCCAGCAGCAAGAATGTAGATACGATCTGCATCTTGAACAGCCTTAATGATAGCTGGATCTACCACAACTTGACCTGCTTCATCTGTGTAAGCTTGAATCAACTTACGCATCACTGTTGGTTGCTCATCGATTTCTTTGAGCATGTAGTAAGGGTATGTTCCTTTACCAATATCAGAAAGGTCAAGCTCAGCTGTATAGCTATCACGCTTCTGAACATGGCCATCATAGTCTTGAACTTCAACGCTATCAGCTTTCACGATTACCAACTCTTGGTCGTGGATTTCCATGTATTGGCTCGTTTCACGAATCATAGCCATGGCATCTGAGCAGACCATGTTGTAACCATCACCAAGACCAATCAAAAGTGGTGATTTGTTCTTAGCTACATAGATGACCTCTGGATTTTCAGAGTCAATCAAGGCAAAGGCATAAGAACCGCGAATGATGTGAAGAGCTTTTTTGAAGGCTTCAAGTACTGACAAGCCATCTTCTTCCACAAATTTTCCAATCAAATGAACTGCGATTTCTGTATCTGTTTGCCCCTTGAAATGGTGACCTGCAAGGTACTCTTCCTTGATTTCAAGATAGTTTTCAATCACACCGTTGTGTACCAAGACAAAACGTCCTGTCTCAGAACGGTGTGGGTGAGCATTGTCTTCCGTTGGTTTTCCGTGAGTCGCCCAGCGAGTGTGACCAATCCCTGCTGTTCCTTCTACGCCACTAGCCTTTGCTGAAAGCTCTGCAATACGACCAACAGCCTTCACTAGATGGCTCTCAGCACCACCTAAGACAAAAATTCCCGCTGAATCATAACCACGGTATTCGAGTTTTTCAAGTCCTTGAATCAAAATATCAGTTGCATTTGTGTTTCCAACAACACCAACAATTCCACACATAGTATATACGACACAGACAAGCTGTGCTTTCTCCTTAAAATTGGTATAGTCTAATTCTCGCTTTGCAGAATCAGCAAAAACAGTATATACTTGTTTCTTTCACTTGTCAAGGATAAAAATTGGTATAGTTCAATCACTTTTCAGATATAAAGAAAAACCATTCAAGAAATAGCTCTTGAATGGCTAGGAATGATAGTTGTTTGCATTGTTATTGTTGCAACCACATATATCTAAGACAAGAATCTTTACCGCTGATTTCGCCCAAGTCCAAGATAGGCATAAGTTCGAGTTCGTGGACAATCCTTTTCCATCTTGACCCTAAAATAAAACCGATGCTCTCTGCCGTCCTTGGCATTTTCCTTGTTCAAGACAAAGTAATCTTTTTGGTTCATAGCCATGGTTCGTAGAATGTCGTCAATCAGAAAAGTCAGGGGCACATTCATGGCAGAGTATTTTTGAAAATCTTCCTCGAAACGAATGTAATCATCCGAGAAATAGTCCATCTGCAATTTATTTTCATATAGCTCTTTTCTAGTCATACACTTCCTCCTGACAAAGCTGGATTGCGAGAATGTCTTGGACCCTTAGCAGCCTATAACCATCATCCGTTCTAACAGAGATTTCTTGAGGAGATAATTCTCTTACTTCACCGATTATCCTGCTCTTATGATTTTTCTCCTTGACCACAAAAGAGCCTTTTAGTCGATTTATATAGAGTTGAGAGAGCAAGAGCAACTTCTCAACTGAAGTCAAATCTGTCGATAAGTCCACACGATTTTTTTCCTCACTGAGCGAAGTCGTATGTTCTGATAAAAAGAAACCCATCCACTTCTGCATCCCTGGATCCTGATAGTCCCTTGCGGATTGGAAGGGCAAATAAGAACGATCAATCATTTGAGTCCATCTAATCCTCCAGCAGAATGCCCTCCGATCAGCTTACTTCTGACAATACTTCTAGACGCATCTTCTAAGGACGTTGCCTTCAAGAGAGAAGTAAATCCGAATTGCTCTCGAATGGAATCAATGGCCGTCTGGAGCCTTTCTTCTTTTTCTACTTTGTCTACATCATCAAAAAGGGAAATCAAACCAAAGGATTCGTCCACAAATCCTGAATAACTAACGGCAACACTTCTGACGGCCCCATAAGTATATTTGCTGTGAAATAATTCCAGGACATGGCCGACCAAAATACTGGTGTTATTGGTCGGTTCAACCTTCATCTGGGTATGGATGGAGCGTTTTTGCTCCTGCTTAGAAAAACCAAGATGAATAGAGACCACCGTCGTCTTTTTTCTGGCCCTTCGAAGTCTGATAGCCACTTGCTCAGCCATTTCTCGAAGGATAATTTCGATATCTCGCTGTTTGACGTAGTCTCTCGGTAAAATTTGCGAATTGCCTAGACCATGAGATTTTGGCTTATAGGGTTTATGAACATTGCTCTCGTCAATCCCATTGGTATGAAACCACAGGCGAAGTCCAGCTTGGCCAAGTTCTTTCTTCAGGACATCGGGATTGCTATTAGCCAATTCCTTAATTGAATGAATCCCCAGGTTGTTCAAACGCTTCTCCATCCGATGCCCAATCCCCCAAAAGTCAGTCATCTTTGGAATGGACCAAACTTTATCTTCCACGTCCTGATAAGACCAATTGGCTCGCATGGTAGATGTGTGCTTGGCTTCATTATCCAAGGCCAACTTAGCAAGCAAAGGATTGGCATTCGACATGCCGACCGTCGAGTAAATCCCGGTCTGTCGCCAGATGTCCCTCTGGATACGAGCCGAAAGCATATCTAGCTTATCTTTGCGAGAAATCTGCTGATCTGGAACAAAATAATTAAGCGAACTGGTTAGATCAATAAAGCCTTCATCAATTGAATAAGGATAAATATCATCAGGACTGCCATAATTCTGGAAAATGTGCTGAATTTCCATGTTGACTGCGATATACTTATCCATCCGAGGAGGGACAATGACGGTCACCCGAGCCCAATCTTCGATAAATTTCACATAGGCTGGGTCTGTCCGTAAGCCTTGTTTTTTGGCATTGTAGTAGGAAAATTTACGCGTTTTGATATCAAAGGGGAGGTCATAGGCACGACCAACATTTGCTTTCCCAAAGACCTTTTTAAACATCGGTGAGGAGGCAAGAATAAGCCCAACAGAATTATCCGCCCGACTCATGACACAAAGGGAGGTTTTGAGGGGATGGAGTCCTCTTTCCACACACTCAACACTGGCATAAAAGGACTTCATATCGACAAAGGCAATATCACTTTTGGGCTCTCTGGAATAATCAAAGTAGCCCATAGACTATCCCTCCATGGGTACAAAATTACCCACGACAATACCCACAATCCGCGGATCTTCTTCGTAAGAGATGTGAATATCCTTGTATTTAGGATTGATGGAGACCAAACGTAAGCCATCTTCTTCTCGATAGACCCGTTTGATATAGGTCTGGTTATTGCAAACCACTGCATAGACAGCGCCATCATAATCAAATCCAGTCTCCCGAATCAGAGCCACGGAACCATTCTGATACTTGGGTTCCATAGAATCCCCAGACACCCAGGAAGCAAAATCGTGAGCCAGTTCTTCATTAAAGTAAACCGTATCGAAGTTTCGATCATCATAAACCGAAGCACCAATCCCAGCTGACATACGTTCATAGACATGATACTCGTAGAGTTTTTCTGAAATAGCCGTCACCTTCTTGGCTTGTTCTTCTTGAGCCAAGTTGCGAGCATAAACTACCACCTTCTCTTTTCCTTTATTGGAAAGACTGTTATAAAGGCGGACAATTTCGATTTGGGTGAAATAACCTTTTGGTACTTTTAAAAGATCTTCTAGTTGAGCAACCTTCTCTTTAGAAGGCTCCTTTACTCCACGTTCCCAAGCTGAATAAGCCTGAAAACTAATCCCAAGCTGCTCTGCAATCTCTTTCTGTGTTAGCTTTAACTCTTTTCTCCGAGCCTTGAGTTTTTCTGGTTGGTACATGTTTTACCTCCTAGCGTGATATTTTCATTGAAGGTTGACTATATTTTTAAAATTCAACCATTTTGGTTTAGTTTTATTATATAAAAAAAGTAGACGAATGTCTAGTAGGAATGTTGAGGTATAACGAATATAATTATCTAGTAATACAAAAAAGAACGCCCCAAAAAGTTAGATTTTTTCTGTCTAACTTTTGGGGGGGCAGTTCAATCTAGATGATTTTTTATTTTTCCTATTTTTACCTATGGTTTTATCCACTACAAAAAATTATAGAGCCCACAAACTCTAGTCACACATTTGAACTAGTGTTTTACTTTGCCTTGATTAACAAGGCTACCAAATCTTTCAGAATTACATTTTCTATTTATAGAAAATATTAATCATAAATTATGTTAATTCAATTTAATCACCATATGTTTGCTCCCATTTTTTCATTTCTTCAACGATACTTCTTAGAGCAATACCTTTTTTTGTCATTTTATATTCAATCTGTGGAGGCGATGTCGGTAAAACTTTTCTTGATAAAATACCTTCTTTCTCGAAATCATGTAACCGTTGAGCTAATATTCTCGGATTAATACCTTCTACACTACGCAAAAGACTACCATAATGTAAATTACCATCAATAATTTCAGATAAAATCTCAAGAGTAAATTTACCTTTTAGTAAATTCAAGACCCTTCTTGCTGGACAATTTGTTTTTTTCAAAGGTTGCATCTTGCAAGTCTCCATTCGTTTCCTCCTTTTTTGATAGTTACTATACTTTTTTTCCCTTCTTGTTTTAGAAATAATTACATGATAAGCTAATTATATCACTTGAAAGTGGAAATTACTATGAATATTATAACTAAGTTTGACCGTATCAAAGATATTCTCGGTTGCGCTGGTGGAAGATACTTTGGCACTGGATATACTCAAGTAAAATATTTTCAGAAAGTTAAATATATTGCTTTTGATTGATAAATAAAAATTGGTTTGATGAAACAACGGAGGAAGCTTGATGAAAAAAACAAATACAAAAGCGCCAGCTTATCTACTTTTTATTCTTTCGCTAGGATACATTATGGCGGTCCTAGATACAACCGGAGTGGTTCTTGCTGTTCCTCATATTGAAACAGCTATGAGCGTCTCATTAGAGCAATCCATTTGGATTATTAACG
>CAURUY010000011.1:0-40091 GCA_963528105.1 uncultured Streptococcus sp. | reverse complement strand
GCTCGACAATCCAAAGACAATTGAGAGGCTAGGACTTTTGTCCCAGCCTCTTTTTCTTATCCCCAAGTAATTTCTAAACGGTAGTTGGCAAATGGAACTCCTTCTTTGTTTTGTAATTGATAAGCTAGTTCAATCTTCTCTCCACCAACTTCATAGTGGCTTGTTTGGATAATAAACTCCTGCAAGCCCATAGGTGTTGGAATATAGGCTAAACTATCAGTTCCCTTTAGAAAACGCATGATGGTCTTTGGAGTTGAGAAACGCGTCATAATCAGCTCTTTATCATCAAACTTGAGGACTACTTTTTCTTTCTCCTCATTATAAAAAAGCAGGTATCCATAGTCGCCCTTTTCACGTAATTCAACATCATAAAGTTGGTCCACTACTTCCAACTGCTCATCGAACTGGATGGTATTTCTCATTCTAATCTTCACAACTATTCCTCTTTCTTCTCAGTTATCCCTACTATTTTACCAAAAAGGCAAGGAATTTGCTATAATGGTCTTATGAATGAAAAAGTATTTCGTGACCCAGTTCACAACTATGTCCACGTTAATAATCAAGTCATTTATGACCTAATCAATACCAAAGAATTTCAGCGGCTCCGTCGCATCAAACAGCTTGGGACATCTAGCTATACTTTCCATGGTGGAGAGCATAGTCGTTTTTCTCACTGTTTGGGTGTCTACGAAATTGCCCGTCAAATCACGGAGATTTTTGAGGAGAAATATCCTGAGGAATGGGATTCTAACGAGTCTCTACTAACCATGACTGCAGCTCTTCTACATGATCTCGGACACGGTGCCTACTCTCATACTTTTGAACATCTCTTTGACACCGACCATGAGGCAATTACCCAGGAAATTATTCAAAGCCCTGATACAGAGATTCATCAGGTTCTTTTGCAGGTAGCACCGGACTTTCCAAAAAAAGTAGCCAGCGTTATCGATCACACTTATCCAAACAAACAAGTGGTTCAGCTCATTTCTAGTCAGATTGATGCAGACCGTATGGACTATCTTCTTCGTGACTCCTACTTTACCGGTGCTTTTTATGGTCAGTTTGACCTCACTCGTATCCTTCGTGTCATTCGTCCTGTTGAAAATGGCATTGCCTTTCAGCGTAATGGGATGCATGCCATCGAGGATTATGTTCTCAGTCGTTACCAGATGTATATGCAGGTTTATTTCCACCCAGCTACACGCGCCATGGAAGTCCTTCTGCAAAATCTTCTCAAACGTGCCAAGGAGCTCTATTCTGAAAATAAGGACTTCTTTGCACTTACATCCCCACATCTACTACCATTTTTTGAGAAGAAGGTAACCTTGTCTGACTATCTAGCACTAGACGATGGGGTTATGAATACTTATTTCCAACTCTGGATGACAAGTACAGATAAGATTCTAGCTGATCTATCGCAACGTTTTATCAATCGTAAGGTCTTCAAATCCATCACTTTTTCTGAGGAAGACCAAGACAAACTTGAAATCATGCGGAACTTAGTAGAAAAAATAGGATTTGACCCCAACTACTACACAGCTATCCACAAGAATTTTGACCTTCCATACGATATTTATCGACCTGAGTCTGAAAATCCTAGAACACAGATTGAGATTGTTCAAAAGAATGGTGAACTAGCAGAACTTTCTAGTCTGTCTCCTATCGTTCAATCTCTTGCAGGAAGCCGTCATGGTGACAACCGTTTCTACTTCCCTAAAGAAATGCTAAATCAAAACAGTATTTTCACAAATATCATTCAACAATTTTCACATTTGATTGAGAATGATCATTTTACTCCAGACAAGAAATAACAGAGGAAATTTATGAGTATAAAACTCATCGCCGTCGATATCGATGGTACCCTAGTCAATAGCAAAAAAGAAATTACTCCAGAAGTTTTTGCAGCTATCCAAGATGCCAAAGCAGCTGGAGTCAAGGTTGTGATTGCAACAGGACGCCCCATCGCTGGTGTTGCCAAACTCCTTGACGAATTGCAGTTGAGAGATGAAGGAGACTATGTTGTGACCTTCAACGGTGCCCTTGTCCAAGAAACTGCCACAGGACAAGAGATTATCAGTGAATCCTTGACCTACGAAGATTATCTAGATATGGAATTTCTTAGCCGTAAACTTGGAGTCCACATGCATGCAATTACCAAAGACGGTATCTATACTGCTAATCGCAATATCGGAAAATATACTGTACACGAGTCAACTCTCGTCAGCATGCCAATTTTTTACCGTACACCTGAAGAAATGGCTGACAAGGAAATCGTCAAATGTATGTTTATCGACGAACCAGAAATTCTCGATGCTGCTATCGAAAAAATCCCAGCAGAATTTTACGAACGCTACTCTATTAACAAATCTGCTCCATTTTACCTTGAACTCCTTAAAAAGGATGTAGACAAGGGCTCAGCTATTACACATCTAGCTGAAAAACTAGGATTAACAAAAGATGAGACTATGGCTATAGGTGATGAGGAAAATGACCGTGCCATGCTAACAGTTGTTGGTAATCCCGTTGTTATGGAAAACGGAAACCCAGAACTCAAAAAAATCGCCAAATACATCACCAAATCAAATAATGAATCCGGCGTAGCCCATGCTATTCGAACTTGGGTCTTGTAACATGATTAACATATAGAAAAGCACCCCAAAAGATAGATGTAAAACTCTAATTCTGGGGTGCTTTTTTGAATATAAATTACTCTTCAGATTTCCTTTTTAATTTGGGAATTTTCTTACCATCAAGTTTAGGAATACCATTGTTCTCAATCTTGGGAAGGTTATTTAGTTCATCAATAGTAGGTACCTTCTGGTATACCTTGGCAGGCCTATAGAGTAGAGCGAACGAAAAGCACAAGGCAATAATAGTCACAATAGCTGCTATGTTCCGTTTACTCGCTTCTAAAGAGGATACCTCGAATCCTCTCGTACTGAGAGCTTCCCACTCAGGATGCTCTGCTTCAATCGCTTTTTTCTCTTCCCAAAGTGGAACGAGTAAAAAATGATTGAATGGCACAACTGTAGCCATTGCTGTAGCGAGTAGTGGAATGAATCTATTGGAATTTATGATCAGTACAATGTCTAGTATAGAAAATAAGACGAATAGAACTATTACTAATACTAGTCGAATCTTATATTCTTTTTTTAGTCGAAGGTATTCTTCTTGGGACATCTGACATATTACCTCTTTTCTCAAAACTCTATACAGCTGAAAAGCATTAGTCCAGTGACTCCTGCTGTAAATCTTTGATAAACTTCACAACTTGATGATTCTCAATCTTCACATAATAGCCACCGCTATTATTAACAAGTTTATCCCCTTCATATCTATCAATCTTTACAGCATAAAGACCGCTTGGTAAGGGTTGATTGTTAAAGAATTCCTTCATTCGCGATTCAAGGTCTTTAAGATAAGCATCATATAACTGATCTTTCTTGTTTTCTGGAATGTAATATCGAAATTGAAATTCTGGTATAAAAATATCGTTTTGGAAAAGCTTTTGAGCATCCATGGGATACATCCCTTGTAATGCTTGTCCATTTTTTTTATTTTCCTCTAAGATTTCATCATAAAAGTGGATATTACCAGATTTACTATTAAATTGAAAATCAATTCCTTCGTACTTCAAATCAGTCAATTTGGGATCTGTTATTGAAGTGTCTAATGTTTTCAAAAATTCACTGGTACCTGGACTAATCTCAATTCCTAAATAAGCTAATTCTGGAAAAGTTTGATAGATTTTTTTGTTTTTTCTATAGTCAACTTCTGCATCTGTCTTTTCATATGTTTCAAGTTCCGAAGGACGAGTATAGTATTTAAAAAAAGTCTTAGCCTGATAGGTTTTACCAGCTATATTTTCACTATACGTACCATGGATTAGATATCCTCCTACACTTGTATAGTTTTTATCATATTCTTCTAACTCAAACTGTCCTGTAAGACCGTAGTTCTCATAAGAGCGATGCACTGCTTGCTCAAGTTCATTCCGACTTGCATGGGCAAATAGCCCCCACATTTCCATTAAAATAAGAACAGGACTAATAGCAATAAGGACACAGACTATTATTATTGCAATTTTTATATCCTTACTTCTTTTGGAATTTGGAATATTATTGCGTTTTCTTGCTAAGTTTAATATAATACCAACCACAATTGCAGATAGTAAAAGACGCATTTCACAACCTCCTTATTTCGAGTTAAATAGATATGGATAAAAACTCTACAAATTTACTTTTTTTCATTTCTTCTCTAAGCTACTAAATCTATGTCTATTATATCATAAAAAGAGAGCGCTCTCCGCTCCCTTTATCACTCCGGAAATTCCACCTTCAAGCTCATATCTGTGGGTTGCAATACCTTCTGAACTGCTGCGAGAAAGGCCAATCCATTATCAGATGGGGAATATTGGAAAGTAATATGGATAACTTTTTTGTCAAACTTATCACCATATCGCTCCACATACTGCTTGCTTTCGAGGAAGTAGATGTAGTTGTTGAGTTTTTCTTGAAGTTTCAAGAGATGTTCCTCTTCTAATGACTCAATCCATTTGTTTTCATCAATCAACAACAACTCTAGATGGTCATCTGAAACACCCATCGCATCGATACTTGTAACGTCTAGTTCAATTGGCCATACTTCTGCAATTGATTTAATTTTTCTTCTATTCTTATTTTCTTCTTTCTTTTGCTCATTAACAATATATTCTACTTTGTCTTTATCACAGCTTTTGAAAAGCTCCATAGAATCAATTAAACTGCAAATATTACGGTAATAATCAACCTTTTTCTCATTAGGAAGATTATAAATGCTTTCAAGAACGATAGGTACTATGTTCTCCACATCAATGATAAAAGGTAAAACATCATATTCTTCTAATAAATCTTCTTGGTATTTGATAAATGATACAACTTGATACAAATGTATAATATCTTGTCTAGAAGCTAACTCCTTTAAAATATCCAAAATTCGATCTGGAATATCAAAATCTCCTTCTACATAAATTGGATAAAGGCTATATTCTAACAAAATATGCACATCCGTAATATCTTGATAATATGAATCACGATGACCAATTCTATACTCGGGGTCAATTCCTAAAAAAGCATCAAGTTCCCTGTGTTTTTCAATTGCTTTTTTATACCGTATAACATCCCACTCGGTATTTGTTTTTAGTCTGTATGTCTTCATTTAATTACTCCATTGGTTAATTCTAAAAAACCCTTCAACCGAAATAATTTCATTAGTGCCTGGTTTATAGACACGTGGATTTTTGATTTCATAATAGCCTTGACGTTCAATCGCAGATAGAAAAAAATCAAGAGATCATTTCCTCTCCCTTTATTATTACTCCGGCAATTCCACCTTCAGGCTCATATCCGTTGGTTGCAATACCTTCTGAACTGCTACAAGAAAGGCTAGTCCATTATCAGATGGAGAATACTGGAAGGTGATATGGATGACTTCCTTATCAAACTTATCTCCGTATCTCTCCACATATTGCTTGCTTTCGAGGAAGTGAATATAATTGTTAATTTTTTCTTGCAGAATTTCCAGATGGACTGCTTCTATCTCTTCCTGCCAGCCGACTGGATCCACCAGAAGAAGTTCTAAATGACTATCTACAACTCCAATAGCGTCAAGTTCGCTAGGTTCCAGTTCTGAAACAATGGCTTTGGTGACAATTTGAGTAAACTCTTCAGAAGAAAATATTTTTTGGTTATCAGATAAATCATTAAAAATTAGATCAGGATTATTTCGTATAAAAATTTTGTCTGACTCTTCTTGTGTATACTGTTTTTTAGATTTCCAAAAACCATACTGCGCATAATTCATCAACTCTTTGCCAGTATGTTCTCCCGAAATATAGCTATCGGCAGCTTCTTTTGGGATTTCTTGAACCACTTCTGGGCAGGTAATATTAAAAGTTGGATAACGTAAAAAATACTTATCACCATCTTGACAGATTTCCAACATATCTTTTTGACTTACATAAATTGATTCCATTCTTATCTCCTTTGTCTTTTACCAAACATCTACTAATGATACCTTATCTTTATAATCTATTTTTTGTATCATGAACCTTTTTGTGAATTTCCCCTACAGACTTCTTGGCCGTTTGAAGAGGTTCCAACTGCACATCAATAGTCGTAATCCGTGATTGCGCAGATGAGATGCTGGAGTAGTGTTGATTCACTTGGCTTTGAAGAGAATTCTATTTAAAGCAAGAGTTTACCAATGGTTTATCGGTAAACTCTTGTTTCATTTATTCTATCATAAAAGGGAGAGTTCTTCTGATTATTGCCCAATAATAAGAACTATTTACATTGTTTATATAAGTGTTCCAGTAATTGCAGACATTTTTCGTCAATCAATTCTCTATTAGCCAGCTGTTGAATCCATTTTTCTGGGATGCCATCCAGTTGATAGTGGGCACCAGCTAAAGTACCTGTAATGGCACCGATGGTATCGGTATCCCCTCCAAGATTAACGGCTTTTAGAACAGCTTCTTCAAAACTATCTGTTGTACCTAAACACCAGAGACAAGCCTTCAAGGTATCAACAACATAGCCTGTGGAAGCAATATCTTCCCTAGATTTTTGATAAAATTCTCTATCAAATATTTCTCTAAAATGTTCCTGATACTCTTCCCAGTATTCTGGTTTTTTCTTGAAATAATCTTCAAGATAAGGTTTTGATTGACAAAGTAATTTTTCTAAACGAATGTTAAGAAGAAAACCGATTAAAAGCTGGACATAAAGAATAGATGCCACGATAGACCTTGGATGAGCATGAGTCAGCTTAGTATATTGCTCAATTATTTTTGATCTATAACTGAAATCAAAATTTTCATATAAGAGCAGAGCTAAGGGAGATATCCTCATCAGAGCTCCATTGCCATTATCTCTCTCACTAGTTCCTCCACACTTCTCTGGAGAGATTCCTGCCAAATACCGTTCAATCGCCTGATTAGTCGCAACACCAATATCAAAGCAATATCCAAAAGGTGTGAGGTAGCCCTGACGATAAGCTACAAATTTATCCATCAACCCATTCAAATCAGAATCCTCACACAGGTGTTCAATAAGTGCTAAGGATAAAGAAGTATCATCTGACCAGGTACCAGCTGGTTGATTATAGGTTCCATAACCCACCATATCTGAAACATGATAGGTATCTCTATCTCTGAACTCTACAGGGACTCCCAGTGCATCACCTATAGCTAGACCAAAGATAACCGAATTTATTTTTTGTTTAAGATTATATTTTCTATACTGATTTGAATCATCTTCCCATTTATCTCTTAATCTCATAGCCTTCTCCTATTCTATTAAATCCATTTTTAGAATAATTTTATGATCAACTTTATCTATACCCTTTATTAAGAATTTCAATTTCTTGTCTACAATAACTCATTTTCATTAGGGAACATACTGAAAGCAGTAACCATCCCTCCTTTAGAACCTTTTGGTTCGTTGATTTCTCATCTTACGTCATCATCAAAAGGCGTAACAACTGAAGTACTAATAAAAGCTCGATCTTCAAAAATTTTTCTAACTAACGAATATTTTTCGGATTTCAAATGTAGAAGATTTTATAATTTCACCATTTTCTATTAGCTGATGTTTTTTTATATTCTAGCATTGTATCAACCTTTCATCTGAGAATACCTACGTTAATCAGTCTTTTAATGATTTCTTCTTATTCTTGTTAAATCAATATCTTTTCATCACACTGCTAATCCTGTAGCATATCTAAAAACTCTGTAAAGTTATTAGCTACAAACTCTATAGCAGGTTCTAGCTCGTAGGATTCTTCGTGATACCAGATACAAATGCTTGGATTTTCGGAATCCTCTATATAATTTAAACAAAGAAAGTCGCCACCGAACAATGCTGCTATGGGGACCAACTCAAACCCCAAAATATCTTCATGGACAAACAAACGTTCATCCAGTTGGGACATTACAACATCAATGTCATACACACCTAGTGGATTGTCTTTTGTGTTTTCTAATACACACAAGAATCCTTCAATCAAAAATGACCTATTTTTTAAAGAAAATAAATTTTTAGGAGGACGAAAACCATTTTTTCTCATTATAAAATTCTTATAATCGTCAGGTAATCGAACTTTCCACGCTACTTCTCTTTCCTGTAATAGCGCATCAGTTGGCAAAGGATAGATGATTGATTGATCTTGTTGGGGCATAGCTTCTTCTCCTATAGTTGCTTGTTTTTTACTTCCTCAAACCATTTTTCAAACTCTAGACGTGGAATCAATTCCTCATCCTTGTCATAACGCCCTTCATAACTATAGCGACTATCAAGACTGTTTTTCTTGGCATCATAAATCAACCACATTTCAGTTGGATGTTCACGGTCATATTCTTGGCAAACATCAAGCATTTTCTGTATATCTTCAAGACCAAACCGTTGTACTGCTACCATCATATTTTTTGAAGTATCTACTTTTTTATTTAAAATTTCATTCACCGCATACATTTTTGTCACAGTTCCATTAATTTTATAAAAAACATCAAAAGAAAGTAATGCTTCTTCAGATATGCAATAAATATATACTTTTTCTGCCTGATTTTGGACATATTCTAGTGCTAACGAAATCATGCTAGCTTGAACTTCCATAAATTTATCTTCAAATTGTATCATCATCTTCTCCTACAGTTGCTTGTCTTTTACTTCTTCAAACCATTTTTCAAACTCTAGTCGTGGAAGCAATTCTTCATCCTTGTCGTAACGCCCTTCATAGCTATAGCGACTGTCAAGGCTGTTTTTCTGAGCATCATAAATCAACCACATTTCAGTTGGGTGCTCGCGATTATATTCTTGGCAAACATCAAGCATTGATTTTACATCCTTGACACCTTCTTTCAACAAGAGAGATTGTAAACTGGTATCAATGTGTGATTTTGTAGGTAAAAAATCATTTACTAAGTGTTTGTGTACAATATTTCCTTTAATCTTATAAAATACATTAAAACTATACAAACTGTCCGCTATGGCATAGATATATACTTTTTCTGCGTGATTATGGACATATTCCAGCGCTAACGAAATCATACTAGCCTGAACTTCCATAAATTTATCTTCAAATTGTGTCATTTGTAACTCCTACAATTCCTGTGCTTTTACTTCCTCAAACCATTTTTCAAACTCTAGACGTGGAAGCAATTCTTCATCCTTGTCGTAACGCCCTTCATAGCTATAACGACTGTCAAGGCTGTTTTTCTTGGCATCATAAATCAACCACATTTCAGTTGGATGTTCGTGATTGTATTCTTGGCAGACATCAATCAATTTCTGTATGTCTTCAGCTCCGTATTCCAATAAAGCGAATGCCATATTATCGGAATCATCTATTTTATTTGTCGCAACTTCATTAACTTTGTCCATTTCGATTACAATACCATTAATCTTATAAAAAACTTTATATGACTGCAATGCTTCTTCAGAGATGCAATAAATGTATACTTTTTCTGCTTGATTTTGGACATATTCTAGTGCTAACGAAATCATGCTAACCTGAACTTCCATGAATTTATCTTCAAATTGTGTCATGTTACTCTCCTACTCTAACTCAGATAAATTCGATCTGTATTGTTTGCTCAGTCATCATGGAATCCACTTCCTCGACAAGTTTATCTATCTCGTTCTGTGTGATACGAATGTGGTTGTATGGTGGCTCCCAATTCTGTATACTTGACCTATATACAGTAAAACTTCCATCGGTCAACAATTCTCCCTTTGCTTTTAAAACATAACCATTTTCATAGTCAAATGTGATGATAGACCTTGTACCAGAAATTTTCATTTTTCTTCCTTTTCTTATATCCCTTTTAGATTAAACTTGTAGAGCACTCATAATCTTTTTTATTTAGTGTTCAAAGATGTTAGAACTACCTTAAAAATCAATGTTAACGTTTTCCATTATTATACCATACAAGCGCTTGATATGAGGGGTTTGCTAACGAAAACTAACAAAAAAAACACTGAGTTTTCAGTGTTCCTTTTGTTTCTTTACGTTTCTTTACGCTTCTTAAAATGCTCCCTGCAGGAATCGAACCTGCAACTACTCCTTAGGAGGGAGTTGTTATATCCATTGAACTAAGGGAGCTAGATAAAAACTCTGCTGAAAAGCAGAGTTTTTTAGTCGAATTAACGACGGATTTCTTTGATACGAGCTGCCTTACCTTGAAGAGCACGCAAGTAGTACAATTTCGCACGACGTACTTTACCGTAACGTACAACTTCGATTTTTTCAACACGTGGAGTGTGGATTGGGAAGATACGCTCAACACCTACACCGTTAGAGATTTTACGAACTGTGTAGTTTTCTGAGATACCAGCACCTTTACGTGCAATAACAACACCTTCAAAAATCTGGATACGTTCACGGTTACCTTCGACAACTTTCGCGTGTACACGAACAGTGTCACCAGGACGGAATGATGGGATATCTGTACGAAGTTGACCTTCAGTCAAGCTTTGGATTAATGGATTCATTTTATTCTCCTATCTTTGTCAATCTTGAGGAACCTTCCTCAGCGGATAAACTGTATTTTTGTGCGTCCATTACACACAAAATCTAGTTTATCAGATTTCTTTTAAAAAGTAAAGAAGTTTATAGCAGATTTGCTATAAAAAATGCAAGAAAACCAAGCAAGTAGGTTACTAGTAAATAACTTAAAAACGCCTTCTTGTCACTTAGGAGCCTTTGGAGCTCATCATTCAAAGTTGAAAAAGTCGTCAAACCGCCACAAAAACCAGTTGCAAGGACAGTATAGACTTCTTTTGACTCCACATGACTGTAAAATAATCCAATCAAAAAACAGCCTAAAATATTAGCTATGAGAGTTCCCAGCGGCAATATTGAACCTTGATTATAGCGAGAAAAGAAATAACGAACAAGGGCACCCAGTCCACAAGCAAGCATTAGATATAATACTACCATTTCTTCCTCCCTAAAATATAAGCCAATACGATCCCACCACCGACGCTCAACACTAGATAGATAAGCAAACTGACATATCGCTCTGTGCTCATCAATCGATCAACGTCTACTATTAGACTAGAAAATGTCGTTAAACCTCCACAGAAGCCTGTTCCAAGTGCAAGAATAAGGCCTTTACTGGTTCCCTTATAAACTAGATACCCCTTTACGAGATAGACAAGACAGAAAATCCCTAGATAGTTGACAACTAATGTTCCCCAAGGGAAGTCTGGACTAGCTGGTAGCCATTTGGAAATTAGATAACGGACGAATCCTCCTAACATGCCAGCTAGAAAGATTCCTAGTGTATAGAATTGTTCTTTTTTCATTTAATGTTTTTATCCTGATAATCACGTGAACGTTTGAGAATATCTGAAAAAGTCTCAACAATTGTTTCTTCATATTTTTTATTTCTGGTACGACTTCTGACTTTTTCAAAGATAAGTTCTTCTCTTTTGGTATCCAAGATTGGTTTTCCTGTAGCCTTTTTATAAGCAACTACGTCTTCAACTAGATGCATTCTTTCTTCCAACAGTTGGACGATTTGGCTATCTATTTCGTCAATTTCTTGTCTAATCTTATCTAAATCCATCTTGTCTCCTTATTCATTTCTGTAATGAAAACTATAAATCCTCAAACAGTCCGAAAAACAAAACTCCTCGAAAATAAAAACTGTGCCAACCTTTTCCAGTCAGCACAGTCAGAGGTCTATCCTACTTTAGCAGCTAACTCTTCTGCGAATTGCTCCAAGCGTTCGATATCTTCTTCTTCAGCAGAAAGATCTACTTTGACACATTCTGAACCCTTTTCAGCTCCTGTTGCGACAAACACACGATCAAAGTCGTCAACAGCTTTACAAAATTCATCGTAGAAGGTATCACCTGAGCCAACTACTCCATAGATTTTACCATTCAAGTTGAGATCTGCTAGGTCTTCGTAGAAGTCCATCATCTCATCTGGCAATTCTCCATCACCATAAGTATAGGTCGCAACGATAGCGATGTCTGCTTCCAAGAAGTCTGAAGCGTCAACAGTTGTACATTCATCAACATCGACATCCAAGCCCAAGTCACGTAATTTGTCTGCTACAATATCTGCAATTTCTTCGGTATTACCGGTCATACTGGCAAATACAATTTTTGCTAATGCCATATCGTCCTCCTCAATTTATCTTTCTCCATTATATCACATCTTTTTCATTTTAAAAATAAAAATTCTTGTGCTACAATGAAATGAGAAAGAATTGAGGTTATTTATGGAAATTTGCCATCAAATTTTAGAAAAAATCAAAGAATACGACACGATTATCATTCATCGTCATATGAAACCAGACCCTGATGCCTTGGGAAGTCAAGTGGGCTTGAAAGCCTTGCTGGAATATCATTTCCCAGAAAAAACCATCAAAGCAGTTGGTTTTGATGAACCAACTCTTACTTGGATGGCTGAGATGGATCTTGTTGAAGATAGTGCCTACCAAGGGGCACTTGTTATCGTCTGTGATACGGCGAATACTGCTCGTATCGATGATAAACGCTATAGTCAAGGTGATTTTCTCATTAAAATTGACCACCATCCAAATGATGATGTATATGGTGACCTATCTTGGGTGGATACTAGTTCAAGCAGCGCTAGCGAGATGATTACCTTATTTGCAGAAACAACTCAACTGGCCTTGTCAGATCGCGCTGCTGAGTTGCTCTTTGCAGGAATTGTCGGTGATACAGGTCGCTTCCTTTATCCTTCTACGACTGCACGGACTCTTCGCCTTGCTGCTTATTTGAGAGAACATAACTTTGACTTTGCAGCTCTCACTCGCAAAATGGACACTATGAGTTACAAAATTGCTAAACTTCAAGGCTACATCTACGACCATCTGGAAGTGGATGAAAATGGCGCAGCTCGCGTTATCCTGAGTCAGGAAATCTTAAAACGATTCAATGTCACCGATGCTGAAACTGCAGCCATTGTCGGTGCACCTGGGCGTATTGACAGTGTTAGTCTTTGGGGAATTTTTGTGGAACAGGCTGATGGCCACTACCGCGTTCGCTTACGCAGTAAAATCCATCCTATCAATGAAATTGCCAAGGAACATGATGGTGGAGGTCACCCTCTAGCAAGTGGTGCTAATTCCTATAGCCTAGAGGAAAACGAAATCATCTACCAAAAGTTAAAAAACTTGCTTAAAAACTGATAAAATACTTGCCAAACTTTTCAGAATCTGATAGACTAGTATGGTAACAATCTATGGCTCGCAAAGAGACCATGGCAGAAAGGAAATATTGCAAAATGAAAAAAGATATCCATCCAGAATATCGCCCAGTTGTCTTCATGGACACAACTACTGGTTACCAATTCCTTAGCGGTTCAACAAAACGCTCTAACGAAACAGTTGAGTTCGAAGGCGAAACTTACCCATTGATCCGTGTGGAAATTTCATCAGACTCACACCCATTCTACACTGGACGTCAAAAGTTCACTCAAGCAGATGGACGCGTGGATCGTTTCAACAAAAAATACGGTCTCAAATAATCAACCGCATTCCTTACATAAGGTTGAACAAAAACAACTTCGATTCGGAGTTGTTTTTTTATTGCTTTCATGAGTTTCATCGATTGACAATTTCAAATGTAGTCCCACTAGAAATACTATTTTATCTTCTCCTGCCCTTTTTTGCCCCCTACACACAAAAAAAAGCCTGTCACACAAACTCAAGTGCTTGATATGACGGGCTTTTTATAAAATCATTATTTAACTGCTTCTTTAAGAGCTTTACCAGCTTTGAATGCTGGAACTTTAGAAGCTTTGATTTTGATTTCTTTACCAGTTTGTGGGTTGCGGCCTTTACGAGCTGCACGTTTACGAACTTCAAAGTTACCAAAACCGATCAATTGAACTTTTTCACCAGCTGAAAGGAATTCAGTTACAGCTGCGAATACAGCGTCAACTGCTGCTGCTGAATCTTTCTTAGTCAATTCTGTAGCTTCTGCTACTTTAGCGATCAAATCTTGTTTGTTTGCCATGTTAATGAATCCTCCAAAATTATTTCTAATTAACACTTATAATCATAACCTAAAATTCCTTTTAGGTCAAGTCAAAAAGTTCCATTTCTTTGATTTTTCTTCATTTTTTTAGGAATTATAGTGAATTAAGATAGCCCAAGCGTTTTCACCAGTGTGAGTTTGGATAATTGATCCTGTTTCAAGAACTGAAATTGGCTTTTCAACATAAGGTTGAAGAACAGCTTTCATCTCATTTGCCCATTCGTTTGTACCGGCATAAGAAATACCAATCTCTGCAACTGAACGTTGTGACAGAGTCTCTACTAACTCATCCAACCATTTCTTAAAGGTTTTGGCACCTCGTCCCTTAACAATCGGTTGAAGCTCATCATCTTTCATCTGCATAACTACACGAATATTGAGTAACGAGCTTATTAGACCTGTTACACGACCAATGCGCCCACCCTTAACAAGGTTTTCCAAAGTAGAAACACCGATGTAGAGTTCTGTATTATTTTTTACTTCTTCTACACGTGACAAGATGGATTCTAACTCTTTTCCTTCTTGAGCTAATCTAGCCGCTTCTACTACTTGAAACTTTAATGCCTGATCCGTAAATGAGCTATCCAAAACAGTCACATCAGCTGTTGATAGACTTGCTCCTTGGCGAGCTGCTTCTACAGTCCCTGACAAAGCATGAGACATGTGAATAGCTAAAATCTGACTACCGTCTTTACCCAAATCATCAAAAATTTCTGCAAAAAGTCCCACAGGTGGTTGACTAGTCTTAGGAAGATTTTTACTTGCTTGCATCAAGCGAAGAAATTCTCCCTCTTCAAGATCTGCATCTGAATAAAGGACACTATCAATCATTACAGATAGAGGAACAATAGTAATATCTAATTCTTTAACCACTTCTAGTTCTATGGTAACAGACGAATCCGTTACAATTTTTACTTTTGTCATCATTCAAATCTTTCTATTTTTACATATTGTAATTATTCAACTTTACTATAACAATTATATCAAAAAAAAATAAAAAATTCACACTCTACTTATCTATTTTAATTACTTATTCTATAATTATTCTTTCGAAGTGTTTCCCAAAAAAATAATCGCCTGTTTAAGGGCGATTACAATCAATATCTTAGAGTAAATGATCATATAATTCCTGCATTTGCATATCGTCTGGTACTAAGTGAAGATAAATTTGGATGTATTCTTTTGCCTCTTCTAGCTTACCTAGTTCTCTGAGTAAATAGATAAATTGTTCCAAAAATTCTGGATTATCCTTGAGTTCAGGAACAAGTTTCTCATATAGATCGTATGCTGCATCTAACTCTTCTGTCTCTTGGTAGCTTCTTGCAATTATCCATTTCGTTAAAAGATTTTCAGGTTCATACGTTTCTAAAGCTAGAATATCTTCGTATCTTTCTTGTTCTTGGTAGATGGTAGCTAAGCGTAGCAAAATTTCTTCCTGGTCATCAGCATTCTCTTGTGCTTGTAGTAGATATGCTTCTGCTTGTTCCGGTTGATGCAATTCATAAGATAGCTGAGATGCAAGGAGTAAAAGCCGAGTTTCAAAGGGATTTTTTGACAAGCCCTGTTGAGCTATTTTAAGAGCCTCTTCTGTCTGATGTTCTTTATGGAGTGCCTGACTATAGCCGTATTCATATCCTTCAAAATCTGGAGAAATCGTATCTAACTGTTTAAAGTATAAGGTTGCTTTTTGATAGTCCTCTTGGTCGAAATAGATACTTGCAAGCTCAAATGCTGTTTGGTCATCATATTCTAACTCTAGGGATTTTTCTAAAAATTCTATTGCAGATTCAAACTTACCTAAACGTGCATAAGCAAGACCAATTCTCTGATAGGTCGAAATTCCAGTTTGATCGTAGATAACTCGATTATCTAATTGAGCATAGCCCTTAATGGCTTCTATATCGTTTCCTAGCTCGCTGTCTAGTTCAGCCAGTCCAAATATCAAGAGAGGATCATCAGAGTAGTTACGGGCTTCTATAAGCTTCTCACGCGCAACATCAGTCAATCCTTCCATCTGATATAAATCTGCTTTTAAGGCAAGTGCTGATACATACCATTCGCTTTCTGGACCGATATTTTCTAAATAATCAAAAGCCTCCTCAATCAATCCATCCTCACCAGCTATTGCAGCTAGATTGATGTATACTTCTGGAAATTTTGGTGCTAGTTTCTCGTAGATTTGTGCTGCCTGAGGATAGAAGCCGATCCCTTCTAGATATGCAGCCAGTTCCAAAAGAACATTATCTGAATCTTCTTTTAGCGCCTTTTGAAAAAAAGAATCTGCACTTGATAAGTCTTGTTGTTCTAAAGCCTCAAGCATCTGTTGACTATTATTCACGATCAGACTCCTCTTTCGGTTGTTCATAAAGTCCACTTACTTCTGTGTACCAATCAAAAATAGCTGAAATGACTACTTTTGCAGAAGCATAGATTGGAATCCCAAGTAGTACTCCCCAGATACCAAACATAGAACCTGAAGTCAATAGAACAAAAAGTATGGTAATTGGATGAATATTCAATTGGCTTCCTAAAATCAGTGGTGAAACGAAACGACCTTCAATGGTTTGTTCAACAATAAAAACTACAATAACCTTTAGAAGCATGATTGGTCCTGCAATTAAGCCAAGGACAAGTGCAGGAATCATGGCAAGGAAACTTCCAAGATAAGGAACAAGATTTAAAAATCCTGCTGTAATACCTAGCACCACTCCATATCGAAGCCCGATTATCTTAAAGAAGATGATAAACATGATAGCTACAATAACAGCAACAGTAATTTGCCCTCTAACGTAGTTAGCAAGTTGTTGGTTTACTTCCGATAGAACCTTGCCTACTGGTTCTCTCAATTTATTTGGTAAGAACTGAGTGATATAATTTCTTAAACCTTTTCCATCTCTAAGAAGATAAAAGAGCATAAAAGGCATGATAATCAAAGCGACAATTACTTGAGACGTTCCGCTAATAAGAGCACTCACCCAGTTAACAGCTTTGGAAGAAATATTACTTGCCCAAGCAGTTGCTTGTGTTGAAAATTGAGCTAAAACCTGTTCCAATTGGGGTCTAAAGTCATCTGGCAAACGCTTAGTTACAAGGTCATCAATAACTTTATCAGCATCTTCCAAATAACTTGGCACATTTTGCGCAAAAATGACTACTTGACGTTGCAGATTTGGTATTGCAACAGCTAGACCAACAATCAAGAGTATGGCGATAATGACGAAAATAATACTAATGGCTAAGACACGATTTATCTTGTGCTTCTCCATGAAATCTACTAATGGATTTAAGAGATAGAAAAGCAATCCTGATAAAATAACAGGCAACATCACAACAGATAAAAAGTCTATAACAGGTATAAATAAAAAGCTAATCTTACTGAGAATAAAAATATTGAGACCTAATAATAAGGTTACTAAGAAGACTGTGATAGCTTTATTATCTAAAAACCATTTAAAAAACCAAGATAAGTGAAATTGTTTCTCTTTTTGTTCCATGTTTTCTTCCTTTCCTTTGTCCTAACATTATACCATTTTTTTAAGAAAAATAAGGGGTTTTTATAGTGTTTTCGTTGAGGAGAAATTTATATTTTCCTAATCTGGATGCTCACTATTTTCACCTGAGAATTTTCATCTAGTAAACCTTTTTATGTTATAATGGAAGTATATTTTTTTAGAGGTATGTACATGAAAAAAACAGTCTATTTTGGAACTTATACTCGTCGTATATCCCAAGGGATTTACAAGGCTGAATTTGATACCGAGACAGGTCAATTAGCAAATTTAGAACTCTTTGCAGCAGAACCAAGTCCAACCTATTTAGCATTTGACAAAGACCAACATTTATACACTGTTGGAAGTCACGATGGCAAAGGTGGTATTGCAGCATTCAAAACTGATGGTAGCCTTATCAATCATGTAGTTGAAGAAGGTGCTCCCCACTGTTACGTTGCAGTTGATGAGAAACGTAGCCTAGTTTATGGTGCCAACTACCACAAAGGTCAAGTTTTGGTATACAAACGAAACGAAGATGGCAGTCTCGAATTGGCTGATAAAGTTCAACATGAAGGCCATGGTCCACATGAAAACCAAACTTCTCCCCATGTTCACTTTACAGATTTAACACCAGATCAATACTTAGTCACTTGTGATCTAGGTACTGACGAGGTCACTACCTATGATGTTGATTCAGAAGGAAAATTAAGTCCACTAGCAACCTACAACTGTAACCCTGGTGCCGGTGCTCGTCACCTTGTTTTCCACCATCACTACAAGATTGCTTATCTCATTTGCGAACTCAATAGTACAATTGAAGTGTTGATTTACGATGGAGTTGGAGCATTTGAAAGAATGCAAACTATCTCAACACTTCCAGAAGGCTACAATGATTTTAATGGTACTGCTGCTATTCGTCTATCAAAAGATGGTAAATACCTCTATGCTTCTAACCGTGGGCATGATTCTATTGCTGTGTATAGAATTTTAGCAGATGGAAGCTTGGAGTTATTAGAGATTGTACCAACTCATGGACAAAACCCACGTGATTTTGATTTATCTCCTGATCAAGAGTTCCTCATCGCGGTTCACCAAGATTCGGATAATGCGACTGTCTTTAAGCGTAATCCTGAAACTGGTCGACTTGCAGAACTTTCTAATGACTTCCATGTACCTGAAGCAGTCTGCATTAGCTTTACTAACTAACCAATAACAAAAAAGAACTTGAACAAACATCAAGTTCTTTTTTAGTTTATAGTTTATTTCCGACATTGATACGGTTAATGGCACGTTGCAATGCAATCTTAGCACGACGCTCTTGGTCAATCAAATGTTTATCTTGTGCTTCTTCGATTTCACGTTCAGCACGAAGCTTCGCACGTTCTGCACGACTAACATCGATATCACGAGCTCGTTCAGCTGAGTCTGCAATGATAGTAATGACATCATTTGCAATCTCAATGATTCCTCCGTTTACTGCTATCCAGTTCACATGAGTATCATCATCGATACGTTTGACTTTAACTTCATCAACTGCTAATACCGCAATCATATTTTGATGTCGTGGCAAGATCCCCATCTCACCATCCAGAGTTCGAACTGATACAAAGCTGGCATGGTGATCATAGACGAGGCCATCTGGTGTCACGATCTGGACAGTTAACTGAGCCATAGGTCACCTCTTAAAATCCCATTTTTTCAGCCTTAGCAATAACATCTTCGATTGAACCTACTCCACGGAAGGCGTCTTCTGGGAGATGATCGTATTTCCCTTCAAGAATTTCCTTAAATCCACGAACTGTTTCCGCTACTGGAACATACGAACCTGGTTGACCAGTAAATTGTTCCGCAACGTTGAAGTTTTGTGAAAGGAAGAATTGAATACGACGTGCACGAGCAACCAAAGTCTTTTCTTCATCAGAAAGTTCATCCATACCAAGGATAGCAATAATATCTTGCAATTCATGGTAGCGTTGAAGGACACGTTTCACTTCAGCAGCAACTGCATAGTGTTCTGCACCAACGATTTCAGGTGCCAAGGCACGTGAACTTGAAGCAAGTGGGTCAACGGCTGGGTAAATACCCAATTGAACCAATTTACGTTCCAAGTTAGTAGTAGAATCCAAGTGAGCGAAGGCTGTTGCTGGCGCTGGGTCAGTATAGTCATCCGCTGGCACATAGATAGCCTGGATAGAGGTTACAGAACCTTTCTTAGTTGAAGTAATACGTTCTTGCAATTGACCCATTTCTGTTGCAAGTGTTGGTTGGTAACCAACGGCTGATGGCATACGACCCAAAAGGGCAGATACTTCTGAACCAGCCTGAGTGAAACGGAAGATATTATCGATAAAGAGAAGCACGTCTTGGCCTTCTACATCACGGAAGTATTCAGCGATTGTCAAACCAGTAAGGGCAACACGCATACGTGCTCCTGGTGGCTCATTCATCTGACCAAATACCATAGCTGTTTTCTCGATAACACCTGATTCTTTCATTTCCCAGTAAAGGTCGTTCCCCTCACGAGTACGTTCCCCAACACCAGTAAATACTGAAATACCACCGTGTTCTTGGGCAATGTTGTGAATCAATTCTTGGATTAAGACGGTTTTACCAACTCCGGCACCACCGAAAAGTCCAACTTTACCACCTTTAAGGTAAGGGGCAAGAAGGTCGATAACCTTAATCCCTGTTTCAAGGATTTCAGAAGAGGTAGACAACTCATCAAAAGTTGGAGCTTTTTTATGAATTGGCTGACGCTCTGCGTCTTCTGTAAAAGGAGCTTCCAAGTCAATGGTATCTCCCAAAACATTGAAGACACGTCCCAAAGTTTCTTTACCTACTGGTACAGAGATTGGACGACCTGTGTCCAATACTTCCATTCCACGAGTCAACCCATCTGTTGATTCCATGGCGATAGTACGGACCATACCATCTCCCAACTCCAAGGCTACTTCAAGGACGATTTTTGTTTTTCTTTCGTCATTTTTGTAGACGACAAGTGCATTGTTAATCTCAGGAAGTTTTTCCCCTGCTGCAAACAAAACGTCTACAACGGGACCGATAACCTGAGCAATTTTACCTGAACTCATCTCCTTCTCCTATTCTATATAAGATACTGTTGTTCCTAGTTTAGCTAGGTCCTAAGTTCATTGATTTTAGCAGGATAACTTTATTCTAAAGCACTAGCTCCCGCCACGATTTCTGTGATTTCTTGTGTAATCGCCGCCTGTCTGGCACGGTTATACTGGATTGTCAAATCATTAATTACTTTTTTAGCATTATCAGTCGCTGTTTGCATAGCTGTCATACCAGCAGCATTTTCAGCTGTTTTGGCATCAATAATAGCACCATAAATCATGCTCTCTGCAAACTGTGGTAGCAATTGATCCAAGATTTCTTCTCGACTTGTTTCAAGATCAAAGGTCAAGCTATAGTTATCATCCGCTTCATTTGGATCCAAGTCCACGATAGGAAGCATCTGTTCCACACGCATTTGACTGGTCAAAGTATTCACATGGTGGTTATAGCAAACATAAAGCTCATCGAAAAGTTCATTTTGATACATTTCAATCGTTTTAGTGATAATCTTATGAACCTCATCAAAGCTTGGTTGACTTGCAAGGCCGCGTAATTCATAGATTGGTTGAATTCCACGAGCTTTAAAGAAGTCAGCCCCCATACCACCGATACAGATGACTTCAAAGTCATCACCATTTGGGTGGTATTCCTTCTGAAGTTCCATGACAGCCTTCAAGATTGAGGAATTATATCCTCCAACAAGACCACGGTCAGAAGTTATGACGATATAGCCTGTTTTCTTGACAGGGCGACTAATCAACATAGGGTTTGTTGATCCAGCGGCACCATCACCATGAAGGATATCTGTAACTAGCTTACGCACCTTTTGAGCATAAACCTGGAAGTTACGAGCAGCTTCTTCCGAACGACCTAACTTGGCAGCAGAGACCATCTGCATAGCATTAGTAATTTGACTAGTATTTTTTGTTGAGGCGATTTTTGTTTTAATATCATTTAGAGATACTGCCATTTGACACCTCTATTCTTATTGGAAGCTTGATTGATTGAGAAACTCAGTAATCGCAGCATCCAAGACTGCTTCATCTGGCAAGTCTTTTGTTTCACGAATGGTTTCCAAAATATCAGGATGCTGAGCATCAAAGAACATATGGAACTCTTCTTCGAAACGAACGATATCGTCTACAGGAATTGTATCCAAGAAACCATGGGTCAAAGCGTAGAGAATAGTTACTTGTTTCTCAACAGGTAATGGTTTGTGAACGGGTTGTTTCAATACTTCTACAGTACGACGACCACGGTTCAATTTAGCCTGAGTAGCTGCATCCAAGTCTGAACCAAATTTAGTGAAGGCTTCCAACTCACGATATGAAGCAAGGTCGATACGAAGTGTACCAGCAACCTTCTTCATAGCTTTAATTTGAGCAGAACCACCAACACGAGATACAGAAGAACCCGCATCAATGGCCGGACGAATACCCGCATTAAAGAGACCATCACCAAGGAAGATTTGTCCATCAGTGATAGAAATTACGTTAGTTGCGATATATGCTGAGATATCTCCCGCTTGAGTTTCGATAAACGGCAATGCAGTGATTGACCCACCACCAAGTTCATCTGAAACTTTGGCAGAACGTTCAAGCAGACGACTGTGAAGGTAGAAGACATCCCCTGGGAAGGCTTCACGACCTGGTGGACGACGGAGCAAGAGAGAAAGTTCACGATAAGCTACCGCTTGTTTAGATAAGTCATCATAAACGATCAAGACATGCTTACCTTGGTACATAAATTCTTCTGCCACTGCAACCCCTGCATAAGGTGCAAGGAAAAGCAATGGAGAAGGTTGTGAAGCTGATGCTGTCACAACAATTGTGTAATCCAAAGCTCCGTACTGGCGAAGTGTTTCTACTTGTGTACGAACTGTTGATTCTTTTTGACCAATCGCTACATAGATACAAATCATATCTTGGCCTTTTTGGTTCAAGATTGCATCGATAGCGATGGTGGTTTTCCCTGTTTGACGGTCACCGATAATCAACTCACGTTGACCACGTCCGATTGGAACAAGGGCATCAATAGCTTTCAAACCAGTTTGCAATGGTTCTGATACTGATTTACGTTGCATTACCCCAGGTGCTGGTGCTTCAACTGGACGAGTCTTGTTTGTGTCGATTGGACCAAGTCCATCTACGGGACGGCCAAGTGGATCCACGACACGTCCAATCAAGCTATCACCAACTGGAACTTCCATGATTTTTCCTGTACGACGAATGGTGTCACCTTCGCGGATATCTGTAAAATCTCCAAGGATGATAATACCAACATCTGTTGATTCTAAGTTTTGCGCCATACCATAAGAGCCGTTTTCAAAGATTAACAACTCTCCACTCATGGCATTTTCAAGGCCATGAGCACGCGCAATTCCGTCCCCGATATAGGTTACAACACCTGTTTCAGTCACATCAAAATTGGGTTTGAAATTTTCAATTTGTTGCTTAATTAAAGCGCTGATTTCTTGTGCGTTAATTGCCAAAAGAACACCACTTTCTATTTCAAATTTTCCTTAACAACTTTAAGTTGTTGTTTAATACTAACATCAATTGTCTTATGATTGGCGATAATGACAAAACCACCGATTAAACTATCGTCGATTTCTTCTTTAATGCTACGCACTTTTAAAGACATCTTTTTCTCTATAATAGGAAGTAGACGGTCTTTCTGTTCATCAGTCAGAGGATGAGCAGACATAATCGTTACTTCAAAACGATTCGTTTCTCTCTCAAGACGGTTTAAACAATCTACAATCACATCGTAAAAAAGATTTGAGCGATGATTGTACAACAGAACTTGAATGAAGTTTTGTACTAATGGTGATGCAGAGTCTTGGAAATAACTGACTGTTTTTTCCTTATCAGACTCATCAACATCTACCTGAGCCAAAAAAGAAGGTAAGTCTGTTTCTTCAGCAACTTGTTTGATTTGAGTCAAGTCTGAAAAGATACGGTCTTCTTCTCCTTTTTCAATCACCAATTGGACAAAAGGCATGCTGTATTTTTCAATTACCTTTACTGTCTTTTTGTCCATTAAGCTTCTCCTAGCTGATCGATATACTGATCAATGAGTTCTTTGTGGGCATGACCATCAAGGTTTTTTGAGATAATTTTTCCAGCTAGACTTACTGTTAATTCTGCTACCTCACCTTTAACGCTTTGCAAAGCCTCAGCTTTATTTTGAGCAATTTCTTGATTTGCTTTATCTTTTAAGCGTCCAGCTTCAAGCTTAGCTTCTGCTAAGATATCAGCTTTACTTTTCTCAGCTGTATCCTTTGCATTATCAATGATGGTCTTAGCTTCCTTACGGCTTCCAGCCAATTCATCTTCACGTTTTTGAGCAAGAGTTTCCGCTTTTTGACGGGCTTGTTCAGCTCCATCAATATCAGCAGCGATTTTCTCAGCTCGTTCTTCGAAGATACTTGTCAAATTTGACCACGCGAATTTTTTGACTAAGACGATCAAAAGGATAAAGGAGCCAGCAATTAAAATAAAGTTACCAATTAATTCACCTACTGTTACGTGCATCAGTTACTCCTTTCTACTCTTCTTCATCATTTATTTTATGTCCTAAATACATAGAAGACAATACTGTGAACACATAAGCCTGTACACAGGAGATGAACACAGAAAATGCCGTCCAGACAAGATTGGTAACAAATGCGACTGGATACCAATACAGTGCCTGATGAGAAAGAATAATTAGCAAGCTTGCCATCACTTCTCCGGCAAAGATATTCCCGAACACCCGCAAAGCAAGTGATAGGAAATTTGTGACTTCTTCAAGGAGATTCATCGGTGTCATAAAACCTGGGGTTGCAAAACCTTTCAGATATTGTTTAACACCACGACGACGAATTCCTTCGATATGGGTCATCAGGATAATTCCAAATGACAAAGCCAAGTCAAACTGGAGATTTGCTGTTGGCGATGTCCAAAGGTTTGTCCCATCTGTAGTTTGAATTTTTGCCATCAAACCAAGATTATTTGCGATGACCATAAAAAGAAACAAACACAAATAAAAGAGTGAGTAATCTTTCATGTACCGTGAACCTACGTTAGGTTCTGTAAAACCGACTACAAAGTCATAGAGATACTCTAGTACATTTTGCTTTCCCTTGGGTTTTACCGTCATGTTGCGACTTGCCCAATAGATAAAGCCAAAAATAACTGCCACAGACAACAAGGTCAAGGCTGTCAAGGTTAAATCAAAGGTAACAGGACCAATATTGATGGTTGGATTGATACTTTCTTCCATCTAAAATCCTCCCTTTTCCAATTTATACTTCTTTTTATTTGATGATAAATGAAAAGACAAGAGTTACAAAGAAAGTTCCTTCAATAAAGGCAATCCCCATGATCATCAAGCTACGTAATTGAGGGATGATATCTGGTTGACGTGCTGCAGATTTGAACAAACCGTTCATCAAAAATCCTTCTGCAAGAGATACCCCCATACAGGCAAGACATAGACCAAAAAATGTTAAATTCATGACGAATTCTCCTTTTTATTTAATTTTTACTTAATTAGTTTAGTCCTAAAATTTTGATTTGTCAACTTTTTACTAATGTTGAAAGCGTTTCTCATTACTAATTTCCATTTTTTCGATTTTCAAGACTATCATATAGAAAATGTTATCGTATTTTCAGACCTATTTCACTTTTTTCTTTATTTTCTGAAAATGAAAACCCGAGTTTTACAACCCGGATTTATCGTCTCTTATTTAAAATAATAGGAATAGTGACTCTGGCAAGCAGGATTAAATGCAGCTTTACAATAAGGACAGTTTCCCTTCCCTGAATACTCCTCATAGGTTAGTGTTTTCTTGCAGGAACCACATAAGACGGGCCTATCTCCTTTTAGACTTAAAGGGTAGGGAGAAAAAATGTGCTCCTCTATCTCATTGTGACACTGATAACAGGCGTAATACTTTTTACACTCGTAACACTGAAGCGCTACGATATCTTTATCACTATGGTAATGAACACATCTGCTTTCATCGTCTACTAGTAATCCCTGAGCTTGAACCATTCTTTTTCCTTATCTAGGCACGAACTGTGACGCTTGCTCCATCTTCTTTGTAAAGATTGATCAGGCCTTCTTTCAAGGCACGTACCATATCTCCGGCTTGTACTGGTTGAGGAACCTTGATAGTCAAGAGTTCCATTGGGTTTGGTGCACGATCGATTTTATTTCCTTTAGCATCATGAAGATCTTGAATATAAGTTTCAAAATGACGGAAGCCAGGACCGTAGAACTCAACTTGGTCACCTTCGTTGATGACATTCCGTTGACGAATAGTTGCTGTTTGTGTCGCAGCATCATAAGCTACTACTTCAGCAACAAACTTGTATTCTGGAATCTTACGACGTGCTCCGAACAGTTGTTCATTTTCAGATGGTGTTCCGTAGTAGAAACCTGTAGCCAATTCACGTTGGGCAACCTTCCACATTTCATCAATCAAGTCTTGCTTAATAGCTTCAAACTTTTCAGGGCTCTCAAGATAGGCATCAACAGCAGCCTTGTAACAGTTTGTTACTGTTGAAACATAGTGGATGGATTTCATACGACCTTCAATCTTAAGACTGTCCACACCATTTTCAATCATATCTGGAATATGGTCAATCATAGACATATCAACTGCAGACATAGAGAATTCTTCAGGAATTTCTCCCTTGAGACTCTTACGTTCTTGACCAAATGGCATATCATAAAGGTCGTATTTCCAACGGCAAGACTGTGAACATCCACCACGGTTGGCATCACGCATACTCATGTGGTTTGAAAGAGTACAACGACCAGAGTAAGAAATACACATAGCTCCGTGGACAAAGGCTTCAATCTCAACATCTGTACGTTTACGGATTTCAGCCAATTCTTCCATAGAAACTTCACGCGCCAAAACGACACGAGTCAAGCCAAGTTCTTTCCAGAATTCTAGTGTTTCGTAGTTAGTCGCACTAGCCTGGGTTGAAAGGTGGATTTCAAGTCCTGGAGCTTCTGTTGCAGCAATCATGATCAAGGCTGGATCTGATACGATAACCGCTGCAATACCAATATCTCGCAACTTACGGAACCATTCTCCCGCTCCCACTTCATTTCCCTCGTGCATAACCATATTAGCTGCTACATAGACTTTAGCGCCATATTTAGCAGCAAACTGAACTCCTTCTTCCATCTGTTCGAAAGTGAAGTTTCCTGCACGGCTACGAAGACCATAGGCCTGACCACCGATAAAGACAGCATCTGCTCCGTATTGAACAGCTACTTTTAGTTTTTCAAGTGTTCCTGCAGGTGATAAAACCTCAGGACGTTTCAAAGTTTTTGTCATGTTTTCTCCTATTTGCAATATAAAAGTTTGACACTAATCTTTACCATTTTATAGCAAAAAGGTTTTAAAATCAAGTTTTGATTGATTGTTTAGACAATTTTAATTTTCTTCCAAAATCTAAAATCATCGAACTGTTTCAATTTGCCAAGAACTCCAGCCTTTAAAACGTATGGCTCCCTTTGTGTCGGTTTTGTAAATTGAATTCTCTATATTTTTATCTTCTTGGTAATTCTCCCCATTTTTAACTTTAAATGTTTTTTTCTTGTCTACTGAAATAACTGTAACTTTGGGTTGAAAGGTTTTGAATGCTTCGATATCTGAATTTTTCTTAGATAATTTCTGATGATTTATCACTACATCTGCTTGGAATTTTGGATAATGACTCGTTAAGAACTTCTCCTCTGTATTTCCAGTAACTAGAAAGGTTTGATTTAATAGCTTCCCGTACAAGGCAATTGAGCTCTTATTTTCTCTGTTTTGGCTAGCAATTACTTCCAAACTACTCCCAAAAATAGATAACTGCTGTCCTGTTTTGATAACACCTACCTTGACTTTGCTTTCAGTTAGCTTATCCATAAATTCTCTCTGTGATAGTATTTCTTCAGTTACTAGAATCTCTCTAAGCACGAAGGCTTTACTAATTTCTAGTACATGATCTAGTTGCTTAGGTTCATTATCCGTTAAAACAAGTTGATCAATCTTTGCCACACCTCGACTTTTCAGATAAGGAATTAAACTACGTTTGGCATTGCTAGTTGTGACTTTCTCTTGCCATGCTTCTTTCTTTTCGAGTTCAGATTTTTCTCCGACATCCAGTAGGATAGTCTTTCCTGTCGTGTCTCTTAGAAAAATACTCCGCCCCTGTTCCATATCCAGGACTGTGATTTCATTTTCCATGGGATGTTTGGTTATAAAAAAGAGCGAAACGACAACTATGACAAGCATAGATATTTTTTTCAAATTTTTTCGATAGTCATAGATGAGAGCTAGAGTAATCAAAAGAAGGATTAAAATCCAAAGACTCGGTTGTCCAAAAACAAGAGGCCTCGTAGATAGCTGAGAAATATAGCGTATGATGTTTTCTAACCATTCAAAGAGAAAGTTGAACTGGGTGATGGGATATATAAATGACAGACAGAAGAGAATCGATAAGAGTGGTAACAGGACCGTATCAAATAAGAATGAAAAAGCAAAGGTCAAGAGTATAGACCACGGTTGGAATTCAGAAAAGTAAAAAGATAAAATTGGCAGAATACCCAAAGAAATGATGCAACTCTCTCTAACTAGTCCCTTAATTCCTTCTACTTCCTCACCAGTCATGGTCAGGATAAAGGCATAAGCACAGGAAAGAACTCCCCCAGCAGTTAAGAAAAAGTTCGGCATGAAAAGAAATAGAATAAGAATCGTCAAAGCAAAATTATCCAGCCCCTTGAAGCCATGTTGAGCCAACAGTTTTTGTAGCAGACTTCTAATAACAGAGGCTGAAAATCCTGTCAAACCTGCATAGACTAAGGAAAATGGATAGGCTAGACATTTGAACTTTTCTTGGGTCAAGCCCAATCGCAAGAATAACTTCTTGAAAGCATCCATGAAAAATCCGACTTGCATTCCTGACAAAGCAAAAAGGTGAATAATCCCTAGACTAGAGTAGAGTTCATTCATTTCCTCAAAATCTGTGTCCAAATGACCCAATAAGAGTCCCGTCATATAATTGCGCATGGGGTCAGGAAAATTCCTTTTTATCCAGACAACTGCTTTTCTCCGCAAGCTGGATAGATTTTCACCTATATCCCAGCTGGATGCTTTCTTTAATTCAACAATTTCCGAGATAGTTAAGCTCTGATAAATTCCCTGCGTTTTGAGATAGTTTCGATAATCAAATCCAGCAAAATTATTTGCTCCTTGAGGAATAGCTAGCTTTCCTTTTACTACTATCTCATGCAGTTCAGATAACTCTTTAAACTTTTCCTTTTCAGCTTCTGACTGGAGTTTATAATAGACCTGAAAAAGTCTACCATCAGCTTTACCACGAAAAGACAAGCTATCACCATTCACCTTGATGGTATCTGGTAAGACTCGGACTGTATCAACTGTATTGACTAGATGCTGACTAGCTTCTTCTTGTTGCCATTTTTGAAATACAAACCAACTCCCAATTAGGCTGCAAACCAAGAGAACCTTGGTCACAGTTTTCCACGGAAATTGCAAAAATAGACAGATGACTAGAAAAACAAGTACTAGCAAAGCAAGAAAGGAAGCTGAAAAAATAGCATAGTAAAGCCAAAGCAACAGAAAGCTGAGATAGATTTTAGGGATAGGGAAACGATTAATCCACTGTAACATAGTCTTTCAACTTTTCTATCGTCTTTGCACCAAAACCAGAAATTTTCTTGAGGTCATCAACTGACTTAAACTTACCGTTGGAATCACGATGGTCGATAATATCTTGAGCACGTTTAGCACCTAATCCTTTGACTTGTTTAAGCTCCTCTAAACTGGCTTTATTGAGATTGACTTTCTTATTTCCCTTGCTATTAGAAGCACTTGATGGCGTTTCTTGACTTGTCGCTTCTTCCTTAGTTGGAACATAGACAAGTGTCTCGTCACTAATCTTCTGAGCAAGATTGATAGACTTACTATCAGCATTATCTGTCAGCCCACCAGCTTTTTGAACAGCATCATTGATACGACTTCCAACTGGCAAATCATAAATCCCTGGCGCTTTGACAGCACCTTTTACGTCGACAGTAATTAAATCTTGCTTAACAGACTCTTCTTTCTGGTTTTTGTCTTCCTTTTCATCCGCTGAATCCTTTGAAATAGTGGTAACTTCTGTTTGTGCCTTTGTTTCTTTAGCAGGTGCTTGAGCGACTGGTTTTAGGAGGAAAAGTCCACCTAAAACCAGACCCAAACCAGCACAGATGACAATGATTTTATATTCTTTGATTTTCTCGATAAGTTCTTCCATATTTTCTCCTCTCTTAGCTTATTCGTAAGAGAAAGAAAAAAACAGCTGAAAAATCTTTTCAACTGCTTACTTATTTGCAAAATAATCTTCCTTGGTCAAGACATAATGTACACGTGTTACAATTCGTCCCGGTTCTTTTTTGTCCATTCTGGCATATGGTTCTTCGTGAGAAAAGTGCATGCCTGATTTCTCCATCACCTTTCCTGACGCAGGATTGTCTTTATCGTGAAGGGCGGTCAGCTTATTCATCCCTATCTTTTCAAAAGCTAGTTCAATCACGGCACGATTGGCTTCTGTCGTCAAACCTTGGTTCCAATATTTTTTATGGATAATATAGCCAATAGCTGCCTTCTTAAGAATAGTATCCATCTTGTGCAAGTCAATAGTTCCGATGAACTTTCCAGTACTTTTTAGTTCAATTCCCCAACGCCCCAAGGGACTAGCCAAGTAAAACTGAGCAATATTGTTCTTAGTTTCCTCTAAACTTTGATTTGTTGGGAAAGTGTAGCGCGTATTTTCCTTGTCTGAGGCATATTCAAACATAGCTTCCGCATCGTCCAAAGTCACAGGTCTGAGCACCAAACGATCCGTTTCTACAATTGGATACTCTGCAAATTTCACAAGAATCGATTCCATTCTCTTCCCTCCACTCCATGAGAATTTCTACTTAATATAGCACAAAAAAATGAGAAAAACAAGAATATTCTTAGAGTTTAAAAAAATTAAATAGAAATTGACCATCTTTCAAACCGAGGTCAGAAATCTGTTTCTTCTTTAGCTTCCTCATTTTTAACTGGAGCTGGTTCATAAGCTCGGATAATCTGAGCAACGACTGGATGACGAACTACGTCCTTAGCTGAAAAATGAACAAAGTCGATCTGGTGAATGTTCTTAAGTTTTTCTTGGGCATCAATCAGACCTGATTTAACATTACGTGGTAGGTCAATCTGGCTAATATCCCCATTGACAATCATTTTAGAATTGAATCCAAGACGTGTCAAGAACATCTTCATCTGCATGATGGTTGTATTTTGGGCTTCATCCAAGATGACAAAAGCATCATCCAAGGTACGTCCACGCATATAGGCCAAAGGTGCAATCTCAATAATTTCTCGCTCCATGAGGCGAGTTGTTTGGTCTTTCCCTAAAATCTGATATAAAGCATCATAGACTGGTCGAAGATAAGGATCCACCTTTTCTTTCAAATCACCAGGTAGAAATCCTAGGCTTTCTCCCGCTTCTACTGCAGGGCGTGTCAGGATAATACGCTTGACTTGCCCACGCTTGAGAGCCGTCACAGCCAAGGTCACTGCGAGAAAGGTCTTCCCTGTCCCAGCAGGTCCAATTCCAAAAGTTACATCGTGATGTTTGACACTATCGACATAGAGTTTTTGCCCTAATGTCTTCACACGAATCGGCTTGCCTGTACTATCCTTGATAATTTCTTCTTCGTAGAGGGCGACGAACTTATCAATTTCATGATTTCGAACCATATTAATAGCTGTCACCACATCCGGAGTTCCCACAGTCATTCCACGATTAACCAAGACCATCAAGGCTTGAATAACCTGACGCGCTTCTTCACAAGCAGACTCCTCTCCCAAGACTTGAACAATCTCAGTACGTGCATGGATGATAACATCTAACTCATCTTCCATCAAACGAAGATGGCGCTCATTGGAACCAAAAAGATGAAACAGGTCATCTGGATGACTTAACTGAATGTCTATTGAATGTTCCTTCAAACAAAGAACCTCTCTAACTCTTTAATTTCTTTTTATTATAGCAAAGGCACATCGAAATTACTATCTCTAGCACCTCAAGCCACTTAATGTTCTACATATTCTTGCCAGATACGATCAAATTCGCTTAGGTTAAAGGAAAAACTAGCATGCTCCTCCAAAAATCTACTCACTTCATCAAAATCATCCGTATGTTTCGGAAAAGCTGATTCCTGAAAGGCTAAGTCCGCTAAAATGGCTTTGGGGCTATTACTTTTAGGATTTCGTTCTGTCATAAGCCAGGTATAAAATGATTTTCTCATAAGTCCCCTTCAATCAATTCTGTTCCAAACTGATCTTGCTTGATTTTTCCTGCCTTCATCAAACCACCGAGTGCTTTTTTGAATTGACCTTTTGAAATACCAAAAGTAGCCTTGATGTCATCTGGAGACGACTTATCGTTTAGTGTCATGAAACCACCATTGCTTTCCAAGTAGGTCAAAATCATCTGGGCATCATTTTCTAACATCTCAAAAGAACGTGGCTTTAGAGAAAGGTTCAGTGTACGATCAACCTCACGGAAACCAATGACTCGCGCATCTAAGACTTGTCCCAAACGTGGTTCTGCATAGCGCTCACTTGGATGAATAAAGCCGAGCATGTTATTCTCTGGAAGATAGACAAAGGTTCCTGATAACTTAAGACGATATACGATTGCAGGCCAGTTTTGATTCTGCATGTTATTGTAAGCAGGACGAGCTAAACGTTGGAAGTCTTCTTGATAAGCCAAAACTCCCCATATACGGTCTTTCTTATCCACTTCTAGACGAATATAAAGTCGATCACCCTTCTTTGGCCAGAGATCTTTTAGTTCAGGTAGAATATCAAGAGATACAACGATTTCCTTGTCAGGAAGCCCTGTGTCAACAAAGACCCCCAAATCCTTGCGCACTTCTGTTACAGTTCCCCAACCAAATTGATCCTGGGTCGCAGTGACTTCTGTAGTAGTGAGACGCAATTTTTGCTTCATATCTGTGTATGCAAAACCTTTGACCGTATCCCCAACTGCATGCTGACCTTCTTCTTTAGAAAGAGCATAGGTCTGCCCATCTTTTTGAACAAAGTAAAAACGCTCATTTTCATCGATGATCAGTCCAACGATAAAACTTGCAAGATTTGTATTCATAGTTCCTTCTTTCGAATAAAACTCAGCCAGCAATGCCAACTGAGTTTTTCTGTTTATTTCTTAGACTTCCAAAATTTCTTTTTCTTTATTGGCAGTCATATCATCAATATGCTTAACAGCATCATCAGTGACCTTTTGAATATCTTTTTCAAGAGATTTCAATTCGTCTTCAGTGATTTCTTTAGCTTTTTCTTGCTTTTTAGCATCATCCATAGCATCACGGCGAATATTACGGATTGCTATTTTTGCATTTTCTCCAACTTTTTTCACTTCTTTAGCAAGGTCTCGACGAGTTTCTTCTGTAAGTGCTGGAATAACCAAACGAATGACTGTACCATCATTTGCTGGTGCAATTCCGAGATCAGAGGCATTGATAGCTCGTTCAATCTCTTTCAAAGAAGATTTGTCAAATGGAGTTATCAATAAAACACGCGCTTCTGGGATTGTGATAGAAGCGATCTGGTTCAGAGGTGTTTCGACACCATAGTATTCAACAGTAATACGGTCAAGCAAGCTTGCGTTTGCACGTCCTGCACGGATACCACCAAACTCACGAGCAAGTGAGTGGTGAGATTGAGTCATTCTCTCTTTAGCTTTTTCTACAATTGCGTTAGCCATAATTTTTCCTATTCCTTTTCTTCGATATTGTTTGAAACTGTTGTACCGATATTTTCACCAAATACAACACGTTTGATATTACCAGGTTGGTTCATATTAAAGACTACCAAGTCAATGTCGTTATCCATTGACAGTGTTGAAGCTGTTGAGTCCATGATACGAAGGCCTTTATTGATGACATCACGGTGAGTCAATTCTTCAAATTTAACAGCAGTCTTATCTTTCTTAGGATCGGCATTGTAGACACCGTCTACACCATTCTTAGCCATCAAAATAGCATCTGCTTCAATTTCAGCTGCACGAAGAGCTGCTGTAGTATCTGTTGAGAAATATGGTGAACCGATTCCTGCACCAAAGATAACGATACGTCCTTTTTCAAGGTGGCGAAGGGCACGCCCGCGAATGTAAGGCTCTGCTACTTGTTGCATAGCAATAGCTGTTTGTACGCGAGTATCAACACCTACTTGTTGCAATGAATCTGCCATCACAAGAGCATTCATGACTGTCCCAAGCATTCCAGTGTAATCCGCTTGAACACGATCCATACCAGCTTCTGCCGCAGGTTCTCCACGCCAAAGGTTTCCACCACCGATAACCAAGGCAATTTCAATTCCTAGCTCGTGAACTTCTTTGATTTCTTGGGCCATGCTTTGAACGGTTTTGATATCAATTCCGACACCACGTTCGCCAGCAAGGGCTTCACCAGATAGCTTGATTAAGATACGTTTATACTTAGGTTCTACCATTTTCTCTCTCCTTTTTTCATCCTACCTATTTTATCACAATTTCAAAGATTTTTATAGTATGATGAGCGATTCTTTCAAAAAAATTAGACAGATAAAAATTCCTCTAAATCAGACAAGGCACGTTCCGCGATTTTCTCATAACGAGTCTTTTTATCACGGATTCGTTCACCTTCTAATTCCTTGATAATACCGAAGTTGACATTCATAGGTTGGAAGTGTTTGCTATCAGCATGGGTGATATAATGAGCTAAACTTCCGATTGCAGTTGTCTCTGGGAAAATAGCTTCGCTTTCTCCCTTGAAAAGACGAGCTGCGTTAATACCTGCTACTAACCCTGAAGCTGCTGATTCAACATAACCTTCCACGCCCGTCATCTGACCAGCAAAGAATAGATTTGGTTGTTTCTTAGAACGATAAGTCTGCTCAAGGAGATTTGGAGAGTCCATGTAGGAATTGCGGTGCATGACTCCATAGCGAACAAACTCAGCGTTTTCAAGACCTGGAATCATTTGGAAGACACGCTTCTGCTCTCCCCATTTGAGGTGAGTCTGAAAACCAACGATATTATAAAGACTTCCAGCTGCATTATCCTGACGAAGCTGAACGACTGCGTATGGCGTCTTAAATTCTCCGTCACGAGGACCAGTGTAATCATCTGGATACTCTAGACCAACTGGTTTCATAGGGCCGTAGAGCATGGTTTTTATGCCACGTTTGGCCATAACTTCGATGGGCATACACCCTTCAAAATATTTTTCTTTTTCAAAAGAATTCAACGGAGCTTCTTCCGCATTGACCAAAGCTTCATGGAAATCCATAAATTCTTGCTTGGTCATTGGAGCATTGAGATAGGCAGCTTCTCCCTTATCATAACGAGATTTGAGATAAACCTTGTTCATATCGATTGTATTGACATCCACAATAGGCGCTGCAGCATCGTAGAAATAAAAACCATCTCCTCCATTGAGTGCATGAATTTTCTCAGCAAGAGCATCACTTGTTAAAGGACCAGTTGCTACAACTGTAATAGCATCTATTGGCAATTCTGTGATTTCGTCACGAACGACCTTAATCAAAGGATGATTGGCAATCTTTTCAGTAACCATTTGCGAGAAACCATCACGGTCAACCGCGAGAGCACCACCAGCAGGAACACGCGTTGCTTCTGCTGATTCCAAGATAAGAGAACCTAGACGACGCATTTCTTCCTTGAGGAGACCTACAGCATTTGTAAGAGAATCTCCACGCAAGGAGTTGGAGCAAACCAACTCAGCAAAATTGTCTGTTTTATGCTGAGGTGTTGATTTGACACCACGCATTTCATAAAGTTTAACTGGAATACCACGCTCTGCGATTTGGTAAGCTGCTTCAGAACCTGCTAAACCCGCACCGATAACATTGATATAAGATTGAGACACGACACTAATACCTCTTTGGGTGGAACATAGGTCCATGTCAAAAAACTGGACTGTTTGACACCCACAAATCTTTCTAAATTATTACTTGGTTCATTATACCAAAAAGCTAAGTAAAAAGACAGACAGGAAGATTCCTGAAAGTCTTTCCAAAATTATTGTTTAACAAAACTGAATTTTTTAAAATCATCCCAACTCAGTTTGCTTTTATAATTTATAGTAAAACGTACTTCTGTATTCTTAGGTAGTTTTTCGATTTCAACTATTTGACCGAGTAAATATTGGAAATCAGAGTCTGTCCAATTGTCAATATCTTCATTAGTTAATTGTAGATTTTGTTTTCGTACCTGTTCAATATCAGTATTTATATAAATACTAAAGGTCGAACGATTATCAGCAACCCTTTTTAAAAGTAGATCTCGATTGCGAACAAGCACATCTTCATCTAGACTGTTGACTCTACTTGGGTCTAAGTCCTCGATTAAGGGAGTTAGTTCTTCTACATCCGTCTTCAAAATTGCCTCTCTTTTTTCTTGCTCTTTAAGACGAGTATTAGGGTTACCACTGTATTCTTCTTTTGGAACTAAAGAATAATAGTAGTCAAAGGAGTCCAATTCAATTGAGTTTTTAACATAAAGCTTCCTAAGCTGATCATCTTTTAAATATGTAGAAGTCAAACTATCACTTTGAAGTATCCTATTGTAAGCTTCCTCGAGTCGGTCATAGTGATCATCGTTAGAAACATACTCCATTTCTAAACGATAGACTGTTTTCTTGTAAAAACCAAAAAATTTTTTCTTCTCAACTTCAACTTCTTTAAGTCGCGGATTGTATCTAAGGACTGGAGTCTTCTCAACATAATCTTTTTCAAAATCCACATAGACATCAACAAATTGTTTCGTTCCTTTTATGTAAAATGGAAAACCATAGTATCCAAAAGTATCAGCAGTCGAGTATCCTTCTGCTTCTAACCCTGCGGCTTCCACTACGGAACGAATATTTGATATAGCTGTTTTAGCTAAATCACGATCGACTCTATTGTTACATGCTGACAATATAAATAATGTGAGAATAGGCAACAGTAGGCCAATTACTTTCTTCAACACTTTGCTTTTCATTACCCCTCCAATTAAGCATTCGTAGTAAAATACTTATGATTGTTATTTCTATTTCGGGAAGAAGGCAAACTTCCCTGTTTAGTCGTTAGATTGATTCTCTTCCCAATCGTGATAAGCTGCGTAAAGCTGGCTTTTGTTCCACTGATAAATTTTAGCAACTTCCTTAATGGCTTGATTTTTCTTGATTCCTTGTTGGATACGTTCTTGGATTTCTGAGAACAAGTCCTCTTCATCCTTATCTTCTACTTCTTGACTAGCACCCTCTACTATGAGAAGACACTCGCCCTTGAGTGGTGTTTCAGAAATACTTTCTAATAACTCTGTAATACTTCCACGTTGGTATTCTTCATAAATCTTAGTCAATTCTCGAACTAGAACCACTGAACGATCACCGTAGACCTCTAGCATATTTTCCAAGGTATCTGCTACACGGTGAGGAGATTCATAAAAAATCTGAGTCTCTGGATAAGTTTTTTTTGATTCGAAAAATTGCTTTTGTTGTCCTGATTTTCGAGGTAAGAATCCATAAAAGATATGAGGTTGGGGGGGTAAACCACTGGCAATCAAGGCAGAAATTCCTGCGCTAGCACCTGGAACTGTGACAACCGCTATATCTTCTTCAATTGCCGCCTTGACCAAATCATGACCCGGGTCAGAAATGCTAGGTAGACCTGCATCCGAGACCTGAGCGATATTTTGTCCTTGTTTCAACAAATCAATCAAATCAGGAATCTTTTCCTTGGCATTGTGCTCATGAAAACTGATTTGTTTGGTTGAAATATCGAAATGCTTGAGTAAAAGCCCAGTATTTCGAGTATCCTCGGCAGCAATCCAGTCCACTTCTTTCAAAGTCTGAATGGCACGAAAGGTCATATCCTCTAGATTTCCAATTGGAGTTGCAACAAGATATAGCTTACCATAAGGTGACTGACCTTTAAAACTTTTTTGAATCTGCATGCTTACTCCCTAAACAACAACTCATCACAGAACATACATTCCGCATCTTGTTCACGACGCTGTCCATAAAAATCGCGACACACATGAAAGCCATCTTCATAGATTCGACGAACATTTTCTCGAACATGCTTGGTCTTTGCAGGAGCAGAATCCTCTTCTTCTCCTAAGCGCTCTCTCAGTTTATCATTTTCCAAGCGAAGAGCTGTATTCTCTTCTACTACACTTTTGAGATTTTTTTTGATGGCTTCGACATCTGCCAAGGTTGCCAACAACTGTTGAGAAAAATCATCTAAAGCATCAAATAATTCTTTTTTGTTCATAGACAGCCCTTTCTTTTTCTGTTTTCATCTTCATATTATTGTAAAACGAGGTTTTCCAAAGCATTTTGGAAGGAAACATTTGCCTTCCACATTCTTCTAGCTTCGAGAAGGTTTTGCAAGATTGTACGTGCTGCATTTTTTTGAATCTCTTGTCCAGCGATTACTTCTAGGATTCTAAATACCTGGTCTTGCTTTTCTTTGTCGTCTGCTAAACTGGCTAATTTTGCCACCTGCAAATACGCTTCCTTTTTACCAGCATCTAACCAAGAATAAAATCGTTCACTTTCTTCAACTAGAGTCCAAAAACTTGTTTGATTTGTCAGTTTTTCAGCTTCTGCTTGCGATTGGCTAAACTCAGCTAAAAGCCTTGCTTTATTTTTGACCAATCCTGCTTGTTCAAGTTTATTCCTTAGGCTTTCCACTTGTTTCTTAAATTGGAAAATCTGTGTCCGGCTTCGAATAGTTGGCAAAATCTGTTCTTGATCATTGGTTAAGAAGAGAATATAGATTTCACTTTGAGGTTCTTCGATAACCTTTAGTAGCGAGTTAGCAGCGTTAACATGCATTTTTTCAGCTTGTTCAATGATAAAAACCTGACGTTGATTTTCAATCCCTGATTGCGAAAACTGACTAACTAATTCTCTAATTCTCTCAGTTTTTATAATCTGATTAATCGGACGAATAACTGTGACATCGGGAAATTCGTCTTGATCAATCAACTTACAATTTCGACAAGACTCGCAGGGTAAGACCCCCTGTTTTTCAGTACAAAACAAACTCTTAGACAGAAATAAAGCCATCTCCATACTTCCAAAAAAGCCTGAAAAGAGATAGGCATGATTGAGCTGTTTTTGTTCTAAGATATGAACAAAACGTTCAAATTGTTGTGGTTGACAAGCTTTTAATTGCTCTTGATTCATTCTTGCAGCCCCATTCTGTCAAATAAGACTTTCTTAGTATTCTCAACAACTTGATCTAGTGATAAGCTGGCATCAATCTTAACAATGCGATCACCTTCTTTTTCAAGAAGGGAGAGATATCCTTGACGGACTTTGCGATGAAGGTCTAAACCTTCCAAGTCTAAACGATTAACTTCACGATTACTATTTGCTGCGATTCGTTCAAGACCTTTCTCAACATCAATATCAAAATAAAGTGTCAAATCAGGCTTTAACCCATCTGTAGCATATTGGTTGAGCCATTCAATAGCATCAATGTCCAAACCGCGACCGAATCCTTGGTAAGCAACTGAACTATCAATAAAACGATCCATGATGACCAGTTTCCCTGCTGCGAGTGCAGGTAAGACCTTTTCCACTAGGTGTTGTCTGCGACTAGCAATATAGAGTAAAAGCTCTGTCTTGGCATCCATTTGAGTATGACTTGGATCTAAAATAACTTCTCGAATCTTTTCACCAATCAATACGCCACCTGGTTCACGTGTTGTTAAAAACTCAATATTCTTTTCTTCTAACAAAGGAAGGATAGCTTCAAGTACGCTTGTTTTCCCAGCTCCCTCTGGCCCCTCTAAAGAGACTAAAAATCCTTTTGACATGACGAACTCATTTCTTTTTTTCTTCCTTCTATTTTATCAAAAAAATAGGCATTTGTGAAAAGCTTTTTAACCTTATAAAAATTTATTCTGAAAAACTAGGATATACATTCGTTAGTAAATAAGATAATTATTTAATTAAGTTTCTATATTCGTAATCAACTACCATACTGTCTTATTTTGTCTTTGTATAACTAGAAAAAAAGAACCTCGCAAAGCAAGGTTCTTTGATTGTCTGACTTAAATAATTGTTCTTCTGGGAACTAAATCGAATTAAGCTTCGATTTCTGTAACCATACCTGAACCAACAGTACGTCCACCCTCACGGATAGAGAATGTAGTACCTTGTTCTACGGCGATTGGGTGGATCAACTCAACGTCGATTGTCACGTTATCACCAGGCATTACCATTTCAGTACCTGCTGGAAGTTCGATTGAACCTGTAACGTCAGTAGTACGGAAGTAGAATTGTGGACGGTAGTTGTTGAAGAATGGAGTGTGACGTCCACCTTCTTCTTTAGTAA
>CAURUY010000010.1:0-42720 GCA_963528105.1 uncultured Streptococcus sp. | reverse complement strand
TTATTTGTCTCGCACCTCACGGAGCGAGACGGACTGAAAGTCACATAATAAAAACTTCTATCGGCAACTCAGTTGCTAATAGAAGTTTTTTCTTTTTCTATAATAGATTTAATTTTCGCGTTTCTTTGGAATCGACATGAGACTGATATCCCTTAAACTAAAGTAGGCAAGAGGCAACATCGCCAGTGTAATAAAAACCTCTGCTGGAAGTTGGAAAATCTGGAGTGCAGACAACATCAACAAAATCAAGAGGGCAACGAGTCCGAAAACAAGCGTTACAACATTGACCGTCCCCTTGATACTTTGAGGTGTCGCAAATATGTAGAGCAAGAGTAATAAAATCCCGATGATTAAATAAATCACTGTTTTCTCTTTCTAGCTATTCTTCAGCAGATTTTTTCTTTTTGGCAGCTTTAGCACGTTCATTCTTATTAAGGATTTGCTTACGCAAACGGATAGATTCGGGTGTTACTTCCATATACTCATCGTCATTCAAGAACTCAAGAGATTCTTCAAGAGTCAAGATACGAGGAGTTTTGATGACAGCTGTTTGGTCTTTTGTTGCTGAACGAACGTTGGTCATTTGTTTGGCCTTGGTGATATTAACGGTCAAGTCATTGTCACGAGAATTTTCTCCGATAATCATTCCTTCATACACTTCTGTACCAGGATTGACAAAGATGGTTCCACGTTCTTCGATAGACATGATAGAGTAGGTCGTAGCCTTACCAGCATCAATGGAAACAAGGGCACCACGATGACGCCCACCAATTTCACCTGGAATCAATGGTAAGTATTGGTCGAAGGTATGGTTCATGATTCCGTAACCACGAGTCATTGATAAGAACTCTGTTGAATAACCAATCAAGCCACGCGCTGGAACGAGGAAGACCAAACGAGTTTGACCATTCCCAGTTGAAATCATATCCAACATTTCACCCTTACGTTCAGAAAGGCTTTGGATAACAGAACCTTGGTATTCTTCAGGTGTATCGATTTGTACGCGCTCAAATGGTTCGCATTGCACGCCATCAATTTCTTTCACGATAACTTCTGGACGTGATACTTGAAGTTCATAGCCTTCGCGACGCATGGTTTCAATCAAGATAGACAAGTGCAATTCCCCACGACCTGAAACGATCCATTTATCTGGTGAATCTGTTGGGTCAACACGGAGCGAAACGTCTGTTTGCAACTCTGCTTGCAAACGTTCTTCCACTTTACGAGAAGTTACCCATTTCCCTTCTTTACCCGCAAATGGTGAGTTGTTAACCAAGAAAGTCATTTGAAGGGTTGGTTCATCGATATGAAGGATTGGAAGAGCCTCAACGGCATCTGTCGGTGTAATCGTTTCTCCAACAAAGATATCTTCCATACCTGATACGGCAATTAAGTCCCCTGCTTTTGCTTCTTCGATTTCACGACGTTCCAAACCAAAGAAACCAAATAGCTTCGTAACACGGAAGTTTTTGGTTGTACCATCTAGTTTAGATAGAGTCACTTGGTCCCCAACTTTTACAGTACCACGGAAGACACGTCCAATACCGATACGTCCGACAAAGTCGTTATAGTCCAAAAGTGAAACTTGGAATTGAAGGGGTTCATCTGAGTTATCAACTGGAGCTGGTATGTGATCGATGATGGTATCAAAGATTGGAGCCATGGTATGCTCTTGATCTGCTGGATCATCTGAAAGTGAAGATGTCCCATTAATGGCAGAAGCATAAACAACTGGGAAATCAAGCTGATCATCATCTGCACCTAGCTCGATAAAGAGTTCCAAAACTTCATCCACAACTTCTGCTGGACGAGCAGATGGTTTATCGATTTTATTGACAACCACGATTGGAACTAGATTTTGTTCCAAGGCTTTTTTCAATACGAAACGAGTTTGTGGCATGGTACCTTCGTAAGCATCAACGACAAGGACTACCCCATCAACCATTTTCATGATGCGTTCTACTTCTCCACCGAAGTCTGCGTGTCCTGGTGTATCCATGATATTGATACGAGTACCGTTATAAGCTACAGCTGTATTCTTCGCAAGGATAGTAATCCCACGTTCTTTTTCAAGATCGTTTGAGTCCATTGCACGTTCTTGCAATTCTTTACGTTCATCCAAAGTATGCGATTGTTTTAACAATTCGTCCACCAAGGTTGTTTTCCCATGGTCAACGTGGGCGATAATCGCAACGTTACGGATATCTTCTCTTAATTTTGTCATGATTTCCTCTATTTATTTCAAATTTATTTTCTAACTGAACGATTATACCACAATTTTAAGCAAATGGCATAACTCAAGTAAGTGTAAATGTTTTCAAAAGAAATTTCATCCCTTCTCTTTTCTTTTCAAAAATACCGACTTGTGATAAGATAGGCTGGTATGCGATTAGATAAAATATTAGCTCAGGAAAAAATCAGTCGAAAAGCCATCAAACAGGCTCTTCTAAAAAAAGAAATTTTGGTAGATGGGCTCCCTGCCACTTCTCTTGCACAGAATGTTGATACAGGATTGCAAGAGCTGATTTTTCGGGGCAGAAAAATCCAGGGATATGAACACACCTATCTCATGCTTCACAAACCAAATGGTATCGTGACAGCAAGCAAGGACAAGAAGCTCCCAACAGTCATGGATCTCCTCCCCCAGTCCCTTCAATCTGAGGAGCTCTATGCAATCGGTCGGCTGGATCGAGATACGACGGGCCTCCTTCTCTTAACGGATAATGGGCCGCTAGGCTTTCAACTTCTCCATCCTCAGTATCATGTCGACAAAACTTACCGAGTAGAAGTCAATGGACCTCTGACTCCCGACAAGGTCCAAGAGTTTAAAGATGGAATTGTCTTTTTAGATGGAACAGCCTGTAAACCTGCTCAGCTTGATATTCTATCTTCAAGCTCAAGTCATAGTAAAGCCATCATCACCATAGCAGAAGGAAAATTTCACCAAGTCAAAAAAATGTTCCTCTCTATCGGTGTCAAGGTAACCTCTCTAAAAAGAATTCAATTTGGAGATTTTATTTTGGACCCTGAATTAGCAGAAGGTGAATATCGGTCCTTGAATCAAGAGGAATTGGAAATCATCAAAAACTACTTAGAGAAAAGTGGATAAAACAAAAAAAGCTTTAAAACTAAAGCTCTTTTGTTTTAATTAATTCTCGAAAGTTGTGAGATAAGTACGATACAGATAAGTGCAGAAATCACAATCCCTAACACAATCCCTAAAATAGAGAGAATTTTTTCTGTCTTATAGTCTAGTCCAGACTCTTTTTGATGTGAATTAGCCAATGCCAAACCAAAAATACCAAAAATAATACTGAACACTGGAAATCCAAAGGCAAATATGATAGATAGGATACTCAAAACAATTGGCGCTTTTTTCTTTTCTTCTGTATTCATATTATAAAAACTCCTTAAATTTATTACAGATTCATTATACCATATAAGTTGGCTATATCTATTAGGTAACAAGTATTTCCTCTCTGTAACCATCCCTAATCAAAAGAATTAGAAATGATTAAAAACTACGTGAAGAAAATGGGTAAAACAAAAAAGCTTTAAAAATAAAGCTTTTTTTGTTAGAATCCTGATTAGTGCATCATCAAAACGACTCCTGCAATCCAGTTAAGGACTGAAATGACAATCCCTACGATATTGAGAATTTTTTCTGTTTTATAATTTAGTCCAGATTGATTTTGGTGTGAATTACCCAATACTAATCCAATGATACCCAAAATCAGACCTACGATTGGAGATAACAAACCAAGGACGATAGATAGGATACCTAAAACAAGCGATGCTTTTTTCTTTTCTTGCATAATAAAAACTCCTTAAAATTTATATTACTATTATACTATAAAAAGTCATATTTCTATATTAAACATATGTGACAAGTTTTTTTCACATTGTTAATTAGATTTCACCTTCCCAGTCCAAGAATCCAATCCATAAGAGAGGATATAGATTTCTGAGAAACCTTGTTTTTTCAAGAAAAGCGCTGCATTTGTGACACGTTGCGCACGTTGGTTCTCATAGAGAAGTACAGGCTTATCCTTGCGAAGCGCTGCGAGACTTGTCTTCAATTGATTTGAAGGGATATTACGAGCTCCGAGGATATGTTTTCTGTGGAAGTCAGCTGGATCACGCAAGTCAATCAACTGACCTGTACGAATCAAAGACTCAAACTCTTCATTGTCTACGATTTTCGCTGCGCAACGAATGCGAAGATAGTTGTATCCCATCCATGCCAACATCGCTACGACAAGTCCCCACAAAACCCAAGTTACCATAATACTTAATCTCCATTTTTTTCTAAATAGTCTAATTCTAGTTTGTGCTCTCTACGAAGAACAGCTTCCGCTTCTAAGTAATCTAGCTTGTCCATCAAGCCTGCATCATAGATTCGAGATAATTCAATCTTCATCAGCTCAATATCATAGAGACGTTTCCCCATGTAGACAATGATACCAAACTGTTTGAGAAATTGTTGCACATCGTAGAGTGTTTTCATAGCTTTCATTTTAGCAAATTATCAGAGTTTTTTCAATAGTTCCCTCAAGGATTCCTTTTTCACTATTATCTGAATCTCTTCACACTATGACAAAGGAGAAAGCCTAGAGTCATTCCAACGATATTTTGCAAGAGATTTGGGATGATTTCTGGTATGGCTGCTCCCCAACCATTCATCCAAGCTGATGCCAAGGCATAACCAGCTACCATGAATAAAGTCGCTAAGACTAAGCCTAGCCATTGCCATTTCCCTTTAAAGCCTGCGAAATAACCTTGGAAACCATGGTTAATTAAGCTAAAAATCATCCACTGAGGATAACCTGAAATGAGGTCAATTAAGAATCCTGCTAAACCTCCGACAACGGCTCCTTCACGGCTACCAAAGTAAAAGGCTGTAAAGAAGACTCCAACGTCCAAAAGTGTAAAAATTCCGGTTGGGGTCGGGATTTTAATAAAATAACCTAATACAACCGAACTGGCTGCTAAGATGGATACTAGGGCGATTTTAGTTGTTTTGGTTTGCTTCATATTGTCTCACTCCATATTGATCTGCTTGAGCAATAGCTCGGTAAACAAAGGCCTTGGAACTTTCAATTGCTGGTAAGAGCTCCTCTCCCTTGACTAATTGGCTGGCAATACTCGATGCAAAGGTACATCCTGCACCAGCATTTTGACCTTGAATGACTGGATTTTCAAGAATGGTAAAATTCTCTCCATCATAAAAGACATCCACAGCCTTATCCTGACTGAGACGATTTCCACCCTTGATAATCACTGCTGGCGCACCCAAGTCATGAAGTTTTTTGGCTGCATTTTTCATGTCTTCCAGACTTTCAATCTTTTGGTCTGCAAGCAACTCTGCTTCAGGAAGATTCGGAGTAATCACTGATACATAAGGGAAAAAGCGAATCAACTCTTGACAGAGCTCGCTGACTGCAACGTCGTGCGTTTCCTTACAAACCAATACAGGGTCCAAGACTACTGGGACTCCTGCCCGTTCCTTGATGAAATTCAAAGCTCTCTCAGCAACACCGACTGTCGGCAAGAGACCAATCTTAATCCCTCCAAAGTCTACACTCTTGAGGCTATCCAACTGTTGTTGGAAAATAGTTTCATCAGTTGGAAAGACTTCAAAGCCATTTTCTGTCAAAGCAGTCAAGCAAGTCATGGCTACAAATCCATGCAAACCATTCAAAGTATAGGTCGCAAGGTCAGCAGCCAATCCGCCACCACTAAAAATATCATTTCCTGAAAGTGCTAAAATACGATTATTCTTCATAACGAATCTCCTTCAAATACAAACCATTGGGTGCTGCAGTTGGACCTGCCAACTGTCTATCTTTTTTCTCCAAGATGAGGTCAATCTGTTCAATCGGCATCCGGTTGTTACCAATTTTAAGTAGGGTTCCAACCATATTTCGAATCTGCTTATAGAGGAAGCCATTGCCAGAGAATGTAAAGGTCAAAAACTGCCCTGTTTCATCAACCCTAAGACTAGCTTCCGTAATCGTTCGAACCTTGTTCTCTACACTAGTCCCTGATGCTGTAAAACCGGTAAAATCATGGGTTCCTTCTAATTTCTTCACAGCCTTTTGCATGCGTTCCACATCAAGTGGATATGGATAGTGGGTGGCATAATGGCGACGCATAGGATTTTTAGGACGTCCTCTATCTACGATAAACTCGTAGGTCTTGCTATGCTTAGCATAGCGGCAATGAAAATCATCAGCCACAATCTCAATCGAAATCACATCGATATCTTCAGAGCTTTGGGTATCGAGAGCAAAGCGAAGTTTCTCCTCATCCATCTGATAGGGAAGATCAAAGTGGATGACCTGTCCTAAAGCATGAACGCCACTGTCCGTTCGCCCAGCGCCATGAATGGTAATAGCTTGTCCTTTATTTAATTTGGTTAAAGTTTTTTCAATTTCCTCCTGAACACTACGCGCATGAGGTTGCCGCTGAAAACCAGCAAAAGCGTAGCCATCATAAGAAATTATAGCTTTATATCTAGTCATACCTCTATTCTATCAAGAAATGACACAGACAACAAGTTTTAGAAAACAAAATTGTCCGGGGACGCTCCTTCGAAGTTATTTATGTTCTATCTGACCTTTTTCATGATGAATTTTCGCTCAGGATTTTCAATGGTTTGAACGACTTTAAATCCTTCTTTTTGATAGAGTTTTTTTGCTATTGGATTGGACTCAAAAACCGTTAGGGAAATACTTTCTATTTCTTCATTTTCAAACATTTTTTGAAGAAAGTACTGGAAAGCTTTTCGACCTAATCCTTTCCCCTGCCTATGAGGAGCTATGAGAAATCTTCCAACATGAAGATTTTTATCTTCTAGTTTGATTTTCTGTATGACGCCTACAAACTCTTCTTCAGCAAAAATGGAAAAAATTCCTTCCATCTTTTGTAAGGATTGGACAATCAAGGGATAAGAAATCTTCGGCCCCATCCATTGCTTCTGAAAACTTTTTCCCAAAGCATTAGACCAACGACAAATGACTTGGGCATTTTCTAACTGAAGGCCTTTTTCAAAGTGAATGTTCATATTTGCTCCTAAAACTCCTTCTCTATCCAACTATTATACTATTTCTCATATTTTTTCCGAATTAATAAGTATGATTCATCTTTACTTTTTTCTTGTTGGAAGCATTCTCGCTTCCTTTCTAGGTTTGGTCATTGACCGTTTTCCTGAGAAATCCATTGTCTTTCCTGCTAGTCACTGTGATTCTTGTCAAACTCGCTTGAGACCACTGGATCTGATTCCGATTATCTCTCAAGTGATTGGTTGCTTTCGCTGTCGTTACTGCAAGGCTCGCTATCCTGTCTGGTATGCCCTTTTTGAGTTGTCCCTAGGACTTCTCTTTCTGGCTTTTTCTTGCGATTTTTTAACTTTGGGGCAAATCATCCTGATCGCTGCTGGCTTGACCTTGGGCATCTACGACTTTCGCCATCAAGAATACCCCCTGCTAGTCTGGCTAATTTTTCACTTAATTCTCATGGTTTGCTGTGGCTGGAATCTAGTTATGATTTTCTTTCTTATCTTGGGAATTTTGGCTCACTTTATCAATATCCGCATAGGAGCCGGTGATTTTCTCTTTCTGGCTTCTTGTGCACTCGTTTTTACACTTACAGAAATATTGATTTTAATTCAATTTGCCTCTACTACAGGCATCCTAGCCTTTCTCCTACTAAAGAAAAAGGAAAGACTTCCTTTTGTGCCTTTCCTCTTACTGGCTGCTTGTCTGATTATTTTTGGTAAGCTACTGCTTCTCGTATAAAGTCAGCAATTTCTGCCACTTGACCTTCATGTAAAGCCTTAACAATTTTGGAACCGACGATGACGCCATCTGATACCGCATTAAAGCGTTCTACATCAGCCTGTGTGGATACACCAAATCCTGTCAAGACTGGAATGTCAGCCACTTGATGCAGTTGAGCCAAGTGCTTGTCCAAGTCATCTCGGTAATTTCCTGATTTCCCTGTGACCCCATTGATAGCAACAGCATATACAAAACCTTCAGCTCCCTCAATGAGTTCTTTTTGACGCTCAATTCCTGTCGTCAAGCTTACTAGGGGAATCAAGGCAATGTCTGTACCTGCCAAAAAGGGCTCTACAAAGTTAGCATGTTCATGAGGCAGGTCTGGGATAATCAAGCCCTTAACCGCTGTATCAGAAAGGTCTTTAACCAATTTCTCCACACCGTACTGAAAGAGGGGGTTAAAGTAGGTCATGATGACAAGCGGAACCTCTGTTTCAATAGTTTTCAAGGCTTCAACCAAAGCCTGGGTAGAGGTTCCGCGAGCTAGACTGCGCAAGCCTGCTTCTTCGATAACAGGACCATCTGCAACCGGATCCGAGAATGGAACTCCTACCTCAATGGCAGATACCCCCAAGTCTTCTAAAAAGTGGATTGTTTCAGCTAGTCCATCCAAACCTTTTTCGTGATCTCCAGCCATGATATAAGGAACAAAAATGCCCTTTCCAGCTGCTTTAATAGCGTTCAATTTTTCTGTTAGTGTCTTAGGCATGAGCTTCTCCCTTCTTTGCTGCGTCTGCTTCCAAACGGTCTTTGACTTGAACTACATCCTTGTCCCCGCGACCTGATAGACAGACAATCATAGACTTGTCTGGACCAAGTTCTTTGGCTAATTTCACCGCAAAGGCGATAGCGTGACTAGACTCCAAAGCTGGGATAATCCCTTCCACACGAGACAAGAGTTGGAATCCTTCCAAGGCTTCCTCATCTGTCACAGGAACATAGGTCGCACGCTTGATATCGTGGTAATGAGAATGTTCTGGACCGATACCTGGGTAGTCCAAACCTGCTGAGATAGAGAAGGCTTCTAAGATTTGTCCATGGGCATCTTGGAGTACATCCATGAGAGAACCGTGGAGAACACCTGGACGACCCTTAGTCAAAGTAGCTGCGTGGTGCTCTGTATCCACACCTAGTCCTGCTGCTTCAGCTCCATACATAGCCACTGACTCATCTTCCACAAATGGATGGAAAAGCCCGATAGCATTCGAACCACCACCAACACAGGCTACTAGGGCATCTGGTAAATCTTGCCCTGTCAATTCACGGTACTGTTGTTTAGCTTCTCTACCGATAACACTTTGGAAGTCACGAACGATTTCTGGGAATGGATGAGGCCCCAAGGCAGAACCAAGGATATAGTGGGTATCGTCGATGTTGGCTACCCAAGAACGAAGGGCTGCATTGACCGCGTCTTTGAGCACGCGCGAACCATCTGTTACAGCTTCCACCTTGGCTCCCAAAAGTTCCATACGGAAGACATTGAGTGCTTGGCGTTTAACATCTTCCTCACCCATATAGATAGTACATTCCATGTTGAAGAGGGCTGCAGCAGTTGCAGTTGCTACACCATGCTGACCAGCACCTGTTTCAGCGATAATTTTCTTTTTGCCCATGCGTTTAGCCAGTAAAACTTGTCCCAAGGCATTGTTAATCTTGTGTGCACCTGTATGATTGAGGTCTTCACGTTTGAGGTAAATCTTGGCTCCGCCGATATGCTGGGTCAAGTTTTTTGCGTAGTAAAGAGGAGTTTCACGACCTACATATTGGCGCAAAAGTTGGTTTAACTCCTCTTGGAAACTCGGATCTGCCTGACTTTCACGATAAGCCTCTTCCAATTCCAATACTGCTGTCATCAATGTTTCTGGGACAAAGCGTCCACCGAATTTCCCGTAAAATCCATCTTTATTTGGTTCTTGATATGCCATGTTTTACCCTCTCTATAAATCTTCTAATCTTTTCATGATCTTTTTGTCCGTTTGTCTCTACCCCACTTGATACATCTACTGCATAGGGAGTAAAGTGTTGAATTGCTTCTTCTACATTATCTTCGTTAAGTCCACCTGCGATGAAGAAAGGCTGAGATAGTTCTGTCGTATCCAGTTGCCCCCAATCAAATGTTTGACCACTTCCTGCGACAGGTGCATCAAAGAGTAGATAATCTGCCTGAGAATTGGGTACATGTCCATCCCCGTCTACTTGAACAGCCTGAATACTTGCACAAGGTAAATTCTCAAATAAATCATCTGCCACTCGACCGTGAACCTGTACCAAGTCCAAGCCAACTTTATCAATCGCTTCTAACAGTTCTGCCCGACTGGGTGAAACAAATACTCCAACCTTCTTTACATCTACAGGAATGAACTCAGCCAACTCCGCAGCCTGTTCCAAGGTCACCTGTCTTTTGCTAGGAGCAAAGACAAAACCAATGTAGTCTGCTCCAGCCGACACTGCTACCTCTACTGCTTCTTTGGTCGATAGTCCACAAATCTTAACCTTTGTCAATCTGCAACTCCTTGATTCTCTGGGCGACATCTTCCGCTTGCATGAGAGCTGTTCCTACCAAAATTCCGTTAAAGTAGGGTGCAACTCGTTTCGCATCTGCTTCTGTAAAAATAGCAGATTCAGAAATGTAGAAGCAATCGTCCTTAAAATATTGGGCCAAGTCTACACTAGTCTGCAAGTCAACTTCAAAGGTAGTCAAATTACGATTATTCACACCAATAATTTGAGCGCCAAGGCGGTGAGCCACTTCTAGCTCTGCTAGATTATGAGTTTCCACCAAAACTTCTAGACCTAGCTCTGTCGCATAGTCATACAGTTCCTTGAGGCGTTCTTCTGATAAAGCCGCTACGATGAGCAAGATAACTGTCGCACCTGCATTGCGAGCTCGGATGATTTGCTTTTCATCGATAATAAAATCCTTGTTCAGCGTCGGAATCTGTACCTGACTGGAAATCTCACGAAGATAATCCAAATGACCTTTGAAGAAAACTTCATCTGTCAGAACAGAAATCATAACTGCTCCGTTAGCCTCGTAAGTCTGGGCCTGTTGAACGATATCCACATCCAGATTGATATCTCCCAGACTAGGACTAGCCTTCTTGACTTCTGCAATGATTTGCAAGCGATCCTGATGGTTTTTCAAATATTCAGCCAAACGATAGCTTGCTCGCAAGGGTTGAAGCTCCTCTCGTTCCATCTTTTCAACTTCACGCGCCTTTTGCCCTAGGATACGTGATAAAAATTCCTGACTCATCTTTGATACTCCTGTAATAGTCGAAGTTTTTCAAGGGCCTTACCACTTGCAATCACTTGGCGTGCCATTTCAACTCCGTCTTTGATACTATCTACCTTACCATTGGCGTAGAATCCTAGGCCTGCATTTAAGACTGTTGTTTCCAAGAATGGACTTGGTTCGTTATTAAGAACGCTGACAAGGATGGCTGCATTCTCATGAGCATTACCACCACGAATGTCCTCAATAGCAATGCGTTCCATTCCCAAATCTTCTGGAGTAAAGGTTGACAAAGTAATTTCTCCATTTTCAAGAAGGGCAATGCTGGTAGTTCCATTCAAACCAGCTTCATCCAATCCTTCTGGTCCAGCTACTACGATGGCACGTTTGCGACCCATGTTTTTCAAAACCTGAGCAGTACTTTCCAGAAGTTCAGGACGACTGATTCCTAGAAGCTGTGTTTCCAAGACCATTGGGTGAATGAGTGGACCTGTCAAATTCATGATAGTTGGAATTCCCAACTCCAAACGAGCTGGCATAATGTATTTCATGGCTGGGTGCATGTTTTTTGCAAAGAGAAAGACGATTCCAGTTTGGTCAAATACCTTACCCAATTGTGATGGTTTAAGGTCAATATTGATTCCCAAAGCTTGCAAAACATCTGCTGAACCAGATTTAGAAGAGATAGAACGATTGCCATGTTTGGCCATGTTAATGCCACCACCTGCCAAGACAAAAGCTGCAGTTGTTGAGATATTAAAGCTAAATGACTTATCTCCACCTGTACCACAGTTATCCATAGCATCTTGAATATTTGTTGGAATGTGTTGAGCATGTCCTCTCATGACTTGAGCGAGGGCTGTTCTTTCTTCAGGTGTTTCTCCCTTCATTTTAAGAGCTAAAAGTAGTGAAGCGATTTGTGCTTCTGTCACTCGCCCTGTCACGATGCGTTCGATCACATCTGTCATTTCAACACTTGATAAATCTTCAAAGTTGGCTAATTTTTCAATAATTTCTTTCATTTTGTGTTCCTCACTTTACAACTTTCTCGATAAAATTCTGAATAGAAGATAGACCATCTGGCGTTCCAATACTTTCTGGATGATACTGCAAGCCATAAATCGGCAAGTTTTTGTGTTGAATCCCCATAATAGCTTGGTCATCTGTCGAACGAGCTGTCACTTCAAACTCTTCTGGCATCTCTTCAATTAAAATACTGTGGTAACGCATGACTAGACGATTGTCCTCAATCCCTTGATAGAGAACTGATGGAGTTTCAAATCGGATTTGACTTTGTTTCCCGTGCATAACTTTAGGAGCCAAGCCCAACTTACCACCAAAGACTTCTGCAATGGCTTGGTGCCCCAAACAAATCCCTAGAATAGGTTTCTTACCTGCAAAATCACGAATCATTTCTTCCATTTTCCCAGCATCAGCTGGCCAACCTGGACCAGGAGAAAAGACCAATCCATCTGCCTTTGTAGCTTCTTCATAAAGATGTGGATCATCATTTCTCAAAACTTCAACAGGGGCGAAATTCCCAATGTATTGAGCCAGGTTATAGATAAATGAATCATAATTGTCAATCAATAAGATCATGGTCTTAGTTCTCCCATTCTAGTCATAGATTTAGCTTTGTTAATGGTTTCTTGGTATTCGTTTTGGGCGATAGAATCATAAACAATTCCTGCACCAGCCTGTACGTAGGCTCTTTTATTTTTAAGAATCATGGTTCGAATAGCAATGGCAAAGTCCATATCTCCAGTTGCTGAAAGGTAGCCGATTGCTCCGGCATAAACGCCTCGCTTCTCTGTTTCCAACTCATAGATGCGTTTCATAGCCCGAATCTTTGGTGCCCCCGATACTGTTCCTGCTGGAAGTGTCGCCTTCAAGGCATCCATGGCAGTCAGTTCTGGTAACAAACGTCCTTTTACTACGCTAGTCAAATGCATGACATATCGGAAAAGTTCTACTTCCATATACTTTGTAACTTGGACACTTGCTGTTTCAGCAATTCTACCGATATCATTGCGTCCTAGGTCCACTAGCATTCGGTGTTCTGCCGTTTCCTTTTCATCAGAAAGTAGATCACTAGCTAATGCTGCATCTTCCTCGTCATTGGTACCTCTTGGTCGCGTACCTGCAATTGGATTGGTTGTCACGATACCATTCTTGACGGAAACCAAACTCTCAGGACTGGCACCGATGATTTGATAATCTCCAAAGTCATAAAAGTATAGGTAATTTGATGGATTTGTTACTCGGAGATTTCTGTAGAAGTCAAAAGGATTTCCAGTTACTTCTGCTGAGAAACGCTGACTGAGCACGCATTGGAACATATCTCCATTGCGAATCAAGTCGCGAGCTGTTTCTACCATTTCTTCAAATTTCTGAGTTGCAATATGTGGTCTAAACTGAAGTGGAGAAACGTCCAAATCTTCAAATTCATTTGGAGCAAGGATTTTTAACTCCTCTAAAACTTGATCCAAAGCCGCTTCTAGTTCTTCATTGCTTCGATCACTGTAAAGAGTATCCTCGATGATATGAATTTTTTCTTTCTTGTGGTCAAATACCATATAACTCTCGTAAACAAAGAAATGCATATCTGGTGTCCCAATCGTATCCTCAGGAAGCTGGCCAATCTCTTCGTAAAGAGAAATCATGTCGTAACCAACAAAGCCAATCGCTCCACCACCAAAAGGTAGGTCTGAATGGTGCTGGCTCTTATGAGTCACCTCATAGAGAAAATCCAAGGGGTCACGATCAATGACTTGGCCATTTTGATATAGGACTCCATTCTCAAACTTAATCTCAAAAACTGGATTATAGGCCAAGATAGAAAATCGAGCATTTTCCTTTTCTCTTGGGATACTTTCAAGTATGACCTTGTGTTGTCCCTTCAAGCGCATATAAGCCAAGATTGGTGATAAAACATCTCCATGAATGATTCGTTCCATTGTATTTTCCCTTTCAGTTCTTTTTAAATCCCGTGTTGAATCTACAAAAAATCCCCACGCAAAATAACTTGCGTGAGGACGAAATTCGCGGTGCCACCTCAATTATAGGATTTCTCCTATCTCTCATTCCTGTCTCAGAACCTTCTTGTAACAGGCTGTGCGATAAAGGGCACTCCCTTGAGAATCATGTTTTCTTCTCTCATTTTCAGATGGACCCAACCTTACAGTTTTCTCTGCTTGTTTTCAGCAACCACAAGCTCTCTGTGAGAGAAATCTCTGTATCTTTCCCATCTTTTTAAAAATTTAAAACTTGATGCTATTTTTATCTTTCCTTGGCCCATTTTTTAGAACTACCAATTCGAGGATAAACAAAAAGCCCTCACACAGAAAAATCTGTGTGAGGGCGTTCGGGACGCGGTGCCACCTCAATTGTAAAGAGACTATCCCCTTTACATCTCTGCCTTGTCTATCAACAAGTTGCACTGTAAGGTGTGCGCACCGAATTTTCATTGTTTCAAATTCATATTTCCAAACCAGCCCAATTTCATTACTCTCAATCACCTGTTCACAGTAACCACAGGCTCCCTGAAGATTAAAAAATAATTACTTTTCTGATTTGTTTAGATTATTATAAAATTTTGCTTTTTCTTTGTCAAGACCTTTTTGTTATTTTTTTGAAGAACCAAGAACCTCTTCTGAAACTCTAACAAAAGTCTCAATGATATAATCCACTTCTTCATCCGTTAATTTCGTGTGAAGTGGTAGTGTAATCTCGTTTACAAAGTAGGCATAAGCCTTAGGATAGTTTGCCATATCAAAGCCAAGATTCTTATAAGCTGTCAAAAGTGGAAGGGGCTTGTAATGAACGTTACTTGCGATTCCTGCCTTAGCCAATTCTTGGATAATCTGATTTCGCTCTTCGAGACTAGCACCTTCTACATGGGTAACGTAAAGGTGACGACAAGATTCAACAGTATCTGTCTGATGAGTTAAGGGATGAATCCGAGTTCCTGCAAATCCACGGTCATAACGAGACACGATCTCTTTACGACGGTGAAGCAAGCCAGGATAACGGTCCAATTGTACCAAACCAATCGAAGCCATAATATCTGTCATGTTACACTTATAGGCAGGTTTTACAATATCATATTCCCATGAACCTAGTTGCATCTTAGCAAGCGCATCTTTGGTTTGACCATGAAGAGAAAGAATCTGGAATTCCTTGTACATTTCTTCATCATCAATAGCTGGATTAGCTTTCCAAGTTGCACTTCCCCCTTCAGCAGTTGTAAAGTTCTTGACTGCGTGGAAAGAGAATGACGTAAAGTCTGCAATGGCCCCAGCTGGTTGCCCTTTGTAGGTTGAACCTAAAGCATGGGCACTATCAGATACTATAACAATACGATTAAAGACCTTTTGCCACTTGCTAGTAGCTGTAAATAAGTCACGTTTCTTCTCAACAACTTGAAACAAACGATCATAGTCACAGATAATTCCCGCAAGTTCCACTGGGATGATAACCTTAGTCTTCTCAGTAATCGCTTGTTCAAGCTTGTCATAATCCATTTCGAAAGTATCACCTTGGATATCAACCATAACTGGTGTCGCACCTACGTGAGTGATGACACTACATGAAGCTGTATAAGTCATAGCTGGAACGATAACTTCATCACCAGGCCCCACTTCAAGCACGCGCAAAATCAATTCAAGGGCTGCTGTGGCAGAGTTGAGGCAGACTGTTTTAGGTGTCTTAGTGAAGAGAGATAGACGACGTTCCAATTCTTTTGTCTTTGGACCTGTTGTGATCCAACCAGAACGAAGGGTATCTGCTACTTCGGCAATTTCAGCTTCAGTAATATCAGGTGGTGAAAATGGAATATTATACTTTGGCATTGTTTTACTCCTTTTATCGGTTTTAAGTCTTAGAACTACTTTATTTTAAAACTTCAATTACAGTCTGGAACATGATTTTAATATCTCCGAAGAAATTAAAATCACGTAAGTAGGCTAGATTAAAGTGCATCTTCTCTGGAAGGACCCTTTCCACATAAGCCTGATCAACGGTCATACCTTTTGCAGTCATTTGACTGATGATGGCGTCCTCGTCCTTATAGTTAATACTTGCAAACGATGTAATCCCTGCTGGCAATAGCAAAGTGGCCATCATCTCAGGACTATATTGCTCTGTGTAGCGTGGTACTTCAGGACGAGTGCCTACAAAGGACATCTCTCCTTTGAGAACATTGACCAATTGCGGCAGTTCATCCAAACGAACACGACGAATGAAATTTCCAACTTTGGTAATACGGCTATCATTTGCAGAAGTCACTAGGCTTCCTTTTTTATCAGCGTCGGTTACCATGGTACGGAATTTCCATATCTTGAAATGACGGTTGTACTGGGTTACCCGCACCTGCTTGTAAATGACTGGTCCTTTACTATCGAGCTTGATCCAAATGCTTAGAACCAAAAACACGGGTGAGGTCAAGATTAACAAGACTAAGGCTAGAAAGAAATCTAGACAACGCTTGAGGACCAGTGAACCTTTTCTTTTAGAGACAAGCTGGTAATATGGTTTTACCTCGCTCAATTGCATCTCTTGAGGTAGTTCATCCCATCTCAGCATGCACATCCTCCTCTGTTTTTTAAAATGGAATCTTTAAACATTCTACATTATACCACAAAATGAAAGAGCCTGTACAAGAAATCTGAATTTCCAAGGAATTCTTCCTTAGGATAGTGCCCCTGCCTGAAGACTATACATTTTGTAGTAAGTACCTCCCAAGGCTAAAAGTTCCTCGTGGGTCCCACTCTCGATGATTCGTCCCTTGTCTAGGACATAGATACAGTTGGCATCTTGAATAGTAGATAGGCGGTGAGCAATCGCAATGGTTGTCCGTCCTTTTCTCATTTTCGCTAAGGAATTTTGAACGAGTGTTTCTGTTTCAGAATCAATATTAGCAGTTGCTTCATCCAAAATCAGAATTTTGGGTTGACTGGCTACCGTACGAGCAAAAGCCAGAAGTTGACGTTGTCCCGTTGAAAAGCTTGAACCACGCTCAGAAACAGGAGCATTATAGCCATCCGGCAATTTCTGAATGAAGGGATCGGCATCCACAAAAACCGCTGCTTTTTCAATTTCCTCTTCACTGAGATCCTGATACATGGCAATATTCGACTTAATCGTACCATGATAAAGAAAGGGTTCCTGTAAGACTAGCCCAATATTATTTCTCAATTCTTTCTGACTATAGTCTCGGATATCGACATCATCTATATAGACACGACCTGACTGAAATTCATAAAAACGCATGAGAACATTGATGATAGAAGATTTCCCAGAACCAGTATGACCAACAAAGGCGATAGTTTCTCCCTTATTGACTGTAAAGGAAATATCATCCAAAATCTGATGTTTCCCATCATAGGAGAAAGAGACATGTTCAAAGCGGACATTTCCCTCAGTTAGCTGTACATCCTTAGACTGCTGTTCTGGCTCATACTCCCTTTGATCAATCATAGCAAAGACACGACTTGCTGACACCATCGAAGTCTGTAAGGTTGAAAAATTCTGTGATACTTCGATCAAGGGATCAAAGAGCCGATTGATATACTGGATAAATGCATACATAGTCCCTGCAGTGATTCCCATATAAAGACCCCGATAGCCAAAATAAGCCATCAAGACAGCATAACCAAGGAGCTTGAGTAGACTCATCGCAGGTCTCAAAAATAGAGAGTCAACTGAAATGGACCGATTGGCATAAACAAAATGTTCCTCATTGATTTTGTCAAATTCTTCCTGTAGCCGTTTTTCTTGATTGAAAGCCTGAATAATTCGAATTCCTTCGATACTCTCTGCAAGTTTGCTATTGATATCTGATAAGAGGCTCCTCGTTTTTTCGATGATATGGACCGATTTTTTGCGATAAAGATTAACCAAAACAAAAATCAAGGGTAGAAATAAAATGATTAGTCCTGTTAAGCGATAATCCAAGATCATCATGGTGTAAAGGGTCGTCACAAAGATAAAGACTGCTGAGATAAAACTTGATAAAATTCCTGAAAACATATCGCTAATGGTCTCAGTATCATTGGTCAAACGAGACACGATGGAACCTGCAGGTGTCTTATCAAAGAAGGACATCCCCAGTTTTTCCATATTAGCAAAGGCATCTCGTCGAATATCTCTGACAATACTATAGGACACGCGCGCAAAGAGGAGATTTCCCACGTATTGCACAAGCATTTGCAAGATATAAAGGCAATAATAACCAAGCAACATCAAAATAGCCACATGGTTGAGATCATGGAGGTAATGGTCAATGAAGTGAGAAGCAACAAGAGGAATAACACTCTTAATAATCGTTGTAAATAGGAGAAAGGCTAGCGCACAAATCGTAAGCCAGGTATAAGGTTTGAGATAACGAATGAGGCGTTTCAATACCATCCACTGTTGGTGCTTATTCTGCATCTTCTTCTCCTTTCATTTCTAACTGTTGTGATTCATAGGTTTGGGCATACCAGCCACCCAAAGCCAACAAATCATCGTGTTTCCCGCATTCAATAATCCGGCCATCCTGTAGAACCAAAATTAAGTCTGCATGGACAACCGCGCTAAGACGGTGAGCGGTGATAATGGTTGTCTTATCCTTGCGAGTAGCCTTGAGATTGTCTATGATGGCATACTCTGTCTTAGCATCCACCGCGGAAAGAGAATCATCCAAAATCAAGATATCTGGATCTAAAATCATGGCACGACTCATGGCCAAACGTTGTTTTTGTCCACCCGATAAGCTGACACCTTTTTCACCGATAATGGTGTCAAATCCCTGAGGCATCTCTACAATATCTTGATAGACTTGAGCAAGCTTCGTCGCTTCTACCACTTGGGGAACTGTTAAACTTGGATTTCCAAAACGAACATTTTCGAGGATAGAAGTTGCAAAAAGAAACTGGTCTTGAGGAACATAGCCAATCAAACTACGAAGGTCGGTCAAGCGATATTCTCGTATGTCATGCCCATTTAAGTAGATAGCTCCTTGGTTGACATCATACTCTCGTAAAAGTAATTTTAAAAGAGAAGTCTTTCCAGAACCTGTTTGACCAACCAACCCTAAGGTCTGACCTTTTTCTAAGGTAAAATGAATTTCATGTAGCGTATCTTCATCTTCAAAGGCAAAATGATCAATGGCATACTCCAGACGACCATTCTGAATACTAGGGAGTGGATGTTCTGGATCTTTAATTTCAGACTCATGCGCCAAGAGATTTTCAATACGTTGATAAGATACGTTTCCTCTCTGGGTGATGTTAAACAGAAAACCAATCGCCATTAAAGGCCAGACCAACATATCCAAATAACTAATAAAGGTGACTAGATTCCCAACCGTCACACTTCCTGCCTGAATCATGAGTGAACCGACTAAAAGGGTGAGAACATAGGAAGAACCAACAAAAAGTAAGACCATGGGATCAAATAGGTTATCATATTTCATGGTTTGCATATTCTTTTGGAAGGTTCGTTCATTCACTGTTTGAAATGAATCCAACTCATCAGCCTGGTAGCCGAAGGACTTGGTTACTTTAATTCCTGAAACAGACTCCTGAACCTTATTATTTAACTCAGAAAAGGCTGCTTGTGATTGGCTAAAAGCTCGGTGTGTTTTTCGCCCTAAGCGACTCGTCGCAACAGCCATGAATGGCAATGGAATAATGGCTACCAGTGTCATCTGCCATGAAATACTGAAAAACATGGTGAGCAGGGTAACCAGGGCTGTTATCGTCGCATCTACTGCAGACATTACGCCACCACCCGCTAATCGGGTGAGAGAATTGATATCGTTGGTCGCATGGGCCATTAAATCCCCTGTCCGATAAGTCTGGTAAAAAGAGGGAGACATCTTGGTAAAGTGTTCAAACAAACGAGACCGCATGATTTGCCCTAAGCGGTAAGAAGTTCCCAAGATATACATACGCCAAACATAGCGAAGATAATAAAGTCCAATCGCAGCAAATACTAGATAGATGAGATTGAGAAGAAGATCCTGATGTGTTAACTGGCCTGAGGTAATGGCATCAATGACATGCCCCATGACCATTGGTGGAATTAAATTTAGAACTGCAACTAGGGTTAAAGCTAGAATACCTATTAGATAACGGCGCTTTTCTAATTTGAAAAACCACCAGAGTTTTCGGATAATGGTCATGTTTTTCCTTTCTAGTTCTACATCTGCAAATTGAAACCTGAGACACATTGCCCCAGGTTTTTCTTATTCATAAGTCACGACCGTTACAACACCTTTGTCGTACTCTGCGATAAAGATGTTTGAAACAGTTTCATAACCTTGTTTACTAAGATTGTCGAGGAGCCATTCCTCGCTACGACCGATAGACTCTAGGACATCCAACTGAATCACCCCGTCAGTTACCACAGGATATTTAGGATTTTCATCGCCCATCTGCACCACGATTAGCTGACCATTTTGTTCCTGAACGGCTCGCTTAACTTGCTTGAGTTGAAAGATCCCTTGGCTACGGAGTTTTAGTGCAACATCCGCTGCAGAAAGTCCAACAGAGCGACAGGCTTCGGGATCGATTTGCCCATTTTTTATGAGTAAGGTTGGTTTGCCGTCAATCAAGTGTTTGACAAAACGGACATTGTTATTGAGCCATTTCAGTGTCAAGACTAGAATGGTCCACATAATCAAGATAACTGCATACTGGAGAATGGAGATGGAACTATTATAGATGACACCCCCAATAATCCCACCAAGAACATAGTTTTGAATTTGATCTGTGGCAGAATTGGGAGCCAGATTTCCCTTACCGGTTACATTGATAACAAAAACAAGAGAAACCAGACCTAAAGCTAGTTTGATAAAAATTTCAATATAGTTTAGTGTCATTGGTTTACCTCCACTAGCTCGATATCATCTGTTTGATGCAATTCAATTTTTTCTAGAAGATACTTGTCTGGCTTATTTCCATTCATGGCACGGTAATAGTTGTCCCCTACCTTAAGCAGAGCTCCATCAGTTGTAGCCGATGTATTGACATAAACCTCTGACTTGTCCACTCCTAAGTCCTTTGAAACGATTTCTATAAAATGAAGCGATGTTTGAAATCGATTGTTAGAAGCTTGATTGCTCTGATAACTCGTAATACTCATCAAAATCATTGCTATCAACGAAAGGATGGAAATAATGACAAGCTCACGAAATTTTGTACTCCGTCTGTCGCGATAAGCCTTAAAAGCAAAAAATGCAGTAACGATTAATAAGAGAATCCCAATACCAATCATAACTCCATTTTGCTGGTTAATCTGACTGAGAACATAGGCATACGAATAAAATTTCATGGCGTGTTCCTTCCTGCTTTGTGTTTCTCTATTATAGAAAAAATTGCTTCATTTTTCAATGATTTAACAAGAAACTTTCCCACATCAAATAAATTTCTCTCACTAACGACTCCAGTAGATATTTCAATATTCAGATTTTGACAATTGATAAGAATAGATGCAAGGAATCATAATTACAAGGAGAAGAATCAAGAAAAATATCCAGTAAACATATAGTTGAACAAAGGCATTTAGAAACAATAGCAATCCTCCGAATACCCAAATTTTCCCAGCTAGACGATGCGTTTTTCTCCAGTTCTCATCATTCTCCAAAGTCCACGGAATACGAATGCCAATCGTATAATTTCGACGTGTTTTTGGCAAATAATTTCCAATCACAATCATGACGACTCCCATAAAAATCTGACCGAGTAACCCAGTCATCATGGAATAGCCCAAAGATTCTCCATAGATAGAAATCATAGATATGCAAGACACGAAAGGATTAATCCAATAAATCAAACCTTGAATTTTTGAACTAATATTGCTGGACTTAGGATCCTTGATCATCAAGAATAGGACCAACCAATGCATCAAAAGCATGAAAACCGGTAAGCCAAAGACAGCAAACATTTTATGATCGTAACCATCTGCTTGCCCTAGTATATTAAAATGAGTCGGCATCTCCTCTGGTAATTGAGGCCAGAAAACACAACCTACAAGGGTAGGCAGTAGGATGAGAATGCTCGTATATACTACCAATTTCTTATTAATATTTATCTTCATCTAAAGATCTCCTTTCAGATCTGCTAACCACACCATCATATCCTCTAAAACTGATGTATTTAACTCATAATAAATAAAGTTTTTCTCTTTCATTTCATGAATCAAATCCGCTGCTTTCAAAATCGCAAGATGATGTGAAATCGTTGCACCAGTTAACTCAAAATGACTGGCAATTTCTCCTGCGGATAATCTGCCTGTTTTGAGCAAATTCAAAATCTCTCTTCTGACTGGATGGGATAAGGCTTTAAAGCTATTCGCAAAACTCATGGTGCTTTCTTTCTCTCCGCAAGATTAGTAAGGCAAGGAATAAGCAAGGTAGAACTGCTATTATTCCGGCTGGTGATGGACCAAAAATTAAGAGGCTAGACATTTTTTCTCCTGGTAGTTGAAAGAGTAATCCAAGACCTGCAGTCGCATTAATTGCCCCATGAAACAGTGCTGAAGCCCAGATAGAACCTGTCTTTTCCATCAACCAGCTCAACAATATTCCTATGCTAAAACAAAATAGAAACATAGCAACAATTCCCAAAACAGGATAAGCAAAATAAGTCAGTCCATAATTATAGCCTTGCAAATTGATTGGTAAATGCCAAAGACTCCAAATAAGACCAACCAAGACATGAGTCTTGACTAGTGAAAAGCGTCCTCTTAGAGCTGGGTAAAGATAACCACGCCAACCAATTTCTTCCCCCAATGCAAAGAGACTATTAAGAAAAGGTGCGTAGGTCAAACTAGCTAGTATTTGAATCAAGACCAAGTAAGATAAGGAAATGGGTGATTGAAGGACTCCTTTTTCTTGTAAGATGGCTTGAATAGATTCAAAACCAAGGCTGAAATTGCTAGGAAATACAATAAAATAAAGTCCTGCTCCTAAAAAACTGATGACTGCTGGTAACCAGATAGCTAGTAAGTAAAAGCGCCAGTTGCTCTTGAGATTCACGACTAATTTAGATTTGATTCCACTAGGTTGATTCGTAATTTTCCCTAATATAAAGACTGCAAGCGCAGGCATCCACATGGCCACAATACTAGCAAGCTGACTCCATGGAGAATTAAGACCGACACCACTTAGCCATAGTGCCAACCATATTATCCAAGCAAGGCCGTAAGCCAAGACCACAAAAAGAAGGATTGTTCTCTTATTTGACATATTTGTACACTTCACTTTCTATTTAGATGTTTTTCTAAATACCATTAAACACCTTTCCATTCTATATACAAGAACTATTTAGATTATTTTCTAAATAGTTTGGAGAATTTTTGTTTTCTAAGGATACAGTCTAAAGAGTGAGTTTACAAACTAGAAACTCGCTGGCTTTACTTTTTTTTGATAAAATATAAGAAATACATCTAGAAAAGGTAAACATTATGAAACTGATCTCATGGAATATTGATTCCCTAAACGCTGCACTCACGAGTGATTCTGCGCGTGCGAAATTATCACAAGACGTCCTACAAACCTTGGTAGCCGAAGACGCTGATATTATCGCCATCCAAGAAACCAAGCTTTCAGCTACAGGGCCTACTAAAAAACACCTCGAGGTGTTAGAAGAACTCTTCCCTGGATATGAAAATACTTGGCGTTCCTCTCAAGAACCTGCTCGTAAAGGCTATGCTGGAACTATGTTCCTCTATAAGAAAGAACTCACTCCAACTATCAGCTTTCCAGAAATCGGTGCCCCTTCTACTATGGATTCGGAAGGCCGCATCATCACCCTAGAATTTGATACATTTTTCGTGACTCAAGTTTACACACCAAACGCTGGTGATGGCCTCAAACGCTTGGAAGAACGTCAAGTCTGGGATATCAAATATGCAGAGTACTTGGCTGAATTAGACAAGAAAAAACCAGTCCTTGCTACAGGTGACTACAACGTTGCCCACAAGGAAATTGACCTTGCCAACCCAGCCAGCAACCACCGTTCACCAGGTTTCACAGACGAAGAACGTGAAGGATTTACAAACCTTTTAGCCAAAGGATTTACTGATACCTTCCGTCATGTCCATGGCGATGTTCCAGAACGCTATACTTGGTGGGCACAACGCAGCAAAACTTCAAAAATCAACAACACAGGCTGGAGAATCGACTACTGGCTCACAAGTAACCGTGTAGCAGACAAGGTTACCAAGTCAGACATGATTGACTCAGGCCCACGCCAAGACCATACACCGATTGTCTTGGAGATTAAATTGTAAGGATTTTCTTTATGGACTACAATGCAGTTATTCCCGAGTTTATGGTCTCAAATATAGAACAGTCCCGTTCCTTCTACTGCGATTTACTGGGTTTTATAATCGAATACGAGCGACCAGAAGAAAACTTTCTCTTCCTATCTCTTGAAGATTGCCAACTAATGCTAGAGGAGGGAAGTAAGGAGGAACTAGCTGGACTTAGTTACCCATTTGGCCGAGGAGTCAATATCTCCTTTGGCATAAAGGATGTTCCTCGACTCTATCAGAAAGTAATCGAGTCTAACTATCCTATTCATCGTCCATTGACCAAAAGAGAATTTCGAGTTGGTGAACAATATATCTACCCTCATGAATTTGCAGTTTTAGACCCAGATGGCTATTTTTTAAGATTTAGTGAATAGAATGATAAAGTATTAGAGTGGAAAAAGAAATAAAAAAGAGGCATATGCCTCTTTTTCTTATTTCTTTTGTCACTTACCTAATTTTAAAGTTCAACAAGTCTATTGTCGAAACAATTCAGATAAAAATCCTTCTCTCAACATTTCTAAGTTAAACACATTAGTGATATGACTAAATGCTTCTGCTAATGGTATGTGTGCAGTTTTCCATCCTTGACCATCCGTAACCCATACAAATTCAACAGCATCATCTGATGTGACCACGAATTGACTAAGTTCAGTAAATTCACCAGCTACTGCTTTTAATTTACTTCCTCCTCCACCATAGTAATTTGTTTCAATCAGCCAAACCTTATGTTTTTCTCGGGAATAAACTGCAACATCAAATCTTCTCTCAGATTTATCAACAGGTACTTTAATTCCCCACTTATCCTTAATGAATTGGGCTGTAGCTTGAGATTTCCATTCCAATGTTTGTTCCTGAGAAATTTTTGCTACATGTCTCTCTAAAATCCCCTCCATGGTTGTTCCACTTCGGTTTTTTCGTGCATTGCTATCTAATCCAGTCTCTACTCCATAAACATAATCAACTAATGAACGATTAGCATGTTGTTGTAAAAAATTTAATAAACCAGATTGCTCGATAAATTTCAAGTAATCATCTATTCTACTAGTGTCTATCGTTTTGAAATCCAATTGCTCAAAAGACATATTATCATCATTGTCTATTGTAAGAATATCTAAAACTCTATCACGACTTGCAATTAGGCTAGGAATTGCTTTTAACAAATTAGGTTGTTTAGTGAATAAACGTAAAGCTTCTGAATAAATATCATCTTTACCAATTAAGTAGTTCAAAGTATTCAACTCTAGTTCATACTTCTTTGTCTCACGGTCAACTTTCTTCCAATTCACATAATACTCTGGAGTTCTATTGGTAATTGATAATGATTCTAAGAAAATCGTTAACCTTTCTTGTGGGGATTTTATTAAATAATTTTTAAAATTCATAATTAATTTTCCTCTTGTTTAGGTAATGGTAAGCCAATCGCATCTAATGGAATATAATTAAAATAATATTTACATCCAACACTAATAATATAATCTAAAGTATCTTTATAACGAGGATTTTTAAACCAATCTTTATCCAATAAATAAGAATAGCAAACTTCTTTATTTAACGGAGAAAAGAGTTTTTTATATTGTTTTAATTTAAAATCACATGTTTGTAACTTTTCGTCAACACTGCCACCTTTACTCTGGGTCTTTTTCTCAACTATATAAACTGTATTTTTACTAACTACAAAAATTGCTTCATCAGGTAATAATTGAGCGGATATAATTTTCGTATAATCAAATCCATCAATTTCATCAAAATAGCGATAGAGACCCGTTTTTTGGAAAATCTGTCCAACTTCATCTCCTAAAAATTTTATACTCCATCTAAAAGGTTGCGAACGCAATTTAGTTCCTTTGATGATTTTCGTTTTTCCTCCTTGTTCCGTCCTTTTAGTATCATAGTCAATATTCTCAATACTGTAGCCATCTTGACTAGCTAAAAATGTAGGGAAATCCGTTTGTATTTCAAAAGCTAAACCTGTTTTAGTGTTTGCTCCTCCAATGCCACCTTTTTTCATTCTGTATATTCCAACCTCTTCTTTGCAATTTTCAAATATTCTTTTTCAGCATCAATCCCTATAAATCTTCTACCTAAGCGTTTAGCAACCACTCCTGTTGTTCCACTTCCTACAAACGGGTCTAAAATATAGTCCCCTTCTTTAGTAGAAGCCAAAATTATACGTTCCAATAAATATTCTGGTTTTTGTGTTGGATGCTTGCCAGCCCATTTCTCAGCTTTTTTCGTCAAGGCTCCTGTCCAAACATCTTTCATTTGCTTACCATCATTTAGCTCTTTCATCAAATCGTAATTGTAATAATGACGAGCTTTTTTATCATTTTTTCTTGCCCATAAAATAGTTTCAGTAGAATGAGTAAAATAACGACAGGATAAATTGGGTGCAGGGTTTGTTTTCTGCCAAGTAATATTATTTAGAATTTTAAAACCTTCTTGCTCTAATGCCATTCCAACTGAGTAAATATTATGCAAACTCCCCGAAATCCATATAGTCCCATTAGGCTTCAAAACTTCTTTTGCTAATCGAATCCATTTACGGTTAAACTCATGCTTTTCCTCAAATGAAGAAATCTTATCCCAATCTCCTTTATCAACGGAAACAACCTGTCCCCCAGAATTAGATATCCCACCATTACTTAAAAAATATGGTGGGTCAGCAAAGATCATATCCATACTTTCTGGTTTCATTTTTGATAATAATTTAAACGTATCTGAATGAACAAGAATCATTTTGTCTTTATTATAGTATGGTTTTGTCATTAAAACACCCCCATACTTATATTCGTTAATTTTCATAATTTGTGACTATAATTTCAGAAATTTTTCCTCGGCTGGAAGACTTGGCACCATTTGTTCGTGTAGCCTCTACATAATGGATATTAAAATCTCGATATAATTCCTCTACTAAATGACTCGATGAATTTGACAACATTACATAAGCGCCTGCATCACTTAGTCTCCTAAATGTATCTCTTAATCTAACTTGGTCCTCGTAAGAAAAACCTTCATGAGTATACGATGTAAAGGCGCTTGTCTCAGATAATGGAATATAAGGAGGATCGAAATAGATAAAATCACCTTCTTGAACATCTAAGAGTGCATCCTCAAAATCGCCTGTTCTAATCTCTATTTGATTGTTATTTAGATAATTTGAAATAGCAAATATTAACTCTTCATCAACAATTTTAGGATTTTTATAGCTACCGTATGGTACATTAAATTGATTTTTAGAATTCACTCGATATAAGCCATTAAAATCGACTCTTAGCATATATAGAATTCGAGCAGCTCTTTGGACATCGGACATATTGTTTATTCTATCATCACGATCAGCTGAGCGTAATTGTAAGTAATAATCTTTTGAATTATTTTCTTGATGATACTTCAATAAGTCAATTAACTCCTGAGGATTATCCTTAATTTGTTGATAACAGTTGATTAACTCGGCATTATAATCATTAATAACAGCCCTTTCAGGAGCTAAATCAAAAAATAATGCCCCCCCGCCGATAAAAGGTTCATAATAATCATTATACGTTTCAGGCATAAGTTCTTTTATGATAGGTAATAATTTCCTTTTCCCACCTGTCCATTTAGTAAATGGTTGTAGAATAACTTTTTTCGTTTGTTCAATATTCATACTTATTATTATACCACATATAAGTAGCCATTAGCTTGGTATTTCACTACTCTTCTACATTTCTCTGGAACTTATTTAATAAAATAAAATGAGTAGGATAATTTTTCCTACTCATTCTTTCTTTTATATCCTCACCTGTCTATCTTCAGACCGTTGTCCTGTGACAAACATGGTGAAGGTTGCCTTGCAGACATTTCGGCCATCTTGGTTGGTGATATCAACATCGACCACACAAGTGGTACGTCCTTGATGGACACATTCTCCCTTGATAGTGAGAACATCCCCTAGATTTCCAGCTTTCAGATAGTTGATGGAAGACTGGAGTGTCACCCCGTCTAATCCTAACGAAATCACCACAAGACCACTAATTTGGTCACAAAGGGTAAATAGATAACCTCCATGGGCATTTCCATAGTAGTTGAGAGAGGAGTCCACTACTTTTGTCGTCACCACAACGTGGCCATCTCTCATTTTTTCGATTTCGTAATTTTCAAAAGCTGATATCGCATCAAAATGAAAATCTTTCATGCTGCCCTCCTGCTCTTTAAACGACACTATGATACTACTTTTTATAGGTCTATGCAAGGAAGAAGCACTTATTTAGATAAAATCCCGACCTGCTCCACAAAGCGCATAAAAGCTGTCTGCCCTTCTTCTGTTTGCTTGTAAACTCCTGCATCTTCCAAAACTCGAGCAAAGATTTTTCCAACAGATTCTTGGACGATATTCAGAGCTTGATCTTTGTCGGTCAAGTCCGGATTGGATTCTTTCAACTCATCCGCCCATTCTTGGTGATAATCTGCTACTAAAACATCCTCTCCGACTAGATAAGCTGCTACTTGCTCCAGTTCGACCTTCAAGCGCGGTGGCAAGATAGCCAAGCCCATGACCTCAATCAAGCCGATATTTTCCTTCTTGATATGTTGGACATCCTTATGGGGATGATAGATGCCATCTGGATGCTCTGGGGATGTTTGATTGTCTCGCAAAACCAAGTCCAACTCAAACTGTCTATCTCGTTTACGCGCAATCGGTGTAATGGTGTGATGCGGTATCCCATTGCTTTCTGCCAAGACTTGCACACTTGGATCTGAATACTGCCGCCAAGCCAGTAAGATTTTCTCAGCAAGATTGGTCAAATCGTCTTTTGAATCCGACGTCAATCGAATGACCGACATAGGCCACTTGACGATTCCAGCTTTGACATTCTCAAAACCTTGGAAGTGGAAGCTTTGTTGCAAAGGCGCTATTTCCATTGGAAAAACATGACGTCCACCTTGATAATGATCATGCGTCAGAATGGAACCACCCACAATTGGTAAGTCCGCATTTGAACCAGCAAAGTAGCCCGGGAACTGCTCCACAATAGACAGCAGTCTCTCAAAACTGTGGCGACTAATAGCCATAGGATGGTGTTGACTGTCTAGGAAAATACAGTGTTCATTAAAGTAAGCGTAAGGCGAATATTGGAATCCCCACTCATGCCCCGCCATTGAAAATCGAATAATACGATGATTACTCCTAGCCGGATGATTAACTCTGCCATGATACCCTTCATTTTCCATACAGAGTTGACATTGAGGATAGTTACTAGACTTGACTAGCTTGGCTGCCGCAATCGCCTTAGGATCCTTTTCAGGCTTAGACAGATTGATGGTGATCTCAAGTTCACCGTAGTCAGATGGAACACGATAAGCAATGTTTTTCGCAATGGCTTTGAGTTTGATGTAGTCATTCTTCTGACTAAGTTGGTAAAAGTCTGCAATCGCCTGCTCTGGTGACTGGGCATAGGTAGCCCAAAAGTCACGATTAACCTGACTTGGACACGGAGTCACCAAGTCCATGAGGTCTGCACCGAGGATTTCACGTGCAGTCTGACTATCTTCAATCGCTTCTAATCGAACGGCTTCCTCGACTAATTGGTCTTTTAGGTCAATCAACTCAGAAACATTGGTTTCGACTTCCAAAACGCCATCTCCAACCAGTGCCAAAACACGATTGGTCAGATAAATACGATCCAACTCCTCATAAGAACTTTCTTCAATAACTTGTGTTACAAATTTTTCGACTAAAGTCACTTATAAAGCCTCCTTTCGACTATTCAAGTACACGGCTACCACCTGCAACTTCAGCAATATAGAAGCTTGGAGCGTAGCCAACGACTTCCTCGTAGCGTTTGCCAACAGCTTCTTTAAAGGCATTCACAGCTTCTTTTTGAACCAAGGCAATAGCGCAACCACCAAAACCTGCTCCTGTCATACGAGCACCGAGAACACCTTCTTGAGCCCAAGCTGTATGGACAAGAGTATCCAATTCCAAGCCAGTCACTTCATAATCATGTTCCAGAGACACATGAGAGGCATTCATCAAACGACCAAACTTATGTAAATCTCCTGCTTGAAGTGCTGCTTGTGCCTTCAGGGTACGTTGATTTTCAAGAACAGCATGGCGCGCACGTTTTAAACGATTTTCATCTTTGATAAGGTAGCTATATTCATCAAAAGCCCATTCATCCAATTCACCTAAAGTCTGGATATCCAAGGCAACTTGGAGTTCTTCTACTGCTTTTTCACATTCCGCACGGCGTTCATTGTACTTCGAATCAGCCAATTCACGACGTTTGTTGGTGTTCATGATGACAACGACATTATCCTTCAAATCAAGGGGAACCAAGTCGTATTCTAAAGTATTAGTATCTAGATAAATGGCACGTTGGTCAGCCCCCATACCAATGGCAAATTGGTCCATGATACCAGAATTAACCCCAATAAAGTTATTTTCTGTCAATTTCCCGATTTTAACTAAGTCTAGACGGTCCAATTTTAGGTCAAAGAGGTATTCTGCCACGACACCTGTCAATAGCTCCAAAGATGCAGAAGAAGACAAGCCCGCACCATTTGGAATATTCCCAAAAACATAGAAATCAAAACCTTTATCAATCACATGTCCAGCTTCTTGCAAGAAATGAAGGACACCTTTTGGATAGTTGGTCCAGTTGTGCCCTTTCTCAAACTTGAGGTCAGCAAGAGGAACTTCGATGATTCCTTTGTCCTCAAAGTTTGCGGAATAGAAACGTAATACTTGGTCATCACGCTTACGAGCTGCTCCATAAGTTCCTAGTGAAATAGCTGCCGGGAAAACATGGCCACCATTATAGTCAGTATGTTCCCCAATCAAGTTGATACGACCAGGTGAGAAGAAGGTTTGGTCTGCTTCTTGACCAAAAACAGCAAGAAAATCCTTGCGAAGTGTGTCAGCAGTAAGATGTTGTGTCATATGAATTCTCCTTTGACAATTTGTTAGGTAAAAAAGTTTATCCTGTAATCGTTTTCTTCTATTGTACCTAAGGCTTTTACTTAGGTCAACATTTTTACCGATATTTTACTAAACAACAAGTAAAAAGATAGAAAAATATGCTATAATAACCTAAAAAGGAGGGGAATTATGGCTACGCTCAAAGATATCGCTCAACTTGCCTCTGTCTCAATTGCAACGGTATCCCGTGTCCTCAATCGCGATCAGAGTCTATCTGTCACGGAAGAAACCCGACATCGTATTTTAACAGTTGCCGAAGAACTAGGCTATACCAAACACCTCAAAACTGGTGAATCTCATAAACTCAAACAAAAGATTGCTATTATCCAATGGATCAGTGAGCAAGGAGAGCTAGAGGACCTCTACTACTATCAGATTCGACTTGGTATTGAAAAGAGAGCCCAAGAACTAGATTACGATATCTTGCGCTATTTTAATGATCAACCATTCACACTTAGCGAAGAGGTCATTGGAATTCTCTGTATTGGGAAGTTTAGCAAGGCACAAATCACTTCCTTCGAAAGCTATCATAAACCTCTTGTCTTCCTCGATAGTGATACACTAAACTTGGGCCACACCTGTGTCATTACGGATTTTTATAATGCTGTCAGACAGGTCGTTGATTACTTTACTGATTACGAGCTTGAAAGGATTGGTATCTTATCTGGACTTGAAACAACCACTGACCAGGAAGAAGTCATCGCGGATAAGCGTTTAGATTACTTTAAATCCTATACACAAGAAAAAGGAATTTATAACGAGAAATTTATTTTCCAAGGTCTATTTACTGCCCAATCTGGATACGACTTGATGAAAGAGGCTATCGAAAAACTAGGAGATCAACTTCCACCAGCCTTTTTTGCAGCTAGTGATAGTTTGGCCATTGGTGCCCTTCGCGCCCTTCAAGAAGCCAACATCAGCATTCCAGAGCGCGTCAGCATTATTTCCTTTAATGATACCATTCTAACCAAGCAAGTGTTCCCACCCCTTTCCAGTATCACCGTCTACACCGAAGAAATGGGACGTACAGGAATGGATATTTTGAATAGGGAAGTCCTTCACGGTCGTAAAATTCCAAGCCTCACCATGCTTGGAACCAAATTGACTTTAAGAGAAAGCACCTTGCATTAAGTACAACACTTGAACATAAAAAATCCTAATAGAGATTCTCAAATCTCCATTAGGATTTTCTTTTTTTAATCCATCACAATCATAGACTTGATAGTCTTGCGTTCGTCCATGTCTTTATAAGCTTGGTCGATATCTTTCAGTTTGTAACTTGAAGTAAAGACACGACCTGGATTGATATCACCGTCAAGGACAGCTTTGAGCAAGAATTGCTTATCGTATGTTGTCGCAGAAGCTGCTCCACCCGCAACAGAAATATTCTGCATAAATGTCGAACCAAGAGCACGATTTTTATAATGTGGAACTCCTACAAATCCCATGCGACCGCCATTATGAAGGACACCCAGTGCTTGCTCAACAGCCGCCTCCGTACCAACACACTCAAGTGCTGCATCTGCTCCACCGCCAAGAATTTCACGCACCTTGGCAATTCCTTCTTCTCCCCGCTCAGCTACAACAGCTGTCGCTCCTGACTCCAAGGCCATTTGTTGTCGATCTTCGTGACGACTCATAAGGACAATTTGTGACGCTCCACGCATCTTAGCTGCAATGACAGCACATTGCCCAACAGCTCCATCCCCAATAACGACAACCTTGTCGCCCTTCTGAACATTAGCCACACGTGCTGCATGGTAACCGGTCGGCATGACATCAGCAAGTGTTAAAAGTGATTTCAGCATTCCTTCGGTGTAATCATAGGGTTGCCCAGGAATTTTAATAAGGGCCCAGTTAGCATAGTGGAAGCGGATATATTCAGCTTGAAAATTTCCTCCTAGGTTATTTCCAATATGATTATCACAGGACCCATCAAATCCAGCCTGACAGGCATCACACTCCCCACATCCGTGGGTAAAAGGTACAATCACAAAATCACCAGGCTTGACTGTTGTAATGGCTTCTCCAGTTTCTTCAACAATTCCAATCGCTTCGTGTCCACTATTTTTATGTCCCGCTTTAATATCTGGATTGCGATAAGTCCATAGGTCCGAACCACAAACGCAAGCACGAATGACACGGACAATCACATCATCTTCTTCTTGGATGGTTGGACGCTTAATCTCTCCAAGCCCAACCTGACCTGCTTTTTTATAGATTGCTGCTTTCATTAACATATACCTCTTCATTTTAACTACTTCAAGTATACACTTTTTTACAAGTTTCCGCTCCTATCAACTACTTCTTAAGAGCGATAAGGCACTAGTTAACGGCAATATCGTATATTCTTTTTTGAAAATAACGCTTCATCGAAAATTTCTTTATTCGTGTGAGGTGAAATTTTCAGATTCTATTTTGATTAAATTCTAGGCAATAGAAAAGGTGAATATAGGAATGTTCCTTTATCCACCTTTTGAGTTTTGTTCTTATTCGCTGCGGAGCGATTCGACTGGGTCTTTCTTCGCGGCGATACGTGAAGGGATGAGACCTGCTAACATGGTAAGGATAATGGAGATACCGATGAGGATAAGTGCTGCTTCCCATGGTAATTGCGCCACATTTTCTACGTTAGTCATTTTCGCAACAACTGTATTGATTGGAATCGTCGCAAGGAGCGTAATGGCGATACCGAGCACCCCGGAGATAAATCCTTCGATAGCGGTCTCGGCCGTGAAGATACGACGGATGTCTTTCTTTGAAGCTCCCATTGCACGCAAGATTCCGATTTCTTTGGTACGCTCAAGAACCGAGATGTAGGTAATAATCGCAATCATAATCGATGATACGATGAGCGAGATAGCTACGAAACCAACGAGTACCGTTGTAATCACGCCAACCATTGTCGTAATGGAGGACATAATGGTTTGGATATCATCGGAGTAGGCGAGGGCTTTGTTGTCTTCGCCAGCGTCTTTTTTCGCTGTGTTATAGGCGTTAATGAAGTCCTTCAACTCTTGTTTTTGTTGGAACGAAGAGGTGTAGAACTCGATGGCAGCCGGTTTGGATTTGTCGATGACACCCAATTTTTCGAGATTTTCCTCGTAAGTGGCAGCCGAGTTGTCATTGTATTGTTGGATGTATTGCGCTTGTTGTTCAGGCGTCATTTTTGCCAATTGGATTTTTTCTTCTTGAGTTAAATCAGCCGAATTGAATGGTTTTGGATCTTTGGCAAATGCTTTTCCAGTAAATACATTGATGGTTGGATTGTCTTCTTGCTCTTTCACGATGGCACTGTTTTGAATTTGCTCAGAAGTGTAGTCGATAAGGGCGCTTGTGTAAGCCACACCACCAGAAGGAGAGTTCACACCAGAACTGGTACCTTCTTTTTGACGAAGAACGCCGACGATTTTAAGTTCGAGGCCGTTCTCGATTTGAGTTTTCATATAAGAAGCATCATTAATTTTATTCATCCATCGGTTGTTCTCTTTTGCGAATCGATTTGTATTTACAACTGCTTTGAATGTTTTCCCGATAAAATCACTATATTGATACGTTTGAGATCCTAGTTCATCTAGTTTTTTTGCATCGTTTAATTCGCTAGGATCTTTGATACGTAAACTATAGAGAAGTAAATCACTGATTTCGTTATTTTCATCAACAATCAGAACGATTTCTGATTTATCTTGAGGGAAACGTCCTTCTAACACATCGTATTGACTTTCAAGCATATTTGAATCACTAGAAAGCTCGCTCCAATAATCGATATTTTGTAAGTAGCCCTTGATTGTTTGGTTGCTTGTGTCCACTTCATCTGCTAAGTTTGAAGGGAGAATACTTTTTGGGCCGTTTGATGTATCTGTTGCATAAATATATGGTTGCAAGTTGTAGCGATAGCGAATATCTTTGGTGAGAGCTTGAACCTCTGAAGCGTGTTCGTCTAGATAAGACTTGAAGGAGGCTAGGTCATTTTTCCCAATTTGTTTTTTTAATAAATTGGTTAAAACGGTATTGATACCGAGCTCGTTGTTGTCTTTATAGGGCTTCTCACTCAAGTCTGGAGAGGTCGCTAGCAGGTTGCTTTGATTCTTCTCGCTAATCGTTAGCGGGAGAGAGACAAGGGTATCTTCCTGTGTCTTTTTTACATAGCCACTCACACCATTTGAGAGTGCTAAGATAAGGGCAATCCCGATAATCCCGATGGAACCGGCAAAAGCAGTCAGGAAGGTACGGCCTTTTTTCGTCAATAAGTTATTAAACGAAAGGGCTAGAGCCGTCATAAAGCTCATCTTCGTCTTCGTGAACTGAATGTCCCCTTGTTTAGATTCTTCGATTGGTTCGTATGGATTCGAGTCGCTTAAGATGTTTCCATCTAATACTTGTACGATACGAGTAGAGTAGGCCTGTGCCAGTTCTGGGTTATGCGTCACCATGATGACAAGCCGTTCCTTGGCGATGTCTTTTAATAACTCCATGATTTGAACAGAAGTCTCAGAATCGAGCGCTCCAGTCGGTTCGTCGGCTAAAACGACTTTTGGATTATTGACAAGGGCACGCGCAATCGCAATCCGTTGCATTTGTCCCCCAGACATTTGGTTTGGTTTCTTATATAAATGGTCTTTTAATCCAACGCGTTCGAGCGCTTCGATGGCACGTTTCTTGCGTTCCGCTTTGGAAACACCAGAGAGCGTCATTGCAATCTCGACGTTTGAGAGTGCCGTTTGGTGGCCGATGAGATTATACGACTGGAAGACGAATCCAATCGTGTGGTTTCTGTAGCTATCCCAATCGCGATTTTTAAATTGCTTTGTGGATTTTCCTTGGATAAGTAAATCACCCGAAGTGTATTGGTCGAGTCCACCAATGATATTTAAGAGGGTAGTTTTTCCTGAACCCGATTGCCCGAGAATCGAGACGAACTCATTTTCACGGAAGCGAATCGAGATATCCTTCAGCGCGTGAAACTCTTGATTCCCCGTATGATAAACTTTTGAAATGTGTTGTAGCTGTAACATCGACTCTATCCTTTCAGTGATATAAGTAGTCTATCATAATTTCATACTGGAGTAAATATGTTAAATTTACAATTCAACAAATGGATAATCAACTTCTTATGAATGATCATGTCCATGGTTTCTATTTGCTTCTAGCTCTGCCATATTGCGTTTATGGGCTCGGTGAGTCGCTAGATCTTCATCGACCTCAATGGTGACATTTTGAAAGCCACAATCTTTGAGTAAGTCTCGAATGGATTCTTTACAAACCTCCATCTGTTCAATTTCTTTTAGACAAACATGGACAATGGCATTTTTTTCCAAACCATCCATGGTCCAGAGATTAAGCTGATTGATACTAGCGACATGGTCCAATTGCTCCAAATCACTCTTGACTTGCTTGATATCGACACCTTCTGGCACAGCATCAAGGAAAATCTTAAGTGTAGACCAAAAACGTGGAATGGCTTTTGACAGAATGAAGAAGGAAATGATAAGAGATAAGAGCGGATCCAGAATATACCAGTCGGTAAATCGCAGAACAATGGCCATCAGGATAACAGCCAGCCAACCCAGAGTATCTTCTAGAAAGTGCAGGCTCAAAATAGACTCATTCTTGGTTTTTCCCTTACGAACTACTAGACTCGCCAGCACATTGATACTGACAGCAATGATTCCTAACCAGAGGATTCCTTCATCATTGACAGGTTGTGGATGAAAGAGTTTCGTTATATTTTCCAAGATAACCAGAACAGAGCCTGTCATGAGAATCACAGCCGTTACCATAGCCCCTAAAAGGCTAAAACGCTTGTAGCCCAAAGTATAGTGGCTGTCTTCTTCACGATTGGAGATACTTTCCAAAAAGGCTGAGATCCCAATAGCAATCGCATCTCCCAAGTCATGCACCGAGTCAGCAAGAACTGCACTGGAACCAAACACTCCACCAGCGATAAACTCGACAATAGCATAACTAAAATTTAAGAAAAAAGACAGCCAAACAGCACGTTTTGAACTCATTTTTACTCTCCTTTGGTATAATAGTCTTATGAACACCATGTTCATTCTTATTATCCCCCACCACTCAAAGAAAGGATAGAAGCAGTTCGTTCAGTTCGTACGATTCTGAACATTTTGTTTCAAATGTACATCTAGTGAAAAAAGATCGCCGTATCAATAAGACAAAAAAAGCTATCTATCAAGCATTCTTACAGCTACTAAATTCTAAAAGATACGAAACCATTACCGTTCAAGAAATTATCGACTTAGCAGATGTCGGTCGTTCCACCTTTTATAGCCATTATGAAAGTAAAGAATTACTCCTAGATGAGCTCTGCCGTTATCTCTTTCATCATCTTTTTGAACGCGAGAAAAATATATCCACAGAAGCTTATTTGGCCCATATCTTTTTGCATTTTAAGAAAAATCAAGACCATATTACCAGTCTTCTCTTATCAAAAAATGACTACTTTCTCCGCCAACTGCAAAAAGAACTCAGACACCATGTCTACCCTATGGTCGTCCCATACTTGCAAACAGTTCATCACAAGATTCCGTCATCCTATCTTCAACACTTTGTCGTTACGAATTTCATCGAGACCTTGACCTGGTGGCTGAGAGAAGGAAAAATCCATACTGAACGAGAAGTGGTCCAGTTTTATTTGGAAATTCTGAAAGTGGATTCGAATTAGAAAGGAGTGTTTTCAATGTCCATCGTGCAATTTTATTTTCTTTTTCCAGCCCTATTCATGCTTCACGAACTCGAAGAAATCGTTTGGATGCCAACCTTTGTCAAAAAAATATCAATCCAGTATCCAAACAATCGAATCCTACCTTATTACACTCCTTTTGCTTTCAATGCCATTGTCTTGGAGCAATTTCTGATCCTACTTCTTTCGCTTTTCCTTAGTTGCTGGTTTAACAACTATACCATTTACGCAACCATTGTAATTGCTTATATCTATCATGTGGTCGGACATCTTATTCAGACAATTGTCATTCGAAAATATGTCCCCGGATTGTTGACTGGCATTTTTACGAGTTTATTTTCTCTATTCTATCTCAAAAATAACGTACCCATCAATCTTTATTGGTACTCTTTTATCACTTTAATCTTTATCATTATTAATCTTGCACTTTCATTCATGGTTCTTCATAAGAAGGCTCTCAAACTAAGGTAAGTTAAGGTCTTAAGTTCTTAACACTATCACATTTCATTTACTTTAATTATCCTAGAAAGAAAAAAATATGACACTTTATTACATTTTTAACATTATTACAGCCTTCTTAGCCCTTGCTTTTGCTCTTCTTCATTTCATGGCTAGCCTTTCAGAATAAAGAAAGAGCAAAAACACTTTAGGAAATCGGCTTCTCCTTATCGGAAGTAACCTTGCGACCTTATCTCTCATCCTCTACTGCTTTTTGGCGATTGTTGCTTTATTCATTTGGCTAATAGGCTGTGGTTTGATTTGCTACGGAGCCTATCGGAATGGCAAGCACAAAGAAAACTTCAATCCAGCCCACCATCTGATTCGAATTGGAATCGCGCTTGTGCTTACCCTCTTGTTAGCCTGGATATAATAAAAAAGGATCGACTGATCCTTTTTTATTTACTGTTAAGAGTATCAACTAATCCAATAATCCTTTGAGAATTGATTACTTTAGAATCCCTTCTTGCACCAAAAACTCACGTGCTACTTCTTCAGCTGATTTGCCTTCCACACCAACCTGGTAGTTCATCTGACTCATCTGGCTCTCCGTGATTTTCCCAGCTAGTTTATTAAGAACAGCTTCCAACTCAGGATGTTTTTCAAGTAATTCAGCTTTCATGAGCGGAGCTCCTTGATAAGGAGGGAAGAGGTGTTGATCATCCTCCAAAACTACCAAATCATAGCGAGCAATCTCCGCATCCGTCGAATAAGCATCCGTTATCTGGATATCACCTGATTGAATAGCTTGGTAGCGTAAAGCGGGCTCCATAGTAACAACATTAAGATTCAAGCCATAAAGAGTTTTTAATCCTTTATTGCCATCCTCACGGTCATTGAATTCGAGTGTAAATCCTGCCTTGAGCTGACCCTCAACCTTTTTCAAATCTGAAATCGTCTTAAGGCCATATTCTTGTGCAATCGTTCTTGGTACAGCTATTGCATAAGTATTTTGATAAGCCATAGGCTTAAGAAAAGCGAGTTGATCCTGCTTTAAGATACCATCACGCGCTACTTCATAAACCTTCTCTGGATCATGACTAACTTTTGGAGAGGGCTGCAATAAACTTTCAGTTATAGTACCCGAAAACTCAGGATAAATATCAATGTCACCTTTTTTCAAAGCTTGATAAAGAAAGTCAGTCTTCCCAAAGTTAGGTTTAACCGTCACCGTCATATTGGTATTTTCCTCGATGAGAAGTTTATACATATTCATGAGAATCTCAGGTTCAGGTCCCAACTTCCCAGCTATAACCAGATTTTCTTTCTCTTTGTTAGGAATCATGCTTGGAGCATAACTAGCTCCCAAGCCAAGGAACATAACAGCAAAGGCTGCAACAATCGTACGCAACTTTGCCTTTTCCAACCATTTGAGAACAGCATTAAAGAGAATCGCCAAAATGGCTGATGAGATTGCTCCGATTAAAATCAAACTAGCATTCCTACGATCAATTCCCAAAAGGATAAAGGAACCTAAACCTCCAGCTCCAACAAGAGCGGCTAGTGTCGCTGTCCCTATAATCATGACAGTCGCTGTCCGAACTCCCGATACAATGACAGGCATAGCCAGTGGAATTTCAAACTTCTTGAGTCGCTCCCACTTGGTCATACCAAAAGCAACCCCTGCTTCCTCAAGACTAGGATCAATACCATTCAAGGCTGTGATTGTATTCTCCAAAATCGGGAAAATAGCATAAATAACAAGAGCTGTAAGGGCTGGCAAAGTTCCAATCCCCATCAATGGAATGAAAAGTCCCAGAAGAGCCATGGAAGGAATGGTCTGGAAGATACCAGCCACTTGTAGCACCCAGTTCGCTGCTTTTTTGTGACTATTTAGATAAACAGCAAGTGGGATCGTCAGAAAAATAGCTACCAATAAGGTTAAAAGAGATAATTGCAAGTGCTGTCCTAGGGCCGTTACCCAGTCTCCAAAACGCTCTTGAAAGGTTGAAATGAAATTAGACATGACGGCCACCTCCAAACAAGTTCGCTACAAAGTCTGTCGCAGGTGCTTGTAAAATGGTTTCAGGTTCTGCAACCTGGCGAATTTCTCCATCCTGTAAAACGGCAATGCGATCCCCTAATTTTATAGCCTCGTCCGTATCATGTGTTACAAAGATGGTGGTCATACCGAACTCCTTGTGTAAGTTTTTGGTGAGATCCTGCAACTGCTTGCGAGAAATGGCATCCAAAGCTGAAAACGGCTCATCCATCAGTAAGATTTTGGGTTCTCCAATAATGGCTCGCACAATGCCAACACGTTGTTGTTCTCCACCTGACAGCTCGTAGGGTTTACGATCGGCGTAATCAGAGGCTGGAAGGCCTAATTTTTCTAAGAGTTCTTCCGTTTTCGAAGTGATTTGCTCCTTACTCCAACCCTTCATCTCAGGAATCAATGATATATTTTCGGCAACGGTCAAGTTTGGAAATAAGGCAATAGCTTGAAGGACATAACCAGTAGACAGACGTAATTCGCGTTCATCATAGTCCTTGATTCGTTTCCCATCCATGTAGATATTGCCATCAGTCGGCTCAAGTAGCCGATTGATCATCTTGATCATGGTGGTTTTCCCTGATCCTGAAGGACCCACTAGCACCATGAATTCTCCATCTTCAATATGGAGATTGACATCTTTTAAAATATCCTTATCCGTGTAGCGCAAGGCTACATGTTTATATTCAATCATATTCTTCCTCACCATCTCCTTAAAAGCTAAGATCCTTATCTAACTTTTTATAAGAGTATAATCATTATTATGATATTGTAATACTAGAAATTACATCTGTCAACAATTTTGATTTGAAATCATATATAAGAAAAAGAGTTTGGCTAAGGCCAAACTCTCCATTATGATTGATTATTCTTCTTCCACCAAACGTTTAAACTCTGCTTGGATTTCTGTATTTTCTGTCGGTTTTAAGTACATGATTCCACCATTTGTCGTTGGTGAATGAAAAACAATCGTTTCTCCTGTGTTAGTTATCGCAAAAAAGTAACTATGCACATCTGGGTATTTATCCCAATCACTATAACGCTCTACAATTCGGTACTGGGCATTTCCTAGACCTGTATCCGTATACTCAGCATTCATTTTCTCACTTGGTCCATCATCCCTAAGTGTATAGAGGTGGTCAGCCCCTACATCTCCTCCTGAAATTCCCTTTTTATAATTCGGTTGGCCTAGCCTTTCTCCCCAGCCCTTAATGAATGCTTCTAATTTAGCAGATTTACTAGCATTCCAAGGAGCTTTTTGTTTTTCTCCCGTGATAGTCGTCGAGCCACTAGAACCTTCAAATTTCTGCCAATCTAGTTGATTGAAATTCATTAATTCTGACTCTGATTTACCAAAATCAGAATGCAAACTTTTGTTACCTGGAACACGAATGTTCTGTTCCTGAATTTTATTTGCTGCTTGCTGGTTCGGATTCATATGATAAAGTACCCCTCTGCCTTCACCTGATCCAGAGGACCAGCTTAATTCTAGTATATCTCCATCCTTATAGATATTCATAGAATTTCTAGCACCACCATGGCCCGCTACAAAACCTTCTGCTAAAAGTATCGGTTTCTCATTCACAAGATAATAGAGACCCGAAATAAAATACTCACCACTTGATTGCTCAATACCAACTAGCAATTCCTCTACACCATCTTGATTAAGATCCGCATATGCATATCGTATCTTATCTGCTTGATAAATCGCATTTTCAACTGACCAACTATTGATAGGCCGTTCAGTGCCTTGTAAACTCTTATAGAGATCAGCAATTGCATTAACATCCTTCGGTGTAGATAGTATTTTTTGGTAATTATCAAAAACTGGCTTGTAAAATTCTTTAAAACTTTTCTTAGACTCCACGCTTGTTTGTTCATTTGTAATTGATTGACTGATACTTGTTGATAAACTCATATCATTACTAATATGATTTCTACAACCAAACGTAAAAAAACTAAAGAATAGAACTAACAAGCCTCCTAAGACTCTCTTATCTTTCATAAAGAACTCCTTTACAGTTAAACATAGTTAATGCAGCAATTTCACTTACATTATATCAAATATTTAACATTTATAGGAAGAATAATATAAAATCAAGGAAATAAAAAAAGAGCTATATAGCTCTTTAATTACGGAGAATAAGGGATTCGAACCCTTGCGCCAGTTACCCGACCTAACGATTTAGC
>CAURUY010000009.1:0-57040 GCA_963528105.1 uncultured Streptococcus sp. | reverse complement strand
AATTTGGGCTTACAGCCCTGGTTCAAACCACCCGTTTGACGGGTGGTCATGATTGGTTTAACGCATAGTTACAAATTCTTCCGAACCAGTTGGATGGATAGCGACAGTAGCATCGAAATCAGCTTTTGTAGCGCCCATCTTGATAGCAACTGCGAAACCTTGAATCATTTCGTCAACACCATAGCCGATACCATGAAGGCCGACGACCTTTTCGTCTGCACCAGCTGTAACGAGCTTGAAGCGAGCCTCTTGACGATGGTTAGTGACTGCAGAATACATAGAAGCAAATTTTGAAGTATAAACTTTAATGTTTTCTTGACCATACTCTTTGATAGCTTCTTCCTCAGTTAGACCAACAGTTCCTATAGCTGGGTGTGAGAAGACTACAGTTGGGATAGTAGTGTAGTCCATTTTGGCATTGGTTTTACCGTTGAAAAGTCTCTCGGATAGAGTGCGGCCAGCCTTGATAGCGACGGGAGTTAGTTCTTTTTCACCTGTGACATCTCCAAGTGCGTAGATTCCGTCAACGACTGTGTTCTGGTATTCATCAACCTGGATAAAGCCGCGTTCATTGAGGGTGACACCAGCTTTTTCGAGTTGAAGTCCTTCAACGTTTGGACGGCGACCAGTTGCCCAGATAACTTGACTAGCAGTATGAGTACTCCCATCTTCAAAATGAATCCTAATGCCTTCTTCTGTTTTTTCAAGTTTAGCAGGAACCTTATGGGTGTGGAGGTTTAGTCCAGTATTTTCCATTTCTTGAACTAGACTTTCAACAATATAACTATCAAATCCACGTAGCGGACGTTCACGACGGACAAATAAATCTGTCTGAACACCAAGTGTATGGAGTACACCAGCCAATTCGACAGCAATGTAACCAGCACCTAAAATGGCTACTGATTCAGGCAATTCTTCCCAGGCAAAGACATCATCAGAACTACCACCTAGTTCAGCCCCAGGGATAGTAGGGATATTCGGGTGAGCACCAGTTGCAATCACGACATGCTTAGCACGAATCAACTCACCATTGACACTGACTGTATGAGCGTCAACGAACTCGGCACGTCCTTCAATCAAATCAACCCCATTACGCTTGAAGCTTCCATCATAAGAAGAACGAGCACGGTCAATGTAGGCTTCACGATTCTTACGAAGAGTTGCATAATCAAATTCGTTCCCAGTATTTGTGAATCCATAGTCAGGGCCATATTTGTGGATACTCTCTGCGATTTGAGCTCCGTACCACATGATTTTTTTAGGGACACAGCCGAGGTTGACACAAGTTCCACCTAATTTCTTTTCCTCAATAACTGCCGCCTTAGCACCATGTTCACCAGCACGATTCATGGTAGCAATTCCCCCACTACCTCCTCCGATGGCGATAATATCATATTCTCTCATAAGAAAGCTCCTTTAGTTGTTTTCTAGTCATATTCTATCTTTTTTTGAAAGTCAATGCAAAAATCTGCTACGTAGAAAAGCTAGTAGAAGGCTTGAAATCAGATTCTGCAAGTTGTTTTTGAAGTAAGTGAAGTAGGAAAGTATCATCGTCGTTACACATCATTCTGCCTTTGTGATTCACACTAGGTGGTAGCCTATCATAGCTAACAGATAGGAAGAATAAGATGGACACTGGTTTATCTTGATTTGTAAGGATTTCCATTTCGAAAATCACTAAAAATATGGTATAATGAGGTGTTATAAAAACAGGTTTCATTTGCCTGGAAAGGAAATATTATGTCTGAAAAGAATTTTTATATTACAACGCCGATTTACTATCCATCTGGTAAACTTCATATCGGTTCTGCCTACACAACTATCGCATGTGATGTCCTAGCTCGCTACAAACGCCTGATGGGCTACGATGTCTTTTATCTGACTGGTCTTGATGAGCATGGCCAAAAGATTCAACAAAAAGCAGAAGAAGCTGGCATCACTCCTCAAGCCTATGTTGATGGCATGGCAGTTGGTGTTAAAGAACTCTGGCAATTACTGGATATCTCATATGATAAATTTATCCGTACCACAGACGATTACCATGAAAAAGTGGTAGCGCAAATTTTTGAACGCTTGCTAGCTCAAGATGATATCTACCTAGGTGAATACTCTGGCTGGTACTCAGTTTCAGATGAGGAATTCTTTACAGAAAGCCAGCTTGCGGAAGTTTTCCGTGACGAAGCTGGAAATGTAACGGGCGGTATCGCTCCATCGGGCCACGAAGTGGAGTGGGTTTCAGAAGAGTCTTATTTCCTTCGCCTCAGCAAATACCAAGACCGTTTGGTCGAATTTTTCAAATCACATCCTGACTTCATCACTCCAGATGGTCGCCTTAATGAAATGTTGCGTAACTTCATTGAGCCAGGCTTGGAAGATTTGGCAGTTTCTCGTACAACCTTTACCTGGGGAGTACAAGTTCCATCCAATCCTAGACACGTTGTCTACGTTTGGTTTGATGCCCTTCTCAACTATGTGACAGCTCTTGGTTATGGCCAAGAAGATCATGAAAACTTTGACAAATTCTGGAACGGAACCGTCTTCCACATGGTCGGAAAAGACATCCTTCGTTTTCACTCCATCTACTGGCCAATCCTTCTCATGATGCTCGACATCAAATTGCCAGAACGTTTGATTGGCCATGGTTGGTTTGTCATGAAAGACGGTAAGATGTCTAAGTCTAAAGGAAATGTCATCTACCCTGAAATGTTGGTAGAACGTTACGGACTTGATCCCCTTCGTTACTACCTCATGCGTAGCCTTCCAGTCGGTTCAGACGGAACCTTCACTCCAGAAGACTATGTAGGTCGTATCAACTATGAATTAGCCAATGACCTTGGGAATCTCCTCAACCGTACGGTTTCAATGATTAATAAGTACTTTGATGGTCAAATCCCTGCCTATGTAGAAGGTGTGACAGACTTTGACAATGAACTTGCTCAAGTAGCTGAACAATCAATCGCTGACTACAATACCTACATGGAAGCAGTTGACTATCCACGTGCACTTGAAGCAGTCTGGACCCTCATCTCACGTACTAATAAATACATCGATGAGACAGCTCCATGGGTACTGGCTAAGGATGAAGCCCTTCGTGAGCAATTGGCAAGTGTGATGAGTCACTTGGCAGCAAGCCTTCGTGTCGTAGCCCACTTGATTGAACCATTTATGATGGAAACCAGTCGTGCAGTCTTGACTCAACTTGGTCTCGCAGAAGTTTCTAGCCTTGAGAACTTGAGTTTGGCTGATTTCCCTGTAGGTGTAACAGTAGTTGCTAAAGGAACACCTATCTTCCCACGTCTTGATATGGAAGAAGAAATCGCCTATATTAAGGAACAAATGGAAGGCAACAAGCCAGCCGTCGAAAAAGAATGGAATCCAGATGAAGTCGAACTCAAACTCAACAAGGAAGAAATTAAGTTTGAAGACTTTAACAAGGTTGAAATCCGTGTCGCAGAAGTCAAAGAAGTGTCTAAAGTAGAAGGTTCTGACAAGTTGCTTCAATTCCGCTTGGATGCTGGAGATGGTGAAGACCGTCAAATCCTTTCTGGTATTGCAAAATACTATCAAAACGAACAAGAATTGGTCGGTAAGAAAGTACAAATCGTTGCCAACCTCAAACCACGTAAAATGATGAAAAAATATGTCAGCCAAGGGATGATTCTCTCAGCTGAACATGATGGAAAATTAACCCTTCTAACAGTTGATCAAGCTGTACCAAACGGAAGTGTGATTGGCTAAGATTTAAAAAGAACCAGTTTAAACTGGTTCTTTTCTTTTGTAAGGTATCAGTTGATAAAAGTGGCATTCTACTTTATAATGAAGAAAAACGGAGGAAATTGCCATGAAATACATTCCATTTGGTCAAGAGAAAAGAGAATTGTCCGAAATCGTTCTAGGCATGATGCGAATCAGTGACAAGTCGGTTAAAGAGGTTGAGGAGTTGGTTGAAACAGCCCTATCTGTTGGAATCAATGCCTTTGACCTAGCTGATATCTACGGTGGAGGTCGTTGCGAAGAATTACTGGGTCAAGTGTTAAAACATCGTCCTGACCTGCGTGAAAAGATGTGGATTCAGTCTAAGTGTGGCATTCGCATAGAAGAATTTACTTATTTTGATTTTTCAAAAGAGTATATTCTAGAATCAGTAGACGGGATTCTAAAAAGATTGCAGGTTGATTATCTGGATAGCTTGCTTCTCCATCGCCCAGATGCTTTGATGGAAGCTTATCAAGTGGCAGAGGCCTTCGATATCCTTCACAAATCAGGTAAAGTTCGAGACTTTGGTGTGTCCAATCAAAATCCTATGATGATGGAATTGCTGAAGAAAGAGGTCAAACAACCTTTGTCTATCAATCAATTACAACTAAGCGCAGCTTTCACGCCAGGATTTGAAGCAGGATTCCATGTCAATATGGAAGGGGACAAGGCAGCTGTGCGTGATAGTAGCGTCTTTGAATACTGTAAATTAAACGACATGATTATTCAGGCCTGGTCAGTCTTGCAGTTCGGATATTTCAAAGGGAATTTTGTCGGCAATGAGCAATTCCAACAACTAAACCAAGTCCTAAATCGACTAGCCTTAAAATACGGTGTAAGCCCATCAGCTATTGCTATCGCTTGGGTGTTACGCTATCCAGCTAAGATGCAGGCAGTAGTAGGAACCACCAATCTTAAGCATTTAATAGAGGCAAGCCAAGCAAGTAATGTCAACCTAACTCGAAAAGAATGGTATGAGATTTACCTCGCAGCAGGGAATGATTTGCCATAGAAACTAAAGAAATATTTTATTAAGAACGAGATTCTATCTCGCTCTTTTTGTTTAAAAAAATTTATATAATTGTTTGAAAATACAAACTATAAATGATAAAATGGTATAAAATAACAATATAATAAATATTTTAATAAAGTAGGTGTATTTAGAATGAGAAAAATAGTTTTGACTTCTGTTGTTTTACTCTCTCTGTTGACATCAATCGGTTGCTCGAAACATAAGGAAAAGGCGAAAGTAGCTGAGCCTGTTACGACTGAACAGACTACGCAAGATAATACAAAGTTATACAAGGAAGCTGGTTTACTTACTTTTAAAAACGAAAAGCAGCTGGAACTCGGGGAACTTGATACGAAATCTCGCGCAACTTATGCTCATATTCAATTAAAAGATAGTGATGAGCCCAAAAAGAAACGGGAACCAAAGCTAAAGTTTGACCCAGTTGGATGGCATAACTATAAATTTTACTATGGTGATGGTACGAAGGAAGCATGGTTAATGAATCGTGGTCATTTAGTTGGTTATCAATTTAGCGGACTTAACGATGAAGGTCGCAATCTAGTTCCTATGACAGCTTGGTTAAATACAGGTTCCTTTACTGGAACGGATGATAAGAATCAAAGTAGCATGCTTTATTATGAAAATGGGCTAGATTCATGGCTTGCAAATCATCCCAACTATTATCTTGACTATAAGGTAACAGCGGTTTATAAGGATGATGAATTGATTCCTAGACAGATTGAACTTCAGTACGTCGGAATTGATCAGGATGGCAAGTTACTTGAGATTCAATTAGGTAGCAGTAAGGAAAAAATTGATCAGTATTCCGTAACTCATGTTGCCTTAGATAATGTTTCAGCCAATGCCGAAATAAATTATGCGGATGGTACTGCAAAGAACACGGTTAAGTCAGCTGAAGAACGTGCTGCTGAACAAAAGGCAGCTGAGGAAAAAGCTAAGAAAGAGGCTGAAGAAAAAGAAGCACAAGAAAAAGCTAAAAAAGAAGCAGAACAAAAAGCAAAGGAAGAACAGACGAAACAGGAAACTGAAGCACCAGCGGAAGAATCGCACAGCAGTAATTCAGGTGGTTACTATAGAGATAAAAATGGAAGATGGCATCGACCAAATGGGAAGTTTGCTTCTAAAAAGGAAATCCGAGAAGCTGGATTACAGTGGTAATTTAGGAATCATAAAAATAATTGTCAAAAAGCCGTTGTAAAACGGTTTTTTGTTATAATAAAATAAGAGAACTATAAAGGGGAAAATCATGACATTAAAAGAAATTTTACTAGGAATGAAAGCAAATAAGAAATACGAGCATACTGGATGGAGTTTGAAGTAGGAGAATCAAATGGAAATCAAAAAACACTTTGGTGTATACGGAATTTGCTTCGAAAATGGGAAGTTACTCTGCATTGAAAAAACGAGAGGCCCTTATCAGCATCGTTTTGATTTACCAGGTGGTAGTCAAGAACCAGGTGAAGGACTGACTGAAACTCTCAAGAGAGAAGTTCTTGAAGAGACAGGATATTCTCTTAGCAGATACTCTAATCCTAGGATGTATGACGTGATGGTTCAAGAAGAGGGGAAAGACTTCGCAGTGCATCATATCATGGCCTTTTATGATATCGAACTCGATTTCGAACACTCTCAAAAATCACTTCCTCAGGAGGTTATTGATGGAAGCAATGATTCAGCCAATGCAATTTGGTTGGATTTGGAAGAAATTACCAAAGAAAATGCCTCACCCTTAGTATTAAAAGTGAAGGCAGAGTTACGAGGATTTCCAGATTTAGACATGACAAGCTATAAAAATTGGAAGGTAAAAGAAAAAAAGGAGAACAAATGACACCTCAAGAAATGTGGAATGCCTACAAGAAAATCAACCCCTCTATAGGAGACGAGATAGATGCATGGGCCTTTGGAGTGGATCCAGACCTTTTAGCGGAACTGGTCTTTAAAGGTGAAAAGACTGCAACAACTTCAGCCTACGATCTTTACGCAGTAGAGGATGAACCCCTTCCACAAGAAGGGACCTTTGATGTTATTTTAGATAGTAAGGATCAAGCTGTTTGCATTATTGAAATTACAAAGGTTTCCGTTCAGCCATTCCATCAAGTGTCAGCCGACCATGCCTATAAGGAAGGTGAAGGCGACAAATCTCTGGCCTATTGGCGTCAGGTTCATGAGGAGGTTTTCACCGAGTGGATGAGCGAGATTGGACTGACTTTTACACCTGACAGCAAGGTGGTTTTAGAAGAATTTCGCAAGGTTTATCCCTTATAGTTAAAAATTAGAAAGAAAATCGGGCAAAAACCGTCCCAATCCTTCTTTCTAGCTCAAAATATGATAAAATAGGATTGTTTGAAAGAAGAGCCAATGAGCTCTGAAAAATAGAATAGGAGAAAATGATGCAAGCAGTTGAACATTTTATTCATCAATTTGTACCTGAACATTATGATTTGTTTTTAGATTTGAGTCGTGAGTCAAAGACTTTCTCAGGTAAGGTTACAATCTCTGGGCACGCTAAGAGCGACAACATTTCTCTTCACCAAAAGAATTTGGAAATTGCTTCTGTAGAAGTAGCAGGTCAAGCTCGTTCTTTTACAGTTGATCACGAGAATGAAGCCCTTCATATCGAACTCGCTGAAGCTGGTCAAGTGGAGTTGACCCTTGCTTTTTCTGGGAAGATTACAGACAATATGACTGGTATTTACCCATCGTACTACACTCTTGATGGTGAAAAGAAAGAAGTTTTATCAACTCAGTTTGAGAGCCATTTTGCTCGCGAAGCTTTCCCATGTGTGGATGAGCCAGAAGCAAAAGCAACCTTCGATCTATCTCTTCGTTTTGACCAAGCTGAAGGTGAGTTAGCCTTGTCAAATATGCCTGAAATCGAAGTAGATAACCGCAAGGAAACAGGTATCTGGAAGTTTGCAACAACCCCTCGCATGTCTTCTTACTTGCTTGCTTTTGTAGCAGGTGATTTGCAAGGCGTGACTGCCCACACTAAAAATGGCACGCTTGTAGGAGTATACTCTACCAAGGCGCATCCACTAACAAACCTTGATTTTTCTTTGGATATCGCTGTTCGTGCCATCGAATTTTATGAAGATTATTATGGGGTTAAATATCCAATTCCACAATCTCTTCATATCGCAATTCCAGACTTCTCTGCTGGAGCTATGGAAAACTGGGGTCTCGTAACCTACCGCGAAGTTTGCTTAATTGTAGATGAAAATTCATCAGTTGCTAGCCGCCAACAAGTTGCTCTTGTTGTAGCACACGAATTGGCTCACCAATGGTTTGGTAACCTTGTAACCATGAGATGGTGGGATGACCTTTGGCTCAATGAAAGCTTTGCCAATATGATGGAATACGTCTGTGTAAATGCGATTGAACCAAGCTGGAACATCTTTGAAGATTTCCAAACAGGTGGCGTACCAGCTGCTCTTAAACGTGATGCAACAGATGGTGTTCAATCAGTTCACGTTGAAGTGAAGCATCCTGATGAAATCAATACGCTCTTTGACGGTGCGATTGTCTATGCCAAAGGTAGCCGTCTCATGCATATGCTTCGTCGCTGGTTAGGAGATGCTGATTTTGCCAAAGGCTTGCATGCTTACTTTGAAAAACATCAGTATAGCAATACCATTGGTCGTGACCTTTGGAATGCTCTTGGTCAAGCATCAGGTCGTGATGTAGCAGCCTTTATGGATTCTTGGTTGGAACAACCTGGTTATCCAGTTCTAACTGCAAAAGTTGAGAATGATGTTTTGAAGATTTCACAAAAACAATTCTTCATTGGGGAACACGAAGACAAGAATCGTCTCTGGGTAGTACCTCTTAACAGTAACTGGAAAGGATTGCCAGATACACTTGAAACTGAAAGTATCGAAATTCCTGGTTATGCAGCTTTGCTTGCTGAAAACAAAACAGCTCTTCGTCTTAACACTGAAAATACAGCCCACTACATTACAGACTATCAAGGAGAATTGTTGGATGCAGTTCTCGCTGACCTAGTTAAGCTTGATAACACAAGTAAGCTTCAAATCGTCCAAGAACGTCGTTTGTTAGCTGAAGCAGGTCAGGTTTCTTACGCAGATTTGCTTCCAGTAGTGGATCAACTTGCTAAGGAAGAATCTTACCTTGTAGTATCGGCAGTTTCTCAAGTGATTGTTGCTCTTGAACGCTTTATCGACGAAGGCACTCAAACTGAGCATGATTTCAAAGCTCTTGTTGCCAAATTATCCCGTCACAATTATGAACGCCTAGGATTGGAAGCAAAAGTAGGTGAAGCGGATGAGGATGAGTTGGTTCGTCAAATGGCTGTATCAATGATGATTCGTTCAAATGACGAAGGAGCTAGTCAAGCAGCGAGCCAAATTTTCGTAGCTCATAAGGGAAATCTTACAAGCCTTCCAGCAGCGACACGAGCTCAGATTTTGATCAATGAAATCAAACATCATGAAAGTAAAGAACTCGTAGAAACTTACCTTGATCTATACACACATGCGACTGATGCTGTCTTTAAACGTCAATTAGCAGCAGCCTTGGCTTACAGTACGGATGAAGCCAATATCCAAATGTTGATTGGAAATTGGAAGGATAAATTTGTGGTGAAACCTCAAGACCTTTCTGCTTGGTATCTTCAATTCTTAGGACATGAAGCAACTCAAGAAACTGTTTGGACATGGGCTCGTGACAATTGGGAATGGATTAAGGCAGCTCTTGGTGGAGATATGAGCTTTGATAGCTTTGTCATCATTCCAGCACGTACTTTTAAAACAGCTGAACGTTTAGCTGAATACAAGGCCTTCTTTGAACCACAATTATCTGACCTTGCTTTGAGCCGTAATATTGGTATGGGTATCAAGGAAATCGCAGCTCGCGTAGACTTGATTAACCGTGAAAAAGCAGCAGTTGAAGCAGTTATTGCTCAATATGCGAAGGCATAATAGATTGATTCTATAAAAGAAAAGTAAAACTCAACTTTCTCCTTGTAAATCAAGGAAAGTTGAGTTTTTTTTAAGATAATTTTGCTATAATAGTCTTAACAAGGAGGAATTTTTGATGATCAAGATTCTATTAGTGGAAGATGACTTAAGCCTATCAAATTCTGTATTTGATTTTTTAGATGATTTTGCGGATGTCATGCAGGTTTTTGATGGAGAAGAAGGTCTTTACGAAGCAGAGAGTGGCGTTTATGACTTGATTCTTTTAGACTTGATGTTGCCCGAAAAAAATGGTTTCCAAGTCTTGAAAGAATTACGTGAAAAGGGAGTATCGACACCAGTCCTCATCATGACTGCCAAGGAAAGTATTGATGATAAGGGACACGGATTTGAACTCGGTGCGGATGATTATCTGACTAAGCCATTCTACTTGGAAGAGCTCAAGATGCGGATTCAAGCCCTTCTCAAACGCTCAGGTAAGTTTAATGAAAATACTCTTTCCTATGGTGATTTGACTGTCAATCTTTCTACCAATGAAGTTCGAGTTGACGGCACGGTGGTGGAGCTACTCGGAAAAGAATTCGAATTATTAGTTTATTTCCTCCAAAATCAAAATGTCATTTTACCTAAGACCCAAATTTTTGACCGCTTGTGGGGATTTGACAGTGACACCACTATATCGGTTGTTGAAGTTTACGTTTCAAAAGTCCGTAAGAAATTAAAGGGATCAGACTTTGCTGAAAACCTCCAAACCTTAAGAAGTGTTGGGTATATTTTAAAACATGTTCAATAAAATTAAAAATAATTGGTATGCAGAAGATTTCAGCTACTTTATCCGAAACTTTGGAGTATTCACGCTGATTTTCTCTGCTATGACTTTGATTATTCTCCAAGTTATGCACTCCAGTCTTTATACATCAGTGGATGAGAAGCTTTTGGCACTCAGTAATAATCCTCAGAATGTTATTCAGTTAGCAGTGAATCGTGCATCAGAGAACCTAAAGGATTTAAACGGAGGAGATGTCACTTCTAATTCGGACAAAAAGGTTACAATCAGTTCCAATACGGAAGTTATTTTATTGGATTCGAATCTCAATCAATTGGTGACTGGGAATCGCTTTTTAGGGTTAGATAAAATAACATTCAATAAAAAGGATTTAAACCATATACGCCAGCTTCATGTAATAAATAGCTATGGCCAAGATGAGGTTTACCGTGCTGTTTTGACAGAGATGAACATTGATACAGTTTCGACTAACATTAAGTATGCTGCTGTCCTGATAAATACGAGTCAGCTAGAACAGATTAGTCAAAATCACGAACAGCTAATTGTGGTAGTTATGGCGAGCTTTTGGATTCTATCTATCTTAGCTAGTCTCTATCTTGCACGTGTCAGTGTTAAACCTTTAATGGAAAGCATTCAAAAACAGAAGAGTTTTGTGGAAAATGCTAGTCATGAGCTACGTACTCCTTTAGCTGTTCTGCAAAATCGTCTGGAAACTCTTTTTAGAAAACCAGAAGCTACCATTATGGAGTCAAGCGAGAGCATTGCTTCAAGTCTGGAAGAAGTCAGAAATATGAGGTTTCTAACCACGAATCTTCTCAATCTAGCACGTAGAGATGATGGAATTAAACCTGAACTTGCAGAAGTAGAACCAGACTTCTTTAACGCAACCTTTACCAACTTTGAAATGATTGCATCCGAGAATAATCGTGTTTTTCGTTTCGAGAATCGTATTCATCGAACCATTATTACTGATAAACTTCTCCTCAAGCAATTGATGACCATTCTGTTTGACAATGCTGTCAAGTATACAGAGGAAGAAGGAGATATTTATTTTGAGATTTCAACGACAGAACGCAGTCTCTATCTAACGGTAGCAGATAATGGAATCGGTATTTCTGCAGTAGATAAAAAGAAAATTTTCGATCGATTTTATCGCGTTGATAAAGCCAGGACACGCCAAAAGGGCGGTTTCGGTTTAGGTCTGTCTTTAGCTAAGCAAATCGCCGATGCACTTAAAGGTAGCATTGGTGTTAAAGACAACAAACCTAACGGAACAATTTTTGAAGTCAAGATAGCTATCTCAACACCATCAAGACGAAAGAATAAATAAAAAAACCTTCGATAAATCGAAGGTTTTCTATTTGAATTTTTTCTTGATAATCGTTCGTTGAAGTTGTAAAACGATCATACTGAGTCCAATTGCTAAAGCAAAGGATAAAACAGTATTTAATTTTAGCGATAAGAACATAAAACTAAAGATTGCTAAAAACACACAGAAACAAGCAATGTTTACAAAAAATAGAACTTCTTTTACACTAGCAACAGAAGTATTCTCCGTAACATAATCTTGAAACTGAGTAGTTTTAATTCTTTCTTGTTCTAACTCATACGGGTGCAGTTTTCTTGCGGGCATGTTTCTCTCCTTAACAATACATTACTATTTTATCATTTTTTTGAAGAGAGAATTGTTACAGGATTGTTACAAATTGCATAAAATACCTTTTCATTTCTCAAGAATAGCTGATTTTTTTGAAATATGGTATAATCTTACCTATGGAAAAGATTATCATTACAGCAACTGCTGAAAGTATTGAACAAGTAAAACAGCTACTCCAAGCTGGTGTCGACCGCATTTATGTCGGTGAGAAAGATTTTGGTCTTCGTTTGCCAAAGACCTTTAGTTATGAAGAACTGAGAACCATTGCCAATTTGGTTCATGATGCAGGTAAAACGTTAGTCGTAGCGGTTAATGCACTCATGCATCAAGATAAGATGGATCGTATTAAGCCTTTCCTTGATTTTTTGGAAGAAATAAAAACAGATTACATTACTGTTGGGGATGCAGGTGTCTTTTATGTCGTTAACCGTGATGGTTATAGTTTTAAAACGATTTATGACGCTTCAACCATGGTAACAAGTAGCCGTCAGATTAATTTCTGGGGTCAAAAGGCAGGAGCTTCTGAAGCTGTTTTGGCGCGTGAAATCCCATCTGCAGAACTTTTCAAAATGCCTGAAATTTTAGAAATTCCTGCTGAGGTCTTGGTATACGGTGCTAGTGTTATCCACCATTCTAAGAGACCTCTATTGCAAAATTACTATAATTTTACTCATATTCATGATGAAAAAACACGTCAACGTGATTTGTTTTTAGCAGAGCCAAGTGATCCAGATAGTCACTATTCAATTTTTGAAGATAATCACGGGACACATATCTTTGCTAACAATGACCTTGATTTGATGACCAAGTTAACAGAATTGGTAGAACATGGATTTACTCACTGGAAACTGGAAGGTCTCTACACTCCAGGACAAAACTTCGTAGAAATAGCAAAACTCTTTATCCAAGCGCGTAACTTGATTCAAGAAGGTCACTTTACACATGACCAGGCCTTTATGTTGGATGAGGAAGTCCACAAATTACACCCTAAAAATCGTTTCCTTGATACCGGATTTTATGACTACGACCCTGATATGGTAAAATAAAAAGATTAAGCCCGAAATAAAATGTTCGGGTTTTTCCAATATTTGGATGAATTTGAAGCGTATTCATGATATAATAAAAGAAGCTCTATTTGGAGGTATATAAGTGGAAAATCTGAAAAAGCTGGCAGGTATCAAGGCGGCTGAGTTTGTCAAGGATGGAATGGTTGTCGGGCTTGGAACAGGCTCCACTGCCTACTATTTTGTAGAAGAAATAGGTCGTCGTATCAAGGAAGAAGGCCTGCAGATTACAGCTGTAACGACTTCGAGTGTTACCAGTAAACAGGCTGAAGTACTAAATATTCCGCTAAAATCTATCGATGAAGTCAATGAAGTTGATGTAACTGTCGATGGTGCGGATGAAGTTGATGGCCAGTTCAATGGTATCAAAGGTGGTGGTGGTGCACTTCTCATGGAGAAAGTTGTAGCAACCCCGTCCAAAGAATACATCTGGGTTGTTGATGAAAGCAAACTAGTTGAAAAACTAGGGGCTTTTAAATTACCTGTAGAAGTGGTTCAGTATGGTGCAGAACAGCTTTTCCGCTATTTTGAACGAGTAGGATACAAGCCGGCATTTCGTGAAAAAGACGGTCAACGTTTTGTGACAGATATGCAAAACTTTATCATTGATTTAGACTTGAAAGTGATTGAAGATCCAATCGGTTTTGGGAAAGAGTTAGACCATGAGGTTGGTGTCGTTGAGCACGGCTTGTTTAACCAAATGGTAGACAAGGTTATCGTAGCAGGTCAAAATGGTATTCAGATTTTAACTTCAAAAAAAGAAAAGAAATAGAAGGAGGCATTTATGTCTAAATTTAATCGTATTCACTTGGTGGTTTTGGATTCCGTAGGAATCGGTGCGGCACCAGATGCTAATAACTTTGTCAATGCAGGAGTTCCTGATGGAGCATCTGATACACTTGGACATATTTCAAAAACCGTCGGTTTGAATGTACCAAACATGGCGAAGATTGGGCTTGGAAACATTCCTCGTGAAGTGCCATTGAAGACGGTTCCTGCTGAAAGCAATCCAACTGGTTATGCAACAAAATTGCAAGAAGTTTCTCTTGGGAAAGACACCATGACTGGTCACTGGGAAATTATGGGACTCAACATCACCGAACCTTTTGACACTTTCTGGAATGGTTTCCCAGAAGAAATTATTACGAAGATTGAAGAATTTTCAGGACGTAAGGTTATTCGTGAAGCCAACAAACCATACTCAGGAACAGCAGTCATTGATGACTTTGGACCACGCCAAATGGAAACTGGCGAGTTGATTATCTATACATCAGCTGACCCAGTTCTTCAAATAGCAGCTCACGAAGATATCATTCCTTTGGATGAACTCTACCGTATCTGTGAATACGCTCGTTCAATTACCCTTGAGCGCCCAGCTCTTCTAGGACGTATCATTGCTCGTCCTTATGTTGGTGAGCCTGGAAACTTCACTCGTACGGCTAACCGTCGTGACTTGGCTGTATCTCCATTTGCTCCAACTGTTTTGGACAAATTGAATGAAGCAGGTATTGATACATATGCAGCTGGTAAGATTAACGATATCTTCAACGGTGCTGGTATCAACCATGATATGGGCCACAACAAATCCAATAGCCACGGTATGGATACCTTGATTAAGACCATGGGACTTCCTGAGTTCCAAGAAGGCTTCTCATTTACCAACTTGGTAGACTTTGATGCTCTTTACGGACACCGTCGCAATGCCCATGGTTACCGCGATTGCTTGCATGAGTTTGACGAGCGCTTGCCAGAAATCATCGCTGCCATGCGTGAAGATGACCTCTTAATGATTACGGCTGACCATGGTAATGACCCAACCTACGCTGGTACAGACCATACGCGTGAATACATCCCATTCTTGGCTTATAGCCCATCCTTCAAGGGTAACGGTGTGCTTCCAGTTGGCCACTTTTCTGATATCTCTGCGACCATTGCAGAGAACTTTGGAGTTGAAACTGCCATGATTGGTGAAAGTTTCTTAGATAAATTGGTTTAAGATGATTCGCTACGCTCTACTCGTTAGAGGCATTAATGTTGGCGGGAAAAACAAGGTCGTGATGGCGGAGCTTCGAGAGGAGCTTCAAGCGATCGGGTTGGATGGGGTAGAGACCTACATCAATAGTGGCAATATCTTCTTTGAATCTGCTGGTTCTAAAGCAGAATTGGTAGATTTGCTGGGACCTTTCTTTCGTGATCACTATCCCTTTATCCAGTCTTTTTCTCTCTTTTCAGCTGAGGACTATGCACTAGATCTCGCTGCTCTACCAGCCTGGTGGCAGGAGGATCTGGCCCGCAAGGATGTTCTCTTTTACACAGAAGGCCTCGATCAGGATGCTGTCTGGGGGCTGGTTTCTTCTTTTTCGCTCGGTGATGAAATCATCCATCGTGGAAATCTAGGAATCTACTGGGGTAAATACTCAGAAGAGACCTATACAAAGACCGCTTACCACAGACAAGTCCTCAAGATGCCGGATTACCGTCTTTTGACCATTCGCAATGCCAATACATTTGACAAAATTGGCCAATTTTTAAGGAAATCATAAAGGAGATACACAATGACATTATTAGCAAAAATCAATGAAACAGCAGCATTTTTGAAGGGCAAAGGAATCGAAGCTCCTGAGTTCGGTTTGATTCTTGGTTCAGGTTTGGGTGAATTAGCTGAAGAAATCGAAAATCTAGTCGTAGTAGACTACTCTGAAATTCCAAACTGGGGTCGTTCGACAGTTGTCGGACACGCTGGTAAATTGGTCTACGGTGAGCTTGCTGGACGCAAGGTTTTGGTCCTTCAAGGACGTTTCCACTTCTACGAAGGAAATCCACTAGAAGTGGTGACTTTCCCAGTTCGTGTCATGAAGGTCTTGGGATGTGAAGGGGTTCTTGTCACCAATGCTGCCGGTGGTATCGGCTTTGGTCCGGGTACTTTGATGGCTATTACTGACCACATTAACATGACTGGTCAAAACCCATTGATCGGTGAAAACTTGGATGATTTTGGTCCACGTTTCCCAGATATGTCGAAAGCTTACACTCCTGAATACCGCGAGACTGCTCATAAAGTCGCTGACAAATTAGGCATCAAATTAGATGATGGAGTTTATATCGGAGTGACTGGCCCAACTTATGAAACTCCAGCTGAAATCCGTGCTTATAAGACGCTTGGAGCAGATGCTGTTGGTATGTCAACTGTTCCTGAAGTCATCATCGCAGCTCACTCTGGTTTGAAAGTCCTTGGTATTTCATGCATTACCAACTTTGCGGCTGGTTTCCAAGAAGAGCTCAACCACGAAGAAGTGGTAGAAGTGACTGAGCGCGTCAAAGGCGACTTCAAAGGCTTGCTAAAAGCGATTCTTGCTGAACTCTAATCCTATGAAAGAACGACTCCAAAGCCTACCCTACGGATGGCGCCTGCTGTTAGCCACTTTATCATTGGGAATAGGGACGGGTCTAGTCGGAATAGCCTGTCATTATTTATTAGAAGGCGTGCAAAGACTAGCTTTTGGTCAAAATCGGGCTGATCTGCTCCAGCAATTTCAAGAAGCGGGAGCGCTTCGTAGGTTCTTAGTCCTGTGTGTGACAGGGGTCCTGGCAGCAGGTTTCTGGTATGTCCTGCAGAGCCACCATAAAATCCTGTCTATTCGCAAGCAAATTGACTTGGCTGGAGACAGGGAACCAGCGCCCTTAGCCCACCTCCTTCATGCAAGTATGCAGGTTGCGATTGTCGGGGCCGGTGCTTCGCTCGGAAAAGAAGGAGCCCCACGAGAGGTTGGGGCTCTTCTAGCTGGTCATTTGGGCAAAGCTTTTTCCTTAGCTATCAAAGAACGAAGAGTATTGATTGCCTGTGGAGCTGGAGCCGGTTTAGCTGCGGTCTATCAGGTTCCCTTTGCCAGTAGCTTGTTTGTCTTTGAGACCCTAGGGTTGGCCTATCACTGGAAAAATTTTGTACTGGTCTTGTCCAGTACTTATTTGGCGACTTGGGTGGCCCAGCCAATCGTTGGTCATGGTGCTATTTATCATATGTCGCCAGTTCATTGGTCAGCCAGTAGTTTATTCCAGGCTGTCATAGTGGCTCTATTGGTTACTCCCTTGGCACTGGCCTTTCGTTTTCTAGCGAATCGGGCTAGTCGCAAACGGCGGAAGGATGGAACCATTCTTTGGGCTCTGCCTGTAGCTTTTATGGTGTTAGCAGCCATTGTGTCCTTTTATCCGATTTTTATGGGAAATGGCCAGGTTCTAGCCCAAGCCCTCTTATCAGGCCAGCCATTTTCTAATCTAGCCTTGACTTTGGCCGTGAAAGGGCTCCTAGTCTACCTTCTCTTGCGAAATGGGGCTTACGGAGGAACCTTGACACCGTCATTTGCCTTGGGGATTGGATCTGGCTACTTAGCGACTTTGCTTTTGACAGTCGTTGGCATTCACCTAGATCCTGCTCTAGGAATGCTACTTGGAGCGACGGTCTTTTTAGGAACGACCTTACGAGCTCCCTTGACTGCCATTGCCCTAAGTCTTGGTTTTACAGGACAGAGCTGGGCTTTGATTCTACCGCTGGCACTAGCTGCTGGTGTGTCTTATATGATTCAAAATAGATGGGAGAATAAACGATGAGAGTACATTTTGTCTTGCACGAAACTTTTGAAGTTCCTGGTGCTTATCTCAAGTGGGCGCAGGAGCGTGGTCATCAGGTGACCATGACCAAGGTCTACGAGCGAGAAGCGCTACCTGAGACTGTGGATGAGATCGACTTTTTGATCGTAATGGGAGGACCGCAATCGCCAGATGAAGATCGGGAAGCTTTTCCATACTACGATCCTCAGGCAGAGATCGAGTTGATTCAAAAAGCCATGAAGGCGGATCGCTACATCGTTGGGGTCTGTCTTGGGGCGCAGCTCCTATCTGTTGCTTATGGTGCAGAATATGAACATAGCCCAGAGCGTGAGGTTGGGGTTTATCCAGTGGATTTAACTCCTGAAGGATTAGCAGATCCGCATGCCAGCTTGCTTGGTGCAAACTTTGATTCAGGACATTGGCATGGTGATATGCCGGGATTGACGAATGATGCTGTTGTCCTTGCAACCAGTCAAGGTTGCCCACGTCAGATTATTCGCTTCAGTCCTAAACACTATGCCTTCCAAGCCCACTTGGAGTTTGATCCAGAAGCGGTCGATCTCTTGATTGCTGCAGACGGTGAAGATGTCTTGGAAGAACAAAGTCAAGAACTGACCTTTGTCCAAAAACCTGAAGCTATTCGTGCTTATGATTATCAAGAAATGAATGCAAAATTGTACGCATTTTTGGATTCATTAACAAAATAAAAATAGAAAGGTAGAGCGTGTGTTCTGATTTGAACACGAGCGGAAAGCTCGGAAAATAGATAATCTGACTGAGAAATCAGGATTTCTCGTCAGATTCCTAATTTTCATTCGCTTTCTGGTCGCTCTTTGTATCATAAACTATGTCTATCCATATTGCTGCTCAGCAGGGTGAAATTGCTGATAAAATTCTTCTTCCTGGAGATCCTCTTCGTGCGAAATTTATTGCTGAGAATTTTCTTGAAGATGCTGTATGTTTCAATGAAGTTCGGAACATGTTTGGTTACACGGGTACCTATAAGGGTCACCGTGTTTCTGTCATGGGTACTGGGATGGGGATGCCATCCATCTCCATCTATGCTCGTGAGTTGATTGTCGACTACGGTGTGAAGAAATTGATCCGTGTGGGAACGGCTGGATCTTTGAATGAGGATGTTCACGTCCGTGAATTGGTCTTGGCGCAAGCAGCTGCAACCAACTCAAACATCATCCGCAACGACTGGCCTCAATACGATTTCCCACAAATCGCTAGTTTTGATCTCTTGGATAAAGCCTACCACATTGCCAAAGACCTTGGTATGACCACTCACGTCGGTAATGTCCTATCTTCTGATGTCTTCTATTCAAATTACTTTGAAAAGAATATTGAACTCGGTAAATGGGGTGTGAAAGCTGTAGAAATGGAAGCAGCAGCTCTTTACTATCTTGCTGCCCAACATCATGTCGATGCTCTTGCCATTATGACCATTTCTGATAGTTTAGTTAATCCCGATGAAGATACAACAGCAGAGGAACGTCAAAATACTTTTACAGATATGATGAAGGTTGGTCTAGAAACCTTAATTGCTGAATAAAAGAGAACACAAAAGGAAGATTTTCTGAATGAAAATCTTCCTTTTTTAGTCATTCAGGCTATGCTGACCTTAATGAAATGCTACCCTAACGTCTAGTTTGAAGAGATTGCAAGAAATAATCAATCTCTGCTTGAGAATGGAGAATGCACATTTTCTTAGGGTATGTTTTGTTTAAGTATTGGTATCTATCCTTAGCATTTTTCGTTCGTCCATCCCAAAGAATCCAGCGGATAAATTCCCAATCAAAACGCTCAGGACAACCTGTGGCCATACTTTCTCTGACTTTTCCTTTGTATTTTAAATAGCGCTTAAAGGCACGTAACAGACAATTCCAACGGGAGAAATTGAGAAAGATGATTTGATCTGCTTCTTTCATTCTTTCCTCGTAATAACACCAAGAATAATTACCATCAATCACCCAATCGGAATGTTCGGTAAGAAAGTCTCTCATCTCTTTTAACATCCAATCGCGGTCACTGTCTACCCAGCCTGGCTGAAATTGAAGAGTGTCCATATGAAGTTTGGGAATGGAGTAGTAGCGAGACAAATTTTCTGCTAGAGTTGATTTACCTGCTCCAGAATATCCTATAATGGTAATTTTCATGATGTCCTCCTAAAAAATTTGCACAAAAAAAGCTCCGAAGAGCTCATTTTGTATCTTGTTCTTGATTAACCAAGTTTAGTTGCAAGGCGAGCTTTATCACGGCTTGCTTTATTTTTGTGAATCAAACCTTTAGTTTCTGCTTTATCGATAGCTGAGCTAGCAGCACGGAAAAGTTCTTCAGATGGATTTGCTTCAAATGCTTTAATAGCAGAACGCATAGCTGATTTTTGAGCTGAGTTTTTTTCGTTTTGTTTAACGTTCAATTCAGCGCGTTTGATAGCTGATTTAATGTTTGCCAATGTTCTTACCTCCATATTTACTAACTATACCATTATATCTGAAAACTTACGTTTTGACAAGGGGAAATTATTTTTTTAAGTAAATTTCATCAATTTCGTGATTCTTAGATTTATGAAGAATAACTTCAGCTCTATTTCGAGTCGGTTCAATATAGTTTTGGAGATTGATTAAATTAATACTTGTCCAAACTTGATGAGCAAAGTCTTTTACCTCATTCAGTGGTAATTGTGTAAAGCGATAGTAATAACTACTTGGATCATCTTTGGCAAAACTGAGGAGTTTTAAGAAGCGATCCAAATACCAACTTTCAATGTCATCCACCGCCGCATCAACATAGATAGAGAAATCAAAAAAGTCAGTAATATAGAGGCGTTCGTTTTGTGGGTTTTGGAAAACATTAATTCCCTCAACGATTACAAAATCAGCCGCTTTGACTCTTTGCTTTTGATTAGTGACAATATCATAGATTTCGTGGGAATATACAGGAATTTCTACATCTTGACCGTTTTTTAGTTGGTCGAGAAAGTTTAACAGAGCCTCCATATCATAACTTTCTGGGAAACCTTTCCGATTGAGGATGTCGCGTTCTATCAGATGATTGTTAGAATAGAGAAAACCATCCGTAGTGACCAGCTCAACACTTGCTTCTGGGAAAATACGAGAAAGCAAGATTTGCAATAGTCGACTTGTAGTGGATTTTCCAACAGCTACACTACCTGAAATACCAATAATAAAGGGCTGTCTTTTGCTCTCTCTTTGGAGGAAAATCCCTTTTGAAAAGGCAAGATCTTCCTTGGAACGTTTATAAATTTGGATCAGATGAGCTAGTGGTAAATAAATATCAGTCACGTCTTGAAGACTAATCTGGTCATTAAAACTCTTGATAGAATCCAGTTCTTCCTCTGTTAGTGGTGGTGTGGACTTGCGATGTAAGGATTGCCATGTTTTTCGGCTAATCTTTTCAAAATGTAAAAATTCGTTGGTCATAAAAAATCCTCTTTTGATACCTCAGTATACCATATTTTACAAAGAAAGACATCTGAATCATTTGAGGAAAAACGCTTTCTTTGTTAAAATATAAGTAGTATAACCATAAAATGAGGTGATGTTATGAGACTAGTAGTGAGTGATAAAATTCAAAAAATAACTAGCTTTCTTGTAGCGATTTTGTGGGTATCTCCGACTATAATAGAATTTACTGTAACAATAGGCAAGCAAACCTATAGCTGGCCTGCTTTTGTCTTGTTATTCTTGCTACCAATTATTGGGTTGACTTACTTGATTTACAGTATTTTAATGAAAAATGGTGGCTTTGTTTATTTGGTCTAGCCTGTATTTTTTCCTTTCCTATTACGATAGCTTTGGGTGCTTACTTGCTTGGTCCCTAAGGGATTAGGGAACTTATATTATTTTTCAATAAATCGATGGCAAGGGATTGGTTTTGTTGTTATGCAAACGATTTACAATTATCTTATTTATGTGGTAAAATGAAGCTATGAGTAAAATGTATTATGCGGAAAATCCAGATGCAGCCCACGATATTCACGAACTAAGTGTGGAGCTGCTGGGACAAAGAATGACCTTTTTGACAGATGCAGGGGTCTTTAGCAAAAAAATGGTTGATTTTGGAAGTCAGTTATTGTTAAGATGCCTCGATGTCGAAAAAGGAGAAAGAATTCTTGATGTTGGCTGTGGTTATGGTCCCATTGGCTTATCATTGGTCAAAGCTTATGGTGCCCAAGCCACTATGGTTGATATCAATAATCGCGCTCTGGATTTAGCTCAGCAAAATGCACTGAAAAACAAGGTTCAAGCGACTATCTTCCAGTCCAATATTTATGACCAGGTAGAGGGACAATTTAATCATGTCATTTCGAATCCGCCCATTCGTGCAGGAAAGCAAGTCGTCCATGAAATTATCGAGAAAAGTATTGATTATCTTGTTGATGGTGGAGATTTAACCATCGTTATTCAAAAGAAACAGGGAGCTCCAAGTGCCAAAAACAAGATGGAAGAAGTCTTTGGCAATTGCGAAGTTGTAAAGAAAGATAAGGGATATTATATCCTCAGAAGTGTGAAAGAATGAGAGCAGTAGACCTAATCCAGAAAAAAAGAGACGGGCAAGAACTCAGTTCAAGTGAAATTCAATGGCTGATTGAAGGTTATGTTGCAGGAACGGTTCCTGATTATCAGATGTCAGCTTTTGCTATGGCTGTTTATTTTAAAGGCATGACTACGAGAGAGATTTCTGACTTGACCATGAATATGGTGAAGACGGGTCAGGAATTTGATTTATCAGCTATTGAGGGTATGAAGGTGGACAAACACTCTACAGGTGGAGTGGGAGATAAAGTCACTCTGATTTTAGCGCCTTTAGTAGCCAGTTTTGGTGTCCCAGTTGCTAAGATGAGTGGTAGAGGTTTGGGACACACGGGTGGAACAATTGATAAATTAGAATCCATTAAAGGATTTCAAGTGGAACGCAGTCAGGATGACTTTATCAAACAGGTTCAGGATATCGGGGTTTCGGTTATTGGCCAGTCCAATCAACTGGTTAAGGCTGATAAGTTGCTCTATGCCCTTCGTGATGTGACAGCAACAGTTGATACCATTCCATTGATTGCTAGTTCTGTCATGAGTAAAAAGATTGCAGCTGGAGCCGATGCTATTTTGCTGGATGTAACAGTCGGTGAAGGTGCTTTTATGAAGACGGTTGACGAGGCGCGTGAATTAGCTCAAACCATGGTAAGTCTTGGTAAGGCTGTTGGTCGTAAGACGGTTGCAGTGATTACAGACATGAGTCAACCCTTGGGACGTGCCATTGGAAATCGCTTGGAAATTCTAGAAGCTATAGATATACTTCAAGGAAAAGGACGTGAGGATATCAGTCACTTTATCTGCGAATTGGCACAGATTATGCTGTCTTTAGCAAATGTTGAAAAAACAATTGAGGAAGTGAAGCAACACCTTGAAAATGGTCAGGCACTCAAAAAATTCGAGGAGATGATTCTTGCTCAAGGTGGTGACCTAGAAGACCTCTATCGTCCAGTAAAAGTTGATCATGTGGTAGAAATTCCTGCTCAGGAAGATGGTGTTATTGAGGCACTGCCAGCCATGGAGTTTGGTCTTTTTGCTATGAGATTAGGTGCTGGTCGTGCTGTTAAAACAGATGCATTGGACTATGAGACAGGGATTGTTTTCGAGAAGAAAGTTGGAGATTCAGTCAAAAAGGGTGAGACTGTTGCAAAAGTATATGCGAATGGCAAAATTTCACCTGAATTAGTTACAGATTTCCAAAAATATGTTAAAATTAAAATAAGTGACAAAGTGATAAAAACACGAGAAATTATTGAAATTATCTCCTAACTTAAGGAAGATTTGAAATGAAGTTAAATAAATACATTGATCATACGCTTTTAAAGCAAGACGCTAGTGAACAACAAATTGATCGTTTGCTATCTGAAGCTAGGGAATACGATTTTGCCAGTGTTTGTGTAAATCCTTGCTGGGTTTCTCATGCAAAAGCTGGTCTAGATAATACTGATGTCAAGATTTGTACAGTTGTAGGTTTTCCTCTTGGTGCTACAACTTCAGCTGTCAAAGCCTTTGAAACCAAAGAAGCCATCCAAAATGGTGCTGACGAAATTGATATGGTTATCAACGTTGGTGCACTAAAATCAGGAAATAGCGATTTAGTTGAGTCAGATATTCGTGCAGTTGTTGAAGCGAGCGGAGACAAGCTTGTTAAGGTTATTATTGAGGCTTGTTTGTTAACAGATGAGGAAAAAGTTCTAGCTTGTCAGCTAGCTCAGAAAGTAGGAGCAGACTTTGTCAAGACGTCAACAGGCTTTTCAACAGGTGGGGCAACTTTGCCAGATGTTCAATTAATGCGCCAGACAGTTGGACCTGATATGGGGGTCAAAGCAGCTGGAGGAGCTCGTTCTTATGCAGATGCAGTTGCCTTTGTTGAAGCTGGAGCTACTCGTATTGGAACATCTTCTGGTGTAGCAATCTTAAAAGGAGAGTTAGCAGATGGCGACTACTGAGTTGATTGACTTAGCGATTGAGACTAGTAAAAACGCCTATGTACCCTATTCACACTTTCCAATTGGTGCCGTTTTGGTTGCCAATGACGGAAGCATTTATACGGGGGTAAACATTGAAAATGCTAGCTTTTCTCTGACTAACTGTGGCGAAAGAACTGCTATCTTTAAGGCTGTTTCTGAAGGACAACGAGACTTTTCAGAATTGATTGTCTATGGGGAAACTGAGAGACCTATTTCACCTTGTGGTGCTTGCCGACAGGTTATGGTCGAATTTTTTAAACCTGATCTAAAGGTGACTTTAGTCGCCAAAGATAAAACGACGGTCGAGATGACGGTCGGGGAATTACTTCCATATTCTTTTACAGACTTGCATTAGTCTGTGTCACTGTTATAGTGACAAGGGTCCAAGTGACCTATCAATCCATACTTGCAACCTAGTTGCGCATCTTATTTAGGAGGTTCAGTAATGAACAAGAAACAATGGCTAGGCCTTGGTCTAGTTGCAGTAGCAGCATTTGGACTTGCTGCATGTGGTAATCGCTCTTCTCGTAACGCAGCTTCTTCATCTTCTGATTTGAAGACTAAAGCAGCTATCGTAACAGATACTGGTGGTGTTGATGACAAATCATTCAACCAATCAGCTTGGGAAGGTCTTCAAGCTTGGGGTAAAGAACACAATCTTTCAAAAGATAAAGGTTACACTTACTTCCAATCAACAAGTGAAGCTGACTACGCTAACAACTTGAACCAAGCAGCAGGAAGCTACAACTTGATCTTCGGTGTTGGTTTTGCCCTTCACAATGCGGTTGAAGAAGCAGCAAAAGAACATTCAGACAAAAACTATGTTTTGATTGATGATGTGATCAAAGATCAAAAGAACGTAGCAAGCGTAACATTTGCTGACAACGAAGCAGCTTACCTTGCAGGTGTAGCAGCAGCTAAAACTACTAAAACAAAACAAGTTGGTTTTGTAGGTGGTATGGAATCTGAAGTTATTTCTCGTTTCGCAGCTGGTTTCAAAGCTGGTGTTGAATCAGTTGACCCATCTATCAAAGTACAAGTAGACTATGCTGGTTCATTCGGTGATGCTGCAAAAGGTAAAACAATCGCTGCAGCTCAATACGCTGCAGGAGCAGATGTTATCTACCAAGCAGCTGGTGGTACTGGTGCAGGTGTCTTCTCAGAAGCTAAATCTTTGAATGAAAGCAAAAATGAAAGCGAAAAAGTTTGGGTTATCGGTGTAGACCGTGACCAAGTTGAAGAAGGTAAATATACTTCTAAAGACGGTAAAGAAGCTAACTTCGTACTTGCTTCTACTTTGAAACAAGTTGGAACAACTGTTCAAGATATCGCAAACAAAACTGAAAAAGGTGAATTCCCTGGCGGACAAATAATTGTCTACTCATTGAAAGATAAAGGGGTTGACCTAGTAACAACTAATCTTTCAGAAGAAGGTAAAAAGGCTGTTGAAGATGCAAAAGCTAAAATCCTTGATGGAAGCGTAAAAGTTCCTGAAAAATAATTGAGGGAAGTCATTTCTTAGGAAGCGGTCTTGGGCCGCTTCTTTAAGAATTGAGACATATAGTTTTGTCTCAATAAAGCTTGCTAAGTTTCTTTAGTAGGTTTTATTGAAACAAAATAAAACTCTGAAAGGGAGAGCATATGGCACACGAAAATGTCATTGAGATGCATGAAATTACCAAGATTTTTGGCGAATTTGTTGCTAATGACAAAATTAACCTTGAACTTCGTAAAGGTGAAATTCATGCACTTTTAGGAGAAAATGGAGCTGGGAAGTCCACTCTTATGAACATGCTAGCAGGGCTTCTAGAACCAACTAGTGGTGAAATTGTGGTGAATGGTCAAGTTGTTAAACTAGACTCACCATCAAAGGCGGCTAGTCTAGGAATTGGAATGGTTCACCAACACTTTATGTTGGTAGAGGCTTTCACAGTTGCTGAAAATATTATTTTGGGAAGTGAATTAACCAAAAATGGTGTGTTAGATATTGCTCGCGCAACACGAGAAATCAACGAATTGTCTGAACGTTACGGTTTGGCGGTAGATCCTTCTGCTAAAGTAGCAGATATCTCTGTCGGGGCTCAACAACGTGTGGAAATTCTGAAAACACTTTATCGTGGAGCTGATATCCTTATCTTTGACGAACCAACTGCCGTTTTAACGCCATCAGAAATCGATGAGTTAATGGCTATCATGAAGAACTTGGTCAAAGAAGGTAAATCCATTATTTTGATTACCCACAAACTGGATGAAATCCGTGCTGTATCAGACCGTGTTACAGTTATCCGTCGTGGTAAATCCATCGAAACAGTTGAAATTGCTGGAGCAACTAATGCTGACCTGGCAGAAATGATGGTGGGACGTTCTGTTTCCTTCAAAACTGCTAAAGAAGCGGCACAACCAAAAGAAGTTGTCCTATCTATTAAAGACTTAGTAGTAAACGAAAACCGTGGCGTTCCTGCTGTTAAAAATCTTTCACTCGATGTTCGGGCTGGTGAGATTGTCGGAATTGCCGGTATTGATGGAAATGGTCAATCTGAATTGATCCAAGCGATCACAGGACTTCGTAAGATTGAATCTGGTAGTGTGGAGTTGAAAGGTCAATCCATTGTAGGATTACATCCGCGTCAGATTACTGAACTGAGTGTTGGTCACGTTCCGGAAGACCGTCACCGTGATGGCTTGGTTTTGGAAATGATGATTTCTGAAAATATCGCTCTTCAAACCTACTATAAAGAACCTCTTAGCAAGAAGGGAATTTTAAATTATACGAATATCCTTGACTATGCGAAAAAATTAATGCAAGAATTCGATGTTCGTGCTGCTAGTGAGATTGTTCCAGCTCAAGCCCTTTCTGGAGGAAATCAACAAAAAGCAATCATTGCTCGGGAGATTGATCGAAACCCTGATCTCCTCATCGTCAGCCAACCAACTCGTGGATTGGACGTCGGTGCTATTGAGTACATTCACAAACGCTTGATTCAAGAGCGTGATAATGGGAAAGCTGTCCTTGTAGTCAGCTTTGAACTAGATGAGATTCTAAATGTCTCAGATAGAATCGCTGTTATCCACGATGGTAAGATTCAAGGGATTGTTACGCCAGAAACAACCAACAAGCAAGAGCTTGGTGTCTTGATGGCTGGTGGTGAATTGGAAAAAGGAGAAGAGTGATGTCTAAAAAATTACAACAAATTTCGGTTCCTTTGATTTCTGTTATCCTTGGAATCTTGCTTGGAGCCATCGTCATGTGGATTTTCGGTTACGATGCTATCTGGGGTTATGAAGAGTTGTTCTACACAGCCTTTGGTAGTGTTCGTGGAATCGGTGAAATTTTCCGTGCCATGGGTCCATTAGTCTTGATTGCTCTTGGATTTGCAGTTGCGAGTCGTGCTGGCTTCTTTAACGTTGGTCTTCCAGGACAAGCACTCGCTGGCTGGGTTATGAGTGGCTGGTTCGCTCTTTCAAATCCAGATTTACCACGCCCATTATTGATTCTTGCGACGGTTGTTATTGCGTTGGTGGCTGGAGGTATTGTTGGTGCCATTCCTGGTATTTTAAGGGCCTACCTCGGAACATCTGAAGTCATTGTAACAATCATGATGAACTACATTGTTCTCTATACAAGTAATGCCTTTATCCACTCTTTCCCCAAAGATATCATGCAAAGTACTGACTCATCCATCCGAGTAAGTGCAAACGCAACTTATCAAACACCTTGGCTTGCTGAGTTGACAGGGAACTCTCGTATGAATATCGGAATTTTCTTTGCTATCATTGCAGTAGCAGTTATCTGGTTCTTGCTTAAGAAGACAACTCTCGGTTTTGAAATCCGTGCCGTTGGTCTCAATCCAAATGCATCTGAGTACGCAGGGATTTCAGCGAAACGTACCATTATTCTATCAATGATTATTTCTGGTGCCCTTGCAGGGCTTGGTGGAGCGGTAGAAGGACTTGGAACTTTCCAAAACGTCTACGTACAAGGCTCATCATTGGCAGTCGGATTTAACGGTATGGCGGTAAGTCTACTTGCGGCAAACTCACCAGTTGGAATTTTATTTGCAGCCTTCTTGTTCGGAGTGCTTCAAGTTGGGGCCCCTGGTATGAATGCTGCACAAGTACCATCTGAGCTTGTAAGTATCGTTACAGCCTCAATTATCTTCTTTGTCAGCGTTCACTACATCATCGAACGCTTTGTCAAACCAAGAAAACAACTTAAAGGAGGTAAATAAGGATGTCGATTACAACAATGTTAACCCTTATGGTTTCTTCTATGTTGATTTACTCAGCACCACTTGTTTTCACAAGTATCGGAGGAGTATTCTCTGAACGTGGTGGAGTTGTTAACGTTGGTCTTGAAGGAATCATGGTCATGGGTGCCTTTTCTGGAGTTGTTTTTAACCTTGAGTTTGCACAAGATTTAGGAGCAGCGACTCCTTGGTTGGCTCTTCTAGTTGGTGGATTAGTCGGAGCTATCTTCTCCCTCATTCACGCAGTTGCTACAGTTCATTTCCGTGCTGACCATGTTGTCAGTGGTACCGTACTTAACTTGATGGCGCCAGCCTTGGCAGTCTTCTTGGTGAAGGTACTTTATAACAAGGGCCAAACGGACAACTTAACGCAAACTTTTGGGCGTTTTGACTTCCCAGTTTTGGCGAATATCCCTGTTATCGGAGATATCTTCTTCAAGTCAACAAGTTTACTTGGTTACTTAGCAATTGCCTTCTCATTCTTAGCATGGTTTATCCTCTTTAAAACTCGCTTTGGACTTCGTCTTCGTTCAGTTGGTGAACACCCACAAGCAGCAGATACTTTGGGAATCAATGTCTACAAGATGAGATATCTCGGAGTTGTGATTTCAGGTTTCCTAGGTGGAATTGGTGGAGCTATCTACGCTCAGTCAATTTCTGTTAACTTCTCCGTTACAACTATCGTAGGGCCTGGATTTATCGCACTTGCTGCTATGATCTTCGGTAAATGGAATCCTGTTGGTGCTATGCTTTCTAGTCTCTTCTTTGGACTTTCACAAAGTTTGGCAGTTATCGGTTCTCAACTTCCTTTCTTGCAAGGAGTTCCAGCCGTTTACTTGCAAATTACACCATATCTTTTGACCATTGTCGTACTAGCAGCCTTCTTTGGTAAAGCAGTTGCTCCAAAGGCAGATGGTATCAACTATATCAAATCTAAATAACATAAAAAAAACGTCAGTTTCTTCTGACGTTTTATTTTTTAGGTTCTTGATGTGTTATATTTAGTCCCCAAGGAATTAGATTTTCTGTTTTATTTTGGATACGTTTGATATTGTCCTTGTGGCGTACAATTACTAGACTTGCAAGACCAATAATAATCACAGTAAAAAGTAGGTCATAACTAGTTAAAATAAATCCAAAGAGAGGAAACAGAAGGGCGCCAATAATTGCAGCAATAGCAGCAGAGATACTAGAGAGGGAAATCATACTTCCCAGATAAAGGATTCCAAAGAAAATGACTGCAAGGTAAAGGCAAAAGAGAGGAGCAAAACCAAAAATAACTCCAGCACTGGTTGCAACAGCCTTACCACCCTTAAATTTGGCAAAGATAGGGAAGGTATGGCCAATGACTGCTAAAAGCCCAAAGACGATTGCTGAAACTCCCTGCACATGGAAGATTAGTGGAAGTAAAGTAGCTAAAGTACCTTTAAAGAAATCAATGACAAATGTTGCCATACCAGCTTTCTTCCCTAGAATTCGGAAGGTATTAGTAGTCCCAGTATTACCGGAACCATGTTCTCTTAGATTAATATTAAAGAATACTTGTCCAATCCATAAGCCTGAAGGAATTGAACCCAATAAATAAGCTAAAATTAATAATATTATTGTCATCATGTTTCTATTATACCATGAAATTGGAGAGAAACGGAAAGGAATCTTATGTCGATTTGTGACATCTGATACTTTGTACACTTAGAAAAGTTTATTATAAACTCTATGATGGTTTAGAAAGTTATAAAAATTCATGAAAATTTCAGAAATTCCTTGTTTTTATGTTTATTTATGCTATAATAGGAACAATTGTTTTTAGGAGGTGCAGTATGTCTTACTTATTTGAGATATTACCAAGTTTATTGAATGGTGCGGCGATGACTTTACAGGTTTTTGCACTCGTTTTAGTGTTTTCCATTCCTTTAGGTATTTTGGTTGCCTTTTGTTTACAAATTCATTGGAAACCCCTCCATTATTTAATTGACGTTTATATTTGGATTATGCGTGGCACACCCTTGCTTTTACAGTTGATTTTTATTTATTATGTGCTTCCAAATGTCGGGATACGTTTTGATCGTGTCCCAGCTGCGATCATTGCGTTTACGCTTAATTATGCAGCCTACTTTGCAGAAATATTCCGTGGTGGTATTGCAACCATTCCGCAAGGACAATATGAGGCAGCTAAGGTTTTGAAATTTACACCACTTGCCACAGTTCGTTATATCATTTTACCTCAGGTGACTAAGATTGTTTTGCCAAGTGTCTTTAACGAAGTTATGAGCTTGGTTAAGGATACATCTCTGGTTTATGCTTTGGGAGTTTCTGACTTGATCCTAGCCAGTCGAACTGCCGCTAATCGTGATGCTAGCTTGATTCCAATGTTTCTAGCAGGCGCTATCTATCTTCTTATGATTGGTATCGTTACGATCGTAGCTAAGAAACTTGAGAAGAAGTTCAGCTACTATAGATAGGAGGTTAACTATGTTAGAATTAAGAAATATCAGCAAAAGATTTGGAAATAAGCAAATTCTGTCCAATTTTAATTTAACCATTCCGGAAAAGCAGATTTTAGCAATTGTTGGTCCTTCTGGTGGTGGAAAAACGACACTTCTACGAATGTTAGCTGGTCTTGAAACTATCGATTCCGGTGAAATTTTATATAATGGAGAATCCTTACCTTTGGATGAACTTGAAAAGCGAAACTTGTTGGGCTTTGTTTTTCAAGATTTTCAGCTTTTTCCTCACTTATCCGTTATGGAAAACTTGATTTTGTCACCTATCAAGACTATGGGGATGTCTGAAGCAGATGCAAAGAAGAAGGCGGTCGACTTACTAACTCGTCTGGGACTCGAAGCTCATGCAGATGCCTATCCTTATTCCTTATCTGGTGGTCAAAAGCAACGGGTTGCCCTAGCGCGTGCTATGATGATTGATCCAGAAGTGATTGGGTATGACGAACCAACTTCGGCTCTTGATCCAGAGTTACGATTGGAAGTGGAAAAATTGATTCTGCAAAATCGAGAATTGGGTATGACTCAGATTGTCGTAACACACGATCTTCAGTTTGCAGAAAATATTGCTGATCAAATTCTCAAAGTGGATCCAAAATAGGAGGTGTCTATGATTCTAAAAAAGATCAATCTTATTTTGGTATTTCTACTGGGTCTTTTCCTCGTGGGATGTACTCAAAAAGCTAGTGATCCTAAAGTAGATAATTGGAACAAGTATAAACAACAAGATTCCATTACTATCGGTTTTGATAATACCTTTGTTCCTATGGGATTTGAAGAGAAAAATGGGCAATATGTTGGATTTGATATTGACCTAGCGCAAGCAGTTTCTGAAAAGCTCTGCATCAAGGTTCATTTCCAGCCCATTGATTGGGACATGAAGGAAACAGAACTTCAAAATGGAACCATTGATGCTATTTGGAATGGCTATTCTGCGACGGATGAACGAAGAGAAAAGGTCGCTTTCACGATCCCTTATATGCAAAACCAGCAAGTGCTTGTTTCTAAAAAGTCTCAGAATATCCAGTCAGTTTCAGATATGAAAGACAAGGTTTTGGGTGCCCAAGCAGGTTCATCAGGTTATTTGGACTTTGAAGGCCAACCTGAACTTTTAAAAAATATCGTAAAAGATCAGAAGGCCAATCAATATCAGAGTTTCAACGAAGCCTTGATTGACCTGCAAAATGATCGGATTGATGCCCTGCTGATTGACCGTGTCTATGCTAATTATTATTTGCAAACAGAAGGGATTTTAGATCAGTACGAAATCTTTCCAGCAGGTTTTGAAAGTGAATCTTTTGCAGTTGGAGTAAGACCAGCTGATCAGACTTTGTTAGCAAATCTGAATAAAGCTTTTGTGGAGCTCTATCAAGAAGGAAAATTTCAAGAAATCAGCCAGAAATGGTTTGGTGAAGATGTTGCAACAGAACAAATTAAAGGAGAAGAAAACTAAGACATATGTCTTGGTTTCTTTTTATGAGCAAAAAAGGAAAATTTTTCAAAAAAGCCAGTATTAAATGTTCATAGAGTTTAAAAAACTTTGCAAAATCGCTAGAAAACCTGTAAAATAGAAAAGATGAACAAATAGGAGGTTCCTTGTGTCAAAAAAGGAAATCAATATTAACAATTATAATGATGACGCCATTCAGGTGCTAGAAGGGTTGGATGCGGTCCGAAAACGTCCAGGAATGTATATCGGATCAACCGATGGTGCTGGTCTCCATCACCTAGTCTGGGAAATCGTCGACAATGCAGTCGATGAAGCTTTGTCTGGATTTGGTGACCGCATTGATGTGACAATCAATAAAGATGGTAGTTTAACCGTAGAAGACCATGGGCGTGGAATGCCAACGGGAATGCACGCTATGGGGATTCCGACTGTTGAGGTTATTTTTACAGTTCTTCATGCCGGCGGTAAATTTGGTCAAGGTGGCTATAAGACTTCAGGTGGTCTCCACGGAGTGGGATCTTCAGTCGTCAATGCCCTCTCTAGTTGGCTTGAAGTAGAAATTACGCGTGATGGTGCAGTCTACAAGCAACGTTTTGAAAATGGTGGTAAGCCAGTAACAACTCTTGAAAAGGTAGGAACAGCACCAAAATCCAAAACAGGTACCAAAGTGACCTTCATGCCGGATGCAACCATTTTTTCTACAACAGACTTCAAGTACCATACCATTTCAGAGCGTCTTAATGAGTCAGCCTTTCTCTTAAAAAATGTTACCTTGTCATTAACGGACAAACGAACAGATGAGACTATTGAGTTTCACTATGAGAATGGGGTGCAAGATTTTGTTTCTTATCTTAACGAAGACAAGGAAACCTTGACACCAGTTCTCTACTTTGAAGGGGAAGACAATGGTTTCCAAGTAGAAGTAGCCCTCCAGTACAACGATGGATTTTCAGATAACATCTTGTCCTTTGTCAATAACGTTCGTACCAAGGACGGTGGGACGCATGAGACAGGACTTAAGTCAGCCATTACCAAGGTTATGAATGACTATGCACGTAAGACGGGTCTTCTTAAGGAAAAAGATAAAAATCTTGAAGGATCAGATTACCGTGAAGGATTGTCAGCTATTCTATCAATTCTCGTTCCTGAAGAACACCTTCAGTTTGAAGGACAGACTAAGGACAAACTTGGTAGTCCACTAGCTCGTCCAGTTGTAGATGGGATTGTAGCTGATAAGTTAACCTTCTTCCTCATGGAAAATGGAGAACTAGCTTCTAACCTTATTCGCAAGGCCATTAAGGCCCGTGATGCCCGTGAAGCAGCACGAAAAGCGCGTGATGAGAGCCGTAATGGTAAGAAAAGTAAGAAAGATAAGGGCTTGCTTTCTGGGAAATTAACCCCAGCCCAGTCTAAAAATCCAGCTAAGAACGAACTCTACCTAGTTGAGGGAGATTCTGCCGGAGGTTCTGCTAAGCAAGGACGTGACCGCAAGTTCCAGGCTATTCTTCCTTTACGTGGTAAGGTTATCAATACAGCCAAGGCCAAGATGGCTGATATCCTCAAAAATGAGGAAATCAACACCATGATTTATACGATAGGTGCTGGTGTGGGGGCAGACTTCTCTCTTGAAGATGCTAACTATGACAAGATTATTATCATGACCGATGCGGATACAGATGGTGCCCACATCCAAACCCTTCTTTTGACCTTCTTTTATCGTTACATGCGTCCGCTTGTCGAGGCCGGACATGTCTATATCGCCCTTCCGCCTCTTTATAAGATGTCCAAAGGGAAAGGCAAGAAAGAAGAAGTGGCTTACGCTTGGACAGATGGGGAGTTAGAGAAACTTCGTATTCAATTTGGAAAAGGTGCGACTCTTCAACGCTACAAGGGGCTCGGTGAGATGAATGCTGACCAACTCTGGGAAACAACTATGAACCCAGAAACTCGTACTCTCATCCGTGTTACGATTGAAGACTTAGCACGCGCAGAACGTCGTGTCAATGTCCTCATGGGAGATAAGGTTGAACCACGTCGTAAATGGATTGAAGATAATGTCAAATTTACGCTAGAAGAAGCAACAGTGTTTTAAAGAAATCACCCTTCTTCACAGTTTCAACTCTTTAAAAGAGGAATAAATCATGATCAGTTTATTGTTTGATAGTCCATTTCTTGTCATATTCCTAGCTTTAGCTGCAATGATGTATATAATTGCCAAACAAGGTAAACCTGAGCAAAGTCGCTATCTTGAATTTTTACTATTAACCATAGTAACGATCTTTGTCTTTTTATTTGATAATCCTTTAAGAACCAATCCTTATGCAGGTTTGCTATTCTATGTTTTTGACTTTTATATTTTCACATCAGCTAGCTTAGCATTCAGTATCACAGCTATTTATAAGAGTACGAAACATCTCAAGTATTACTCTAGTAGTTACTCAAAACTTCTTAGGATCAATGCTTGGCTAATAGCAATCTTATCAGGTATGAACCTACTATTTATAATGCTGACGCAAGAAATGGGAATTGTTTTGCTATTACCAATTTTTGGTATTAGTTTTATCTTTCAATTCATAGTCGGAGAGCTTGAAAGAAAAAGAGTTCAGAAGCTAAAGGAGGTTGAACAGTGAACAGTCCTTTAATAATGATATTTTTCTTTTTCGAGATCATTGTTATCGCTGGTATAATTCTTGATGCAATCTCCAATAGAGAGGAAATAGACTATTCAAATTCATTAAGTTCCTTAGTATTTATGGCGTGTAATATTGGTGTGTTCGCATTATTTAATCCGTCTATAGACGAACCTTACTTAAAAGTATTTTTACAGATATTCTATATACTAGCCCATATACCTTTAAGTTTAACTTATGCGATTACTACTCTTTATAAAAGTATCAAACACATCAAGTACTTTCCTAGTAAGTTTGCTCGGATATTAATATGCAACGTAACGATTATATTTCTCCTCTCAATTGTAAATGTTTTTGTATTATATAGAGAAACGAAAGAAATTTATATACTTATTTTCTTGCAAGGCCTTTTTTCGGGAATTCAATTCCTACTTTGGATGCTTGAAAGAAAAAGAGTTCGAAAACTTCTCCAGAAAAGAAGGGACTGCTAGACATAACTCAGTCTCAAAAAATGGGCTTTGACTACGAGAAAGAAACAGTCGAGAAGATGATTGAGTATGCTGAGGAAAAACTTCTAATCACTAAGAAAATAAAGAACACAATTCAAAACTTTAAACTACAGAAAGGATTGAACGTAACTGAAATCCTTTTTCTAGATAAAACTACTCTACATTCTTTGAAAGGAGTTGAACACGCCCTAAATACTGTGTGAAAACTCCTGACGCTTCTTTTAAAACGTATTTTAAACTACAGAAAGGATAGTTTGGTTACTAGAGGTAACTGAACACGGGACTAAGACTTAGGAAAAAAGATAAATCGCCTTGGGTTCATCGAACCCTGCAGCGATTTCCTATTTTTCTACAGAAATTTTCGGCAGGCCGAAACGTCCCTTTGTATCTTATATGAGTAATATCCAAAATATGTCCTTAGAGGACATCATGGGAGAGCGCTTTGGTCGCTACTCCAAGTACATCATTCAAGACCGGGCTTTGCCAGACATTCGCGATGGATTGAAGCCGGTTCAGCGCCGTATTCTTTATTCGATGAATAAGGATGGTAATACTTTTGACAAGAGCTACCGTAAGTCGGCTAAGTCTGTCGGTAACATCATGGGTAATTTCCACCCACACGGGGATTCTTCTATCTATGATGCTATGGTTCGTATGTCACAGGACTGGAAAAACCGTGAGATTCTAGTTGAAATGCATGGTAACAACGGTTCTATGGACGGCGATCCGCCTGCGGCAATGCGTTATACTGAGGCGCGTTTGTCTGAAATTGCAGGCTATCTCCTTCAGGATATCGAGAAAAAAACAGTTCCTTTTGCTTGGAACTTTGACGATACCGAGAAAGAGCCAACTGTCTTACCAGCAGCCTTTCCAAACCTCTTGGTCAATGGTTCAACTGGGATTTCGGCTGGTTACGCGACAGACATTCCACCACATAATTTAGCTGAAGTTATTGATGCGACAGTCTACATGATTGATCACCCAACTGCCAAGGTTGATAAGTTGATGGAATTCTTGCCTGGACCAGACTTCCCTACAGGAGCCATTATCCAAGGACGAGATGAAATAAAGAAGGCTTATGAAACTGGGAAAGGACGCGTGGTTGTTCGTTCCAAGACTGAAATTGAGAAGCTAAAAGGTGGTAAGGAACAAATCGTTATCACTGAGATTCCTTATGAAATTAATAAGGCTAACTTAGTCAAGAAAATCGATGAAGTCCTTGTCAATAACAAGGTAGCAGGTATTGCCGAAGTTCGTGATGAGTCTGACCGTGATGGTCTTCGTATTGCTATCGAACTTAAGAAAGATGCCAATACCGAGCTTGTTCTCAACTATCTTTTCAAGTATACTGACTTACAAATCAACTACAACTTTAATATGGTGGCGATTGACAATTTCACCCCTCGTCAGGTTGGAATTGTGCCAATCTTGTCTAGCTATATTGCCCACCGTCGTGAAGTCATTTTAGCTCGTTCTCGCTTTGACAAAGAAAAGGCTGAAAAACGTCTTCATATCGTGGAAGGTTTGATTCGTGTCATCTCTATTTTAGATGAAGTCATTGCTCTTATCCGTGCTTCTGAGAACAAGGCTGATGCCAAGGAAAACCTCAAAGTTAGCTATGAATTTACTGAGGAACAGGCAGAAGCCATCGTTACCTTGCAACTGTACCGTTTGACCAACACAGACGTAGTTATCTTGCAGGAAGAAGAAGCAGAACTTCGCGAAAAAATTGCTATGCTTGCAGCTGTCATTGGTGATGAACGTACCTTGTATAATCTCATGAAAAAGGAACTCCGTGAGGTCAAAAAGAAATTTGCAACTCCACGACTCAGCTCTTTAGAAGATACTGCTAAGGTTATTGAGATTGATACTGTAAGTCTCATTGCGGAAGAAGAAACCTATGTGAGTGTAACCAAGGCGGGTTATATCAAACGTACTAGCCCTCGTTCTTTTGCGGCTTCAACCTTAGAAGAAATCGGTAAGCGAGAAGATGATCGACTCATTTTTACACAAGTAGCCAAAACAACTCAGCACTTGCTGATGTTTACGACTCTTGGAAATGTTATTTATCGACCTATCCATGAACTAGCAGATATTCGTTGGAAGGATATTGGGGAGCACTTGAGTCAGACCATTACCAACTTTGAAACCAATGAAGAAATCCTTTATGCAGAAGTTGTGGATCAGTTTGATGATGCAACGACCTACTTTGCAGCGACTCGCCTTGGGCAGATTAAGCGTGTCGAACGCAAAGAATTCACTCCGTGGCGGACCTATAAGTCTAAATCTGTTAAGTACGCTAAGCTAAAAGACGATAGCGATCAGATTGTTGCAGTAGCGCCTATCAAATTGGATGATGTTCTATTAATCAGTAAAAACGGCTACGCTTTGCGTTTCAACATCGAGGAGGTTCCAGTTGTAGGAGCTAAGGCTGCAGGGGTTAAAGCTATGAACTTGAAAGCAGATGACGAGATTCAAGTTGCCTTTATCTGCAATACTTCATCCTTCTATCTTTTAACGCAACGTGGAAGCTTGAAACGTGTATCAACAGAGGAAATCCCAGCTACCAGCCGTGCTAAACGTGGTCTTCAAGTTCTGAGAGAATTAAAGAACAAACCTCATCGCGTCTTCTTGGCTGGTACGGTTTCAGAGCAAGGTTTCATTGGAGATCTCTTTAGTACAGAAGTAGAAGATGGTGACCAGACTCTAGTTGTTCAGTCCAATAAAGGAATAATTTACGAAACCATCTTACAAGATTTGAATTTATCAGAGCGTACAAGCAACGGTAGTTTCATTTCTGAAACAATTTCAGACGAAGAGGTATTTGACGCCTATCTCAAAGAAGTCTTAAGGAATAAAAATTAAATAACATTAGAAGTCAGCCGTAAGGGCTGATTTCTTATCGATAAAATTTTCAGAAAATTACAAATAATGCTTGAATTTTTGGGAGAATAGTGTAGAATAGAACACATAGTTTGAATAGAATAAAGGAGATACACATGACAGTTACTATTGATTGGGAAAACCTTGGTTTTTCCTATATGAAATTACCATATCGTTATATCGCACATTACCAAAATGGTAAGTGGAATGAAGGAGAACTAACAGAAGATGCAACTCTCCATATTTCAGAGTCATCTCCAAGTCTTCACTATGGACAGCAAGCATTTGAAGGATTGAAAGCCTATCGTACCAAAGATGGTAGTATTCAACTCTTCCGGCCAGATGAGAATGCGAAACGTCTGCAACGCACCTGTGACCGTCTCTTGATGCCCAAAGTGCCAACTGCTATGTTTATCGACGCATGTAAAGCTGTGGTTCGTGCCAATGAAGAGTATGTGCCACCATATGGTACAGGTGGAACCCTCTACCTTCGCCCACTCTTGCTTGGTGTTGGCGATATTATCGGCGTAAAACCGGCTGAAGAATATATCTTCACGGTCTTTGCGATGCCAGTTGGAAATTACTTTAAAGGTGGATTAGTCCCAACTAATTTCTTGATTCAAGATGAGTATGACCGAGCTGCGCCACACGGAACTGGAGCAGCCAAGGTCGGTGGGAACTATGCAGCTAGTCTCTTGCCAGGTAAGATTGCTAAATCCCGTCACTTCTCAGATGTAATCTATCTAGATCCATCTACACATACTAAGATTGAAGAAGTAGGTTCCGCAAACTTTTTCGGAATTACCGCAGATAATGAATTTGTCACACCACTTAGTCCATCTATCCTGCCTTCTATCACTAAATATTCCCTCTTGTATCTTGCGGAACGTCGCTTAGGATTGACTCCAATTGAGGGAGATGTTCCAATTGATAACTTGGATCGTTTTGTCGAAGCAGGAGCATGTGGTACAGCAGCAGTCATTTCACCAATTGGCGGAATCCAACACGGTGATGATTTCCATGTTTTCTACAGTGAGACAGAGGTTGGACCCGTCACTCGTAAACTCTACGATGAATTAACCGGTATCCAATTTGGTGATATAGAAGCACCTGAAGGTTGGATTGTAAAAGTAGATTAAGAATACAAAAGGAGTTTTAAGATGAAATTGAAAAAATGGATGGTAACAGCAGGAGTAGCCCTGAGCACAACAGTTCTTCTAGCAGCTTGTGGAAAAACTGATAAAGAAGCGGACGCACCTAAAACCTTCTCTTACGTTTATGGTGTGGATCCATCATCTCTGGACTATAGTATTGCAACTCGTACTTCAACAACAGATATCATCGGTAACGTCGTTGATGGTTTGTTGGAAAACGATGAATATGGGAATTTGATTCCTTCCCTCGCTGAGGATTGGAGCGTCTCACAAGACGGTTTGACTTATACTTATAAACTTCGTAAAGGGGTTAAATGGTACACGTCAGAAGGTGAAGAATACGCTGAAGTAACTGCGCATGACTTTGTTACTGGGTTGAAACACGTTGCAGATGGCAAATCAGATGGTATTACCCTTATTCAAAACTCAATCAAGGGCTTGAATGAATATGTGACTGGTGAGACTAACGACTTCTCTACAGTTGGGGTTAAGGCATTGGACGACTATACAGTCCAGTATACTCTTAATGCACCTGAAAGTTTCTGGAATTCAAAAGTGACTTCCGCAACTATGTTGCCTGTTAATGAAGAATTCCTCAAAGCTTCTGGCAAGAATTATGGAGCAGTTAGCCCATCTGGTATTCTTTATAACGGTCCATATATCTTGAAGACATTGACTTCAAAATCTTTAATCGAATATGAAAAGAACCCGAATTATTGGGACAAAGAAAAGGTTAAAATTGAGAAGGTTAAATTGACCTACTATGATGGTTCAGACCAAGAATCATTAATCCGTAGTTTCTCTTCAGGCGTTTATACAACTGCTCGTATCTTCCCAAGTAGCTCAAACTTTGCTTCTACATTGGAACAATACGGAGATAAAATCACATACAGTCCACAGGATTCAACTAGTTATTACTTTACCTTTAACGTAAACCGTCAATCTTACAATAAGACTGCGAAAACAAGTGAAGAACAGAAAACTTCTACAAAAGAAGCGATGTTGAACAAGGACTTCCGTCAAGCCATCAACTTTGCCTTCAACCGTCATTCTTATGCTGCACAGCTCAATGGTGAAGATGGTGCGGACAAGATTATTCGTAACAGTCTAGTTCCAGATAACTTTGTACAATCTGGTGGCAAAAACTTTGGTGATATCGCTCAAGCAGAATTGGTTAACTATGGAGACCAATGGAAAGGTGTTGAGCTTGTAGACGGAAAAGATACCATTTATAATCCTGAAAAAGCCAAAGCTGCATTTGAAAAAGCTAAGAAAGAATTGGAAGCAAAAGGTGTTAATTTCCCAATTCACTTAGATGTTCCAGTACAACAAACAGATACCATTGCCGTTCAACAAAGCAATTCCTTTAAACAATCAATCGAGTCAACTCTTGGTTCAGAAAATGTTGTGATTGACGTCCTTCAGATGACAGATAACGAAAAGGAAACCATTACATCACAAGCACGTGTCCCTTCTCAAAAAGACTATGATTTGAACAGTACTGGATGGGCTCCAAGCTATCAGGACCCTGCAAGTTATCTCAATATCATGGATCCTAAGACCGGTTCTGCTATGAAACACTTTGGTATTACTAAAGGGAAAGACAAGGAAGTAGTAGCTCAACTAGGTCTTGACGAATATAAGAAACTCTTGGATGATGCAGTTTCTGAGACAAACGACTTGGATAAAAGATATGAAAAATATGCCAAAGCTCAAGCCTGGCTCACTGACAGTTCTCTCTTGTTGCCAACAGCTTCATCAGGTGGTTCACCAGTTGTCAGCAATATCGTTCCATTCTCTAAACCATACTCACAAGTTGGTATTAAAGGTGATCCATATATCTTTAAGGGAATGAAATTGCAAAAAGAGATTGTAACTGCTAAAGAATATCAAGCAGCCCTTGAAAAATGGCAAAAAGAAAAATTGGAATCAAATACTAAATACCAAAAAGAACTAGAAAATCATGTTCAATAAAACAGGCTAGTATCTTTGGTATAAAGGGGACTATATGGAATGGATTAAACTAATAGGAATCGTTATCATTGTGGTTGGTTTTATCTATAAACTGGATACCATTGCAACGGTAGTCTTAGCTAGTTTAGTTACAGCTCTAGTTTCTGGAGTTTCACTTGCTGAATTCTTAGAAATTTTAGGAAGAGAATTTAGCAATCAACGTGTTCTGACGATTTTTATGGTGACCTTGCCACTGGTTGGTTTATCTGAAACTTTTGGTCTCAAGAAACGCTCGATTGACTTGATTCAAAAGATTAAAGGATTAACCGTAGGAAGCTTTTATACAGTTTATTTCTTTATTCGAGAGCTAGATAGCTTCTTTGCTATTCGTCTTGGAGGACAGCCCCAATTTGTAAGACCCTTGGTTCATCCCATGGGAAAGGCAGCTGCAGAATCACAATTAGGTCGAAAATTAACTGAAAGTGAAGAAGAAGCTATAAAAGCTCGTGCTGCAGCAAATGATAATTTTGCAAACTTCTTTGCTCAAAACACTTTCGTTGGTGCAGGTGGTGTCCTCTTAATAGGGGGCACACTGGACCAATTAGGTTACGAAAGCAATTATGCAGGAATTGCTTCAGCCTCCCTTATAGTTGCAGGAATTGCCCTTCTTGTGGTTGGGATTTACAATTATCTATTTGATAGAAAACTGTTAGCAAAAAAGGTTAGAAAAAGGACACAAAAATGACAGATATAGCAAACCAGATTTTAGAGTGGACCTATATTGTGATTGGTTGTCAATTCCTTCATACAGCCTATTGTAGCTGTAAAGACAAAACGAACCCAGTTCGATTTGGAACAGCTGGATTTTGGGCTTTGTTGGGCATCAGTTTTATTGGTGGTTCTTATCTACCATCTCTCTATATTGGTGCTATCGTAGTGATATTAGCTCTACTTACACTTTTTAAACAGGTTCGTATCGGGACCTTACCCACTGTGGATGAAGTCAAGGCAAACATTGAAGCCAAAAGATTGAAGAATAAAATTTTTATTCCAGTAATGCTAATGGCTTTGATTGCGCTAGTATTAGCTAAAGTGATTCCTGAGTTTAGTAAGATTTCTATCAGCCTCGCAGCTTTATTAGCAACCATCTCTCTTTTGTTGATTACCAAGAGTCATCCCAAAAGTTTGCTATCTGAAAATAATCGCATGGTTCAGCAAGTCTCAACTAGTGGGATTGTTCCTCAATTGTTGGGAGCCTTGGGGGCAATTTTTACAGTTGCAGGTGTCGGAGATTTAATTTCTCATCTGATTAGCGATTTTGTTCCTTCAGGTGGTCGCTTTATGGGAGTTTTGGCTTATGTTCTTGGAATGGTTCTATTCTCCATGATAATGGGAAATGCCTTTGCTGCTTTTACAGTTATTACCGCTGGAGTTGGTGTTCCCTTTGTTTTTTCTTTAGGAGCTAATCCTATTATAGCTTCTGCTCTAGCAATGACAGCGGGTTGTTGTGGAACCTTATTGACGCCTATGGCAGCGAATTTTAATACCTTACCGGTAGCACTCTTGGATATGAAAAATCCAAATGGTGTGATTAAAGCACAAGCGGGAGTTGCTATTGTCATGATTATCCTACATGTGTTTTTGATGTACTTTTTGGCATTTTAGCAAAGGAAATAAAATGAAAATATTAGTTACAGGTTTTGATCCTTTTGGTGGTGAAAAGGTCAATCCAGCTCTGGAAGCTGTTAAATTATTACCATCTGAAATTCATGGTGCAGAGGTTCGTTGGGCAGAGATTCCAACAGTCTTTCATAAATCGTCAGAGGTTTTAGAAGCAGAAATCGAACGATATCAACCAGATGTGGTGCTCTCTATTGGTCAGGCAGGTGGAAGAGCGAGTTTAACTCCTGAGAGAGTTGCTATCAATCAAGATGATGCTCGCATACCTGATAATGAGGGAAATCAACCAATTGATACGCCGATTCGTACAGATGGAGCAGCAGCCTACTTTAGCCAATTACCTATCAAAGCAATGGTGCAGGCCATAAAAGAGGAAGGCCTACCTGCCACAGTATCTAATACAGCAGGGACCTTTGTTTGCAACCATTTGATGTATCAGGCACTCTATTTAGCGGATAAAAAGTTTCCAAACATGAGAGCAGGCTTTATGCATATTCCCTATATGACAGAACAAGTGATAAATAAACCCAATACAGCATCTATGAACCTTACAGACATTATCAGGGGTATCGAAGCTGCGATTGGCGCTATCGTGGATTACAAAAATAAAGACTTGAAATTAATAGGTGGAACGACTCACTAATCATTCAAATTTCAGGATAAAATCCCACATATGATCCAGAAAACTCTTTATCAAGATTGGCTTGGTAGAGAGTTTTTTTCTTGCTAGATTAGGGAAATTCTTGTAAAATAGAGAAAGTGAAAAGAGGTATGGTATGAGCAAAAAAGATAAAAAAATAGAGATTCAGTTATCGGATGCTAAAATAGCTGTCGGAAAAGACAACTACGATGGTTACACGTTAACAATTGGGAAGAAGCTAATCGGTGAAATTGTCGAACTAGATAATCAATTTGCAATTGTAAAAAATGGAAATGTCGAAAGTTTTTATAAAGATTTAGAAAAAGCTGTGGAAATCTTGATTGAGAACTATAATTTGGCAAAATAATGCTTGTTTTTTGAAAATTTTCATGATATAATAGACTTTGTTCATTATCGGAGAGATAGCGAAGAGGCTAAACGCGGCGGACTGTAAATCCGCTCCTTCGGGTTCGGGGGTTCGAATCCCTCTCTCTCCATTTCATCAATGGGGTATAGCCAAGCGGTAAGGCAAGGGACTTTGACTCCCTCATGCGTTGGTTCGAATCCAGCTACCCCAGTTTCTAGGTAATAAATTCAAGATAAAAAGAAAATATCTTAGGGTATTTTATTTTTATAATTGAAGGACGTTCGGGATTATCATGTCGTTGCGGGTGCTTAGGAAAAAAATTATAAGTATGTCAAGTTAAAAAAACTTGATTGTTGGAGGATTTTTTAGATGAATGAATTTGAAGATTTGCTAAATAGCGTTAGCCAAGTTGAACCTGGTGATGTTGTTAGTGCCGAAGTATTGACAGTTGATGCTAATCAAGCTAACGTTGCAATCTCAGGAACTGGTGTTGAAGGTGTCTTGACTCTTCGCGAATTGACAAATGATCGCGATGCAGATATCAATGACTTTGTAAAAGTAGGTGAAGTATTTGATGTTCTTGTACTTCGTCAAGTAGTTGGTAAAGATACTGATACAGTAACATACCTTGTATCTAAAAAACGCCTTGAAGCTCGCAAAGCATGGGACAAACTTGTTGGTCGCGAAGAAGAAGTTGTTACTGTTAAAGGAACTCGTGCCGTTAAAGGTGGACTTTCAGTAGAATTTGAAGGTGTTCGTGGATTTATCCCAGCTTCAATGTTGGATACTCGTTTCGTACGTAACACTGAGCGTTTTGTAGGTCAAGAATTTGATGCTAAAATCAAAGAAGTTGACGCTAAAGAAAACCGCTTCATCCTTTCACGTCGTGAAGTTGTTGAAGCAGCTACAGCAGCAGCTCGCGCTGAAGTATTCGGTAAATTGGCTGTTGGTGATGTAGTAACTGGTAAAGTTGCACGTATCACAAGTTTCGGTGCTTTCATCGACCTTGGTGGTGTTGACGGATTGGTTCACTTGACTGAATTGTCACATGAACGTAACGTATCACCAAAATCAGTTGTAACTGTTGGTGAAGAAATTGAAGTGAAAATCCTTGATCTTAACGAAGAAGAAGGACGTGTATCACTTTCACTTAAAGCAACAACACCTGGACCATGGGATGGCGTTGAGCAAAAATTGGCTAAAGGTGATGTAGTAGAAGGAACAGTTAAACGTTTGACTGACTTCGGTGCATTTGTTGAAGTATTGCCAGGTATCGATGGACTTGTTCACGTATCACAAATTTCACACAAACGTATTGAAAATCCAAAAGAAGCTCTTACAGTTGGTCAAGAAGTTACTGTTAAAGTTCTTGATGTTAATGCTGATGCAGAACGTGTATCACTTTCTATCAAAGCTCTTGAAGAACGTCCAGCTCAAGAAGAAGGACAAAACGAAGAAAAACGTGCTCCACGTCCACGTCGTCCAAAACGTCAAGAAAAACGTGACTTTGAACTTCCTGAAACTCAAACAGGATTCTCAATGGCTGACTTGTTCGGAGACATCGAACTTTAATCAATCAGATTTAATTACAAATCCTTTGTTGTTAAAACAAGGGATTTTTCTTTTTTCAACTAGTTTTTTTTGATATAATGGATTTATGTTACATTCCGAAAAAGAATCAATTTATCAAATTGTAAATGAACAACTCTCTAGTCTTTTAGAAGGTGAGACCAATGTGTTGGCTAATCTATCAAATGCCAGTGCTCTCTTAAAAATGAACTTTCCGCATACTGTCTTTGCAGGTTTCTATTTATATGACGGAAATGAGCTTATTTTAGGCCCTTTTCAGGGTGGAGTCTCATGTGTTAGAATCGCGCTCGGAAAAGGAGTTTGTGGTGAGTCAGCGGCTAGCCGTCAAACAGTTATCGTTGGTGATGTCAAGACTTATCCAAACTACATTTCTTGTGATAGTAGTGCTCGTAGTGAGATTGTACTTCCAATGGTAAAAGATGGACAGCTTCTGGGTGTATTAGATTTGGACTCATCTCACGTTGATGATTATGATGAAATTGATCAACGATATTTAGAAGAGTTTGTTACCATCTTGTTAGAAAAGACAGAATGGGTATTTTCAATGTTTGAGGAGAAAGCATAATGTATCAGGCGCTTTATCGAAAGTATAGAAGTCAAAATTTTTCACAACTAGTGGGCCAGGAAGTTATTGCTCGAACGCTTAAACAAGCTGTGGAACAAGATAAAATTAGTCACGCCTACCTATTTTCAGGGCCTCGTGGAACTGGTAAGACCAGTGTGGCTAAGATTTTTGCTAAGGCGATGAACTGCCCTAATCAAGTAGGGGGAGAACCTTGTAATAACTGTTATATCTGCCAAGCTGTTACGGATGGAAGTTTAGAAGACGTTATCGAAATGGATGCTGCTTCTAATAATGGGGTTGATGAAATTCGTGATATTCGTGACAAATCAACTTATGCTCCAAGTATAGCTCAGTATAAGGTCTATATCATTGATGAGGTTCATATGCTTTCAACAGGCGCTTTTAATGCCCTTTTGAAAACACTGGAAGAACCTACTCCAAATGTCGTTTTTATTTTGGCAACGACTGAGCTTCATAAAATTCCTGCAACGATCTTGTCTCGTGTTCAACGATTTGAGTTCAAGTCCATTAAGACTCAGGATATTCGAGATCATCTTTTCCATATTTTAGAAAAGGAAGGGATTGATTATGAGAAAGAAGCTGTTGAAATTATTGCTCGTCGAGCTGAAGGTGGTATGCGGGATGCCTTGTCTATTTTAGATCAGGCACTGAGTTTAACTCAAGATGCCAAATTGACGACAGCAGTTTCTGAGGAAATTACTGGAACCATTAGTTTAAGTGCTTTGGATAATTATGTAGCAGCTTTAGTCCAAAAGGATGTAACAGGTGCTTTGGAAAATCTGGACCTGATTTTTGAGAATGGAAAAAGCATGACACGATTTGTAGTCGATTTACTACAATATTTGCGTGATATCTTAATTGTTCAAGCAGGTGGAGAAAATTCGCATCATAGTGATGTATTCAAGGGTAACTTAGAACTTCCACAAGATGTCTTGTTTGAGATGATTAGCCTTGCTACTAAAAGTCTAGCTGATATTAAGGCTAGCTTACAACCTAAGATTTACGCTGAAATGATGACTATTCGTTTAGCAGAAATTGATTCCCAACCAGAACTTTCAGGTGAAGTGGCTGAGGAATTGTCTTCTCTTCGAGAAGAAGTTGCACGATTGAAACAAGCTCTTGCTAATGTTGGTTCTAATCCCAAGCAAACTGTTTCTACACCAAGTCGTCCGTCTAACAGTAAGTCAATCTATCGTGTAGACCGAAACAAGGTTCAGTCTATTTTGCAAGAAGCGATAGAAAATCCAGACTTAGCCCGTCAAAACTTAATTCGACTTCAAAATGCTTGGGGAGAAGTCATCGAAAGCTTATCAGGACCAGATAAGGCACTTTTAGCTGGTTCTCAACCTGTTGCAGCAAATGAACACCATGCGATTTTGGCTTTTGAATCTAACTTTAACGCTGGTCAAACTATGAAACGAGACAATCTGAATACTGTGTTCGGAAATATTCTCAGTAAAGCCGCTGGATTTTCTCCAGAGATTCTTGCAATCTCAATGGAAGAGTGGAAAGAAGTTCGAGCAGACTTCTCAGCAAAGGTTAAATCTTCTCCAGAACAGGTAGTTCAGGAAGCGACCGATGAATCTATACTACCTCAAGGTTTTGAATTTTTAGAGGATAAAGTAATCATTGAAGAAGACTAAAAGGAATTTTTGGTAAAAGACGATGAACAGACAACAATTTATTATCATGGCTCTATTTACAGCTGCTGAAACTTACTTTTTTAATGAGTCAATGATGAATGGACAGTATTTAATGGCTCTTCTCTGGGCAATTCTCATTCTCCGAAATTTGCGTGTCTCTTATATCATGGGTAAAATTGTGAGCGCTATAGATGAACATTTTCAGAGAAAAGAGTGACAATAGTTTTTAGACAAAATCAAAGCCTTTTAGGCTTTTTTTTGTTATACTAATAAAGTATATTTATTGACATTTTACTGTGTTTTTCTAGGACTTTAAAAAGATTTAGTTTTAAGTAAAAACAGTAAAAAAGATTGAAAAGAAAGGAATTATCATGTCAGTATTAGAAATCAGAAATCTTCATGTTGCGATTGAAGATAAGGAAATTTTAAAAGGGGTTAATTTAACTCTTAAAACTGGAGAAATCGCTGCTATTATGGGGCCAAACGGAACGGGTAAGTCAACACTTTCTGCAGCGATTATGGGAAATCCAAACTATGAAGTCACTGAGGGTGAAATCCTATTTGATGGTGTCAATATTTTAGAATTAGAAGTAGACGAACGTGCGCGCATGGGGCTTTTTCTTGCTATGCAATATCCATCAGAAATCCCTGGGATTACCAATGCGGAATTTCTTCGAGCAGCTATGAATGCTGGGAAAGAAGATGATGAAAAAATTTCAGTTCGTGAATTCTTGAAAAAATTAGACGAAAAAATGGAATTGCTCAATATGAAAGAAGAAATGGCAGAGCGTTACCTCAATGAAGGTTTCTCAGGTGGTGAGAAAAAACGTAACGAAATTCTTCAACTCTTGATGTTGGAACCAACTTTCGCCCTACTTGATGAGATTGACTCTGGTCTGGATATCGACGCTCTTAAAGTTGTATCTAAAGGTGTCAATGCTATGCGTGGTGAAGGCTTTGGTGCTATGATCATTACTCACTACCAACGTCTTTTGAACTACATCACGCCAGATGTAGTACATGTGATGATGGAAGGACGTGTCGTTCTTTCTGGAGGTCCTGAATTGGCTGCACGTTTGGAACGTGAAGGATACGCAAAATTAGCTGAAGAACTTGGCTACGACTATAAGGAAGAACTGTAATTCGCTCGTATCTTTTAGGAGAAGTAAATGACTAAAGAAACTATTAAACTTTTTTCAGAATTACACGCTGAGCCAAGTTGGCTATCTGAACTCCGTCAAAAAGCTTTTGATAAAATTGAAAGTTTGGAATTACCGGCTATTGAACGTGTAAAATTTCATCGTTGGAATCTTGGTGATGGAACAATAACAGAAAGTGAACCATCAACAAATATCCCTGACTTCACTGCTTTGGACAATCATTTGAAGTTGGTGCAAGTAGGAACTCAAACTGTTTTTGAACAAACTCCAGTTGAGTTAGCTGAACAGGGTGTTGTCTTTACTGATTTCCATTCAGCACTAGAAGAAATTCCGGAGATTATCAAAGAATACTTCATGTCATCTGTGAAATACGATGATGACAAGTTGGCAGCTTACCACACAGCTTATTTTAACAGTGGTGCTGTTCTCTATATTCCAGATAACGTAGAAATCACAGAGCCAATTGAAGGGATTTTCTACCAAGATAGTGATAGCGATGTACCATTTAACAAGCATATCCTCATTATTGCTGGTAAGAACAGTAAGATTAGCTACCTTGAACGTCTAGAGTCACGTGGTGAAGGTAGTGCTAAAGCAACTGCTAATATTACAGTAGAAGTCATTGCGCGTTCAGGTGCGCAAGTGAAGTTTGCAGCGATTGACCGTTTAGGTGAAAACGTTACGGCCTACATTAGCCGCCGCGGTAAACTCGGCAACGATGCAAGTATTGACTGGGCTATCGGTGTCATGAACGAAGGAAACGTCATTGCTGATTTTGATAGTGATTTACTTGGAAATGGTAGCCATGCAGATCTTAAAGCCATTGCCTTATCAAGTGGGCGTCAGATTCAAGGGATTGATACGCGAGTGACGAACTATGGCTGCAACTCTATTGGTAATATCCTTCAACATGGAGTTATCCTTGAAAAAGCAACTTTGACTTTCAATGGTATTGGACACATCATCAAGGGCGCTAAGGGAGCAGATGCGCAACAAGAAAGCCGTGTTCTCATGCTTTCTGACCAGGCTCGTTCAGATGCTAACCCAATCCTTTTGATTGATGAAAATGATGTCACTGCAGGTCACGCGGCTTCTATTGGTCAAGTTGATCCAGAAGACATGTACTACCTCATGAGCCGTGGATTGGACAAGGCAACTGCAGAACGTTTAGTTGTTCGTGGTTTCCTTGGATCTGTTATCGTTGAGATCCCTGTCAAGGAAGTTCGTGATGAAATGATTGCGACGATCGAAGAAAAATTGTCAAAACGCTAAGGGGAAGCCTATGTTAGATGCAGAAGCTATTCGCAAGGATTTTCCAATTTTAAACCAAATTGTTAATGACGAACCTCTGGTTTATTTGGATAATGCTGCGACGACACAAAAACCACTAGCTGTTCTGGAAGCCATTAACCACTACTATGAGCAGGATAATGCCAATGTTCACCGAGGGGTTCATACTTTGGCAGAACGTGCGACAGCATCCTATGAAGCTGCTCGTGAAACTATTGGTAAGTTTATCAATGCAGGTTCAACAAAGGAAGTTCTCTTTACCAGAGGTACCACAACTAGTCTCAACTGGGTAGCACGCTTCGCTGAGGAAATCTTGACTGAGGGAGACCAGGTCTTGATTTCAGTCATGGAACACCATTCCAATATTATCCCATGGCAGGAAGCTTGTCGAAAGACCGGAGCTGAGCTTGTTTATGTCTATCTCAAAGATGGCGCTCTGGATATGGATGACTTGCGAGCTAAATTATCAGATAAGGTTAAATTTGTTTCACTAGCACATGCTTCCAATGTTCTTGGAGTGATCAATCCTATCAAAGAAATCACGCAAATGGCTCATAAAGTTGGAGCTATTATGGTGGTAGATGGTGCTCAGTCTACACCTCATATGAAGATTGATGTTCAGGACTTGGACGTTGACTTCTTTGCCTTTTCAGGTCACAAGATGGCTGGTCCGACTGGTATCGGTGTCCTTTATGGGAAGGAAAAGTATCTGGAACAAATGTCACCAGTTGAATTTGGTGGCGAGATGATTGATTTCGTCTATGAGCAATCTGCTAGCTGGAAGGAATTACCTTGGAAATTCGAGGCTGGAACTCCCAATATGGCAGGTGCGATTGGACTGGCTGCTGCAGTAGATTATCTTGAAAATCTTGGTATGGAAGCGATTGAAGCCCATGAACAAGAATTGATCGCATACGTCTTTCCAAAATTGCAGGCAATTGAGGGTTTGACCATTTACGGTTCGCAAGATTTGGCTCAACGTTCAGGTGTTATTGCCTTTAACCTAGGTGACCTCCATCCTCATGACCTTGCGACAGCCCTGGATTATGAAGGAGTAGCAGTTCGTGCCGGTCATCATTGTGCCCAACCATTGCTCCAGTATTTGGAAGTCCCTGCAACAGCTCGCGCTAGTTTTTATATCTACAATACCAAGGCAGATTGCGACAAACTAGTCGATGCTTTACTAAAGACAAAGGAGTTTTTCAATGGCACTTTCTAAACTAGATAGCCTTTATATGGCAGTGGTAGCAGACCATTCGAAAAATCCTCATCACCAAGGAAAGTTAGAAGATGCTGAGCAAATTAGTCTCAACAATCCTACCTGTGGTGATGTCATCAATCTTTCTGTTAAGTTTGATGCAGAGGATCGTTTGGAAGATATTGCTTTTCTAAACTCTGGTTGTACGATTTCAACTGCCTCTGCTAGTATGATGACAGATGCAGTTTTAGGAAAGACTAAGCAAGAAATCCTAGAGCTTGCGACCATTTTTTCTGAAATGGTTCAAGGTCAAAAGGATGAGCGTCAAGATCAACTTGGAGATGCAGCTTTTTTATCAGGAGTTGCCAAATTCCCTCAACGAATTAAATGCGCAACCCTAGCTTGGAATGCCCTTAAAAAAACAATTGAAGACCAAGAAAACCAATAAGACAAGTTTCTGTTGTCTTATGAATCATTAGAAATACAGAATGAAAGAAAGGATATTATGGCTGAAGAAAGAATAGAACCAAAACCAATTGACCTTGGTGAATATAAATTTGGTTTCCATGACGATGTAGAGCCTGTCCTATCGACAGGAAAAGGATTGAATGAGGAAGTCATTCGCGAATTATCAGCTGCCAAGGGAGAACCTGAGTGGATGTTAGAATTCCGTTTGAAGTCTTATGAAACCTTCAAAAAAATGCCCATGCAAACATGGGGAGCGGACTTGTCAGAGATTGATTTTGATGACTTAATCTACTACCAAAAACCATCGGATAAACCAGCCCGTTCTTGGGATGACGTTCCTGAAAAAATCAAAGAAACCTTTGAACGAATCGGTATTCCAGAAGCTGAACGTGCTTATCTTGCTGGAGCTTCTGCCCAGTATGAGTCAGAAGTGGTTTACCACAACATGAAGGAAGAATTTGAGAAGTTAGGAATTATCTTTACAGATACAGATTCTGCCCTCAAGGAATACCCAGACTTGTTTAAACAATACTTTGCTAAGTTGGTACCGCCTACAGATAACAAGTTGGCGGCCCTCAACTCAGCAGTATGGTCTGGCGGAACCTTTATCTACGTACCAAAAGGGGTCAAAGTAGATATTCCACTTCAAACTTACTTCCGTATCAATAACGAAAATACTGGACAGTTTGAACGTACCTTGATCATCGTTGATGAGGGAGCAAGTGTCCACTACGTAGAAGGATGTACAGCGCCAACTTATTCAAGCAACAGCTTGCACGCTGCTATTGTAGAAATCTTTGCTTTGGACGGAGCTTATATGCGCTATACGACCATCCAAAACTGGTCAGATAACGTTTATAACCTAGTAACGAAACGTGCTAAAGCTTTGAAAGATGCGACAGTTGAGTGGATTGATGGAAACTTAGGTGCCAAAACAACTATGAAATATCCATCTGTTTACCTTGATGGAGAAGGTGCGCGTGGGACTATGCTTTCGATTGCCTTTGCCAATGCAGGGCAACACCAAGATACTGGTGCTAAGATGATCCACAATGCGCCGCACACAAGTTCCTCTATCGTCTCTAAATCAATCGCTAAAGGCGGTGGTAAGGTAGACTATCGTGGACAAGTGACTTTCAACAAGAACTCTAAAAAATCTGTGTCTCACATCGAGTGTGATACCATTATCATGGATGACTTGTCAGCATCAGATACTATTCCATTTAATGAAATCCACAACTCACAAGTAGCTTTGGAGCACGAAGCTAAGGTGTCTAAGATTTCTGAAGAACAACTCTACTACCTTATGAGTCGTGGTTTATCAGAATCCGAAGCAACTGAGATGATTGTCATGGGATTTGTCGAACCCTTTACCAAAGAACTTCCGATGGAATATGCGGTTGAGCTTAACCGTTTGATTAGCTATGAAATGGAAGGATCCGTCGGATAAGGACAAAAAGGAGACGCAAATGGGATTCTTAAAGCGATTGTTTGGAACGATTGAAAAAGTGAATAAGGGAGAAGCACCGATTGAAGAATTGGATCAGGCATTTGTTTTTGATCTTGAAGAAGAAGCAGATGATTATTGGAGACAAACGGAAGAGCTTCTCTTGATAAACGCTGTAAAAGCTGCTGGTGGTCCTGAGGCAGTAGAACGTGCTTTTGTCCTTGCTAATTTCAAGGAAAATCAAGAAACCTTTGAGCTCTTTTATCAGGTAGATGGTCAATTACTTTCTTGGAGAGAGATGGACGCAAGTGTTGTAGATAAAATTAGCAATCAACTTCTTCCACAAGCATCAGAAGTTGCCCAAGCAGTAAATGAGAATTATGAAGAGGCAAACGTACCGGTAATCGACTACGCTATGCTTCAGTTTGAAACTGCAACCATGGCTTGGTTTGGACGGAAAATTACAACAGCTTCTCCTGAAGTCAAATTGACTTTTGAAGAATTGGTATCTGGTTGGCGCGCTATTCTGAAACAAGAAATTTCAAATCGTCCTTTAGATAGTGACCGTCCGTTCCCATACTACGAATTCTAAACAATACAAAAAAATCGCGATTATTCGCGATTTTTTATAATTTTTCATTTATGAATCGTACAAAGTTGTTCCACCAAACTTTTAAAAAGAAAGCTTTTTCGATATTTTTATCAGAGACCATATCAAAGGTTGGTTTATCAGATGTAATATAACCTTGGCCAACCAAGTCCTTGTCATCGTATGTTAGATGTCCAACGACAGTACCTGCCTCAAGTGGAGCAGTGTGTTCAGTAGTATCCGCTGTATAGGTAACAGATGATTGAGCTCGACTTCCAAGACGTTGAACAATTTTTATATCTTCTTTAGCGACAGCTGCAACAGTATTTTGCTTTCCATCTAAGACAGGTGATTTGCTATCCTGATAACTTTCTCCTTGATTGACGATTGTTTGAAGTGCAAAATTAGAAGAGATGTAGTCTAAGAGAGCAGAGGTTGCTGTAAAACGCGCGTAAGGATTCGTATTTTGGTTATCTGCATTAAGGACAACTGTGATGATACGCATTCCTTTTTCTACGGTTGTACCTACAAAGGATGCTCCTGCTTTATCCGTTGTTCCTGTTTTAAGACCGTCAACTCCACCACGATAAGCAGGTAATCCTTCTAACATATAGTTTGTAGAATGAATGGTCATTCCTGCAAAAGTAGAAGAAGGTTTCTTCGTGATTTCTAAGACCTGAGGATATTTGAGAATCAGATTACGAGCTACAACAGCAACATCGTAGGCACTCAATTTATTTTCATCGTCTTTCTTAGAACCTGGATAGATATTGTTTCCAAGGGTTTCATTGTTGAGACCAGTTGAGTTGACGAGTGTAGCATCTTGGATTCCCCATTCAAGAAGTTTAGCCTTCATCATGTCAACAAAGTCTTTTTCAGAACCAGCAATCTTTTCTGCTAAAGCGATCGCTGCACTATTGGCACTCGATACCAGAGTTGCTTCTAGCAACTCTTCAACGGTATAGTTCCTAGCCTCCATAGGAACGTTACTTGCTTCAGAGTTGGTCGTGAGCTTGTAAGGGTAATCTGAAATTTCTACTGGGGTAGAAAGAGTGATTTTTCCTTGATCTAGGGCTTCATAGACTAGGTAAACAGTAAGTAACTTACTAATAGATGCGATTTCAACAGGTTGAGTCGCGTCTTTTTCATATAAAATTTTACCAGTAGTAGCTTCAACAGCAATGGCGTGTTTTGCAGGGACGTTAAAATCCTGAGCAAAAACAGTAGTAGTAGAAGCACACAAAATAAGTGTTAGTAATGCTAAAAATAATTTCTTCATAGTAACTTTATTCTATCATAAAGACTAAAAATATTCTTGTTTTTATGATGAAGGTTATCAATCTTTTTCGAATTATGGTAAAATAGGAAAAAGAGGAGGTGGCCTATGTTTCGGAGAAATAAATTATTCTTCTGGACAACTGAAATTTTATTTATAACCTTAATTTTATACCTATGGAGGGAAATGGGGGCTATTATAACGCCATTTGTAAGTGTTGTAAATACAATCATGATTCCTTTTTTATTAGGAGGATTTTTGTATTATCTAACCAATCCAATTGTCATCTTTTTAGAGAAAGAATGTAAAATCAACCGAATCATTGGGATTTTGTTGACTCTTTTTGTTCTCTTTGGTTCAATCGTCATTGGTGTTGTCTATCTTTTACCGATTTTAATCAATCAGTTGAGTAGCTTGATCAGTTCTAGCCAAGGTATCTATGGTCGACTCCAAGATCTAGTGATTGAGTTATCAAAATATCCTACTTTCCAAGAGATTGATATCCAGCAAACCATTCAACAATTAAACCTTTCTTATGTTGATATTTTACAGAATATCTTAAATAGTGTGACGAATAGTGTCGGTAGTGTTCTTTCAGCTTTAGTAAGTACTGTTTTAATTATTATTATGACACCGGTCTTCTTGATTTATTTCCTTCTGGACGGGCATAAATTTTTACCGATGCTGGAAAGATCTGTTTTAAAAAGAGATAAGCGAAATATCTCTGGCTTATTAAAAAATCTGAATTCAACTATTTCTCGTTATATTAGTGGTGTATCAATTGATGCTCTCATCATCGGATGTTTAGCTTATATTGGTTATAGTGTTATCGGGCTTAGATATGCATTGATTTTTGCAATTTTTTCTGGTTTAGCGAATTTGATTCCCTATGTTGGACCAAGTATCGGATTGATTCCTATGGTTATTTCAAATTTATTCACAGATCCACAAAAAATGATCATAGCTGTCATTTATATGTTGATTATCCAGCAAGTAGATGGAAATATCCTTTATCCACGTATTGTTGGTGGAGTCATGAAGGTTCATCCAATTACAATTTTAGTCTTACTGTTGTTATCAAGTAATATTTACGGTGTGGTTGGAATGATTGTAGCAGTACCTACCTACTCAATTTTAAAAGAAATTTCAAAATTTTTAGCTCGTTTGTATGAAAATCACAAGGAAGCTAAAGAAGTAGAAAAATATTTATCAGAATAAGCGAATCGGATTTTATCTGATTCGTTTTTTGATTCATAACCTTAAAAGAGTCTCCCTAAAAGCAAGTGTAAGGATAAGAATAATTCACAAAATCTTTGTAAAACACTTGCAATTTAGCTAAAATTTGATAAAATAGTAAGGAAGTTAGACTGTATTGCCTACTGTCTATCTATAAAATATATTTTATTGGAGGCTT
>CAURUY010000008.1:0-59232 GCA_963528105.1 uncultured Streptococcus sp. | reverse complement strand
TCCCATTTACATTGTTCATTTTATCACTTTTTGATAAAAAAATCTAGTTTTTCCCATACTTTAGATTGAATTTCTTCCAATCAGATTGATGTAAACCCTTTCTTAATCACTTTCCGGATTGACCTGTGGTAGCTTCATGAAAAATACTAAGTGATTCTCATCTCTTTCAAAATAATAGTCAATTTCTTCGTTCTCTAATAAACTCTTGACCACAAATAGTCCCAAACCAGCTCCCTTACTTTGGCGACTAGAAGTTGTAAAGGATTGTTCAAACTTATCTTGCTCTTCTGTTGTACAGGCGTTTTCAATAAAAAACCAGTCATCTTCTGTCCCAATTTTTAGATAGCCACCTTGGATGGAATGCTTCACCGCATTACTGATAAGATTTGAAAGAATCAGCTTGAGTACCGAAGGATTTAGATAAACCTTCTGGTTAGTCAACTGATTCTCAATAGAGATTTCTCTCTCCTTGGCTAACAAGTCATAATCCATCAATAGGAGATTGGTCATATCCAGAAGGTTGATTTGCTCCTTCTTATCTCGTAATTCTTGCACCGAAGAAAGGGATAAAATCTGCTGAACATGGTGGCTTAAATCATCCACGATCCCCAAAGAAACACCCAGATAATAGTCGCGATCTTTATAGCGACCTATGTTTGCTTGCATGTTTTCCAAAAGGATTTTCAGACTAGCAAGAGGTGTTTTCAGTTCATGGGAAGCTCCTCGCAAAAACTCAACCTTCATCTTTTCTAACTGGAGGATGGATTCATTTTTCTCATGCAAGTCCGCAATGACGGTCAAGAGATGCTGATAGAGACTATTGATTTGCTCCTTGAGATTCCCAATCTCATCCTTGGAATCCACGCGCAATCTCACTTCTGCATCCAAGTCCATCATCCTTCGAGTTACTCGCTTGATTTCCAATATCGGAGCTACGATAGTTCTGGCATAGATATATGCAATCAGGAGTGAAATCAGAAAAGAAGCTAACAGAGTATAGGGTAGGAATTGCAGACTCATATCTTCTGCTTCTTTCTGCAAATCCATAGAAGCAATAAACTGTATGGTCAAGGTCTGATCATCCTTAGATTGGACCTCTCTTTCCTCAATGACCAAGGAGGCCGTCTGTCGATCTCTATCAATTGGAAGATTGTCCTTGACTTCTAACTTATCCTGAGTCATTTCACCCTTGATGGTTCCCTTTATATCGCTACTTTGAGAATAAAGTTCAAGTACTTCCTGGATAGTTTGACTGTCTTTTCCTTGGAGGGTTTGGGCAATTTCTGTTGCCTTCTGTCCGATACTCTCCTGACGATGACTGAGATAGGTAGTAGGAAAGAGGAAATAGATGGCCAAATGCAAACAAATGACTAAGGTACAGAATACCGAGAAGGTATAGATAAAAATCTTTTTAAATAAACTCAGTCTTTTCATGTTCTCTCCAATTTATAGCCGACATTCCGCACGGTAAGAATACAGTCTAAGTCTAGTTTTTTCCGTAGTTCCTTGATATAGACATCGATCACTCGGTCAAATGGAACCTCATCTGTCACCTTCCAAACAGCATCGATAATCTGCGACCGAGTTAAGGCTTTACCTTCATTTTTGACCAGATAATCTAAGATTTCTAGTTCTTTTGCATTCACAGGAACATCTTTCCCCGCTACACTAGCTCTATAACTGTCAAAATCAACCTTGGTATCCTTATAGGTAAAGGTACGACTTGCATCATAATAACGCTTGAAAATAGCATCTACTCGTACCTTTAACAAAGATAGGGAAAAAGGCTTTTCTAGATATCCATCTGCTAGTGAGGCAAAGGCACTCATTTTATACTCTTCGTCCTGAAAGGCTGTCAACATCAAGACTGGAACTTGGCTGGTCTTACGGATTTCTGACAAAACCTCTAAACCATTGAGTTTAGGCATTTGAATATCTAAGAGAACCAGAGCTATTTGGTGATTTGAAAATTGTTCTAAGGCTTCTTGACCATCTGCAGCCTGAATGGTTTCATAGCCACAATCCGCCAAGTAATCACTAATTCCCTCACGGATCATGTCTTCATCTTCTACAATTAGAATTTTCATATAAATCCTTTTCTATCAAAAATGCTACCTATATTATATCTCATTTGAGTGAGAATAGGTAGCAAGTTTTTTATTCACTATCCAACAAGAGTTCTTTTGGTTGTTTAAATAGGAGATTACTTGAAGCAAGTGCCATAACTAGTACCACTAGAACCAAGCCAAGTACAAAGATAATAGCAAAGTCAGAAGGTTGAATGGATATATCTAAACTTGAAAGAGTCTTGCTAAAGCCGTCCACTTCTGCACCACCACCAAGATTAGAGGCTTGGGCTGCCTTACTAGCTTGCTTAGCCACATCTGATGTGACATTGGCAAGAACTGTATTTCCAATAGCACGAGCTGTATAGTTGGCTAGGAAGTAGGCTGAAATAAGAGCTGGAATAGCAATCATAATTGCTTCTATGATAAATTGTCCCAGAATACTTACTTGTTTAAGACCAATGGAAAGAAGAATTCCAACTTCTTTACGACGGGCATTAATCCATAGCGTGAGTAAGAGAGCAAGCAGGAGAACCGAGAAGCTCAAGCTACCCCAGAAGAGGAGATTAGCCATCTTGTACATGCCTGAGATAGATTGTTCAAGAGCAGGATAGTTTGATGAACTCTTGATTAAGCTATACATCTTCCAGTTGATACCGTTGATGGATCCTATTTCTTGCATGACCGTATCGAGGTTCTTATCCCCAGCTACAAAGAAGGTAGCATCTCCATAGATAGCTGTATCTTCTGTATATCCATAGAGTTGGGCAGCTGTGTGAATATCTGTGATTGCTGTATTTTCATATAGTTCCTGTGAGTAGGTCACAGCAGATTTGTTATGTCCATCAAAAAGTCCTTTGATAGTGACTTCTACTGTTTCTTTGGCTCCTTTTTCATTATCCGCATCGTAGATATTGGAGTTAAGTTTGACCTTGTCTCCTACCTTCCATCCATGCTTTTCTGCCAAATCTTTATGCATGAGAATTTGGTACTTGTCGTCATTTTTTAAATGCTCACCTTCAACTAGTTTATAAGAGCCTGATACAAACTTGTCTTCTTTAGAAGAGTCATTGACACCTGTTATCATCAAGCTACTTCCAAAACGTTGAGCTCGATCTGCAGTTAGATTTTTCTTGGTTTCAGGCGTTTCAATCAGTTCATAGCCTGTCAAATCACCGATAGCATTAATCCGTTTGATGTAGGATTCAATAGCTTTATTCTCGGTAATCTTTTTGATATCTTCACCCTTGATATTCCCAGCACCACGTGGAGTTCCTTGATTAACCCTACGGTTGATTTGCATGGAGAAACTATTGGTGATATTTTTAAAGGTTTCTTGAGAAGCCTTGGCTGTTGCACCCTTGATAGACAAGCCGACCAAACTCAAACTAGCCATCAAGAGAATGATAAGAAAGATCACAATAGACTTAAAAAATTTTCTTGTGACATAGGCAAATGCGTTGTGTAACATAAGATTCCTTTCTAGATTTACTTCCGTTTTTAATATGTTTAAAAGTTTTAGTTACTATTTTTTCTTGTTTCAGTCAATTTCTTATCCTTCAATTCAAGTGTAATATCTGACGCCTGTGCTACTTCCTTGCTGTGGGTCACAACGATCACACACTTGCCTGTTTTCTCAGCAAGAGATTTGAGCAGGTCAATGATATCTCCAGCAGTCTTAGGATCCAAGTTTCCTGTTGGTTCATCTGCTAAAATCACTGGTGCTTCCGATACAAGGCTACGAGCAATGGCAACACGTTGTTGCTGTCCACCTGATAATTGGAGAACATTCCTCTTGATTTGACTTTCATCTAAACCAAGTTCAAGAAGGGTATCCTTGCTGGCCTTTTTATTAACCAAGCGGATATTTTCCAATGGGGAAAGATAATCAATCAGGTTATAGTTTTGGAAAACTAGCGAGATATGGTGCATGCGATGATAAGAATAACCTTGTTCACGAATATCCTTGCCTTCGAATAGGATAGCACCTTCGACTGGGCTATCAAGTCCTGCTAATAGAGATAAGAGTGTTGACTTCCCAGCTCCTGATTCTCCGATAATACTATAAAACTTACCAGGTTCAAAATCGTAATTGATTTTATATAATACTGCTTCTGCAGTGTTCTTGTAACGATAAGTAAGATCTTGTAATTGTAGTAAAGTCATGATTTCTCCTTTATTAACTGATGGATGATAAAATTTCCTTAGGTGATTTTCTAAATAAAAAGATAAAACAAAGTGCAACTGACAAGGAGCTAATCACAAGTAGAAAGACGTAAGATTTTCCAAATGATTGGATACTGGTTGAAAGATTAGTCGCTTTGGCCAGTGTATCTTGTAGTGCAGCTTGGTCACCGCTTGCTAGTACAGTCTTCAAGAGATAGGAAGTAATAGCATTCCCAGCCACAAATGCTGGCAGAATAGCTGCCAATGAAACTATGATGACTTCCAGGCAGAATTGGCTAAAGATTGCTCCTTTTCCCTTCCCTAGTGCCAATAAAATACCAACTTCGTAGACTCGCTCTCGTAACCAAAGTGACAAGACCAATATCAGCGCCCCTACACCAGCAATCATAATGCCATAGAGGAAAATCTGTAAGAAGGTTTGGAAGGTCGAAACGGAATCCTTGATTTGTTCAAAGGCCTTATTTTCCTTTTCAACTTGGAACCCTTGGTTTTCCAGGGATAACTTTTCAACCTCTTGAATGATACCATCCATATCTTTTGGATTTTCAAGATAGAAACGGGCTGCAGTAACTTGAGCTTCCTTGTTGCCAAGTAAATTTTGGCTACTTTCGTAGTCTGTATAGACCGTATTTTCACTAAAGTCTGATGATAGACCGGTAAATTTCTCTTGCTTCTGACCTGAGAAAACACCTACGATTTCATAATCTAGTGTTTGTCCACTGTTTCCTCCTACTTGAGCAGGGTTTAAGCTAATCTTCTCTCCTACTTTTAGATTGTTTTTCTTGGCTAAATCTTCGTGGATTAAGATTTTTTTTCGATCCCCTTTTTCGATATGTCTTCCTTCTATAAGGCTAAAGGCGGAACTTGTAAAAGCAACATCCTTGGAAGAATCTTCCAAAGCAATCAAACTGATAAGATTTTTTTCAGCCTCTGTCAAATCATCCCTTTGGATACTTTGTTCCCCAGTAACAACTTCTTTGTCAGTCAACTTAGCTATTGTCTCTAGCTCAGGTGAAATCTTCTCAAGACCCTTTATCTTTTTAAGGTCATCTAGTTGAGACAGTTGAAAAGTCTGATCTGCTTCGATTTTTTTAATCGAAAACGATGTATTCAGTGAGCGATAAAGATTATTTTCTACTGTTTTGTTGGACTTCATAAGCGTCAAACAAGCCGATATTCCTGCCAATAAAACAAATAGAATCAAAAATAATATGAGACTTCTCAGTCGTTTTCTGCTGACATAAGCCCAAGCTCTTTGAGTGGGATTCATATAGCACCTCCATATTTGTAAATCCATTATAATATTCAAATATGAAATGTTTATGAAAAAAGAAAAATTTTTGAAATAAAATAAGCCAGTATTTCTACTGACTTTATATTTATAAATCCCACAGATTAAAACAGAGAAAATGCAGCAACTATCCCAGAGAAAATGTTAGCTAAAGCATGTATGATCCAACTCGTAAAAATAGAGCCTCCAGCTTTTTTCTCATTGACAAAGCCTAAATAAGCAGCGATTACTCCTGTAAACAAGGTAATAAAAAGAGTAATTTCTATAGATACGAGTGAGACAAATAATATTCCATGAATCAAACCAAAAGCGATAGCCTGTATCGTATTTGCAAAGAAAAATGGCATATGATTAACTAATCGTTTTAATAAAAACCCTCTGAATAAAAGTTCCTCAGGCAAAGAAGTCTGTAAAAAACTATAAATTAGTATACTTGGCAAATCTTTAAGACCCATATCGGAAAATGCCGAAGTAGCCGTTTCTATACTACGTGTTAGAGGAAAGATAAACATAGAAAAAATTGTAAACAGGAGAAAGCCACCAATTATCCATGCGATAAGATAAGAATCTTCAACCCTTTTAATAGCTTTTAAACCAATCCATTCCATAAATGGGACTTTCCCCCTCGCAGTCAGAAACCACCAGATATAAGGTAGTAAAATAATAAAGAGAATTTGAATAAATGCGCTCATTATTCGTTGAAGTTCATTAACCATCGTAGTCCTCCTTTACATTTTTGAAATGCCTATTTTAAATCAGGGAATACAAGTCTTTAACCATGAAATCTTTCCCAATAATAACCATTATAAAATAGGATAGATTAAACTTTTCTACACTACTCTCTCTATTTTTTTAATACTGATTTCTTTTCCTTCTTTTCTATCTATATTGTAACACTTTTTAAAAGAAAACAAAAAACATACAAAAAAACTATCCTGTATGTTTTTCAATATACATCTTTCAAAAAAATAAAAAGCTAGCCAAAGCTAGCTCATCTACTATGCGGAGAGAGGGACTTGAACCCTCACGACCTAAAGCGGTCACAGGATCCTTAGTCCTGCGCGTCTGCCAATTCCGCCATCCCCGCGTCGATTACTGTACTAGTATATCAACTTTCCCAAATCTTGTCAATACTTTTTTCATATTTTTACATATCTATGAAAATTATTCAGTTATTTCATTTAAATTTTCATCAAGCAACTTGGCTCCTAAGGTATTCTTGAAGTGAGAGAGCGCAAATTGATGATTTTCAGGCCAAATAGAAGCGACAGCTGGTTTGACAATTTCAATCTGATAGCCAAGATTGTATGCATCAATAGCTGTGTGGAGAACACAAATGTCTGTTAAAACGCCTGTCAAAATGACAGTATCTACACGACGCTCTCTTAGACGAATATCCAAATCTGTCCCTGAAAAGGCTGAATAGTGACGCTTATCCATCCAAAAGACACGACTATCATTAGCATGCTCCTGATAGAAGTCTGCTAACTTTCCATACAAATTGCGTCCACTAGTCCCAATGATGTTATGAGGTGGGAAGAGTTTACTTTCCGGATGAAAAACATCGTTTTCCTCATGAGCATCAATCGTAAAGAAGATATAGTCCCCGCGCTCAAAAGCTTTCCTTGTCACCTGATAGATAGCATCTGAAATAGCTTGCGCGGGTGCACCAGCAGTCAATTTTCCATCATCTGCAACAAAATCTTCCGTGTAATCAATCGAAATCAAAGCCTTGGTCATTAGTAATCCCTCTTCTTCACTTCTTCAAATATATCTGGAATCAATACTTTAAGATAGGTTCCCTTCATACCCAGAGATCGGCTTTCAATAATTCCTGCTGACTCAAGTTTACGTAGGGCGTTGACAATCACTGAACGTGTAATACCGATACGGTCTGCAATAACTGACGCAGTCAACTGACCTTCGTTACCATTTAGTTCTCCCAAAATAGCAGATACTGCTCTAAGTTCAGAGTAAGAAAGGGTATTAACTGCCATCGTTACTGCTGTACGACGACGAATATTTTTTTCATCTTCTTCCCTTTGGAAATTGAGAAGTTGAATCCCAACTACAGTGCTTGAAATCTCAACAAGAATCAAATCATCATCTTCAAATTTCTTATCGTTACGCCAAATAATCAAAGATCCTAAACGAATTCCTGAGACATGAATTGGAGCAATAGTTGTCAATCCATCAGGAAAATCAGCACGACTCTCAGTCGGAAAAATAGTCAAGTCATGCTCTACTGGAAGGTTTGCTTCCGTATCATAAATCATGTTAGCGCCTTGAATATAGTCATCAGGGAAAATCTTTGATTGGAAAAATTGCTCTACACGGTCATTATTGGTTTTGTAGCGCATAAAATATCCCAAAAGTCGGCCTTTACTATTCACAATACAGGCATTGCAATGGATAATATCAGCCAACTGACGGGTAATGGCATTATAAGGTAAATCATCTTGGAATTGTTCCTCAGAACGTTTCAACATAGATGTAATTTTTCTTGTTTTTTCTAATAAGTTTGCCATAACTCACCTCGCATTTAATCCCTATTATTATAACATAAAGAAAGCGATTTTTCAATAATTATCTGAAAATTGTTTATTGAATTGCAATTCTCTTTTGCTTGGAAATTTTTGATATTTTTTGAATATTTTTATTGACAAAGCTATTCTTTTTTGATAATATAATATTACAAGATAACAAATATATAAATCCTTTGATGTGTGTGAGTATTTCTAATGTAGGTCTCCTTATATATAAAAAACAATCCATTTATTGGATTGTTTTTTTTATTATTTGTCACCTTTGTTGCGGATTACAAAGCCGTTTTTCTTTTCACTTGAGGTACGATGTGGGCGTTTGTTTCCTTTTCCTTCAAAGTCTCGGCTATTTTTATTGGACTTCCGTTTGAAATCACGGTGTCCACCATCACGATCTTCTCTATGATTTCGATCACGGCGTTTGTCTCCACGGTAGTCATTTCTACGACCACCTTTGCCCTTACCACCAAAACCACCAGAAGACGGTTTAAATGGTAGTGGTTTTTCACGCGCGATTTCCACTTCTGGAAGACTGTCTGGATCCTGAACCGTTAACGTGAGGATATACATGGCCAATTCTTCAGGACTAAATTCTACCGCGAGTTTGCGCGCATCCTTAGCAAATTTGTCGAAGTTGCCACGGATAATCTCATCTGCAAAATCACGTTCGATTTTCTTAAGCGCCACATGCTTTTTAGCTTGGAAGGCTTCTTCTGCTGTCGCTGGTTTCAAGCCTTTCATACGCTTCTTAGTCAAGTTCTCGATGATTTGGAGGTAACCCATTTCATTTGGAGCTACGAAAGTAATGGACTGGCCTGACTTACCGGCACGACCTGTACGGCCGATACGGTGAACGTAGCTTTCAGGGTCTTGAGGAATATCATAGTTGTAGACATGAGTCACTCCTGAGATATCCAAACCACGAGCTGCAACGTCTGTTGCAACAAGCACATCAAGATTGCCATTTTTAAAATCGCGAAGAACTCGAAGACGTTTGTTTTGGTCAAGGTCTCCATGAATCCCTTCTGCTCGGAAGCCACGGATTTTCAAACCGCGAGTCAACTCATCCACACGGCGTTTGGTACGACCAAATACGATTGCAAGTTCTGGTTGTTCCACATCCATGAGACGAGTCATGGTGTCAAACTTTTCTTGCTCCTTAACACGGATATAGTACTGGTCTACGAGTTCTGTTGTTAACTCTTTGGCAGCAATCTTCACATGCTCAGGGTCTTTCATGAACTGAATGCCAATCCGTTTGATAGGCTCTGGCATGGTTGCTGAGAAAAGTAAGGTTTGGCGATTCTCAGGTACACGAGAGATGATGGCTTCGATATCTTCAAGAAAGCCCATGTTGAGCATCTCATCAGCTTCATCCAAAATCAAGGTCTCGACATGTTGTAATTTCAAAGCCTTGCGTTTAATCAAATCTAAGAGACGACCAGGTGTCCCCACTACAATATGTGCTCCAGACTTAAGGGCCTTGATTTGTTTTTCAATGCTTGAACCGCCATAAACTGAGCGTACTTTCACTCCCTTACTACGCCCAAAGCGGAAAAGTTCTTCTTGACTTTGAACAGCTAGTTCACGAGTGGGAGCGATGACCAAAGCTTGAATGGTCGCTTCTTCGGTGCGGATTTTTTCGAGAGTTGGGAGTCCAAAAGCTGCAGTTTTCCCCGTACCAGTCTGAGCTTGACCAATTACATCTTTTCCTTCTAGAGCCAATGGAATGGTTTGCTCTTGGATAGGACTTGCTTCTACAAATCCTGCTTTATCAACTTCTGCTAAAAGGTCAGCAGAAAGATTAAATTCATTAAATTTCACGTTTTTCTTCTTTCTAAAGGTGGTGCGAAGCCACCCTATAGCGCTTGTTTATACTTTTCTATTTATGACGTATTTTCATACTTTCTATATGACAAATCGTGTTGCTTCTTTTCCACAAAAGAAAAGTATTGCTATCTTTGCAACTTATCTAGTATAACACAAGAAGTGAGTAAAAGATAGTCTAACCTCCTTATAAAATGACCAAATTCATTATTGCTAAAAAGTGAAGAAATCAGCCCACTCAATTTTCCGTAGCAGATTTGTGAAAAAATTTTTTTCTTGTGCTAGAATGAAATTCGAAAAGGAGGATTTTTAAATGTTAACATACGATTTAATTGTCATTGGATTTGGGAAAGCTGGTAAGACACTAGCTGGTAAAATGGCTTCAGCTGGTAAAAAAGTTGCCCTCATTGAACGCAGCAAGGCTATGTACGGGGGAACTTGTATCAATATTGCTTGTATCCCTACTAAAACTTTACTCGTAGCTGCTGAAAAAGGCTTGTCATTTGATCAAGTCATGGAGACCAAAAACACCGTTACCACAAGACTCAATGGTAAAAACTATGCTACTGTAGCAGGTACAGGTGTCGATATTTTAGATGCGGAAGCTCACTTTGTTTCGAACAAGGTCATCGAAATCCAAGCTGGTGGTGAAAAACAAGAACTAACAGCAGAAACCATCGTCATCAATACTGGTGCAGTTTCAAATGTATTGCCAATTCCAGGTCTTGCAACAAGCAAGAATGTCTTTGATTCAACAGGTATCCAAAACTTAGAACAATTACCAGAAAAACTTGGTATCCTTGGTGGCGGAAACATTGGTCTTGAATTTGCTGGTCTTTACAATAAACTTGGAAGTAAGGTAACTGTCTTGGATGCTCTAGATACCTTCCTACCTCGTGTAGAACCTTCTATCTCAGCTCTTGCTAAGAAATACATGGAAGAAGACGGTATTGAATTGCTTCAAAACGTTCATACTACTGAAATCAAAAACGACGGTGACCAAGTCCTTGTCGTAACTGAAAACGAAACTTACCGTTTTGATGCGCTTCTCTACGCAACTGGACGCAAACCAAATGTAGAACCACTTCATCTTGAAAACACTGATATCCAACTAACTGAACGTGGTGCTATCAAAGTAGATAAACATTGTCAAACAACTGTTCCTGGTGTCTTTGCAGTCGGTGATGTCAATGGTGGACCTCAATTTACCTACGTTTCACTTGATGACTTCCGTGTTGTTTATAGCTATCTTGCTGGAGATGGTAGCTACACTCTTGAAGACCGTCTCAACGTACCAACCACCATGTTTATCACACCCGCTCTTTCTCAAGTCGGTTTGACTGAAAGCCAAGCGGCTGATTTGAAACTTCCATACGCAGTCAAAGAAATGCCTGTTGCTGGAATGCCTCGTGGTCATGTCAATGGAGATCTTCGTGGTGCCTTCAAAGCCGTTGTCAACACTGAAACAAAAGAAATTCTCGGTGCTACTATCTTCTCTGAAGGTTCACAAGAAATCATCAACATCATTACTGTTGCTATGGATAATAAGATTCCATACACTTACTTCACAAAACAAATCTTCACTCACCCAACCTTGGCTGAAAACTTGAATGATTTGTTTGCGATTTAACCTAAGATACACTTATTAAAAAGCAACCCACCTAGGGTTGTTTTTTTATCCAAAATCTCAAATCTGTCTTTTTAAGCATTTATGATATAATAGAAACATGAAATTAAAAACTACTTTGGGCCTTCTTGCTGGGCGTTCTTCTCATTTTATTTTGAGTCGTCTTGGACGTGGAAGCACGCTCCCTGGAAAACTTGCCCTTCAACTTGATAAAGATATTTTACAACATTTAGCGAAGAACTATGAGATTGTTGTAGTAACTGGTACTAATGGGAAAACCTTGACGACCGCTCTTACTGTCGGTATCCTAAAGGAAATTTACGGTCAAGTGTTAACCAATCCAAGTGGTGCCAACATGATCACAGGGATTACGACTACTTTCTTGACTGCAAAATCTTCAAAAACTGGAAAAAATATTGCAGTTCTTGAAATCGACGAAGCTAGTCTCTCACATATCTGTGACTACATCCAGCCTAGTCTTTTCGTTATCACCAATATTTTCCGCGATCAAATGGACCGCTACGGTGAGATTTATACGACCTACAACATGATTTTGGATGCTATTCGAAAAGTTCCTACTGCTACTGTACTCCTTAACGGTGATAGCCCACTTTTCTACAAACCTGCAATTCCAAATCCTGTTCAGTATTTTGGTTTTGATTTGGAGAAAGGTCCAGCAAAACTTGCTCACTACAACACCGAAGGTATTCTCTGCCCTGACTGTAAAAGTATTCTGAAATATGAGCTCAACACTTATGCCAACTTGGGAGCTTATATCTGTGAAAATTGTGGATGTAAACGTCCTGACTTAAACTACCGTTTGACAGAATTGGTTGAGTTGACCAACAATCGCTCTCGCTTTGTTATCGATGGTCAGGAATATGGTATTCAAATCGGTGGTCTCTACAACATTTACAATGCTCTGGCTGCGGTTGCTATTGCACGATACCTTGGTGCTGATTCTCAACTGATTAAACAAGGATTTGACAAGAGTCGAGCTGTTTTCGGTCGCCAAGAAACTTTCCATATCGGTGACAAGGAATGCACACTGGTTCTTATTAAAAATCCTGTTGGTGCTACCCAGGCTATCGAAATGATCAAACTAGCTCCTTACCCATTTAGTCTATCTGTTCTCCTCAATGCAAATTATGCGGACGGGATTGATACCAGCTGGATTTGGGATGCTGACTTTGAGCAAATTACTGATATGGACATTCCTGAAATCAACGCGGGTGGTGTTCGTCATTCTGAAATCGCTCGTCGTCTTCGAGTAACTGGTTACCCAGCTGATAAAATCACTGAGACAAGCAGTCTGGAACAAGTTCTCAAAACAATCGAAGCTCAAGACTGCAAGCATGCCTATATCCTTGCGACTTACACGGCTATGCTAGAATTCCGAGAATTACTAGCAAATCGTCAGATTGTTAGAAAGGAGATGAACTAATGGTTTATACTTCACTTTCCTCAAAAGATGGCAATTATCCTTACCAACTAAATATCGCCCACCTCTATGGGAATCTCATGAACACCTACGGAGATAATGGGAATATCCTCATGCTCAAGTACGTCGCTGAAAAGCTGGGTGCACATGTAACAGTTGATATCGTTTCGCTTCATGATAATTTCGATGAACATCACTACGATATTGCCTTTTTCGGCGGTGGCCAAGACTTTGAACAAAGTATCATTGCTGGTGATTTGCCTGCTAAAAAAGAAAATATCGACAAGTTTATCCAAAATGATGGTGTCGTCCTAGCTATCTGCGGTGGCTTCCAACTATTGGGCCAATATTATGTTGAAGCTTCCGGAAGACGCATTGAAGGTCTTGGCGTCATGGGACATTACACACTCAACCAAACCAACAACCGCTTTATCGGTGACATTAAAATTCATAACGAAGAATTTGATGAAACCTACTATGGCTTTGAAAACCACCAAGGTCGCACCTTCCTATCTGATGACCAAAAACCACTCGGTCAGGTTGTTTACGGAAATGGAAACAACGAAGAAAAGGTCGGTGAAGGTGTTCACTATAAAAACGTCTTTGGTTCATATTTCCACGGGCCTATTTTATCCCGTAATGCAAACTTAGCCTATCGCTTAGTCACTACTGCCCTCAAGAAAAAATACGGTCAGGACATCGTCCTTCCAGCTTATGAGGATATTCTTAGTCAAGAAGTTGCTGAAGAATACAGCGATGTTAAAAGTAAGGCCGAATTCAACTAATATTCCTATTCCAACATGCTATCAGCTGTTGGAATTTTTTTATGCTTTTTCTCCTTCTTCCTTGCATTTTTTTCCATTTTTTGCCAAAATAGAGGGGTAGAAAGAAGGTAGCTTATGTCTAAATTACAACAAATTGAAACATATCTTGAATCAGAAAAACTAGACGTCGCTGTCGTATCTGACCCCGTCACAATTAACTATCTCACTGGTTTTTACAGTGACCCACACGAACGCCAAATGTTCCTCTTTGTCCTTAAAGGCCAAGAACCTCTACTTTTTGTTCCCGCGCTAGAGGTTGAGCGTGCAACCAGTACCGTATCATTCCCAGTTGTTGGCTATGTGGACTCTGAAAATCCTTGGAAAAAAATTCAAAACGCCTTGCCACAAGTTGAATTTAAACGTGTTGCTGTTGAGTTTAGCAACCTTATCTTGACCAAGTATCATGGCCTCCAATCAGTATTTGGAAAAGCTGAATTTGAAAACTTGACACCATTAATCCAACGGATGCGCCTCATCAAATCTGCCGATGAAGTCAAAAAAATGATGGTAGCTGGTCAGTATGCAGACAAAGCCGTAAGAGTTGGCTTTGATAATATTTCATTAGATAAAACTGAAACAGATATTATAGCTCAAATCGACTTTGCATTGAAACAAGATGGTTATGAAATGAGTTTTGATACTATGGTCTTAACAGGAAACAATGCTGCAAACCCTCATGGTATCCCTGCTGCTAACAAGGTTGAAAACGATGCTCTTCTCCTCTTTGACCTCGGTGTGATGGTCAATGGTTATGCATCAGATATGACTCGTACAGTTGCTGTTGGTAAGCCAGACCAATTCAAGAAAGATATATACAACTTGACTCTTGAAGCTCAACAAGCGGCCCTTGACTTTATCAAACCTGGTGTGACAGCTCATGAAGTCGACCGTGCTGCTCGTGAAGTGATTGAAAAAGCTGGTTACGGTGAGTATTTCAACCACCGTCTCGGTCACGGTATCGGTATGGATGTGCATGAATTCCCATCCATCATGGAAGGAAACGATATGGTCATTGAAGAAGGTATGTGCTTCTCTGTTGAACCTGGTATTTACATCCCTGGTAAAGTCGGAGTTCGTATCGAAGACTGTGGTGTTGTTACCAAAGACGGTTTTGACCTCTTTACAAGCACCAGCAAAGATTTGCTTTACTTTGATTAAAAAGTATTTTATAAAAAATAAGATGGAAAAGCTTCACTTTTCCATCTTATTTTTTGATCTGATAATACATTTTATCAGCTTTATAGCCTTTTCGTTCAACTGCATTTGGAATCGTCTTCCAAAAAGTCATTCCAGCCTTTTCCATCACACGAGCAGATGCAGGATTTAAACTTACGTAACAAGCATCAACTTGTTCAAATCCAATCTCATGCAAACAGAATGACAAAACAGCCTTCAAGGCTTCCGTCATGAGCCCTCGACCCCAGTAGTCCATGCCTAAGATATAGCCGATTTCACAACTAGAGTTTTCTTCATCGACACTAACAAGACTGATATCTCCGATAACATAGTCTGGATTTTCTTTGAGACAAATAGCCCATTTGTAGTAATTTGGATCATCATAGGATTTTACCCAATTGCGAATAGAATTTCGAGTCTGTTCAACATTTAAGTGTGGATCCCAAGTCACATAAGTCAGATTTTCTGATCGTGAAGCCCAATTGTCAAACATGGCTTGAGCATCAGTTTCCACAAATCTCTTCAAAATCAATCGTTCTGTCTCTATAGTTTGTGTTCCTAGTGCTTTCATAATGGTAGCTCTCTTTCTATTTGAATGTTCAAGCTAAAAAGGCCCACTGGACCTTCTTAGCTTTCTTATTTCTAGGTGAGAGGGTAAAAAGGTCCACCGTACTTCCCTCGTTCTCCTGTTTCTAGACTCGGGGTAAAAACTTCCCCCGGAGGTTTTTACTCCCAAAACGTATCAAACACTGTGATTGGTAGGTGGCGTTTGTGTTGGCCTTTGTGCCACCATTTTTCGATAGTTGCTTGGGCTTCTGGACTTACTTGTTTTCCTTCGAGATAGTCATCGATTTCATTATAAGTAACTCCCAAGGCCACTTCATCTGCCAAGCCTGGTTTTTCTTCTTCCAGGTCTGCGATTGGTACCTTCTCATAGAGGGATGAGTCAGCTCCAAGTTCCTTCAGGAGTTGTTTTCCTTGACGTTTATTGAGGCGATAAAGAGGTAAGATATCTGCACCCCCGTCACCAAACTTGGTAAAGAATCCTGTAATATTTTCAGCAGCATGGTCGGTACCAATAACCGCTCCGCTATAAGCACCTGCAAGGGCGTATTGAGCAATCATACGGCTACGAGCCTTGATATTTCCCTTATTAAAATCTGAAACAGGACTGCCTGTCACTTCTACTGCTACTGTCATAGCATCAACAGAATCTTTGATATTTACTACCAAACTCACATCTGGTTGAATGAAGTGTAAGGCTTTTTGGGCATCATCTTCATCAGCTTGCACACCATAGGGTAAGCGAACAGCGATAAATTTATAGCTATCATCACCCGTTTCTGCACGCATTTCTTCAATAGCTAGTTGGGCTAAGCGTCCAGCTAGGCTTGAGTCTTGACCTCCGGAAATCCCTAAAACAAAACTTTTAAGGAAGGGATGCTTTTTCAGATATCTTTTTAGAAAGTCGATGGAGCGTCGGATTTCTTCTTTTGGATCAATCACCGGTTTGACACCCAATTCTTGGATAATCTCTTCTTGTAAGGTCATTCTTCTTCTCCTTCGCCTAGAGCTTCCTTGCGCATCTTGTCAATCAATTCCATCTTATCTTGCCAAATATCACGCGCTAAGTCGACTGGATAATGCTGAGGATTGAGGACACGTTTATATTCGTCCCACAATTTATCAAATTCTTTACGTGCATAGGCTTGAATTTCAGACAGACTTGGTAAATCATAGACTAACTTGCCATCCTTGAAAATATCAACCAAGAGAGGAACGGCTTCAAAATCACGAACAGTCTTCTTGATGTAAGTATAAGTTGGATGGAACATCTTGATTTCTGTCATACTTGTGACATCAACACCATCATAGGTAATGTAGTCCCCTTCTGATTTGCCTTTTTCACGACTGGTAATGCGCCAAACTTGTTTCTTACCCGGAGTTGAAACTTTCTCAGCATTGCTAGAGAGTTTAATTGTATTACGCATGTGACCATTTTCATCTTCGATGGCAACAATCTTATAAACTGCTCCAAGCGCTGGTTGATCATAGGCCGTGATGAGCTTAGTTCCCACACCCCAAACATCAATCTTAGCCTTTTGCATCTTGAGGTTAAGAATGGTATTTTCGTCAAGGTCGTTGGATGCATAAATCTTAGCATCAGTAAATCCAGCCTCATCCAACTGTTGACGGACTTTCTTAGAAATATAAGCAATATCCCCAGAGTCAATCCTAACTCCTAAAAAGTTGATTTTGTCACCAAGTTCACGCGCAACCTGAATCGCTGCTGGAACACCGATACGTAGGGTGTCATAGGTATCAACTAGAAAAACACAGTTCTTATGAGTCGCTGCGTAAGCTTTAAAAGCTTGATAATCATTGCCATAGACCTGTACCAAGGAATGGGCGTGAGTTCCTAAAACCGGAATACCAAAAAGCTTTCCTGCACGCACATTACTAGTTCCATTGGCTCCACCAATAACAGCCGCACGAGTCCCCCAGATAGCCGCATCCATTTCTTGTGCACGACGTGTACCGAACTCCATCAAAGGTTCATCATCGATAACCGAACGAATACGAGCTGCCTTGGTCGCAATCAAGGTTTGAAAGTTAACAATATTCAAAAGGGCTGTTTCAACTAATTGACACTGAGCCAAAGGACCTTCCACTTGAACAATCGGTTCATTGGCAAATACCAAGTCCCCTTCTTGAGCAGAACGTACAGTCAATTCCATCTTGAGGTTACGGAGATATTCCAAAAAAGCACCGTGATAACCAAGTGACTCTAAATAATCAATATCGCTATCTGAAAAGTGTAAGTTTTCCAAGTACTTCACAATACGCTCTAAACCTGCAAAGATAGCATACCCATTCTTAAATGGCTGTTGGCGGAAATACACCTCAAAAACTGCTTTCTTGTTATGAATGCCTTGATCAAAGTATACTTGCATCATATTAATCTGATACAAATCAGTGTGCAATGTTAAACTATCATCTGGATACATATCTATTCCTTCTTCCTTAGTTTACGGAATGGCGAAACTCTCACCATCTTATAAATTAGTACTATTATATCATATTTGAAAAGGATTGAGAAAATTGTAACAAGCTTTCATTCTTTCTCCAACGCATCCATCGCTTTTTCATACTTCTTCTGGGCCCATTCACCATAACTTTTCAAGCCTAAGTTACCAATAAAAACCCATGGAAGATAAAAGATATAAGTAAATACCCATGCATAAATGTACTTAATATGTAGAGGGTTGTGCTGATAAATTTCGATATTAAACTGGTAGTTTTGTAGCATCAAGGTAGCTGTAATCACTAGAGTTAATAATAGGCAACCTAAAATTGTAAAATGAAAACGACTATAGTAGGTCACACCTAGACTTCTAGCACGATTGATAAAGTAAAAATTCCCTATGATGATAATTGCGAGAAGCATGCTAGGATTAAAAAGGCTTGGTGCTAACACTGATATGAAATAAGCTAGAAACAATAATCCGGTAGAAATATGAAAACTCTCTGCACCCGCTTTATGAAGTTGTTGTTCTTCTCTTTCATCCAGTAATTGATAATAAAATAATCTATTTTTCATCTTCTTCCTCCCAAAATAATTGATCTAAAGTTTTCCCTAAGCATCTGCAAATAGACTGGCAAAGGGAAAGACTAGGATTGTACTTTCCTGCTTCTATCAAGCCGATAGTCTGTCGAGTCACACCTACAGCATCTGCCAAGTCACCCTGTGTCATATCTAACTCCACTCGAGCTAGTTTTAATTTTAAATTCTTAGCCACTTCTTACCTCCTTTTAGATTTTAAAAAGTTGCTCTTCTTTCTAAGTTCATTATATCATATAATTTACATTATGCAATATATATCTTTCATTTTGTGCGATTTTTTTAACAAAAAAACTCTACCACCGAAATGATAGAGAGTTCTATGTTTACAAATCTTTTTGATAATAGTATCTTTGTCCAGTATAGGGATAATCTTTCAAAGTAAAAACTTCCTTGTAGCCATACTTCTGATAAAAGGCTGGCGCTTGAAATTGATAGGTATTCACAAAAGCAAAGCGACAGTTTCTCTTTTTAGCTTCACTTTCTGCTTGGTACAATAGTTGGGAGCCGATTCCTTGTCCTCGCAAGTCCTCCTTCACAAACAAATACTCGATTTCTAACCAATTCCCGAAAGTCTCTGCTACTAAACCAGCCATGAGTTGACCGTTTTCATCTTCGATATATAGATTAAGTGGCTCACTTTCAGCAGCTTCTCTTTTGGAACGATTATAAGAGCGAATCAAGTCTCCTATTATTTGCGATTTCTGAGACTCTATATTCTCCAATTGAATGTGCATCAAACCCTCCTCGAAGATACTTATAGAATTGATTATATTCCTATTTTAAAAAGCTGTCAAACTAGAAAACCCACCAACTAATGTTGATGAGTTTCTGTTTTATTTTCTAAATTTCCACTGGCTATATATACCAAAAGCGACAATCCAGATAGCTGAGCCTTTCGCTCCCATAACAGTTGATTCTTGTAGGAAAAGAATCACAAATACAAAGATAAAGAAGAGGATTGTTAAAGGATTTAAAAATTTGTAGTAAGGCATGAGATACCCATCCGCCATAAAATCTTTGGACTTACGATACTTAAGATGCGCTACCATGATCAATATGTAGATGGCAATGTAAACACCCGATGAGGAAGCTGTAATCAAAGCAAAAGCATCTGATACACCAGGAAGTACATTGATAAAGGCAGCAAGACCAATCAATACCGCTGAAGCAATGATGGCATTCTGAGGAACATTATGACGAGAAAGTGTGTCCGCCTTAATGGCTTTTAGGAAGCGATTAGGCGAATCATGGGCAATCTGATACAAGTGTCGACCTGTAGAATATAGGGTTGAATTCAAAGCTGATGCTGCTGAAGCTAAGACAACAAAGTTAATCAAAGCGGCTGCCCATTTAACACCTGCTAATTGGAACACCGTAACAAATGGTGAATCTGCTGAACCTAGCTCCTTCCATGGAATGATAGCCATGATTGACAAAAGAGCTCCTCCGTAGAAGAAACCAATTCTCAATGGAATTTCTTTAACGGCTTTTGGCAAAACTTGACGAGGATTTTTCGTTTCAGATGTTGTTACACCGATGAATTCAATCATCAGATAAGCAAAAAATACCATTTGAAAAGCCATGACAAAGTTCACAACTCCATTTGGAAAAAGAGAGAAATGATTGGTAATATTTTCTATGCTCGCAGCTCCATGAGGTGTCTCAAATCCGGTCAATACCATAAATACCCCTGTGGCAATCATGGCAAGAATAGCCACAATTTTAATCATGGCAAACCAAAATTCAACTTCTCCAAAGATTTTAACGGCAATCAGATTTACCAAACCTAGAATAACCAAAAAGCTAATCTGAATCAGCCATCCTGGCCAAGACGGAAACCAGAACTGAACATACTGGGAAATGGCTGTGATTTCCGCCATTCCTATAAAGATAACTGATAACCAGTAAGACCAGACTGAAAAATATCCCCAGCCCTTACCAAGGTAACGGGTAATAAAATTGATAAAGGTATGTTGTTCAGGATCTTGATAAAGCATTTCACCGACAGCGCGCATCATCAAAAACATGAAGGCTCCTGTGATCATATAAATCAGTACAATCGAAGGACCTGTCAAACTGATTGAACGGCCTGCTCCTAAAAAGAGTCCCGTTCCGATAGTTCCGGCGATCGCCATAACTTGGACATGACGGTTGGTTAGGCCACGCTTCATCTTATTTTTATTTTTTTGTGAACTCATATGTCTCCTATCCATTTTAGAAGAAAAAGGAGTTAGGAAAGACCATACCTCCTTTTCTCATCAACTTGATTAGACTGTTTTTTCTACTTTCAAAATTTTGACATCGTAGCTACCAACAGGTGTTTCAACTGTCGCAATATCTCCAGTTTTCTTACCAATCAAAGCTTGTCCTATTGGACTTTCATTAGAGACTTTACCAGCAAAAGCATCTGCACCAGCTGACCCGACAATGATATAAACTTCTTCATCATCTTCTCCAACTTCTTGGATGGTTACAGTTTTTCCAATAGCAACTTCATCTTGAGCAACTGCATCGCTATTGACGATTTCTGCATAGCGGATTTTTGTTTCTAAACTTGAAATTTGGCCTTCAACGAAAGCTTGTTCGTCCTTAGCTGCTTCATATTCACTGTTTTCAGATAAGTCACCATATGAACGGGCAACCTTAATCCGTTCTACAACTTCTGGACGACGTACTAATTTTAATTCTTCTAATTCTTTTTCGAGTTTTTCTTTTTCTTCCAATGTCATTGGATAAGTTTTTTCTACCATTTTTCTCAACTTTCTTTAAATTATTTAAATAAATATTTACTTTTAAAAGCAAAATTATGTGGAAAACCACATAATTTTAGTTTGTGCTATTGGACTGGTTTAATTTACCATTAATATGCTCTTGAACATTTCGATTATGTTCTTCTAAAGTAGTTGAATAGTAAACTTTACCATCTTGAACATTAGCAACAAAGTATAGATAATCACTCTTAGTCTGATTGATACTTGATTCGATAGCATCTAAGCTTGGGCTATCAACTGGACCAGGCATAAGACCCACTTTTGTATATACGTTATACGGTGAATCAAGAGTAGTATCAATAGCAGCGTCATCAGCAAGACTGATATTTTGACCAAGTTTACCTTCTGCATAAAGAATGGCAATATTACTTTGAAGTGGCATACCAAGATTCAAGCGATTATAGAAGATTCCAGCAATCAACTTACGATCATCTGTTTTTGCACCTTCTTTTTCAACAAGAGAAGCAATCGTTAATAGCTCATTAACTGTTAAATTCTTTTGTTTGATGGTAGCATAATGATTAGATAGATTTTTATCCATAGCTGCCAACATATCATCAATTAGACTTTCAACAGTTGTACTTTCTTTAATCGTATAGGTTGCAGGGAAAAGATATCCTTCTAAACGATAACGGACACCACTATCTTTTGCTGGTAAGCTCTCAAGTAGATTCGGATATTTAGCAACCTCTTTAGTAATAAAGGCTTCATCTTGAACTTTTGCCATAAATGCATTTGCAGTCAAAGGTTCCTTAAAGTCGCCTTGAAGTTGACCAACCGCCTGTGCAATTTGTTCTAAAGTATAACCTTCAGGGATAGTCAATTCTGCTAGGGAAGGTTCTTGAGGTTCTGGTGTCCCACCCTTTTGTAGCGCTTTAATCAATTCCTCTGTACTCATACTTTTCTTCAAGTTATAATAACCTGATTTTAAGTCAGAGTAATTCTTATACTTGGCATACATGGTAAATACCAAACTATTTTTAATTAAACCAGAATTCTCCAAGGTTTCACCAATTTGTTGAGTATTAGCTCCATCAGGAATTTGTACAGTCACATATTGTTTAGAACTTGGATCTACAGGTAGCAAAGCTGATTCAGCATAACGGAGACCAAAGAACCCACCAGCACCAAGTAAGATCAACAATACCAATATGGTCATTAAAATTCCTTTAAAGTGGGATTTTTTCTTTTTCTTAATTGGTTTCACAGGCTCTCTATGACTTCTTCTAGAAAGCCCTGGCGCTTCTGTGTCTACTTCAACAGGATTTTCAGTTGTAGTTTCTTCCTGATATGATTCGGGTTTTACCGTTTCATCCACTTCAGGTGAAGCATCCTGAGTGCGGTATGAAACTGACACCTTTGTTGGAATTGAATGTTTTTCTTCTTTTTCTGAGATAGATTGAGATGACTCAACCACCTCTTCTGGAGCTTCTTCTGTAATAGTTGGGCGTGGAGGAACAACTGGTGCATTATCAATTAACTGATCCACAGCTGAAACTGATTTTTCAATTAACTCTTCATCAGATATGCTTGGTTCTTTTTTTCCTGAAGTTAACTCAGAAGAATTGACTAAAGTTGAAAGGAGGTCGTCAGTTTGTTCTGATTTAGTGGCCTCTTTTTTCTGTTGCTCTAAGTCACGTAGAATTTTTTCTTTAAAACTTAATTTTTCTTCTTCATTTGAATGTTCGCTCAAAGGTAATTACCTCCTTGTTGATAATCCTTAATATTATATCTTAAAAACCAAAGAAAAGCAACCATAGATACCATTCTACCAACTAATTCCTGTTTTCCCAGACCATATCATACCATTCTTCTCCTGCAAACTGCGACTTAGATCTTCCTTCATTGACAAAACCATGTTTTTCATAATATTCAATAAGGTAATCGTGGCAGGTTAAATTAATTCCCTCGCGGTCATACTTTAAAGCCACTTCTTTTAAGGCAGTTAAGAGTTTTCGTCCAAGTCCTAATGATTGGGCTTTCTTAGCAATGGACAGACATGTTACAGATATGTAACCACCTTTTTGATGACTATAATCTTCTATTTCTTCAGTAAAGGATTGGTCCTGCAAGTGACGATTGGGGACTACTGGTCCTTCAATATAGCCAAGAATCTCCCCGTCTTTTTCAGCCACCAGAAAACTGGTCTCTATTTTCTTTAAATGTACTTCAAAAACAGAGCGAGGTATGGCTTCTTCTATCGAAAAATTCTCAAATTCAATCTCTAAAATACGCTCTAAATCGTCTAGTCTAGCTGGTCGAATAATCATAATTCCTCCTGATAAAAGGGATTTCCCCAACACATGAGAAAGGCATCTTCACTGCTTCTTTCTCCTTCTATGAACCCTTGTTCTAGAAATCCATTCAGTTCAAAGTAAGAGAGCAATTCATCTTTACAGAGAAAATAAATAGCTGGACAATTTTTCTGACAAGTAACTTGTTTAAGACTTGCAAGTAACAAGGTTCCAAAACCCTGCTTCTGAAAGTCTGGATGTACTGATAGTTCTTCAATCATTGGTGAGTTTTCGTTAATAGAATCCTCACCTTTGTTATCTACAATCCATTTGTGTAAAGAAAGGTCAGAAATAGTCGTCGCAGTGATATAAGCAATCACTTGATTATCAAAACTAACTAAGAGAAACGTATCCGCATGATTGCGGATACGTTCTTCTAGTATTTCTTGAGTTAGTCGGTCTTGGAAATTCAGAGTACTTTCCTGTATCGAACAAATTTGTTCAATATCAGAATACTGAACTTCCCTAATGTTAATTGGACATTCCATGTTATTCCTTACTGAACATTGCTGGTCAAATTTGACAAGAGACGTTCAAATGAGTATTCGTAGGTTTGAATATCACCCGCTCCCATGAATACGTAGACTGCATTGTCATGGTCAAGAAGAGGAGATACATTTTCAACAGTAATAACTTGATGTTTTTTATGAATCTTATTAGCTAGGTCTTCCACTTTAACATCCCCATGATCAACCTCACGGGCTGAACCATAAATTTGTGCCAAATAAACGGCATCCGCTTGGTTTAGGGCATCCGCAAATTCATCTAACAAGGCAATGGTTCTTGTAAAGGTATGCGGTTGGAAAATAGCTACAATTTCCTTGTGTGGATATTTTTGACGCGCAGCATCTAAGGTAGCAATAATTTCAGTTGGATGGTGTGCAAAATCATCGATAATAACAGTATCATTGACAATTTTTTCTGTAAAGCGACGTTTTACTCCTCCAAAAGTCTTCAAGTGTTCGCGAACTAAATCCATGTCAAAGCCTGCAGTATAAAGTAAACCAATTACTGCTGTTGCATTCATGATGTTGTGACGACCAAAAGTAGGAATGTGGAACTGCCCAAGATTTTCTCCATGATGATGAACTGTGAAGGTTGAGCCTGTCGTTGAGCGAAGAAGATTGCTGGCTACAATGTCGTCATTTTCAGCATCAAATCCATAATAATAGATTGGAGCATTACTCGTAATCTTACGCAACTCTTTATCTTCACCGAATACAAACAGACCTTTGGTGATTTGTTTTGCGTAATCGTTAAAGGCATTGAAAACATCATCTAGGCTCGTAAAGTAGTCTGGATGGTCAAAGTCGATATTGGTAATGATGGAATACTCTGGATGATATGGCATGAAATGACGCTCATACTCGTCTGATTCGAAGACAAAATACTTGGCATTTGCAGAACCACGACCTGTACCGTCCCCAATTAAATAGCTCGTATCAGTAATATGTGATAATACGTGAGAAAGCATCCCTGTTGTTGATGTTTTACCATGTGCACCCGCAACTCCCATACTGACAAAGTTACGCATAAAGCTACCAAGGAACTCATGATAACGTTTATAACTTATCCCATTCTTATCTGCGTAGGCAATTTCTACGTTGTTATCTGGGCGAAAGGCATTCCCAGCGATAATCTCTAAATCCCCTTGAAGATTTTTCTCATCAAAAGGTAAAATTTTAATCCCTGCTTGCTCTAATCCACGTTGTGTAAAGTAATATTTCTCTACATCAGATCCTTGAACCTTATGCCCCATTTGGTGCAACATCAAAGCCAAGGCACTCATTCCTGATCCTTTAATTCCGATAAAATGATAGGTTTTTGCCATCTTATTTCCCCTTTACTCTGTCATCCTTGTCAAGTTTAATTCTTGAGCTATTTTACGTTCTTTTTCTTTTTGATTTTCTTTTTTGTTGTAGATTTGACTTTTCTTTAGAAAATCATAATTATTTTTCTTTGGTCCCAGATGCTCTTCTGTGGTTGTTTGTTGTATCTTAGGAGCCATTTCAGCTAAAATATAATGGCTTTGCGTTAGCTTGTCACTATATCTTGCAAGTTCACCTGAATTTTCCTTTTGGAAAGGAGCTGTTGGATGATTTGCCTGCCTTACTACATTATTTGAGGGTTTATGACGTTTTGTAAAGCTAACATCTTGAGTCAAATACTTTGCTGAACGTTTTCGTTTCAAATCAGCTCTTGCTTCTTCACGGGCAAGCTCAGCGTAGGATTTTTCTTTTTTTTCAGTTAGTTTTTCTTGTGCATTAGTCGGAGACTTTTTCTCAATAGTAATTGGTGACCATTCCAAGTAGTTTTTATCCTGGTAATCTCCCTTAATATTACTAATCAAATCCGACTCATCATATAAGTTCATAAATGGCATCTCTGTCAGCATGATCTCATCATCTGACACTATTGGAAATCTTTCGTACTTCATTTTTATTTCCTTTCAATACTCCATTATAGCGTAAAGTCTTGATTTTTCAAGTCTTGGCTTCAGAAATTCCTAATATTTCTTGAATTTCAGCAAGTGTGAGACTTCCACGGGATTCTGTTCCGTCTAAGACTTCTGAAACTAGATTTTTTTTCTGTTCCTGGAGCTCTTGTATCTTTTCTTCAATTGTTCCCCGAGTCACCAGACGATAAACCTCAACAGCTTGCTCTTGTCCCATGCGATGAGCCCTACTTATAGCCTGTGATTCGACAGCTGGATTCCACCATAGATCTACCAGAATAACGGTGTCCGCACCAGTTAGATTGAGACCAACTCCACCAGCTTTTAGCGAAATCAAAAAAACATCGCGTTCGCCCTGATTAAAGGCCTTGGTCATTTCTTGACGTTCATGTGATGGAGTTGAGCCTGTAATCTTGAAGGAAGTTAAGCCAAGCTGAGGTAATTCCTGCTCAATTCGGTCCAACATTCCTCTAAATTGAGAAAAGATGAGTACACGATGATTTGCTTCACCAATTTGATTGAGTAAATCACGTAAACTATCAAGCTTCCCGCTATCTCCTTGATAATCATTCATGAAGAGTGCGGGAGTGTCACAAATCTGGCGAAGACGCATGAGTCCTGTTAATATTTCAACACGATTGCGTTGAAATTCTAACTCAGTTACCTTCCCTAAATGTTCCTGCATCTGTTGCAATTGTGCGAGATAGATGGTCTTTTGCTGATCCTCCAGTTCATTTTTATAAACGACTTCAATCAAATCAGGTAACTCAGTAAGAACATCCCTTTTTTTACGACGCATAACAAAAGGTTTGATAAACTGGGCAACCCTTTCAGCTGGTAATTTCATAAAGTCTTTTTTTGCTGGTAAAAATCCTGGCAAGACAATTTGAAAAATAGACCATAATTCCCCTAAATTATTTTCAATCGGGGTTCCAGATAGAGCAAAGACGGATGGAACAACAAACTTCCTCAAAATTTTAGCAATTTTGGTCTGGGCATTTTTCATCACCTGAGCTTCATCTAGAAATAGAAAGTCAAAAGATAAATCTTGATAAATCTCACTATCCTGGCGGAAAGTGGCATAACTGGTCACATAAATTTGATGTTTTTCTGCTAAGATAGCCTCTCGATATGGTTTCAAGCCATGTACAACTGCTACATCCAAATTTGGTGCAAATTTTTGAAACTCGTCAGCCCAGTTATAAATTAAACCAGACGGAGCGAGGATTAAGACTCGGCTATCGTCTTGAAGCTGGCTACTTAGAAAGGCGATAGCTTGCAAGGTCTTCCCAAGCCCCATATCGTCAGCTAAAATTCCTCCAAACCCATAATGATAAAGCATTTGAAACCATTGGATTCCCTTTTTCTGATAGTCTCTGAGTTGAGCTCGAATATCTAAAGGTTTCATCGGGAAATCCTCTGGATGAGTCAAATCACGTGCTAGATTTCGAAATTCTTCAGTAAAAGTAACTTGATCCTGATCCTTAAAAAGATGAGAAAGTGTATAAGCTAAAGATTTGCGTGCATGGAAAGAATCACTCTCTATCTCTTCAATTCCCAAGTCCTCTAACTCCTTTCGAATACGTTTAGTCTGTTCATCGAAATAATAAACCTGGTTTGTGGAAGAAATATAATAGTCCTGTTTGGCAGCGAGAGCCTTCATAGCTCGATTGACTTCTTCTTGATCTATATCTTGAAAATCAAATCGAATCTCTAAAAGACTTCCCTTGGAAGAGATATGTACTTGAGGTTTCTGAACCTGATAAAGCTCCTGCAAACTCTCAGAAATCTTTAATTCCCCGAGAGCTGCAAATGCTGGTAAAATTTCTTGAAAGAAAGCATAGACTGCATCAGCTTTTAAACTTTGACGCCATGAACGAAAATCAGCTTCAAATCCAGCTGAAAGAGCTAGCTGAAAGATTTGTTTTTCCAAATGAATATCACTAGAAAAAGGCAGTTTCTCTAGTTCATTACGATTGGTTACTAGGCAAGTTTCATACTGAAATTTCATGTCCAAACGAATGGAATCATCCTCTTCTCGATCCATGTAAAATGAAGGACGGAAAGTCTGGATTTGAAGAGACTCAGGAGCTTCTACTTTCCCGAGGTCTTTAAACTGGGACAAGGTCGAAGCTAATAGGTCTCGGTCACTTGTATCAAACTGTAAAATTTTCCTGCCACTATAATCTAAAGGAACTTTTCTAAGCGCATTTAATAAAATAGCCTGGTTTTTTGACAAAATATAAAAATTTCCTTTAGAAAATAAAATTTGTCCCCTATAAAAGAAATTGAGACATTCCTGTTCGAAAATTTCCATTCCAAAATAATTAGGTTTTTCTTCAATTCGAAAAGAAAACAAACCTACTTGACCATCAAAATCTTGAAAAATCAAATGATGATAACTTGACAATTGATGGTCAAATTGAAAGACGTCTAAACCCATCAGTAGGTCAGCGCCCTGCTCAAAAAACGTTTTAGGGAAATAGAGATGTCGCCCTTGATTTGGGAAAAAGATGTTGTGCTCTTCTTTCTCCTCAATCAATCCTCGTAAGAAATTCAAGACACCTTGGCTATCTTTATCAAATTGCTCAACTCTCAATGAAGGCTCGTAATATTTTCCAATCATGTAAGGTTTAGCAGTCTCTATGACTTTTAAGAACAGCGGAATATCCCTAATCACATAAAACTTTTCTTGCCCAAAAAGACCAATCCTTAAAGTCCAGACAATGCGATTAGTCCCCGCTTCCACCTGCCCTTGAGCAGAAAGCTGATATTTATTAGACTGATTTGGAAGCTGGATAGCTTCTAAAAATTTCCCTCCAATAGATACCTGTGTCTCAACAGTTTCTTTCTCTTCCTGATTAGACTCCAGATTGAGCAAGATTTCCTGTCCTGTAGGGTCATTTTTAAAATAATATTCCAGTGCCGCCAAATGAACACAGTAGCCTCTTTTTTGGAAAAAACTACATGCACAAAAGATCAAATCATCGTCTAAACTATAGCGAATTTCTTCTTCCGCTACACGCGCATAAACGCGATTGTCTTGCTCCTTCATAATTTTAATCTGACCAGTTTCGTAGACTTCTACTCCCTCCATTCGAAGTTTACCTGGAATCAATTTAGCCATATCTGCCCCTTTACTTTATCCCTTTATTATACCATAATTCTCCCTATTAAAATAGCCTTTCTAAGATATTTAGTCTTAGAAAGGCTATTTTTTTGTTTATTTTGATACAGCTTTTACGATTCGTTGACAGACTTGCTCTAGCAAGGTTTTTGGCATGGCTACGTTTAAGCGTGCATGCAATGTTCCCTCTTCACCAAAGTCTAAACCTCTATTTAGGATAACCTTAGCTTCGTCTCTCAAGAGCTTTCTTAGTTCTTCATCGCTAATATTATAGTCTGAAAAGTCAAGCCAAATGAGGTAGGTTCCTTGTGGCTTCATGACTTTAATCTTTGTTTCTTTTTCAAATACATCAACTACATAATTGATATGATTTTCAAGAACTTCCTTAAGTTCTTCTAGCCAATCCTTACCATAACGATAAGCAGCTTCTGTTGCCAAATATCCGAGTCCTGAGATTTCATGCTGATTATTTGCAAGCTGACGTTTTTGGAAAGCGACTCTCAACTTAGGACTTTCAATAATGGTATAGGAATTCTTGGTCCCAGCTATGTTAAAAGTTTTAGTAGCACTGCTTAAAATAATTGAAAAATCCTTGAAGTCAGGGTTCACCGTATTAAAGGAATGATGTTTATGCCCGAAGAGGGCCAAGTCTTGGTGAATCTCATCAGATACCAGTAAGACTCCATATTTTTGACAAAGTTGACCAATCTTCTCCAGAACTTCCTTCTCCCAAACGCGTCCCCCAGGATTGTGGGGATTGCAAAGAACATAGAGTTTCACGTTCTCTTCAACAAAGTCCTTTTCCAATTGGTCAAAGTCAATTTCAAAGATACCTTCTTTTTCTACTAAAGAATTCGTAATCAGTTTGCGATTATTGAGCTTAACAGTGCGAGCAAACGGAGGGTAGACCGGAGTATTGATGAGAACAGCTTCGCCTTCTTTGGTAAAAGCTTGAATCGCTACTGAAATAGCGGGTACAACACCTTCAATAAAAACGAGGGCATCTTTTTTAAAGTCATAGCCATGTTGGCTTCTTTCCCAATTTTGTACTGCTTCAACCAACTCATCACTAGCATAGGTATAGCCATAAACTAATTGTTCCGCATAGTCATGTACGGCTTGTTGAATTTCTGGTAAAACAACGAAATCCATATCTGCAATCCAGGCTGGCAATACTTCACGGTCAGTCTCTGCCTCTTTCCATTTATAGGTATGTTGGCCAAAACGATTGGGCAAGGTCGTAAAATCATATTTTCCCATAGTCTTATCCTTCCAAGGCTTGACTCAAGTCTGCAATCAAATCTCTAGCATCCTCAATCCCAATAGACAAACGCAAGAGATCATCGGTCAAACCATAAGAATGGCGCACCTCTGCTGGAATATCGGCATGAGTTTGAGTAGTTGGATAGGTAATGAGACTTTCTACACCACCCAGACTTTCAGCAAAAGAGAATACTTTCAAAGTATTTAAGATATGAGGAATGCGTTTCTCATCTGCTACTTTAAAGGAAATCATTCCCCCACGTCCTGTATACAAGACTTCTTTGACTGCAGGTGATTGTTTCAAAAATGCTACGATTTCTTGAGCATTAGCAGTTGAGCGCTCCATACGAAGAGACAAGGTTTTAAGACCACGAATCAATTGATAACTATCAAATGGCGACAAAACAGCCCCTGTCGTATTGAGATTGTAAAAGAGTTTTTCGTATAAATCCGCACTATCTGTCACAACCACACCAGCTAAGACATCATTATGCCCTGCAAGGTATTTTGTAGCTGAATGAAGGACGATATCTGCTCCATCTTCAATTGGGCGTTGATAAATCGGGCTGTAGAAGGTATTGTCCACAACAACTTTAGCACCCTTAGCGTGAGCTAATGTTGACAATTTTTCAATATCAAATTCCAACATCAAAGGGTTGGTTGGCGTTTCGATATAAAGTACATCCACATCCTTTTCTAGCTCAGCAATCAACTCTTCTTCTGTGTTGGCATAGGTAAAGTGAAAACGCCCTTCCTGCTCCATTTGATTGAACCAACGGAAAGAACCTCCATAAAGGTCACGGACAGCCAAAACCTTGCTACCAACAGGAAAAATACTAAAGGCTAGTACAATGGCAGACATACCAGAGCTAGTAGCTAGAGCATAGTGGGCAGATTCAATAGCCGCTAAAACTTCCTCTGCTTTGGCACGAGTAGGGTTTTTGGTACGCGTATAGTCATAACCCGTTGATTGACCAAATTCTGGATGCTGGTATGTCGTTGAAAAATGAAGTGGTGTCACCAAAGCACCAGTAGCTTCATCAGACTTAATCCCTGCTTGTGCTAAAATTGTGTTAATATGAAATGATTTACTCATACAATACCTCCAAATCTATACTAACTATTGTACCACTTATTTTCAGGAACTCATTTTCTTCTTTTCAAGAGCTAGTTATAGTTTCAAACTATATAAAAAACGATAACCAAATTGTAGGCTATCGTTTCTATTTATAAAATTGCTAATTATTTGACATGGTTGGCAAGATCTTCTTGTGCTTTCTTATTAGATTCTGCTTTTTCTTTCAACCATTTTTCTTTAGCTTTTTCATACTCATCTTTTGTTACAACTTTATCTTGCAATTTAAGGTATTTGAATGATTCCACACCCTTATTACCAGCTTGAGAGAATGCAGTTGAGAATGGAACTGTTTTTCTCAAACCAGGAGTACCACCAAGAGAAAGGTTAGGAATTGCTAGTGAGCTATCAACCAACCAAGCTTGAGCATCTGCGTATTTATCATAACGCTTGTTCAAATCTTGTTCTTTACCAGCTTCTTCAACCATCTTCGTATATACATCAAGACCAACAGCTTTTGCTTTATCATTAGCTTCACCAGGTTCAATACCTAGATTTTGAAGAGAACCACCACTTGACAAACTGAGAGTATCAAGATAAGTTGATGGGTCTTGATAGTCTGGACTCCAACCACCATTATAAAGGTCATAATCTTTTTGTGCAGCTGTTTGTGCTTGGTAACTAATACCATCCATTTCATCAGTGCTTAGCATTTGGATATCAATAACAACATTGTCTGCACCCAAAACAGATTCGATCGATTGTTTGAATGAGCTTGCTTCTTGGACACTTCTCTTAGTAGCTTGGTCAACTGGCATATCTAAGTGGATAGGGAATTGAACACCTTTAGCTTCCAATTCGCTCTTAGCTTTACTGAAGGCTTCTTTAGCCTTATCAGCATTGTAGTATGCATCTTGAGCATCATCGAACTTCATGTTTTCCCATTCTTTACCGTAATTGACAACCTTAGCAGCTACGGCATCACCAAAGCTCTTACCATCAACATTAACAAAAGTTGGAGGAACAAGTAAGTTTCTCAAGACTTTAGTAGCCCCATCTTGTCCTTGTGATTGGGCTGCATAAGAAGTACGATCATAAGCAAAGTTGATTGCTTGACGGAAAGATTTGTTCAAGACTGCTTCTTGAGTAGATTTCTTTTGAGCGTCAGTTGTTTTTGAAGTATATTTATAAGATTTTCTATCTAAGTTAAAGTTATAGTAGAAAGATGATGAATTTTGCATACTGTAGACGATATTGTCTTTGTATTTTTCTTTCACACCTTCAAAGCTTGAACTATTAGGGTAGAGACGAGCGAAGCTATAAACTCCTTCAGAGAAGTTACGAACAAGCGCATCTTGGTCACTACCATCAAAGTAGCTTAACTTCACTTCATCCACATTGACATTTTTAGCATCCCAGTATTTTGGATTCTTTGTATATTCCATTGCAGATTTTGAAGTGAATGATTTAAGTAAGAAAGGTCCACTGTACAAGATATCCGCAGGATCCATCTTACCAAAGTCAGCACCTTTAGAATTCAAGAACTCTTCATTAACTGGCAACAGAATACTTGAAGTTGTTTTTGAATTCCAGTATGGTTCTGGTTGTTTCAAAGTATATTGAACAGTTTGATCATCAAGAGCTTTGACACCTACTGTTGAGAAATCTTTAGATTTACCTGTAACATAGTCATCCAAACCTACAATTGAATCTTGAACCAAATACAAGGCTTGGGATTTATTATCTGCTGCATATTTCAATCCAGTTACAAAATCTTTTGCAGTAACAGGTGCATATTCTTCACCTTCATTTGTATACCATTTTGCATCTTTACGAAGTTTGTAAGTGTAGGTCAATCCATCTTGAGAAACGCTCCAATCTTCTGCCAATGAAGGGATGTAGTTCCCGTATTGGTCGTTTTCCATCAAACCATCTACCAAGTTAGTAACAACATCAAGTGTAGTTGCACGATTTTCTAGAAGATAATTTAGGCTGGCTGGGTCAGCACCATATACGTAGTTATAAGTTTTAGGTGCACTAGACGAGCTACTACATGCGCTCAATAGGAATCCGGCACTAAGGACGACACCTGCTAGTGTCAGATATTTAGCTTTCGATTTTTTCATTTTCAAAACCTCCTGTTTCAAATATATGTCTTATTATACAACCGGTGTTTTATTTAGTCAAGTGTTTACATATAAAAAAATTGCATTTTTATTCATTTTTATGTTTTTTCTGTTTTTTTTAATAAAAAATGAACAGTTTGAAGTTTTTAAGATAAAAAAGTTCAAACTGTTCGTTTTATTTATAAACGTTTATGATAATTTCAATCGTGCTCGTAACTGGTCAGCTTTTGCCTTTCCGATAACTTTATCCAAAAGTCGAGTATAAAGACTCATAGCTCCGTAGAGGCCACCACCAATTACACCGATTAGGGCGACATAGAAGAAGCTCCACAAACGTCCAGATGGTTGGAAGACAAATCCAAGAAGCCATTGTAAAAAGCCAACTAAGATAAACATAACTAGAGTCAAAATAGTGACTAAAATTGTTCTCTTCAAAATGATCTTTCGACGAGCTCCTGTTATCTGACAGACTTCACGATATATTAAAACAATTGGAATGATGAGACCGATGGTTGTTGAAATCAAAGGGCCATAACTATGGAAAATTGCTATGGCTGGCAATTGAAGAACAAGTTTAGCGATAGCTCCATAAACAAAATATAGAACTGCTTTGCGATTTCGAAACATGGCCTGAAGCATTGGTGATAAGACCATATACAGACCCAAGATAGTTGACTGCAAAACAGCAAAGACAAACAATCCCAAGGCTAGAGCATCTGGTTTTCCATAAAATACTGTATAAAGAGGCTCACCCACCATAACTACTCCAACTGTGGCAGGTAAAAGAAATAAGAAAAGCATGGTGATACTATTTTGAACTAGACGAGCAGCTGCTGGTAAATCACTCTTGACATAGTTCTCTGTTAGGAGGGGAAGGCCTACACCACCGATTGAAACTCCCACCGAAATTAATATCATGGTAATCTTATTAGGATTAGCAGAGAAATAAGAAAACATGACTACTAAGTCTTCATTACTGTAGTTGGTAAACCACTTCATGCTATTGATAAAGGTCATTTGATCCAGAATTTGGAAAAGTTGAATTGCTGAACCAGTTATGATAAAAGGAATAGCTTCCTTAATCGTATCAATTAGAAGACTCTTACTATCAATCTTATCTCGTGTTTCAAAAACTTTTTGGAGCAATCCTTCCTTATAAAGGAAATAAAGCAAGACTGCAAAACTAGCTACCATTCCCACAAAAGCAGCAAAAGTAGATTGAGTAACTGCTGATAGATAATCTTTTGAACCGAGCTTCATGATGATAAAGGTTGCTAAGAGCATCCAAATAACACGGATAACCTGCTCAGCAATTTGACTCATGGCATAAGGTTTAAGATTATTCATCCCTTGGAAAAATCCACGGATAACACTCATAGACGGGAAAATCAAGACAGCCCAAGCTAGACTCTGCATAATGGGAATCAAATCCTTCCCGACACCGGAAAGATCGGCCAACCAAGGTGCAAAGAGATATAAGATCAAAGCAAAGGCAAGTCCCAATACAGTCATAAAGCCTAAGAAGCTTCGAATCAGGGCAAAACTATGCTCTTCCTCATGCATGGTATTGTATTTAGCGACCTGCTTAGCGACCGCCACTGGGATACCTGCTGTCGAAATCAACAAGAACCAGGCGTAGATATTATAACCCATGGTAAAGAGACCATTAGCCTTAGCAGCATATGTTCCCATCCAGATATACCAGGGAATGATGTACACTGCTCCAAGTAAGCGACTGATAAAGTTACTAGCAGTTAGCCAAGCAGTCCCTCGTAACATCTGGGCTTGCTGATGATTAGTTTCGTTTGACATAGCTTCCTCATTCATATTTAATCACTAGGAAAAGTTCCTTATCTTCCATTATAAACTTTTCCTTGTTACTTGTAAATTTTGGGCTCGAAGTTTATAATAGAAAGTATGATAAAGATTGAAACTGTTTTGAATATTTTAAAAAAAGATGGTCTCTTCCGTGAAATTATCGACCACGAAAATTACCTCTATAACTACACGAATGTTACGTTTGATAGCATTAGCTATGATAGTCGAAAAGCCAAAGAAAACTGCCTCTTTTTTGCAAAGGGTGCAGCTTTTAAAGAAGAATATCTTGTGTCAGCTATCTCACAAGGTTTGGGCTGGTATGTAGCTGAAAAAGATTACCAAGTCGGTATCCCTGTCATTGTAGTTAATAACATCAAAAAAGCCATGAGTTTAATTGCCATGGTGTTTTATGGCAATCCTCAAAAGAAACTCAAAATTCTAGCCTTTACCGGAACTAAGGGGAAGACGACAGCAGCCTACTTTGCTTATCATATCTTGTCTCAACGTTACCAAACCGCGCTCTTGTCCACTATGAATACCACTTTAGATGGCAAGACATTCTTTAAATCTTCATTCTCAACACCCGAAAACATCGATCTCTTTGACATGATGGCACAAGCCGTTAAGAATAACCGTACTCACCTCGTCATGGAAGTTTCCAGTCAAGCTTACCTAGTTCACAGAGTTTACGGTTTAACCTTTGATGTTGGGGTATTCCTTAACATTACTCCTGACCATATTGGTCCCATTGAACATCCGACTTTTGAAGACTACTTCTACCACAAACGGTTACTGATGGAAAATAGTCGTGCTGTTGTAGTCAATAGTGATATGGACCACTTCAACCTTCTCAAAGAAGAAGTTGAACAAAAAGAACATGACTTTTATGGTAGCCAGTCTGATAATCAAATCAAAAATTCCAAGGCCTTTCGCTTTTCAGCTACTGGAAAATTGGCAGGAGATTATGATATTCAATTAATCGGACATTTCAACCAAGAAAATGCTGTAGCAGCAGGTCTTGCCTGTCTGCGTCTCGGAGCTAGTCTAGAGGATATCCAAAAAGGAATTGCCGAAACTCGAGTTCCAGGCCGTATGGAAGTTCTGACTCAGAAAAATGGGGCCAAGGTTATCATTGACTATGCCCACAATGGCGATAGTCTTACAAAACTAATCTCCGTTGTTGAAGAACATCACACTGGTAACATTGCACTCGTTCTCGGATCCACAGGAAACAAGGGAGAAAGTCGCCGAAAAGATTTCGGTCTTCTTTTAAACAAGCATCCTGAAATTCAAGTATTTCTCACCACAGATGATCCTAACTACGAGGATCCACGTGCAATCGCTGATGAAATCAGTAGCTACATTGAGCATCCCGTTAAAACAATCATCGACCGTGAAGAGGCTATTAAAACTGCAATGTCTATTACCAGTCAACCATTAGATGCAGTCATCCTTGCAGGAAAAGGAGCGGATTGCTACCAAATCATCAACGGCGTAAAAGAAGAGTACCCGGGTGATGCAGCCATTGCAAAACGTTATTTATAAACCAAAAACAAGGGATAAAATCCCTTGTTTTTTAGTCTTCTTTTTTAAAAGAGTTTTTCAAACCATTTACTGCACCTTCAACAGTTTCTTTTACTTCTTCAGCTACTTCTTTTAGCTTAGCAACTGTTTTTTCTGTGGTACCTTCAGCTTGAGTTTTACTATCTCCAGTAAGTTTACCAAAACCTTCTTTAATAGAACCTTTAGCTTGGTCAAATTTATTTTCAACTGACATATATTTGTCTCCTTTTATTTTTCCGATAAAAATATCGATTGGTTTCAGTATATCTTTATTCCTACTCAAAGTCAAACAAATAGCTCAAAAAAAAAAGTTAAATCAAAACGAAAGTTAGCCTCTCCCGATCAAAATCAACCGCTAATTCGTACTTACTTGCATCATTTTTTCGAATATACCCTAAGATTTCTAAGCTATCCACAAAAATGTCTCGACGTTTTTGCTGGACTTGGTCTTTTTTGAGAAACTTAAGCAAGAATGTTGTCATATACTTGAGAGCATACTCAGGATTCACATCTCCTAAAATCCCATAAAGCTCCTGCTGCTGTACTGTCAAAGGATACTGATGTTTAACCTTATAAAAATAATTAGACAAAGTCATCTTTTCCCGCGCAAAGTCCGTATACTCTTCTAAGATAGTAGCATTGGTATGGTTACGCAACTCTGTTTGAAAAAGTTTCTCCTGTAATTCCTGATAAACTGGACTATCTTCTCTGACAAAGACTTCCTGGTCTAATTCAAGAGAATCTGTAGACTCTAGAAATGGAAGACTGATATAATAGCGTTTATGTTCTCTCAAAATCAAGCCTGCTTTAATGTACTCCTCCAAATACTTATCAACTGCGACTTCTGGATACTGAGCCTTGATTTCACGGAGAATAACATCATCATGCTGATCAAGATAGGCTATCAAATCTCTAAAGAATGGCTGTCGCGTCAAACGAGATGGATTAAAAATCTGAATCATAAAGATTCCTTTCTTTACAAACTAAAAGAGAAGATGCTGCTAATTGACTAGGATTGGTACCGGGCTGATTCAGAGGGACTGCTAGTCCTAGTTCTTTATAGTAGTCTCTCCAGAAATCACTGATTTCCTGCACATTATCCCCAAACTTCATGGGAATGGTCTCAAAAATGGGTAAGATGGCTGCAATATATTGGGAACAGTAAAAACCGGTTCCATCTGTGTAAAAGGAAGCATTATAGGGAACCCCTAAGTGGCTCTCTGCTTTCTTTTTGACCTCTTTGAGATCAATTCCCGGATAGCGATAAAGATCGTAGACTCGATCAGACTCAAAGAAATCTACCGGTTCTTGGCGGACAACACCTGCTTCTCCAGTAGCGTGATAAATAAAGCCGTCCAAAAAGATGGCCACATGGCTATAGTGACCAGTAGATTCCTGGATGGCCTGTCCTATTTCCGTATCTTCTCTCACAAAAATCAAATCGCCAGATTCTAACATACTTCTCTCCTAGCAAAAAAGGAGCCGAAACTCCTTTTAACGATGGGTTTCCCCACCTATCATTATGCATTAAAGCTTTCAGTCAATTGTGGTACCACTTGTTTCTTACGTGAAACAGCACCTGGAAGGAAAGCATGGTTGTTTTCAAGTTTGAAGCTGAAAGCTGCTTCTACCTTGTCCATATTAGCACCAAGAGCCAAAATTTCTGAGTTTGAGTTAACGATATCTGTAATCATCAAGACAAAGTCAGAGTAGCCGTTAGCTGCATTTGCAGCTTGGATAGCTGCTTCGATTTCAGCTTGGCGTTCCAAGACTTCAGCAATATCAACTGTATTGACTTGGGCAACACGAACCTTGTTACCATTCAATTCAAAAGTTTTCGCATCGATATCGATCAATTCTTCTGCCGATTTGCTTGCCAAGTTAGTCCCAGCTTTCAACATTGCAAGACCATATTCTTCCAAGTTCACACCAGCCAATTCTGCCAATTCAGGCGCAATCACTTTATCTGATGGGTGAGTGGTTGGAGATTTCAAAAGAAGAGTATCTGAAATCAAACCTGAAAGCATCAAACCAGCCAATTCTTTTGGTACTGCTACACCGTGTTCTTTGAACATGCGGTAAACAATAGAAGATGCTGATCCAACTGGTTCCAAACGCATGTAAAGTGGGCTTGCAGTTTCAAAGTTAGCCACACGGTGGTGATCGACCACACCGTAAACTTCAACTTCAGCGATATCTGACACTGATTGTTGGAATTCATTGTGGTCAGTCAAGATGACTTGTTCTGCACCTTCTGCTTTAGCTGATGTGATAACGCGTGGTGCCTTTACACCAAAATAATCCAATACAAAAGCTGTTTCTTCATTTGGAGTTCCAAGAGCCACCGCTTCTGTATCCAAACCATAAGCTTCTTTTGCAAGATAAGCGAAGGCTACTGATGAACCAATAGCATCTGAATCTGGATTTTGGTGACCAAATACTAGAATCTTAGACATGATAATACCTCGTTTCTTTATTCTCTTTATTGTAGCATTTTTTTCAATTTTTGACAAAAATAAGAGGAGCCAAAGGACTCCTCATTACATATCAAAAGCATCGACTAAATTCTTATTTTGACACTCTTTGAGATAATGTTCTTTTTGCATGCGTGTCTTGCGCTTGAAAAGAGCTTCAGCAGACATGGCCTCTTCCTTGCTGTCAAAACCTTCCGCATAGATGAGTTTTACTGGTAATCGAGCCCTTGTATACTTTGCTCCCTTGCCACTATTATGGACTGTGATTCGCTTTTTGACATCCGTTGTATAACCTGTATAGTAAGAACCATCGCAACACTCAACTACATACATATAAGCCTTAACTTCCATAGTAAATCTCTTGAACTTCTGGTGTATAAGTGCCATCATCATTGTGAATGATTAATGGTGGCAAAACCTTGAAGCCACTAGTGGAACCGTCTTTAATAGCTTCAATTAAAAGCATATTAGCTTCCTTCTCACGCTTAGGATAAACAAATTGCAGACGTTTTGGAGCTAAATTATGTTGTTGGAGCCTATCTAAGATATCTAGCAATCGATCTGGACGATGCACCATAACTAACCGACCATTTGATTTGAGAATTTTTTGAGCACTTCTACAAATTTCTTCTAAATTAGTTGTGATCTCATGCCTAGCCAAAAGATAATGCTCGCTCTCGTTCAGATTAGAATGAGGATCTACCTTGAAATAAGGTGGATTGCACAAAATCATATCTACTTTACTTCCTTGAAGATGATTAGGCATATTTTTCAAATCATCACAAATGACCTGCATCTGTTCTTCTAAGCTATTTAAACGAACTGAGCGTTCAGCCATGTCTGCTAGACGTTCTTGGATTTCTACAGATAGGATTTTCGCCTTGGTACGACTACTGGCAAAAAGTCCGACAGCCCCATTGCCTGCACAAAAATCCACAATTAAGCCCTTCTTAGGAAAACGTGGAAAACGTGATAAGAGGACACTATCCACCGAATAGCTAAAAACCTCTCTATTTTGAATGATTTTGATATCCGTAGAGAATAGTTGATTGATTCTCTCACCTGATTTTAATAACTGTTCTTCCATCATTTTTCCTAATTTGTCACGTCAGCTTCTTCACATATTTGAATGACCTAATGTTTCATCTCATTTAGATTCGAAAGAGCTTCTTTAGTCCATATTGGCATCATCTGTCCTAAAGGGGCAAAACCATATTTGTATCGATCGCTTGAAAAGCGTCTCCGTCTTGGTAGTTGATGTTTTTCTTCTTCTAAAGTACGGATGGAAAGACTAGCTTTCCCAGTAAACTCATCAAAATCAACCACTTGAACCTGTACTTCTTCACCAACTTTTAAAACGTCATGGATATTTTCTATAAATCCTGTCCGAATCTCTGAGATATGAATCAGTCCTGTCACTCCTGTTTCTAACTCAACAAAAGCACCATAAGGCTGAATCCCAGTAATACGGCCATTTAACTTATCACCGATTTTCATTTTAGTCCTCAATTTCAATCGTTTCAATGACTACATCTTCAACTGGCTTGTCCATTGCACCTGTTTCCACACCTGCAATAGCATCCAAAACCTTATAAGATGCTTCATCTGCAAGTTGACCGAAAACTGTATGACGGCGGTCTAAGTGAGGAGTTCCACCTTTTTCTGCATAAATTTCTGCAATTGGTTCTGGCCAACCACCACGAGCAATTTCTTTCTTAGAATATGGCAAGTGTTGATTTTGCACGATAAAGAACTGGCTACCATTTGTATTTGGTCCAGCATTAGCCATAGAAAGGGCTCCACGTACATTGTAAAGTTCTTCTGAAAACTCATCTTCAAATGACTGACCATAGATAGATTCACCACCCATACCTGTACCAGTTGGGTCCCCACCTTGAATCATAAAGTCTTTAATAATACGGTGGAAAATGACACCATCATAGTAACCATCTTTTGATAAAGCAATAAAGTTGGCTACTGTTTTTGGTGCATGTTCAGGGAAAAGCTTAATGTGCATATCTCCATGATTTGTTTTAATAGTCGCAATCGGACCTTCTACTGTTTCAATGTCTACTTGTGGAAAATGTAATTCTTTTTCTACCATACCAAATCCTTCTAAGGCATCAAAAATGCCGTTTTCTTCTATTGTTTTTGTAATATAATCTGCTTTTTCTTTGATTTTGTCATGAGAAATTCCCATAGCAACACTAATACCTGCATAATCAAAGAGTTCTGAATCGTTAAGACCGTCTCCAAAAACCATGACGTTTTCAGGTTTAAGACCTAATTGGTCTACCACTTTGGCTACTCCAGCTGCTTTTGAACCAGAAATCGACACAACATCTGATGAATGTTCATGCCAGCGTACCATACGCAAAGTTGATGCTAAACTTTCAGGCAAAGTCAAATCATCTCCCTGATCCTCAAAGGTCCACATCTGATAAATATCTTCTTTTTGGTAAAAATCAGGGTCCACATCTAAATCTGGATAAATTGGATCGATGGCCTGGCTAATCATTTCTGTTCGTCTAGATAATTTAGCCTCATGACTACCAACCAAACCGTAGTCAATTCCCACTTCCTTTGTCCAAGCAATATACTCCTCAACCTTATCCCTAGCGATTTTATGACTATACAGAACACTACCTTTTTTATCTTCAATATAGGCACCATTCAAGGTTACAAAGAAATCAGGCTTGAGTGCTTTAATCTCTGGTACGACGCCAAAAATGCCTCGACCAGTCGCAATTCCTGTCAAGATTCCTCTATCGCACAATTGTTGAAATACTGTAGGAATAGTACTTGGAATAAAGCCAGTCTTTGAATTACGTAAAGTATCATCTATATCAAAAAAGATAACCTTAATCTTCTTAGCCTTGTATCTTAACTTGGCATCCATTGCAAGACCTCCTTAACTCACTCTATTCATTATACCATAAACTGATGAAATTCCCTACTAACCCTATCCAGCTTGTAAAAAAGCAGTCTACCCGAACCTCAACTCGCTCTCACATTTCCATGCTCGTGAAAAAAAGACCCGTTGGGGTCTTAATTCGCTTTCTTGTTTTCAAGCTCATGAAAAAGAGGTCCACTGGACCCCTTTTTTTAATCTTCGTTTACGAAAGGCATCAAAGCCATTACGCGAGCGCGTTTGATAGCTGTTGTTACTTTACGTTGGTTTTTAGCTGAAGTTCCTGTTACACGACGTGGAAGGATTTTCCCACGTTCTGAAACGAAACGGCTAAGAAGCTCAGTATCTTTGTAATCAACATATTCAATTTTGTTTGCTGCGATGTAATCAACTTTTTTACGGCGTTTGAATCCGCCACGACGTTGTTGAGCCATGTTTTTTCTCCTTTATAATTTTAGTTGTCCATTAGAATGGTAAATCATCATCTGAAATATCCAATGGATTTGTTGCTCCAAATGGATTTTCATCACGTGAAAAGTCTGGTACTGAATTTGTAGGTGCTGAATAGTTTGCAGTTGGTGCAGAATAAGCTCCACCTGTGTGACCCTCACGCACACTACGGCTTTCCAACATTTGGAAATTCTCAGCCACGACCTCTGTCACGTAGACACGTTGTCCTTGCTGGTTATCGTAACTACGAGTCTGGATACGACCTGTCACCCCGATAAGTGAGCCTTTTTTAGCCCAGTTAGCAAGGTTTTCAGCCTGTTGGCGCCACATAACGACATTGATAAAATCAGCCTCACGTTCGCCATTTTGACTCTTAAATGTACGGTTTACTGCAAGAGTAAAAGTCGCAACTGCTACATTTGATGGGGTATAACGCAACTCAGCGTCACGTGTCATACGCCCTACAAGTACAACATTGTTAATCATAGTTTACCTTCTTACGCGTCAGTTTTGACGATCATGTGACGAAGAATGTCAGCGTTGATTTTTGAAAGACGGTCAAACTCTTTAAGAGCTGCATCGTCGTTTGCTTCAACGTTAACGATGTGGTAAAGTCCTTCACGGAAATCTTGGATTTCGTATGCAAGACGACGTTTTTCCCAATCTTTTGATTCAACAACAGTTGCACCGTTGTCAGTCAAGATAGAATCGAAACGTGCTACCAAAGCGTTTTTAGCTTCTTCTTCAATGTTTGGACGAATGATATAAAGAATTTCGTATTTAGCCATTGATATGTTCCTCCTTTTGGTCTAATGACCCCAAGACATTGCAAGGGGTAAGTGAGGTTTGCTCACAATAAACCATTATACTAGAAAAAAATTTTTTTCGCAAGTGTAAAACAATAATAGTTTACTCTTTAGAGTTTTTTAGCAGAAGTTTTTGCAATTTCATCTACGAGAATATCCTCTTCTTCGAATTTCTTCTTCAAGGAATTAAGATCAATCGTTCCCTCAATTTGAACTTCAATAATGATCTTACCATCTTTACGTGGAATATTAACAGTATGAGAGATATTAAGATTTTCCTCAACGATTAAAGAAACAATCTTACCTAAAACTCCAACTTCATTTTCTGTGATAAAACGAACACGGATTCCCTCTTCACCATAGCCAGCAATTTCAAGAAAGGCTCTGAATACATCTCTATCCGTAATAACGCCGTATAGTTGGCCATTGTCAACAACTGGTAAAATACCAATCTTATTTTTTAGCATGAGATAAGTTGCATCTTCCAAACTTGCATAGCCTGAAACAGTAACAACATCACGAATCATGACATCTTTTACCTTTGTCTTGTTAAGCAAGTAGTTCATCTCAAAGATTGAAAGACTAGTTGCTTTAGATGGACTAGCTTCTGCTATTGTACCTTCCGTTACAAGGCCTACTAATTTATCATTTTCAATAACAGGAAGACGGTGTAAGCCTTGTTCACGCATCAAATCGGCTGCGTGTGCTACATTCGTATCTGGACTAATATAAACGACCTTGCGAGTCATAAAATCTTTAACTGCCATAGGAAATCTCCTTTATATTTATAGTTTTATTATACACTTTTTGCGAAAAGCTATCAAACGCTTTCATTTCTTTTTCAAAATTTAGAAAAATCTGATAGCTAAAAAGAAAAAGAGCCCCACCTAAGAGCTCTTAAACTTTTACTTATGTGGATTCTATGATTGCAAAGCAATCTCTATCCGCCGACTAAAAAGGTCCCCCGGACTAGATGTTAATTGCTGCCGCAATTTTTATCTGCCGACTAAAACAATCCACTGGATTGTTTTAGCCACCTAAATATGCTTTCCTGACTTCGTCTGATGCTGCGAGTTCTTTTCCTGTTCCTGATAGGACAATCTTACCCGTTTCAAGTACATAGCCTCTATCTGCAATAGCAAGTGCTTTATTGGCATTTTGCTCAATCAAGAGAACGGTTGTTCCTTGTTTTTGGATATCCTGGATAATATCAAAAATTTCTTGGATAAAAATCGGAGCAAGTCCCATTGATGGTTCGTCTAACAAAAGAAGTTTCGGTGTTGACATGAGCGCACGTCCCATAGCAAGCATCTGCTGTTCACCACCAGAGAGGGTAGCTGCATCTTGGTTTTTTCGTTCTTCCAAACGTGGAAAACGTGAAAAGACTTTTTTTAGATTTGCTTGGTTTTCTTCTCGATTTTTCTTTAGAAAGGCACCCATCTCCAAATTTTCCAAAACAGTCAAACCAGGGAAGACATGACGTCCTTCTGGTACTTGAGAAAGTCCTGATGCCACAATCTTTTGTGCAGGCATCTTTTGGATTTCTTGCCCCAAAAACTCAATTCGACCAGAACTTGGACGAACAAGGCCTGACAAGGTACGAAGAATTGTTGTTTTACCAGCTCCATTAGCACCGATGAGGGAAACAACTTCTCCTTCATTGACTTCAAAGCTCACATCACGTACAGCTTGAATCATACCGTAGTGTACTGAGAGGTTTTCAACTTTTAACATAGACATTAGACTTCACCTCCTAGATAAGCTTCGATAACTCGTTTATTGCTCTTAATTTCTTCTGGAGTTCCATGTGCAATCAAGCGACCGTACTCAAGGACGTAGATACGCTCAGTAACTTCCATGACCAAGTTCATATCATGTTCAATCAGCATGATAGTAATGTTGAATTCATTCTTGATGCGACGAATCAACTCAGTCAATTCTGCAGTTTCTTGTGGATTCATACCCGCTGCAGGCTCATCCAAAAAGAGAATTTTAGGTTCTGTAGCAAGGGCACGAACAATTTCCAAACGACGTTGTTGGCCATAAGCAAGATTTTTGGCAAGAGTTTGAGCATCCTTATCGAGTTCAAAAATCTTCAGCAAGTCCATCGCTTTTGTTTCTAGTTCTTCTTCGTTCTTGTAATAGGCAGGTAAACGGAAGAAACTAGCCAAAACATGCTTTTTATGATGATTGCTAAAAGCAATCAAAACATTCTCTAAAACTGTCAAATCCTTAAAGAGGCGAATATTTTGGAAGGTGCGGCTAAGTCCTAGAGAGGCAATCTTATAGGGCTGTTTCCCATTTAATAAATGTCCATCCAAGGTTACTGTCCCTTCACTTGGTTCATAAACTCCTGTCAACAAGTTGAAAAGAGTTGTTTTACCAGCTCCATTTGGACCAATCAAGCCAACAAGTTCCCCTTCATTTAATTCAAGAGTTACATCTCCAACAGCCGTTAAACCACCAAAATGCTTGGTTAAATTTTTTACTTCAAGTAATGCCATTAGTTTTGTCCCTCCTTCTTACCTTTTTTAAAGAGGCGTGACAGACTTAATTCCCATGTTCCAAGAAGACCACCTGGTCTGAAAATCATAACAAGTACCAAAGCCAGAGCATAAATAATCATACGAACGCTAGCCACATCTTGGAGAAGCATATTCAAAATTCCAAGAACAATAGCAGCAACAATTGACCCTGTAATTGATCCTAAGCCACCAAATACGACGATAATCAAGATATTGATGGAGCTGATAAAGGTATAATCCTTTGGAACTACAGAACCGATAAATCCAGCTTGGAGAGAACCTGCAATACTTGCTGTAATGGCTCCGAAAACAAAGGCAATGATTTTAATTTTAGTGGTATTGACACCTACAGACTCTGCTGCAATTTCGTCTTCACGAACAGATAAGGTCGTTCTCCCAATCGGACTACGAAGAAAATTCAAAGTCGCTATCGTCGTAAGGACTGCAAAAATATAAACCATTGGCCAGCTTGTGAAATTTGGAATCCCTAAAATCCCAGCAGCACCATTAGTAAGACTTCCACCGTTTATGATGAAAATACGAATAATTTCTGCAACACCTAGAGTTGCAACAGCAAGATAATCACCTTTTAAGCGAAGCGTTGGAATACCGACAATCAAAGCAACAGCTCCAGATATCAAGGCTCCTAGCAACATGGCTCCAAAAAACGCCCCATAAGTAGGAGATTTAGATCCGATAATAGCTGCGGCATAGGCACCAATTGCCATAAACCCAGCATGTCCCAGTGAAAACTGACCTGAAAAACCAACGATGAGGTTCAGACCAACAGCAAGAATAATATTAATACCGATTTGTTCTAAAATCTGGATATAGAAAAGATTGAGGACCCCGGTTAAAACTAAAACTAGGATCAAGATAAAACCTGCGACCAAAAGACCAAGCCAGGCTAAATTTGCTTTTAAATTTTGTTTCATGGCTTACACCTTCTCTTTCACATTTTTACCAAGAATACCTGCCGGTCTTACAATCAAGATCAACAATAAGATTCCAAACACAATCGCATCACGGAAATCAGACATACCAAAGGCCGTTGCGAATGTTTCCAATAGACCAATAACAAAACCTCCTAGAGCTGCACCAGGAATAATTCCGATACCACCAAGAACAGCTGCTACGAAAGATTTCAAACCTGGAGTAACCCCCATCAATGGTTCTAAAGAGTTATAGTAAAGGGCAATGAGAACTCCTGCCGCACCCGCAAGGGCTGACCCTAAAGCAAAGGTGAAACTAATCGTACGGTTTACGTTAATCCCCATCAACTGGGCTGCATCACTATCTACAGACACTGCACGCATGGCTTTCCCCATTTTCGTTTTTTGTACGATAAGCTGTAAAAGTACCATCAAGACTAAGGAAACACCCAAAATTAACAATTGAATATTTGTCAAACTGATAGGTCCTAGGTCATAACGTACTGTTTGGATTGCTTGAGGGAAGGCACGAGTATTGGCACCAACTAGATAAACCATCCCATACTCAAGTAAGAAAGAAACCCCGATAGCTGTAATTAATACAGAGATTCGAGTTGAATGACGTAATGGACGGTAAGCTAGAAACTCAATGATAACACCGAGAATAGCTGAACCAATCATTGATAAAATTAAAGCTAAGAAGAAATTTAATTGTAGAGAATTAATCAAAAAATAACCCATGAAAGCACCCATCATATAAATATCACCATGAGCAAAGTTAATGAGTTTGATAATTCCATAAACCATGGTATAACCCAAGGCTAGTAGTGCATAGACACTTCCCAGAATTAAACCATTGACAAGTTGTTGAAGCATATGGTCCACTCTTTCTAATTATTATTTTTAGCATTTTATAAAAATATAATCACTCTATAAATACTGAAACAGGGAGTGAGTAAAAGCTCATTCCCCATTTTCAATATCTATCAATAAATTATGGTTTTACGACTTCTGCCGCATCTACCTTACCATTGTTCATGGTCATCATGAAGGCTGTTTTCACTGTATTGTGGTCTGAGTCAAAACTTGTTTGTCCTGTCACACCTTCAAAGTTTTGTGTTTTAGCAAGGTTATCTTTAAGTTCTACAGATGTTTTAGCACCTTTTGCTGCATTTGCTACAAGGTATACTGAGTCGTAGGCAAGTGCTGCAAATGTTGAAGGTTCTTCATTGTATTTTGCACGATAGGCTTCAAGAAAAGCTTTTGCTTTATCAGAAACATCAACCGTAGAGGAGAATCCAGAGATGAAGTAGATATTTGAAGCTCTTTCAGCAGTTGCTTGTTGAACAAACTCTTCACCATTGAAGCCATCACCACCGATGATTGGTTTATTGATTCCCATACCACGAGCTTGGTTTACAATTTTACCAGCTTCTGTGTAGTAACCTGGCAAGACAATCGCATCAAAATCTTTGTCTTTAATTTTTGTCAAAGCTGCTTGGAAATCTGTATCTCCTGATACGAAGGTTTCGTCTGCAACAATTTCGCCTTGATAAGAATCACGGAAGGCTTTTGCAACACCCTTAGCGTAATCACTTGAGTTATCAGAATACAAGACAACTTTTTTCGCATTTAATTTATTTGAAACATAGTTTGAGATGATTTTTCCTTGGTAGCTATCTTGGAAGGTACCAATGAAAAGGTAATCTTGACCTTTAGTAAGACCGTCTTGAGTAGCACTAGGTGAAATCAATGGAACTGCTGCTTTAGTAGCATTTGCTACAGATGCAGCCGTTGCACCAGATGTAGCAGGTCCGACAACTACTGATACTTTTGATTGAGTTACAAGGTTAGTTGTAACAGACGCAGCTTCAGCTGTTTCAGATTTATTATCTTTATCAACTACTTCGATTTTTTTACCGTCAACACCACCAGCCGCGTTGATTTCATCAACAGCGAGTTGAGCACCTTTTTGTTCAGATGTTCCGTAGGCCGCTACTGCTCCAGTTTCTTCAAAGTTGAAACCAACTTTAATCGTATCTCCAATTGTATTACCAGTTGCATTTGATGCACCTGATTTTACTTCACCACACGCAGCAAGAACTGCTACACTTGCAAGAGCTACAAGTGAGAATGCAAATTTTTTCTTCATGTTTATCTCCTTTTTGAATTCATAATTCATTTATATGTTAAGAATATACCGAATTATCTGACAATTGTCAACTCATATAACTCAATTTATTCAATGATAACGTTTTCTTTATATTTATAAAGACTTCCAACAAATGGCATCTCCAATTCTTGGATATGACACAATCGAACATCCTTAATAAATTTTTCTTTTTCCAAACGATTGGCTATCTCTTCTATCTCTTGAGTAGGTGCATATAATTGTACATAACGATGTTTTTTTGAATGATAACAAATATCGCCGTAACTTTGAAGTTTTTTGGCATCACGATTATAATAAAGGTAGACAATCAAGCCAGACCGGCTCTCTTTTTCAAACATAGTAAATCCACTTTCTAAAGAATCTTTATCCCATTATAGCAAAAAAAGCAAACTCAGTCGAGTTTGCTTTAGTAGATTAATTCAAAGAATTATTGGCCATAATTTCATCGATAAATCCATATTCAAGAGTTTCTTGAGCACTCATCCAGTAATCACGTTCAGCATCTACATGGATTTGCTCAACTGATTTACCAGAATTATCTGCAAGAATTTGCTCTAAATTCTTACGGGTTTTGAGTAAGTGTTCAGCAGCAATAGCCATGTCTGACTGTTGCGTTCCGCCACCTGTACCACCCATTGGTTGGTGAATCATGTATTCAGCATTTGGAAGCATGAAGCGTTTACCTTTTGCTCCACTTGATGCAATAATTGTTCCCATGGATGCAGCCATCCCCATAACGATAGTTTGGACATCTGCCTTGATAAAGTTCATGGTATCTACAATTGCCAAACCAGCTGATACAGAACCCCCAGGAGTATTTACATAAAGGTAGATATCTTTTGTGCTATCTTGAGCATCCAAGAAAAGCAACTGGGCAATAACTGAGTTCGCCATATTGTCTTCAACCGGTCCAGTCAACATGATGATACGATCTTTTAAAAGGCGTGAGTATATATCATATGAACGTTCTCCACGACTTGTTTGTTCAATAACTACAGGAATCATTCATTTCTCCTTCTGATTTCAATATTTCTTAGTCAAACGACTCGATACAGGATTATTATATCTTTTTAGTCAAAAAAGGTCAAAATTTTGCTCTATTCTTTTAGACAGATACAAAAATTCAACCTTCTTTCGAAACTAAAACCAATTATCAGATTTAGTGTAAGCTTAGAATCTTATTTAGTTCCGAACAAACGGTCCCCAGCGTCACCAAGACCTGGAACGATGTATCCATGTTCGTTCAAATGTTCATCCAAGGCTGCTGTAAAGATTTCAACATCTGGGTGAGCCTCTTGAAGAGCTTTTACTCCTTCTGGAGCAGAGACAAGGCAGACAAACTTAATGTTTGAAGCCCCACGCTTTTTGAGGGAATCAACAGCCAAGATTGCTGAACCACCAGTTGCAAGCATTGGATCAACCACAAAAACTTGACGTTGATTGATATCTTCAGGTAATTTTACCAAGTATTCGACTGGTTGAAGTGTTTCTTCATCACGGTACATACCAATATGGCCCACTTTAGCAGCTGGTACTAAGCTTAATAATCCATCAACCATCCCGATACCCGCTCGCAAGATTGGGACAATTGCTAGTTTTTTACCAGCAATCTGTTTTTGTACAGTCTTAGTAATAGGTGTTTCAATTTCTACATCTTCTAAAGGAAGATCACGAAGAACTTCATACCCCATCAACATGGCTATTTCATTAACTAATTCACGAAAAGCTTTTGTTGAGGTATCTGTACGACGTAAGATTGATAATTTGTGTTGAATCAATGGGTGATTGATGACTTCAAGTTTTGCCATTTATGCGTATCCTACTTTCAATTTATTCTTCTAATTATACCAAAAAATGGTTTAAAAATCTTTCTAAACCATTTGTTTTTTCATATTCTTTCTATATCAGGTCAGTTTCCTTAATGGCTAGCTGAACTGTTTCAAGTGGTAGATGAGTCAACTCTGTTCCTTTTTCATGATAAAGGTGTTGGGCATAGTCATCCATTCGATATTGGTTAATATAAACGACCCGCTCACAGCCAACTTGTAACAATTGCTTGGTGCAGTTAAGACATGGAAAATGAGTAACATAGGCTGTAAAACCTTTTGGAACGCCACGCTCTGCCCCTTGCAAAATAGCATTTACCTCTGCATGAAGAGTGCGCACACAGTGGCCTTCAATCACTAGGCAATCATGGTCAATACAATGCTCTGTTCCTGATACAGATCCATTATAACCTGTTGAAATAACCTTGTTATCCTTGACTAAAACGGCCCCTACCTTAGCACGTTTACAAGTTGAACGATTAGCAATCAATAAAGCTTGAGCAGCAAAATACTCATCCCAAGCCAGTCTTTTTTCTGTCATAGCTTCTTTCCTCTTGATTTATTTTTTAAAAAATGGCAAGCGCAAATCTGCGATTTTTTCAGCAGGAACCTTCATCCCATCCTTGATCCATTTAAGTAAAACCGATACGATAGCGGAACTCCAAAAAGAATGCAGATAGCTACTGACTCCTTTAGATTTTCCATAATATTTTTCTAAAAATTCTTGCATAGCTTGCACAAAGATTTTTTCTAAGTGATAATCTAGGGCAAGTTGAATAACCTTAGCTTCTTTCTTGGCTTCTCGAAAGAGATGAACCCAAACCAGATAGAGGTCCGTTTTAACATCGTAATGGCCCAATTGCTCCATGATGTTATGAACGCTCCGTTTAAAGACACTTTCTAAAATCTCTTCTTTGGATTCATAGTTTCGATAAAAGGCTGCACGAGAAACGCCAGCACGCTTAACTAACTCAGAAATGCTAATCTTAGCTAACTCCTTTTTCTCCAAGAGTTGCAAAAGAGCTGTTTCAATCGCTTCTCTGGTTAGCAAATTAGATTCCTGATTTGACTTTCTTAGATTCTCAAGCGATTTTTCAGATATTTTACGTTCAGACATAACAATTTCTTTCTACTTGTGACAACAGAGAGGTACTACTTTTGTTTCAAGGGCTTTCATGATATAATTGTAAAAAAAGACAGAACCTTTGTCAATGTATAAGTGATAAAGATGGAGAAATTCTATGACTTGGAAGATTATAGCTGACTCTGGTTGTGATTATCGTCAACTGGCAAATCCTGCTTTTGATACTGAATTTGTCAGTGTCCCATTAACGATTCAAGTAGCGGACCAGGTCTTTGTCGATGATGCCAATCTGGATATTGATCAGATGATGGAAACTATGTATGCGACTTCTGAAGCTTCTAAATCAGCTTGCCCTAGTCCTGATGATTATTTACGAGCATTTGAAGGTGCCAAACATATTTTTGTAGTAACCATCACCGGAACTCTCTCTGGTAGCCACAATAGCGCTCAATTAGCTAAGAATATCTATCTCGAAGAACACCCTGATACTCAGATTCACGTTATTGATAGTTTGTCTGCTGGTGGGGAAGTTGACCTAATTGTTGAGAAAATCAATGACTTGATCAACCAAGGACTTTCTTTTGAAGAAGTGGTTGAAGTTATTACTACTTACCAAGAAAAAACCAAGTTGTTGTTCGTTCTTGCTAAGGTTGATAACCTGGTTAAAAACGGTCGCTTGAGTAAGCTTATTGGTACAGTTGTTGGGCTCCTCAATATCCGTATGGTTGGGGAAGCAAGCGAAACGGGAACCTTGGAACTCCTCCAAAAAGCTCGTGGTACTAAAAAATCACTTCAAGCTGCTTATGAAGAATTGCTCAAAGCCGGCTATGCCGGTGGCCGTATCGTCATGGCTCACCGCAGTAATGAAAAATTCTGCCAGCAGCTCTCAGAGCTCTTGCGTGAAAAATTCCCAGCAGCGAATATTAAAATTATCCCTACTTCTGGACTTTGTAGTTTTTATGCAGAAGAAGGCGGACTTCTCATGGGATATGAAATTGGTTAATCAATCAGACAAGAGATGACTTATCATCTCTTGTTTTTTTATGGTACAATACTCTTATGAAACATTTTGATACCATTGTCATCGGAGGTGGTCCTGCTGGTATGATGGCTACGATTTCCAGTAGCTTTTATGGGCAGAAAACCCTCCTTATCGAAAAAAATAGAAAACTTGGAAAAAAATTAGCTGGAACTGGTGGGGGTCGTTGCAACGTCACTAACAACGGAACCCTGGATGACCTATTAGCCGGCATTCCTGGAAATGGGCGCTTTCTTTACAGCGTCTTCTCCCAGTTTGATAACCATGATATTATCAACTTTTTTACGGAAAATGGCGTCAAACTAAAGGTAGAGGATCACGGGCGTGTCTTTCCTGCTAGCGACAAATCTAGGACTATTATCGAAGCTTTAGAAAAGAAAATCTCGGAATTGGGCGGACAAGTCTTGACTCAAATAGAGATTGTTTCTGTTAAAAAGGTAGACGACCAGTTTATCCTCAAGTCAGCAGATCAGACTTTCACTTGTGATAAACTCATTGTCACAACTGGTGGGAAGTCCTATCCTTCCACTGGTTCGACTGGTTTTGGCCATGAGATCGCTCGTCACTTTAAACATACCATTACCGAACTTGAAGCGGCCGAGAGTCCATTATTGACGGATTTCCCACATAAAGCCTTGCAGGGGATTTCACTGGATGATGTGACTCTAAGCTATGGCAAGCATGTTATTACCCATGACCTCCTCTTTACTCACTTTGGTTTATCAGGTCCCGCTGCTCTTCGTATGTCTAGTTTTGTCAAGGGTGGTGAAATCCTCTCTTTAGATGTCTTGCCGCAACTTTCTGAAAGTGACTTAGTAAACTTTCTAGAAGAAAATCGTGAAAAATCCTTGAAAAATGCCTTGAAATCTTTATTGCCAGAACGCTTGGCTGATTTCTTCTCGCAAGGATACCCAGAAAAAGTCAAACAACTAACTGAAAAAGAGCGAGAGCAACTTCTCCAATCTATCAAGTCCCTCAAGATTCCTGTGACTGGAAAGATGTCCCTTGCCAAGTCATTTGTAACTAAAGGTGGCGTTAGTCTCAAAGAAATCAATCCCAAAACTCTGGAAAGTAAACTGGTACCTGGTCTTCACTTTGCAGGGGAGGTGCTGGATATCAATGCCCATACGGGTGGCTTTAACATTACTTCTGCCCTCTGTACCGGATGGGTGGCAGGAAGCTTGCATTTTGATTAAACTTTAAAGTAAGAAATCGGCAGAGATTACTCCGCCGATTTTTATTTTGTCTGAGTTCGAACATAGTGGGCAATAACATCTGAAGTGTATTGAGCTGTTCCAGGTCCAAATTTGTCAATGTTTTCCTTAAACTCTGGATTATAGGCATAGCCTTTACCGATATGACCGAAGACTTCAATAGAACAATCAAACCCATACGTACGAATGGCTTGTAAGAGCTTGGATGCTTCTTCTTGGTTTTCGGTTGCTGTTGTAGGTAGTCCATCTTTGAGATTTTGAGCCAGGGCTTGAAAAACCTGATTAAAGGCTGATGCAACCTCATCCTCTCGTCCTTTTTGACGCTCAAGGGCTTCATCCATGACTTCTTGGCCATACTTGTCTACCGCTTCTTGGTGGTATTTTTGATTGTCTTGATAGCTAAATCCAGTGAATTTTTCCTCAATGGTCATTTTTATTTCTCCTTTTTGTTCTTGTATGGTTTTTTGCAAGGTAGATATCAAGGTATCCAGATGTTGCCTTTCTCGAGTTAAATAGTCCAGTTGCCTAATCAGATGGGGCAATAAATCTGTCCTTTCTTCCTTTAATAGCTCTGCTATTTTTTCTAAAGAAAAGCCTAGATATTTGTAATAAAGAATGATCTGAAGTCGTTCCAAATCATCCTGACTATAGGTTCGATAACCGTTTTCCAACTTTAAAGGAACCAAGAGTCCTAACTTATCGTAATGGTGCAGGGTCTTTACAGAGACACCTGAAAGATGCGCAGCTTCTTTGATATGGTACATGATTTTCTCCTTACAAGGATAGTATAACCCCTCCCCTTAGGTCAGAGTCAAGTGGTTTTACGAAAAATTTTTAACTTTTTGAGAAACTTTTGAAAACTTTAAAATCGCTTTCTTGACAGGCTTCAGAAAACATGATAGGATAATCAAGTCTATCAATCAAATAAAAAGCTCATAAAGAGCAATTGAGAGAAGGCTATTTGACAACTCAAGTAGCCTTTTCTTATTTTAGAAAATAGATTGGAGTTTTAACTATGTCTGAAAAATCGCAATGGGGCTCGAAACTGGGCTTCATTCTTGCGTCTGCTGGCTCTGCTATTGGTCTTGGAGCTGTTTGGAAGTTCCCTTACATGACTGCTGCCAATGGTGGTGGAGGATTTTTACTAGTCTTTCTCATCTCGACACTTTTGATTGGATTTCCTCTCTTACTGGCTGAATTTGCCCTTGGTCGAAGCGCTGGCGTATCAGCAATCAAAACCTTTGGTAAGCTTGGAAACAATCATAAATACAATTTTATTGGTTGGATTGGCGCCTTTGCCCTTTTCATCCTTCTCTCATTTTATAGTGTTATTGGGGGTTGGATTCTGGTATACCTTGGTATCGAAATTGGAAGATTATTCCACCTCATCGGAATTGGAGATTATGCCCAGCAGTTCTCTTCCATCATTTCTAATCCAGTTATTGCCCTAGGAGCCCAAGCAGCCTTCATTTTCTTGAATATTTTCATCGTATCACATGGTGTTCAAAAAGGAATTGAAAGAGCTTCTAAGGTCATGATGCCTCTACTCTTTATTATCTTTGTTGTTATTATCGGGCGTTCTCTCAGCTTGCCAAATGCAATGGATGGGGTCGTTTACTTCCTCAAACCGGACTTTTCAAAACTGACAAGTGCTGGACTCCTCTATGCACTGGGCCAATCTTTCTTTGCCCTATCTCTCGGTGTTACAGCCATGCTGACCTACGCTTCCTACCTGGACAAGAAGATCAATCTGGTCCAATCAGGAATTTCCATCGTAGCCTTGAACATTTCTGTATCGATCATGGCAGGACTTGCGATTTTCCCTGCTATGTCAGCCTTTAATATTCAGTCTGAAGGTGGACCTAGTCTCCTCTTTATCGTGTTACCACAACTCTTTGACAATATGCCGTTTGGTACGATTTTCTATATTCTCTTTCTCTTGCTTTTCCTCTTTGCGACGATAACTTCTTCAGTCGTCATGCTTGAGATCAACGTTGGTAACATCACCAATCAGGATAATCGTAAACGTGCTAAGTGGAGTATGATTTTAGGGGTATTGACTTTTGTCTTTGGTATCCCTTCAGCCCTTTCCTACGGTGTCATGGCAGATGTCCAAATATTTGGAAAGACCTTCTTTGATGCTATGGATTTCTTAGTTTCCAACCTCCTCATGCCTTTTGGTGCCCTCTGTTTATCACTTTTTACAGGATATATCTTCAAAAAAGCATTGGCTATGAAAGAACTTCATCTATATGAAACACCATGGAAACGAGGACTTTTCAAAGTTTGGCTCTTCCTTCTTCGTTATATCATACCAATCATCATCATCGTGGTTTTTATTGCCCAATTTATGTAATCATTAAAAAGACTTGAGAATCAATCTCAAGTCTTTTCTTTTTATGGATGGCTTACAATCAATTCTAAATCTGATCCTTCCAAAGTCCAAGCTTCAACATCACTCGGAAGGATAAAGTGGCTACCTTTTTGGATTGGATAGTCTTTACCATCTACAGTTAATTTTCCTTGACCAGCTAAGACACTAAACAAGCTGTAATCAGCTGTTTTTTCAAAGTCAACTTTTCCAGTGATTTCCCACTTGTAAACTGCGAAGAAATCATTTGATACAAGAAGAGTTGAACGTAGGTCATCTGCTTTAACAGTCACAGGACGGCTATTAGCAGGCTCACCAATGTTCAAAACATCGATGGATTTTTCAAGATGAAGCTCGCGCAAGTTGCCATTATCGTCCTTACGGTCAAAGTCATAGACACGGTAGGTTGTATCACTAGACTGTTGCGTCTCAAGGATCAAGATACCTGCACCGATAGCGTGCATGGTACCACTTGGCACATAGAAGAAATCTCCAGCTTTTACAGGTACTTTGGTTAACAAGGCATCCCAGTTTTTATCTTCGATTTGCTGACGAAGTTCTTCTTTTGACTTGGCATTGTGACCATAAATAATCTCTGAACCTTCATCTGCTGCGATAATGTACCAGCACTCTGTCTTTCCAAGTTCGCCTTCATGCTCTAGTCCATAGGCATCGTCTGGGTGAACTTGAACACTGAGCCAGTCGTTGGCATCAAGGATTTTAGTCAAGAGTGGAAATACAGGTTCTGGACGGTTACCAAACAATTCACGGTGTTCCGCATACAATGTAGCTAGGTCTGTTCCCTCAAAACGACCATTGGCTATCTTAGAAACACCATTTGGGTGAGCTGAAATTGCCCAATATTCTCCGATTTTTTCGCTTGGAATGTCGTAGCCAAACTCATCACGAAGTTTGGTACCTCCCCAGATTTTTTCTTGCATTACGGAATTTAAAAATAACGGTTCTGACATGTTACATCTCCTGTCTAATTTTTCACCCTCATTATAGCAAAAAAAGAGTCCTAATTGAACTCTTTTTCTTATCTTATAAAGTAGGGAGAAGATTTTATAAAAATAGTAACGATATAGACTTCTTATTATATGGAAAGACTTAATTGACAAAATTTGGAAGAATGAACACGATAAAGAATGCCAAGGCAATCATCATAAAAACGAGGAGATAGACAACACATTTAGTCAACCATGCATAACGACCTGGTTTTAAAGGTCTTTCTACATAGGAATGTTTTGGTTTTTTAGGATCATAATAAACAGTTACCTTTCCCCCAATTGGAAATCGTTCCATTAAAGGTGATTTTGTTAAAGAGATGAAACTGTTCCTATAAATCTTGTATCTTAAAACCTGAGGGATTTCACCATCTTCAAAATTATCCATTTTGACATCAGATACAATAGAACCTAAGGGAGTACTGATTGTATTTGAAATCGCAGATAGAAATTTTGGCCCAACAACCTTGTATTGGTTCCCATCAACAGTGTACTCGATAACTGGCAGGCTTATCCCGTTATAAAGAGCATAGGAATATCGGATAATGACTCCTTCCGTTCTTTCGGTGCATCTCTTGGCATTTCTGTAATTACTAAAGATAAAAATGTCGAACATGAAATAGGTGAAAGCAGCAAAGCCTAAACTCATTAAGCCAAATAATAGAAAGAAAGTTGTTGGCATCTTTTTCTCCTTCAAATATCCTAATGAATCTATTTTAACAGAAAAGAGATAAAAGAAAAAGACCGGATTGCTCCGATCTTTCAATAGTTCATATGCGCACATTCTTTTTTAAGAATCATTATGGTTAACTTCAAATGACTAAGCGTCTTATCTCATACGATAAAAATCAATCACTAGACCAGCAGGGCCACTTACTAGCAGGGATTCGGTTCCCCAATCAGTTACAACTGGCCCATGTAAAATCTCAATCCCTAATTCTTTCACACGCTTTTGGTTCTGTTCCAAATCTTCAACTTCAATGTGTAGAATGATTCCTGATTGAAAACTTTCCAAAGGAACCAAATGATTTTGAGACAACATGAGACAGTGACTGCCAATCGTGAACTGAGCAAAACTGTCATCAACATAATCGGCTTTTTTATCCAAAATACGCTCCAAGCCAGCACAGACTTGGGGAACATCTGACACGATAATATCTAATTGATTTAAATTCATTTACTATCCTCCAGAAAAATACCGGATTGCTCCGATCTTTTCAAGTTTCTCTCTATGAAAATCAAAGTATAAAATCTACAATGTTTACATTTGATTTTCGACGAGAGGAATTATTTGATTGCGCGTGATTGCAATCCTTCTTCT
>CAURUY010000007.1:0-62569 GCA_963528105.1 uncultured Streptococcus sp. | reverse complement strand
TAAAGCATATGCAATTCCACAATATCCATGAGCAAAGCTATAGTCTAAAATGGTTCCTTTGGCTGTATCTCTTTGTAGGAAATAATGATAAATTTTCCCTATACTATTGTGGATGAAAGTTTTAAGAGTATTATCATTGGTAAATTGATAGTATTTTATTAATGATAATAGGACACCAGATGTTCCCAATGCAAAGTCTATTTGCTCCAGAGTAACATAATTCTCCTTGAATTGTCAAATTAAGTGCATAACTTTCCCGTAGCATACTTCATAAGGAGTTTTCCACTTAAGAAATTTTCGTGGTCGATTATTTAGAACCTGTATTCACAAAAAATGTTAAACTAGAGTTATGACACGCAAAGCATATGATACTGATTTAAACGATCAAGAATGGGCTAAGATTGAACCCTATTTCTCCAAACACCGCACCTATAAATGGTCGAAACGAGTACTTGTTAATGCGATTTTTTACGTCACTAAAACAGGTTGTCAATAGCGCATGCTCCCTCACGACTTTCCTCTTTACCTAATAGTATGGAGTTTCTTTCGTCGTGCTATGACGACAGGATGGTTCCAAGTCAATGGTAAATGGTACTATGCCTATGGTTCAGGTGCTCTAGCTGTTAATACCACAGTAGGTGGCTACTACGTCAACTATAATGGCGAGTGGGTCCAGTAATGAAAACAAGCGATTGTGAAGGAAACAATCGCTTTTTTTGCGAAAATATAATAAAATAGAAAGGAATAAAGTTCTAAAATTTTATCTAGAAACAGACAGTTTTCGTCTGATAGTAGGATTAAATGACAAAAGAAGTTGGTGTCGGTCAGGCACATAGTAAAATTATTTTAATCGGAGAGCATGCAGTTGTTTATGGCTACCCAGCGATTTCTTTACCTCTTTTAGAGGTAGAGGTCACTTGTCATGTGGTTCCAGCAGAAACACCATGGCGTCTTTTTGAAGAGGACACCTTGTCTATGGCGGTTTATGCTTCCTTAGAATATCTAAATATTAAAGAAGCTTACATCCGTTGCCAAATTGACTCGGCTATTCCAGAAAAACGTGGAATGGGTTCTTCGGCAGCCATTAGCATTGCAGCTATTCGAGCGGTATTTGATTATTACCAAGCAGAACTTCATCATGATGTGTTAGAGATTTTGGTTAATCGTGCTGAAATGATTGCTCATATAAATCCTAGTGGATTAGACGCTAAAACATGCCTCAGCAGTCATCCGATTCGTTTTATCAAGAATGTCGGCTTTGAAGAATTGACGATGGATTTGTCGGCTTATCTGGTGATTGCAGATACTGGTGTTTACGGAAATACAAGTGAAGCTATCCAAGTTGTCAAGAATAAGGGAAAAGATGCTTTACCATTCCTACATGCACTAGGAGAGTTGACCCAAGAAGCAGAAGAAGCAATAAAAACAAAAGATGCCGTGAAGCTGGGAGAGATTCTTACCAAAGCACACGGAAATCTAAAAGAAATCGGAGTCAGTAGCCCTGAGGCAGATGCCTTGGTTGAATCTGCCCTTGAACAGGGCGCTCTTGGTGCCAAAATGAGTGGTGGTGGTCTAGGTGGCTGTATCATTGCCTTGGTTGCTAATGAAAGCCAGGCACAAGAACTCGCAGAAAGATTAGAAGAGAAAGGAGCTGTTCAGACATGGATCGAAAGCCTGTAACAGTACGTTCCTATGCCAATATTGCCATAATCAAGTATTGGGGTAAGAAAAATGAAAAAGAGATGGTTCCTGCGACTAGTAGTATCTCTCTAACCTTAGAAAATATGTATACGGAGACAACACTTTCTCCTTTACCGACAGATGCTAAGGCAGACGCTTTTTACATCAACGGTCAGTTACAAAACGAAGCTGAGCATGCCAAGATGAGTAAAATCATTGACCGCTACCGTCCTGAAGGAGCAGGGTTTGTTCGTATCGATACTAAGAACAATATGCCAACAGCGGCAGGCCTTTCTTCAAGTTCCAGTGGTTTGTCTGCCTTGGTAAAAGCCTGCAATGCATATTTCCAACTTGGGCTGAATCGCAGAGAGTTGGCCTTGGAAGCTAAATTTGCATCGGGTTCTTCATCTCGTAGTTTTTATGGCCCCATAGCAGCTTGGGATAAGGATAGTGGAGAGATTTATCCTGTCGAAACTGACTTGAAACTAGCTATGATTATGTTGGTCTTGAAAGATCAGAAAAAACCAATCTCTAGTCGGGATGGCATGAAACTCTGCGTGGAAACTTCGACGACATTTGATGAGTGGATTCGTCAATCTGAACAAGATTACAAGGATATGTTAGTCTACCTCAAGGAAAATGACTTTAAGAAAGTTGGAGAATTGACAGAGAAGAACGCCTTGGCTATGCATGCTACGACAAAAACTGCAACTCCATCCTTCTCTTATCTGACAGATGCTAGTTATGAGGCTATGGATTTTGTTCGTCAGCTTAGAGAACAAGGAGAATCTTGCTACTTTACCATGGATGCGGGCCCTAATGTCAAGGTTCTTTGTTTAGAAAAAGACTTGGAACATTTATCAGAACTTTTAGGTCAACGCTATCGCTTAATCGTTTCAAAAACAAAGGATTTGAGCCAAGATGACGATTGTTAAAACTTGTGGGAAGCTCTATTGGGCTGGGGAGTATGCCATTTTAGAACCAGGACAGTTAGCGCTAATAAAGGCTATTCCCATCTATATGACGGTTGAGATTAAAGCGTCTAATGTTTATCGACTCTACTCAGATATGTTTTCCTATAGTGTAGATATGCGCCCAGATTCTTCTTATGCCTTGATCCAAGAAACAGTTGCCTTGGTGGAGGACTATCTAACTGCCCAAGGAGTTGACTTGCGTCCTTTTTCCATAGATATTCGCGGGAAAATGGAGCGTGAGGGCAAGAAGTTTGGACTGGGTTCTAGTGGTAGTGTGGTGGTCTTGGTCATCAAGGCCATGCTTGCTTTTTATGAAAGGCCAGCTGAAAGAGAACTCTTATTTAAACTGGCGAGTGCTGTACTTCTCAAACGTGGAGATAATGGCTCTATGGGAGACATCGCCTGTATCGTTTCAGAAGGCCTGGTCCTCTATCAGTCATTTGACAGGGAAAAAGTGGCACAATGGCTAGAAAAGGAAGACTTGCAAACTGTATTAGCACGTGATTGGGGCTTTTCTATTAGGAGTGTTGAACCGGCCTTGAAATTTGATTTTCTGGTGGGTTGGACCAAGGAAGTGGCTGTATCTAGTCACATGGTTAAGCAAATCAAGAATAATATGAATTCTAGCTTTTTACAGGCTTCAAAAGAAACTGTCACTAGCTTGGTAAAGGCTTTGGAGGCGAGTCAAGAAGAAAAGACAATGGAGCTACTAGAACAAGCCAGCCAACTTTTAGAAGGCTTGAGTCCAGATATTTACACCCCTTCGCTCAGACAAATAAAAGATGCTAGCCGAGATTTAAAAGCTGTTGCTAAAAGTAGTGGTGCTGGTGGTGGAGACTGTGGGATTGCACTTAGCTTTGACCAAGATTCGACCACATTACTGAAAGAACGTTGGGCTGATTTAGGAATTGAGCTCTTGTATCAAGAAAGGATAGGACATGACGACAAATCGGAAGGATGAACATATCCGCTATGCCCTTGAACAAAACAGTACTTATAATAGTTTTGATGAAGTGGAGTTGATCCATTCTTCGCTACCCCTATATAACATAGAGGAGATTGATCTTTCAACAGAATTTGCAGGGCGAAAATGGGACTTTCCTTTTTATATTAATGCCATGACAGGCGGTAGTGACAAGGGCAGAGAAATCAATCAAAAATTGGCTCAGGTGGCAGAGGCTTGTGGGATTTTGTTTGTTACAGGTTCTTACAGCGCTGCTCTTAAGGAACCATCAGATGATTCTTTTGCCGTGAAGTCAAATCATCCTGACCTACTTCTTGGAACCAATATTGGCTTGGACAAACCTGTAGAACTAGGATTACAAACAGTGAAAGAGATGAATCCCCTTATCTTACAAGTTCATGTTAATGTCATGCAGGAATTGCTCATGCCCGAAGGTGAACGTCAATTTAGATTGTGGCAAAGCAATCTGAAAAATTATGTTGATCAAATCTCTGTTCCCCTTGTTTTAAAAGAGGTCGGCTTTGGCATGGATGTGAAGACTATTGCTAAGGCGTACGAGATGGGGATACGTACGGTTGATTTGTCTGGTCGTGGGGGAACGAGCTTTGCCTATATTGAAAATCGTCGGAGCGGTCAACGTGACTACCTCAATGATTGGGGACAATCAACCATGCAGGCTCTTATCAATGCCCAAGACTGGAAAGATAAGATGGAGCTTCTGGTAAGCGGAGGTGTTCGCAATCCACTAGACATCATCAAATGCTTGGTCTTTGGAGCAAAAGCAGTTGGACTCTCACGTACTATGTTAGAGTTGGTTGAAGACTACTCAGTAGATGTCGTTATTGCTATTGTTGAAAGCTGGAAGGAAGACCTACGTTTGATTATGTGTGCCCTTAATTGTGCAAGAATTGAGGATTTGCAAGAGGTCGACTATCTCCTTTATGGAAAATTGAAAGAAGCAAAAGACCAAATGTAAAGAAAGAGGTCGGGATTTTAGTCCCGGTCTCTTTATCATTCCTCAGACGGATGTGACTTTTGGGATTTGTGATACAATAACATAGAGAGGACGGATACATGCGAAAATTTCAAATTTTTCTATTTATTGAAGCTTGTTTATTGACAGGAGCTCTGATTATGATGGTATCAGAGCATTTTTCCCGTTTTCTGCTTATTTTGCTCTTGTTTTTACTCTTGATTCGATACTATACTGGTAGACAGGGGAACAATTTTATTTTAGTAGCAGTGAGCATTTTATTTTTCTTCATCATCATGCTCAATCCCTTTGTCATTCTAGCTGTTTTTGTGGCTCTGATTTACAGCCTGTTCTTGCTTTACCCTATGATGAACCAGGAAAGAGAAGACACCAATCTGATTTTTGAAGAAGTTGTGACGGTGAAGAGAGAGAAAAATCGCTGGTTTGGGAATCTCCACCATTTTTCAAGTTACCAGACTTGCCGCTTTGATGATATCAATCTCTTTCGCCTTATGGGAAAGGATACCATTCATCTAGAGCACGTGATTTTGAGCAATCATGATAATGTCATCATCTTGAGAAAACTGGTTGGTACGACTAGAATTATCGTACCAGTGGATGTTGAAGTCAGTCTAAGCATCAATTCTCTGTATGGGGATTTAACATTTTTTGACCAGCCTAAGCGTGCTTTACGTAATGAACATTTTCATCAAGAAACCAGAGATTATCTCAAGAGTCCAAAGAGTGTTAAGATTCTTTTGACAACTACGGTGGGAGATGTTGAGGTGGTGCGCGGATGAAAAAACAACCTTATATTTTAATCGGACTCACCTCATTTCTCTTTGTTGCTTTTCTATTTCGAAGTATTTTTAAAGTCTTGGATTTTGACTGGAGCTCTCTTTTTCAGGATTTAGAAAAGACAGAAAAAGTCCTATTTCTAGCTTTGATGTTTAGTCTTGCCCTAGCTTGTTTATTAGTCCTGTTTTGGACAATGGTTGACGAGATTTCAAAAAGAAGAATCCAAGCGAATCTCAAGTGTCTCCTAGCTGGCAAAGAGATTCAAAGTCTGGGAGATGCTGACTTAGACGCAAGTTTTAGAAATTTATCAGGTAAGCTTGGTTTGTTGACAGAAGCTATTCAAAAAGCAGACAACCAAGCCCTGGTCAAAGAAGAAGAAATTGTTGAAAAGGAGCGCAAGCGAATCGCGCGTGACTTGCATGATACGGTTAGCCAAGAAATTTTTGCTGCCCATATGATTTTATCAGGACTCAGTCAACAAGCTTCCAGATTAGACAAAGAGAAGATGCAGACACAACTCCAGAGTGTGACAGCTATTTTGGAGACAGCCCAGAGAGATTTGCGTATTCTACTCTTACATTTGCGACCGATAGAACTGGAACAAAAGAGTCTGGTTGAGGGGATTCAGCTACTCCTTAAAGAGCTAGAAGAAAAAAGTGAACTGAAGGTAAGCTTTAAATATCAGGTAACAGCTGTACCTAAAAAGATTGAAGAACATATTTTCCGGATTGTACAAGAATTGATTAGTAATACCCTTCGTCATGCGCAAGCCTCTTGTCTGGATGTTTACCTTTATCAAACGGAAACGGAATTACAGTTGAAGGTTGCAGACAATGGTCGTGGTTTTCAGCTAGATAGTGGTGACGAACTGAGCTATGGTCTGCGAAATATCAAAGATCGAGTGGAAGATATGGCAGGGACCATACAATTATTAACGGCACCCAAGCAAGGTGTAGCTGTTGATATTCGCATTCCCTTGCTTGATTTGGATAGATAAGAGGAAGTAAGATGAAACTATTATTGGTAGATGACCACCAAATGGTGCGTCTGGGTTTAAAAAGTTATTTTGAATTACAAGATGATGTAGAAGTTGTCGGAGAAGCAACCAATGGTGCGGAGGGAATTTCCATGGCCTTGGAGCTACGTCCTGATGTGATTGTCATGGATATTGTCATGCCTGAAGTCAATGGGATTGATGCTACACTAGCTATTCTCAAAGAATGGCCAGAGGCTAAAATTTTGATCGTGACTTCTTACCTAGACAATGAAAAAATCATGCCGGTTTTGAATGCTGGAGCTAGGGGCTATATGCTCAAGACATCAAGTGCCGATGAATTGTTACACGCTGTTCGTAAGGTAGCAGCGGGTGAATTTGCCATTGAACAAGAGGTGAGTAAGAAGGTAGAATACAACCGCAATCACGTTGAACTACATGAAGATTTGACTGCACGTGAACGAGATGTTCTCCAACTAATCGCTAAGGGTTATGAAAATCAGCGTATTGCTGATGAATTGTTCATCTCCCTCAAGACAGTTAAAACTCATGTTTCGAACATTCTTGCCAAGCTTCAGGTTAGTGATCGTACCCAGGCAGCTGTCTATGCCTTTCAACATCACTTGGTTGAGGCTGATGAATTTTAGCGAAACTAGGTGGTAATTCGAGCATCACTGAAAAGCGCATCCATTACTTGAAAAAAATCGCTACTATATGGTATAATAGACTGTATTTAAAATTTTAAGGAGAAATGGCAGAATGTCTGTATCATTTGAAAACAAAGAAACAAACCGTGGTGTCTTGACTTTCACTATCTCTCAAGACCAAATCAAACCAGAATTGGACCGTGTCTTCAACTCAGTGAAGAAATCTCTTAATGTTCCAGGTTTCCGTAAAGGTCACCTTCCACGCCCTATCTTCGACAAAAAATTTGGTGAAGAGTCACTTTACCAAGACGTTATGAACGCTCTTTTGCCAAATGCTTATGAAGCAGCTGTAAAAGAAGCTGGTCTTGAAGTGGTTGCTCAACCAAAAATTGACGTAACTTCAATGGAAAAAGGTCAAGACTGGGTTATCACTGCTGAAGTCGTTACAAAACCTGAAGTAAAATTGGGTGACTACAAAAACCTTGAAGTATCAGTTGATGTAGAAAAAGAAGTAACAGACGCTGACGTTGAAGAACGTATCGAACGTGAACGTAACAACTTGGCTGAGTTGGTTCTTAAAGAAGCTGCTGCTGAAAAAGGTGACACTGTTGTGATCGACTTTGTTGGTTCTATCGATGGTGTTGAATTTGATGGTGGAAAAGGTGACAACTTCTCTCTTGAACTTGGTTCAGGTCAATTTATCCCTGGCTTCGAAGACCAATTGGTTGGACACTCAGCTGGTGAAACAGTTGATGTTGTTGTAACATTCCCAGAAGATTATCAAGCAGAAGACCTTGCTGGTAAAGAAGCTAAATTCGTCACAACTATCCATGAAGTAAAAGCAAAAGAAGTTCCAGCTCTTGACGACGAACTTGCAAAAGATATTGACGAAGAAGTGGAAACACTTGCTGAATTGAAAGAAAAATACCGTAAAGAGTTAGCAGAAACAAAAGAAGAAGCTTACAAAGATGCAGTTGAAAGTGCAGCTATCGATAAAGCTGTTGAAAATGCTGAAATCGTAGAACTTCCAGAAGAAATGATTCACGAAGAAGTTCACCGTTCAGTAAATGAATTCCTTGGAAACTTGCAACGTCAAGGTATCAATCCTGACATGTACTTCCAAATCACTGGAACTACTCAAGAAGATCTTCACAAACAATACGAAGCAGAAGCTGAGTCACGTACGAAGACAAATCTTGTTGTTGAAGCAGTTGCTAAGGCGGAAGGATTTGATGCTTCAGAAGAAGAAATCCAAAAAGAAATCGAACAATTGGCAACTGACTACAACATGGAAGTTGCTCAAGTTCAAAACTTGCTTTCTACTGAAATGTTGAAACACGACATCACAGTTAAGAAGGCTGTTGAATTAATCACAAGTACTGCAACAGTAAAATAATCTGAAAAGATCAAAAGCCCACCGGTTCCGGTGGGCTTTCTTGTGCTCTATTTTTCAAAAATCCCTTGAAGGTCTGCCTCTGTAATCCCAATCATGGCTGGAATACTAGACCAGTTTTCTTCGGTCAAGATATAGGGCGCTTTAGAATCAGCTGATATGGTAGTTTCAGTAGTTTGCTGGCTAGTTTTTTTAGTTGCTTCCATTAGGTCACTGAAACGTTCAATCAAATAGGTCTTGCGAGCTGTTCCGATGTGTTTTGTTGCATAGTCAAAGGCCTGCAGCTCACCAAGTAGGATCAGTTTACTTTTGGCACGGGTAATAGCAGTATAGATGAGATTGCGTTCCAGCATGCGTTTGCTAGCACTGGTAATCGGAAGAATCACAACTGGGAACTCACTTCCCTGAGATTTATGGATACTCATAGCATAGGCAAGACGAATCTTATACCATTCATTTCGAGGATAGGAAACCTCGTTCCCGTCAAAATCGATCATGATTTCATCTTGTTTGGACTCAGTGTATTTTCCAGGAATCAGGTCTGTGATATAGCCTAAATCTCCATTAAAGACATTGATTTCAGCATCGTTGACTAGATGAATGACCTTATCTCCTGTGCGATAATGACACTGAGGTGCTTCAAAACTAATCTGTCCCTTTTTCAGTGGGTTGAGAAGTTCTTGCATGAGTTGATTGATGGCATCAATCCCTGCAATTCCACGGTACATAGGAGCTAGAACTTGGATATCACGAACGGGAATACCACTTCTGAGGGCAGCACTCAGGATTTTCTCAATGGTAGCAGGGATATGGTTACTAGAGATTTCAAAGTAGGAACGGTCTGCTTTTTTCTGCGTGAAATCTGTAGGTAAGATTCCCTGACGAATCTGACTAGCGAGGGTGACAATGGTTGATTCTTCGCTCTGACGGTAGATTCTTTCCAAGCGTGTTTGTGGAATACTTGAAATCTGGAGTAAGTCAGCCAGGACTTGACCAGGGCTGACAGAAGGTAGCTGGTCACTATCTCCGACAATGAGAATTTTACTGTTAGAGGAGATATTGGAGAAAAGTTGGTTGGCTAGCCAAGTATCCACCATAGAGAACTCATCTACGATGATAAAGTCAGCATCCAGATAATCCTCTAGGTGACTGGTATCGTCATCTCCGGTCATGCCCAAGTGGCGGTGAATGGTTGCACTCGGCAAGCCTGTCAACTCATTCATACGACGAGCTGCACGACCGGTTGGAGCAGCAAGGAGAACCGGTAGACTGCTTTTCTTTCTAAGGTCGAGCCCCTCTAATAGGGCATAAACACCAATAATCCCATTGATAACAGTGGTTTTTCCAGTACCAGGTCCACCTGTCAGGATAAAGACCTTGTTTTGGATAGCGTCGCAAATAACCTGCTTTTGAATAGTATCGTATTGGATGCCTAATTCCTTCTCAACAGTTGCGATATGCTCCTGGATGATTTCTATTTCCTGTTTATTGGGGTCTTCTTTTTCAAGAATACGAATGAGGTGATTGTGAATTCCTTCTTCAGCGAAAAAGAGACTGTTGTCAAAGATTTTCGTATCAACCTGCTGAACTTTTTCTTCTTCAATGAGATTGGATAATTCTTGTGCAAGTTGACTGGGTTCTAATTCCACAGGTCGTGAGGATTCAAGTAGGGTTAGAGTCTTTTCTAATAGATCTCTTGCTTCAACATAAGTATCCCCGCTTTCCATACAAGCATTTAAAAGGCTATGAACAAGACCTGCTCGAAAGCGTTCAGGTGCCTGACTCTCAATCCCCAATTCCTGTGCTAATTGGTCAGCGATGGTAAAGCCCAAACCCTTGATATCTTCTACCAACTGATAAGGATAATTTTCAACGATATCGATGGTTTCCTCTTTATAGGTATCCTGGATTTGAATAGCTAATTTATTAGGAATCCCGTAGTTTGCAAGTTTGGCCAAAACCATCTCAGTTCCGTAGTTAAGACGAAGTGTAGAAACGAAGGTCTCACGACTTTTAGAAGATAGTCCAGAGATGGTTTCGAGTTTCTCAGGATGCTCCAGGATTTCATCAATGGTATTATCTCCGTAGAGCTCTACAATCTTCTGGGCAGTTTTGAGTCCGATTCCTTTAAAATGGCTACTAGAGAAGTATTTGACTAAGCCCTTGCTAGTCGGTTTTGCACGTTCATAACGGCTTATTTGTAATTGTTCTCCATACTTGGAGTGTTGGACGATTTGTCCCCAAAAAGTGTATTCCTCTCCCTCGATGACATCAGCCATGGTCCCTGTAACAATGATTTCGAAATCATCAAAGTTCTCAGCGTCGGTGTCCTCAATATCTAAGAGGAGGATACGGTAAAAATTACTAGGGTTTTCAAAAATTATACGTTCAATCGTACCAGTAAAATAGACTTCCATATAACTCCTTTACATTCTTGAATGAGATTATATTATTCAGAATAGAATGAGAAGAGGCTGAGATTTTTCTTCTCGGCCTCTTAGAGTTTTTAAACTGTTCCGATACGTTTGAATGGCCAGAAACGGAATTTAGCCTCTCCAATGATATCTTTTGATTTAAAAGTACCAACATGTCGGCTATCACTAGATACCAGACGGTCATCACCAAGTAGGAGATATTCACCCTCTGGTATAGTGAAGGTAAAACTGGTATTATGGTTTACATCTAATGTGAAGGCTTGAGCTTTTTCAGCAAGATTTCTGAAGTACTCTCCTTTTTTCCCATCCCAATTTTCGCCAGTATAGGTGCTTTGGAGTTTATCTTCCTTGAAACGTTTGAGATATTCTGCTAGATAAGGCTCATTCGTTTCCTGACCGTTAACATAAAGTTTATCATTGTCATAACGGATGGTATCTCCTGGCATACCGATGACTCGCTTAACGATATCCTTGTTCCCATCGTCCTCGTGGGCAACCACGATATCAAAACGATTGATTGGAAGATGTTTGACAACAAAGAGGACTTCTCCATCGCCTAGGGTGGGGTCCATAGAATGCCCTTCTACACGGACATTACTCCAAATAAATAAACGACTAAGTCCTACAAGTACAAGAATAAGAATGATAAATCCCCATTCTTTAAAAAATCTTTTAATGTATTTCATAATTTACCTTTCTAGCAACATTTTTGCCTTTTCAGTGTTTTTAAAATGAAGTTTGGCGCAGAAGTTGAGCCCCTTCATTCCATATGCTTGTAAAATCTGACTGGCAACTTTATCAGAAGTTGCACCAGCACCACTTGGAAGTTGGTACCCTAACTCTCGTCCTAGGTTTTCAAGATTTTCAAGAAAAAGATCACGCGCAATGATGGAACTAACAGCTACGGCCAAGTATTTACTTTCAGCCTTTTCCTCAAGTGTAACTGGATATGAGAAATGATTGGCTTCATTTTTTAAGTACCTATCGTAGTTTTTAGAACTCGTAAAGGCGTCAATGACAATCTTTTCTGGTTCAACTCCTTTTTGAAGGAGTAGGAAAATGGCCTGATTATGGAGAGCGACCTTGACAGAAACAGCATTATAACGTTCCCCAATGACTTCGTTATACTTACTTGGAGAAAGCAGTAGTGCTTGATGCTGGATCTTTTCCTTAAGGAGGGGAGCAATCTGACGGATCCTTTGGTCAGTCAGTGTTTTGGAATCTCCAACTCCGAGTTTTTGCAAAAAGTGATGCTGATCAGGAGTTACAAAGGATGCCACCACAGCTAGACCACCAAAGTAGGAACCATTTCCGACTTCATCTGTCCCAATCAGGGGTATGCTTTGCCCACTTGCTACTTGCGTTACTTGATAACCAAAAAAGCTGGCATAGTTTTCAGCTGCTTCACCTTGCAAGAGAACTTTTCCAGATGTATAGATGGAAACGCTGGCTTGAGGAAGCTTAAAAAAGTAGCGAATATAAGAATTTTTACTTGGCGTGAGGGCTTGTTCATACTCTTTAACAAAAGTTTGAATTTCCTTTTCACTTGGTATTAATGTGATACTTGCCATAGTCTCTATTGTACCATAAAAGCAGTAAAATTGGAAAAAACTGACAAATTTAGTGAAATTTGGTATAATATCGTGAGGTGAATTTTATGGCAAATTTAAATCGATTCAAGTTTACATTCGGGAAAAAAACATTGACCCTGACAACTGAACATGACAATCTTTTCATGGAGGAGATTGCTAAAGTTGCAACGGAAAAATATGAAGCAATCAAAGAACAAATGCCTGGAGCAGATGATGAGACAGTAGCGATTCTCTTAGCTGTTAACTGCTTATCGACCCAGCTCAGCCGTGAGATTGAGTTTGATGATAAGGAGCAAGAATTAGAATCACTCCGTTATAAAGTGGTTGCGGCTAAACAAGAACAGAGTAAAATTGAGGACTCCTTATGATTTCCATTCTACTCTTGTTAATCCTTGCTTGGAGTTTTTATATTGGCTACCGCAGAGGAATTATTTTGCAAGCATATTATCTTGTAGCAACGATTATTTCCGCTTATTTTGCAAGCAAATTTTACCTATCTTTAGGGCAGAAATTCAATTTATTAATCCCTTATGCAAATCCTCAGGAAGGACAGGGAACGTTCTTTTTCTCGTCCAGTCAACTCTTCCAATTGGATAAGGTCTTTTATGCAGGTATCGGATTTCTCGTAGCTTTTACAGCTTTTTATTGTATCGGTCGCTTACTTGGACTTTTTATTAACTTAGCGCCAACTGAGATAGTTGACGGGAAATACTACCGTATCGGGGCAGGTGTGGTATCAGTTGGAGTGACTTTATTTGTCCTCCAGATGATGTTAACGATTCTTGCGACTGTACCACTACAAATTGTTCAAAATTCACTTGAAAATAGCTTTGTAGCTAGACACATCATCCAAAGCATCCCAATCACTACAAATGTGATTAAACAGCTTTGGGTAACCAAATTAATCGGATAAAAAGGGCGGGAACTATTCCTAGCCTTTTGTTTACAATTTCGAAAAGTAAGAGATTGATTTAAAGAGTTGAAAATAAGAAAAGCCATAACTTTTTTACTAAGGAAATAAGATGAATATAAAAATACTAGAAACGTTAGAATTTAACAAGGTCAAGTCTTTATTTGAACCTTATCTTTTGACGGAACAAGGATTAGAGCAGTTAAAAGAACTAGTCCCAACTGATAAAGCTGATAAAATTAAACAGGCTTTTGCAGAGATGAAGGAGATGCAGGAGCTGTTTGTGGAGCATCCTCATTTCAGCATTTCAGCAACAAAAGACATTGCTGCAACCTGCAAACGTTTGGAAATGGGTGCTGATCTTAACATCGAAGAATTTCTTCTACTCAAGCAAGTCATATTTGCCAGTCGTGAACTGAAAAACTTCTATGACAATCTTGAAAATGTCCGCTTGGATCATCTGGCTAACTGGTTTGAGAAACTTCATGACTTCCCACATCTACAGGGCAACCTTCAAGCCATCAACGAAGCTGGATTTATTGAAAATTTTGCCAGTGAAGATTTGGCACGAATCCGACGTAAAATCCATGACAGTGAGAGCCAAGTCCGTGAGGTCTTACAAGACCTTCTCAAGCAAAAGGCTCAGATGTTGACAGAGGGCATTATCGCTAGTCGAAATGGTCGCCAAGTTCTTCCAGTCAAAAATACCTATCGAAACAAGATTGCTGGGGTCGTTCACGATATTTCTGCCAGTGGGAACACTGTCTATATCGAACCGCGTGAAGTAGTCAAGTTGAGCGAAGAAATCGCCAGTCTTCGTGCAGATGAACGCTATGAGATGATGCGTATCCTTCAAGAGCTCTCTGAACGAGTAAGACCACACGCAGCTGAAATCGCTAATGATGCCTGGATTATTGGACATTTGGACCTGATTCGTGCCAAGGTCCGCTTTATCCAAGAGACGGAAGCAGTGGTACCTCAAGTTTCTGAGGATCAGGAAATACAACTCCTCCATGTTCGCCATCCTTTGGTACAAAATGCTGTCGCAAATGATGTGCATTTTGGGAAAGATTTGACAGCCATCGTCATCACTGGTCCCAATACTGGTGGTAAGACTATCATGCTCAAAACCTTAGGCTTGACACAGATCATGGCTCAGTCTGGTTTGCCTATCTTAGCTGATAAAGGCAGTCGTGTAGGGATTTTTGAGGAAATTTTTGCAGATATAGGGGATGAGCAATCCATTGAGCAGAGTCTTTCAACCTTCTCTAGTCACATGACCAATATCGTTGATATTTTGGGTAAAGTCAACCAACATTCGCTCTTACTGCTAGATGAACTTGGGGCAGGTACAGATCCGCAAGAAGGGGCAGCACTTGCCATGTCTATCTTAGAAGACCTACGCTTACGTCAGGTCAAGACTATGGCAACCACTCACTATCCTGAACTCAAGGCCTATGGTATTGAAACGGCCTATGTTCAAAATGCTAGTATGGAGTTTGATACGGCTAGCCTGCGTCCAACGTATCGCTTTATGCAAGGCGTACCTGGTCGAAGTAATGCCTTTGAGATTGCTAAACGGCTCGGCTTGTCAGATGTCATCGTAGGTGATGCTAACAAACAGATTAATCAAGACAATGATGTCAATCGCATTATTGAGCAATTGGAAGAACAAACGCTTGAAAGTCGCAAACGTCTGGACAATATTCGAGAAGTCGAGCAAGAAAACCTCAAGATGAATCGTGCGCTTAAAAAACTCTACAACGAGCTCAACCGTGAGAAAGAAACCGAACTCAATAAGGCGCGTGAGCAAGCTGCTGAGATTGTTGAATTGGCGCTTTCTGAGAGTGATGATATCCTTAAGAATTTGCATAGTAAATCTCAACTGAAACCGCATGAGATTATTGAGGCCAAGGCTAAGCTTAAGAAATTAGCTCCTGAAAAAGTTGACCTTTCTAAAAACAAGGTCCTTCAAAAGGCTAAGAAAAAACGTGCCCCAAAAATTGGAGATGATATCATCGTTTTAAACTATGGTCAACGAGGGACTCTTACCAATCAACTCAAGGATGGTCGTTGGGAAGCACAGGTTGGCTTGATTAAGATGACGCTTGAGGAGAAGGAATTTGACTTGGTTCAAGCCCAGCAAGAAGCGTCAGTCAAGAAGAAACAAGTCAACGTCGTCAAACGTGCAGTAGGAAAAGGACCACGAGCTAGACTAGACCTCCGTGGCAAACGTTATGAGGAAGCTATGAGTGAATTGGATGCCTTTATCGACCAAGCTTTGTTGAACAACTTAGCCCAGGTGGATATCATTCATGGGATTGGTACTGGAGTTATCCGAGAGGGAGTCACCAAATATTTGCAAAGGAATAAACATGTCAAGACCTTTGGCTACGCTCCTCAAAATGCAGGTGGTAGTGGTGCCACCATCGTAACCTTTAAGGGATAAGAAAAAGCTTGAGAATTACACATGATTCTTCAAGCTTTTTCTTTTTCTAGACTAAACGTCTAAAGGTTGTCCAGTATGATTGAGTTGTGTGACAGTGACAAAGAAATCCTCCCTCATTCGTGTTAAGAGTTGGTTAGGATACGTTTTTTCAAAGTTATCAAGAACGGCAAAGATATGTTTTGCAATTTCTAAACCTTTAATGTTATCTTGTCTAAGAAAATTATTAGCACGTTCCATTGATAGACTAATCATATCTGTCATTTTTGCACTCAATAAAGGAAATGTATTAATTACTTCTAAAGTCTTGAGAGCTAAATTTTCGGCCTTATCATAGTAACCATTAATAGAATAATGTTTGATAGCATTTCTCAGGCAGTCAATATAGTAATCAGCGGTACGGGTTGAATGGTATTCAGTTTGTTTTTTTAGAGTGTCTAATAAATGATAGAGCTTGTAATCTAAAAATTCGATTGAAAAGTGGGGGATGATGGATGAAAATATTTTCAACTCGATTTTATTCCAGTTGTCTAATTCACTGAGATAGTTTTTGATATATTCCAATTCTTGATAGTCTTTTGAAGTCAGAAAAGAATTACCAATAATAGTCGCGATAGCAAATTTATTGACTACTCGGTTCGCAATAACATAGTGTTCAGAGACACCAGGATTCTCCAAGGGTTGATTAATCAAATTAAGAATCTTTTTGTATTCACGCTTATAGGATAGATCAGCTACTTGAGCCTGCAATTTGTGAAATTCAGATGGGAACATCTTCATTTTTAGAATATCAAAAGTCTCCTTGTCAATTCCAATATTTGAGAGAATTTCATCAAATTTTTGAATGGTTATCCGAGATTTCCCTTGCTCAAACTGACGTAAAAAATGAGGCGTTACCGTTATACCAGCAGCTTTTTTCTGTGTAAAACCTCTTTCTTCACGAATGTATTTATAAACTAATCCATATATACTTTCATCTTGCATTTTAAATCTCCTTGGATTTTTCATGTTCTTTCATAATTCTACCAGTTTTTGGATTGCCTTTCAGAAAAAGGTAATTATATTTACGTTTTTTCGGGGGGGGGGGGGGGTAATTGTTCTATAAAAGTAAATATAGTTACGCTTTTCGTAAATTGAGCGAAGAGTATGCTATACTGAGCAAAATACAATCAAATTTAAGGGGGCTGATTATGATTAAATAAAATACAAAGAACTTAAGGTTTATATAGATGAATGGAGATATTATTTCGATGAAAACAATCCAAGATTGGTTTTAGGTTTTAGAATGTTATAAGGCGAAAATAATTGAAATAGAATCGGACTTGTCACTGGGACATAAATTAGAAGTTCAACTTAGTCATTTAACAGTTAGTAGTCATATGATCTTTTGGAAAAATTAGAACAAGGTAGATGCAAAGTTAAAATATTGTGAGTTTTTAACATAAGTACTACCATAAGTTTTAAATCAAATAATGTTTAGGAGTAAAATATGAGTAAAGCAATTGGAATCGATTTAGGTACTACTTATTCAGCAGTATCTGTATTATCAGAAACTGGGCAGCCACAAATTTTATTGAATCAGGATGGTGAAAATTTAACTCCATCAGTCGTATTCTTCCAAGATTTTGATGGAAAAGATGAGCCACTTGTTGGTATTCAAGCCAAAAACATGGCAGCAAGTAGCCCTGAAGCAGTTGTACAGTATGTAAAAAGACAGATGGGAAATCCAAATTGGAAATTTGATTCTCCTAGTGATACAGTTTATACAGCAGAAGAAATATCAGCTATTATTTTAAAGAGACTAAAAGAAGGGGCGGAGAATGCGCTAGGTGAAAAAGTAGAAGATGTTGTGATAACTGTTCCAGCTTATTTTGATGATGCACGTAGAACAGCAACAAAACATGCAGGAGAAATTGCTGGACTCAATGTTTTACGAGTTCTAAATGAACCTACAGCTGCGGCTCTTGCATACGGTATATCAGCCGAAAAAAATGAGACAGTATTGGTATACGATCTGGGTGGAGGAACGTTTGATGTCACATTAATGAAAATAAAGGATGGTGAGTTTGATGTTATTGCAACTGATGGAGATCGTAATTTAGGAGGATTTGATTTTGATAATGCCCTTTCAATGATTATTGCTGAAAAGATGGAAGAACAGGGAGCAGAAGATATTTACACTGATGAACATTTTACTGCTTTGCTCCGTGAAAAATCAGAGAATACAAAGAGAGGGCTAACAACTGTAGAAAAAACAAATGTTTTTCTTGACTATAAAGGCAAAAGTTATAAAATTCCGGTAACACGTGGAGAATTTGAAGATGCAACTAAAAGTCTAATGAATCGTACAGAAGAGTTGTTGGATGATGTTGTTGAAGAGTCTGGAATATCATGGGATGAAATTGATCAAGTGCTATTAATAGGTGGTTCAACCCGTATGCCAATGGTACAAAGAAAATTAGAAGAGAAAATTGGGAAGAAGATTGTATATTCTATCAATCCAGATGAAGCTGTAGCACAGGGCGCAGCTATTCAGGCGACGTTGGAAATTGCTAATAAATCCGAAGGTTCAGATATTAGTGATACAGTTCGTGGGCTAGCAGAAAAGTTAGTTGTTTCGGATGTGACTTCTCAAGCCTTGGGAACTTTGGCTCTCTCAGATGGCGTGAAAAGAAATACGATTATTATTCCTAAAAATTCTAAGGTTCCAAACAAGTACTCTGAGTATTTTTCAACAGTTGTAGATAATCAACAGAATGTGCTAGTAGAGGTTACTCAAGGGGATGATGAAGATCCACAATTTGTTACTGTTATAGGAGAGAGCACAATTAAATTACCAGGGGACTGGCCAGCAGGAACAGCTTTGAAAGTAACTTATCATTATGATGTCGATCAAACTGTATTTGTAGAGGTACATGATTCAGATAATCACCTATTAGGGACTTTTGAGGTAGAGAGACAAGCAAATCTAGATAAAAATGCTGTAGAATTAGCCAGTCGAAAAATAAAGGATTTAACAATTGATTAGAGGAGATGCACAATGTTAGTAACAAATTATTATGAAGAGTTAGGAATTTCAGAAACAAGTTCATTAGATGATGTGAAGAAGAGTATAAAGTCAAATCGTAAACGTTATCGCCAGTTGACGGGTTCACCTAATATTGATCAAAGATCAATGGCTGAAAGAAAGATGGAAATTATTGCACAGGCAGAGAAAGTGTTTGAGAATGAAGAAACTAGGAAAAAATATGATAAGGAACTAGAAATTTCTAAACACAGTTCTGAAGGAACCCCTGATTCGACTCCAACTAATCATTCAAATACAAGTTATCTTGACTCAGCTAGGCAAGCTTTCTACTCAGGAAAGAAATCATTAGCTTATTCTTACATTGAAGAAGCCTTAAAAATAAATCGAAATGATGCAGATGTTTGGTATTTTAAAGCTATGATTAGCCTTGAAGATAGTAACTTATCAGATGCAGAGCTAGCTATTAGTGAAGCAAATAGATTGAGACCTAATAATGCAGATATCTTATCTTTACTAGGCGATGTTTATTGTGAAAAAGATCAGCAAAAGTTTGCAATTCAGTATTATCAAGAAGCATTTGAACTGTCTAATAATTCTTTTTATCTTTTGAAAAAGGGGAGGTCTCTATTTTTATTTGAACAGTATAAACAGGCAGCGAAAGATCTTCGATATTTGTATGATCATTTTTTAGAAGAAAATAAAAATAATGAAGAATATATTTATTACCTTTTATCAAGCTGTTATAAAGAAATTGGAGATAATGAAGAAGCCTATAAGTTTGCGAAAAAATTGGTAGATATCACTGATTCGTTAGATAACAAATTACACTATGCAGGTATTCTACTTTTGAAATCTGAAGATGAGTGTGAAAATTATTTAGATACCTTAAATGAACGATATGGCAACAATAAAGATTTCCAACTGGTGTATTTTAGTTTATTGTCAGGTATTACGATAGAGCGTATGAAAAAAGCACCTGATACAGAGGTTGAGGCTTTCTTTAGAAAATATATCGATCGAACAAAATATGAGAATAACGCAGTTTTAGACAATAAGGCGCGTGTTCGAATTGCAGAAGCTTACTTGGCAAAGGCACAAAGATTAGGGATTGAAGATAAAATTAAAAATACCAATTATTATAATGATTTTATTGATAATAAAAATTCTACCATTTATGCTACAACACGTCACTCGCAAGGTATGGGATGTTTTATGTTTATCTTAGTTTTTGCAGCTAATTGGTTTTTGAGTGGTTTCTTTGATAAGTTTGTGCACAGTTTTTGGATTAGCAATGCTTTAAGTTTGGCATTGTTATCAAATATTGTCTTGTATTACAATTATCCTAAGGGATGGCAAATAAATCGAAGAAAGAAAGGATAAAGTTTTTATGAGTGAAGAAGTATTGCATGAAAAAGTTTCATATATCGTAGATAAAGTTGAAGATATTGAATCTTTAATTACACGCCGCTTATTAGAAGATAAAGCTAAAAATAGTCTGATTGAAGAATTGAAGCAGTATTTAATCTATAGACAAGATTTAGATAAGGGAGAGAAATTTGCTCCCTTCATGAAACAAATACTTCAAGTTGTTGACCGTATTGAATCATCTGAAGAACAATCAGATTTTCTTACCTCAATTGCTGAAGAACTTTTACAAGTTCTTTCGTTGAATGGGTTACAGGTTGTTGATAATAGTGGTATGATTGACCCAAGTATGCATGAAGTTGTTAATACAGTGGCAGTTACTAATGAACAGAGTGAGAATAACATTGTTGAAGTATTACAAAAAGGATATATGTTAAATAACAGAGTCCTCAGACCAAGTAAAGTTATTATTGCTAAATGAAATTTTTTTTAGGAGGTGGAGAAATTGTTTAGATTTTTTAATCATCTCAGAAATAAACTTTATTTTATATTAGGGTTTTTTTGTGGCAGAAGACATGGTAGTAAGGTTTATCCAAAAGCTCCTACTCCTTCAATATCTAAATATAGTGATTTCCCCACTATTTCCAGAGCAACTCATAATGGTAAAATGACAGGATTTGAACCACAAAAGCTTAAGAATTATAAACTTTATCAACATGAATTGATGTTTGGAGAACCTGGAAAAGGATTGAATAAATCAGGATTCGATGAATCTGCTATTAATCTTGGCCAAGAGGGAGAAATTAATTTTGCGAAAGCATTACAGAAACAAGGACTTTTAGAAAAATTAGTTACCTTTTGGTCTGTTCATAATCTCAATTTAGAAGATGAAAGAGTAGATGCGGATATTGATTGCGTTATTGTATCTGGGTCTACAATTTGGTTAGTGGATTTAAAGTTTTATTCATCAGGAAATGTGATTTATAGAGAAGAGAATGGCTTATTGTACACTATAGATAGTGCTACAGGAGCTCAAATAGGCAGACCTAAAAGAATGTCTCCTAACATGTCTTATGCAGAAGAAAGCTTCTCCCATAAATTTGCAAATTTATTAAAATTTTATCGTTTGGAAACACGTGTTGTCTTGATGCCAACTTATAAGGGTGCAGGTAGGTTGGATAATGTCTTTTGGCCAGGTCATATCAAGGCTGTTAGTCTAGAAGAGATGTTAAATGAGTTATCTAGTGAGGATAAGTTTAGAGATACAATTGGTGGACAGATGATTCGGCAGACATTTAATTTGCTTTTAAAACGCTAATTAATGTAAAAAAACAGTAAATAATTTGATGTTATAGATTTCTTAAACTACGATTTTTATATTGTATTTTTGAAATGGTATTTTATTTTTAAGTTTTTGATAACATAAGTGAAATTCTAAGTATGATATGAGATGAATTGATTGTATCATCGAAAAATAGTAGTGAAATTTTATATATTTTTACACTCAATAGTCCGAAAGTTATTTGCTCCACTAATGCTGAAAAATGCAGATACTTAGCACAGATTTTAGAGCCTTCTTACTAGAAAGTGGGGGCCTATATACCTAAAATAGAATCCGTTCGCAGAAGACTCTCAATCAATTTACACTATTTGGAAATTAAGTAGTAGTAAAGATAAATTAGGGAAAATTAAAGAAACTAAGGCGGAGAATGAAGTCAGACCCGGGACTAAAATAGATCTATTTAGTATGACTTGGAAAGCTGTAACAGGAAATTTCATTAAAACATTATTTACATCAAACCAAAATATTTCTGAAAATGAATATCAATGCCATAAAAAATGAAGATTTTTCAAGAATTGAGGGGAGTTGGAGTAAGTATAATGGCAAAAAAATTTATTTTTTAGTAAAGATGATCTAGTGGTTTCAGAACTGTTTTTAGATTGTGTAGACTTGGAGTAAAACAGATTAATTTAATTAATCATATTTTATTTACATAGGAATGTAAATGAAAAATACTTTTTCTACAGAGGCAAATTAGATTTTTAAATAATACATTGACAAAAGACAATTTTTCTTGTAAAATAAGTAAAAATTAAATACAACACCGAATGAAGTTTAATAGAAACGCAAAAATGTTAGATTTTTCGTGACTGTAAATGGACGGAACTCTGGAGAGACCGTAATGGCACCGAAGGGGCAAGGCAGGCAACTGCTCAAACTCTCAGGTAAAAGGACAGAGCTAGGATAGACCGCTTTTAAGCATTTATCAAGGCATTCCAGAGTACATGTTTTTAACATGTGCTCTTTCTTTTGGGGTTGAGAAGATAGGAGAATAGAATGTTAGAATTGCTCAAAGCGATTGATGCTTTTGCTTGGGGACCTCCCCTTTTGATTTTGCTAGTTGGTACAGGGATTTATTTGACTCTTCGTTTAGGACTCTTACAAATCCTGCGTCTCCCAAAGGCCTTCCAGCTTATTTTTATCAAGGATAAGGGGCATGGAGATGTATCGAGTTTTGCGGCTCTTTGTACGGCTTTAGCCGCTACCGTTGGTACTGGTAATATCATTGGGGTTGCAACAGCTATCAAAGTTGGTGGACCAGGAGCCCTTTTTTGGATGTGGATGGCCGCTTTCTTTGGAATGGCAACCAAGTATGCAGAAGGACTACTTGCCATTAAATACCGGACCAAGGATGACCATGGTGCAGTAGCGGGAGGACCGATGCACTATATCCTGCTAGGGATGGGAGAAAAATGGCGCCCACTTGCAATCTTCTTTGCCATTGCAGGAGTATTAGTAGCGCTTTTAGGAATTGGGACTTTTACGCAAGTAAATTCGATTACAGAATCTGTGTTCAATACCGTAAGTATTCCCAAGGGAATCACTGCTTTAGTCCTTGCAGTATTTGTAGGAATGGCTGTATTTGGTGGTCTTCGCTCAATTTCCAAAGTTTCTACTACAGTTGTTCCCTTTATGGCTATTGTCTATATCTTAGGAACTCTTACCGTCATTTTCTTTAATATGGAGAAAATCCCTAGCACACTTGCTTTGATCTTTACATCAGCTTTTAGTCCAGTAGCTGCACTTGGAGGTTTTGCAGGTGCCAGTGTTCGGATGGCTATCCAAAATGGTGTGGCGCGTGGGGTTTTCTCAAATGAATCTGGCTTAGGTTCGGCTCCCATTGCGGCTGCGGCTGCTAAGACAAATGAACCGGTGGAGCAAGGTTTGATTTCCATGACTGGTACCTTTATTGATACCTTGATTATCTGTACCTTGACTGGTTTGACCATCTTGGTGACGGGTGTTTGGAATGGTCATTTAGATGGAGTCGCTCTTACTCAGTCTGCTTTTTCAACCGTCTTTTCAGATTTGGGACCATCTCTTTTGACGATTTTCCTAGTTTTGTTTGCCTTTACCACCATCTTAGGTTGGAATTACTATGGGGAACGTTGTTTTGAATTCCTTTTTGGTGTTCGCTTTATCTGGCTTTATCGTGTTATTTTTGTAGCAATGGTATTACTGGGTGGCTTCATCGAATTAGATATGGTCTGGATCATTGCGGATATCGTCAATGCCCTCATGGCTCTTCCAAACTTGATTGCAATCTTGGCCTTATCTCCAGTGGTTATCGCTGAGACCAAGAAGTATTTTGCTAAATAAGTTAATCACACATTTTGTGTGATTTTTTCATAAAGAAATCCTATCAATACAATTAAAAATATATATTATCCAAGGGGGAGATTCTATGATAGACTAAATGACAAGAAAATGAAAAGAGGTTTTTTATGTCAACATTTACTATCCATACCGTAGAATCAGCATCAGCAGAAGTTAAAGAAGTTCTTGAAACTGTACAAAAGGACAATAATGGCTACATTCCCAACCTCATCGGACTTTTAGCAAATGCTCCAACAGCCCTCGAAACGTATCGCACGGTTGGGGCTATCAATCGTCGCAATAGCTTGACACCAGTAGAGCGCGAAGTGGTACAAATCACTGCAGCTGTAACCAATGGTTGTGCTTTCTGTGTCGCAGGTCACACCGCCTTTTCTATCAAGCAAATCCAGATGAATGATGACCTTCTCCAAGCCCTTCGCAATCGCACTCCGATTGAAACTGATCCTAAGCTAGATACCCTTGCTAAGTTTACCTTGGCAGTCATCAATACCAAAGGGCGTGTAGGAGATGAAGCTCTTGGTGAATTTCTTGAAGCTGGATATACCCAACAAAATGCCTTGGATGTCGTTCTTGGTGTCAGTTTGGCAACTCTCTGTAACTATGCCAATAACCTAGCAAATACACCGATCAATCCAGAATTGCAACCTTATGCTTAAGGAATAGAAAAAATAGAGTCTGAATCTTTCAGACTCTATTTTTGAATGCTTATTTAAGTGTTTTTATGCTATACTGAGATGAATATGATTCTTGGAGGTCTACATGAAAAAACTCCCCTTGGCTTTTTCAGGTTGCTTATTGGGCTTAGCTGGAGCAGGCAATCTGATTTTGGATACTTTTCCGTTATTGTCTCACGTCTTTAGTTTATCAGGATTGATATTATGGGTTTATTTCTTAGCGAGTCATCTGCATTACTGGCAAGAAAGTAAGCAGGAACTAAAGAAAGCTCCTATTTTATCGGCAATGGCGCCTTTTCCTATGGCAGGGATGATTTTATCAACCTATCTACTACGAGTTCTGCCAACTATGATGAGCCTTTTGCCTCAAGCTCTCTGGTGGTTTTCTTTTCTACTTGATGTTTGCTTGATTCTGTATTTTACGATGGCCTATGTTTTTACAAAACCAAGGTCTAGTTCTACACCAAGTTGGACAGTTCTCTATGTGGGAATAGCAGTAGCGACCTTGACCTACCCAGTGGTGGGCATTGTCGGAATTGCCTATGGAGCTTGGATATTTGGTTTTATCTTAACCTTTATCCTTTATCCTCTGATTTATCAAGATTTGAAAAGAAATCCATTACCACTGGCTTTACTGGGACAAGAAGGGATCTATTGTGCTCCATTTTCTCTTCTTTTGGCTGCCCTTATCCGAGTTGGAGGTCCTAGTCTGCCTAACTGGAGCTTAGTAATTATGATCCTTGCATCACAGGCTTTCTTTTTCTTTGTCCTCAGTCGCTTGCCAAGGATTTTACAACAAGGCTTCCAACCATCCTTTTCAGCCCTAACTTTCCCAACGATTATCACGGTAACTTCATTGAAAATGGCCCAAGGCATTCTACAGTTTCCGGTCCTTAACCTCCTCGTTTGGGTAGAAACTATCATTTGTTTAACAATCCTCATCTACGTATTGGTAGAATATATACGATATTTTAGAAACTAAAATCACCCCTAGCACGGAGAAGTGTTAGGGGTTTGTTGTCGATAATAGACAGAATCATACTCTTCGAAAATCAAATTCAAACCACGTCAGCGTCGCCTTACCGTACTCAAGTACAGCTTGCGGCTAGCTTCCTAGTTTGCTCTGTGATTTTCATTGAGTATCAATTAGTTCAGCTTATACCTACTGTTCTTCATGTTCGGATAAAAAATAATAAGTCATAGTACCAAAGATTGTTCCTACTCCGAGTCCTACTAGTAGGAAAAAAGCGATCATTTTGAGTTCCAGAAACTGCAAAAAGAAATCTGTAATGGAGTGATTTTCAAGGATTACTTTTTTGGAAAATAGTATGAATAAGTAGAGAGTTGGGATGCTAGTTCCAACTAACCAACTTCTTAACTTAATTTGACGCTTGCTGTAAGTGATTTGTGGAATCTCGGATTGATCATCATCTTCTAAGTGGAGTCCTCTAGTAGAATATCTTGCCTTGAGACTGAGGGCAAAAATCATCAAGAAGTAGAGATAAGGCATAGCCATTCGAACTATCTCTATAAAGCGCCCAAACAATAGATAGAACAGGAAGAGAAGGAAGGAAGAGTAAAAGATTTGGACCATGGAACGGGCGCAAGCCTTATAGATGACCTCTTGACGGCATTCATCAAAGGGTCCTTGGATATGAAAGAAATTTCGAACTAAGCGAGTGGTTAAGTCTTCTTTTTTCATGGTAGGGACCTCTTAATAACCTTGTTTTTGATTAACTTCTTTAAAGAGTTGATAGAGAGTATAGAAGTAGACTAGACTAAAAATAATACAGATGGTTAGAAATAGTAGATATCTCCAATCCATAGAATTCGTTATCAGTTGTGGGGGAGATATGAGGATAAAGCAGAGAGATGCGTTTAGGAGGCGTATTTTTTTTGATTTGATTTTCTGAAATCTTTGTCCTTTGTTCAAGACAGGAAGAGCTAAGAGGAAGATGATCAGAAAAGGACGCGTAATATGGCCATAAACTAGGAAAAAGGTAACAAAAATGCTGACCAAAATATGGCTGAGAATTAAATTTTGTAGTGATTTCATAAGTTTCCTCCTATTAGTCGTCTTGATTTTCCTTGGCTTTTCGAATGCGAAGCCAGACGACAATTTGCATCATCAATCCAAAAAAGAAAGCTGCGAAAAGTATTGATTTAAAATGTCCCATATTAAAAAGAGAGGTAAGATAGTTTTTGCTATCATCCGTCAAGACATTGAGAAGAGGCATTCCAAAGAACATCAAAACTCCATAGACAAGTCCGGCTTTAAGGCCAGGGTAGCGTAACTGTTTCTTTTCTTTCTGGTTCAACATATCAGGGTCAATAGCAGTAATACCAGTTTTTTTGGTTTGAGTGGTGACATAGATTGCACAAATCATGGAAATCATAAAAATAATGATTGGATATCCGAAAGCGACCATTTGGGGATATTTATAAGCAAGGACAAAGGGAATGAGATTTCCAAAAATCATGAGGTAAAAGAGAACCATAAAGATTTTATTTCCAATGCGTTCAGCCTCGCGTTGTTTGTGTTCATCAAGTGGTCCTGAAATGCCATAGGTCCGTTTCATAAGTTTTTCAGTGAAGGTTTCTTTTTTCATTTTTTCTCCTTTTGTTAAAAATCATCCTCCCAAAAGAGATTGTTGAGGTCTGTCTGGAGGCTACGGGCGAGATTGAGACAGAGTTCTAGAGTAGGATTGTACTTGTCATTTTCAATCATGTTGATGGTTTGCCTAGAGACACCGATATCCTTGGCAAGTTCGAGTTGGGACTTTCCCAGTTCCTTGCGGAATTCTTTCACACGGTTCATGCTTCCTCCTTTTTAGAATGTGTCGTATATATTTGACTATAGTATATTCTTTTAAAAACAAAATGTCAACTATTTTTGACATATTTTTAAAAGAATATTGGTGAGAATATGGGAAATCGAAAATCTTATAGCGGTTTTATGCTATAATGAAGAAAACTAAGAGTAATTTGGATACCCAAAATGCTATCCAATAAAGAAAGAGCAGAAAATGAACCATAAGATTGCAATTTTATCAGACATTCATGGCAACACGACAGCCTTAGCTGGAGTGCTTGAGGATGCTAAAAATTTGGGAGCGACTGAATATTGGCTTCTGGGAGATATTTTTCTTCCTGGGCCGGGAGCAAATGACTTGGTGGCTCTTTTGAAAGACCTTCTCATTACAGCATCTGTTCGAGGCAACTGGGATGATTGTGTGTTAGAGGCTTTAGATGGGCAATATGGTTTAGAGGATCCCGAAGAAATTCATTTTCTCAGGATGACTCAGTATCTGATGGAGCGCATAACCCCCGAGCATATTGATTGGTTGAGAAAGCTACCTATGATGGCCAAGAAAGAAATCGAAGGCTTGCGCTTTTCTCTTTCACATAATTTGCCTGAGAAAAACTATGGTAGAGATTTACTGGTTGAAAATAATACTGAAAAATTTGACCAGCTACTTGATGAAGATACAGATATAGCCGTCTATGGCCATGTCCATAAACAGCTTCTACGTTACGGTAGTAGAGGTCAACAAATCATTAATCCAGGTTCGATTGGTATGCCTTATTTTGATTGGGAAGGGCTAAAAAATCATAGAGCCCAGTATGCCTTAATTGAGGTTGAAAATGGTGAATTGGTCAATATCCAATTTCGTAAGGTTGCTTATGATTATGATGCAGAGCTAGAATCAGCTAAGACCAAAGGTCTTCCTTTTATTGAAATGTATGAAGAATTACGACGAGAGGACAATTACCAAGGACATAATAGAGATTTGTTAGCTAGTCTAATTGAAGAGCATAGGTATAAGGAAGATGTGAAGAATTATTTTGATTTTTTGTAGTCAATGAAAAATCTCTGCAAGCTCTTTCAGAATGTGGTAGAATGGAAGCAGTAGAATTAGAAAAGGAAATCAATTATGAAATTTCTTGAGTTAAATAAAAAACGTCATGCAACCAAGCATTTTACTGATAAACCTGTCGATCCCAAGGATGTTCGGACAGCGATTGAAATTGCAACCTTAGCACCAAGTGCTCACAATAGTCAGCCTTGGAAGTTTGTGGTAGTCCGTGAAAAAAATGCTGAATTAGCAAAATTAGCCTATGGTGCAAATTTTGAACAAGTATCAGAAGCGCCAGTTACTATTGCTTTGTTTACAGATACTGATCTTTCTCAGCGTGCTCGCAAGATTGCACGTATTGGTGGTGCCAAGAATTTTTCTGAAGAACAGCTTCAGTACTATATGAAGAATCTCCCAGCTGAGTTTGCTCGCTACGATGAAAAACAAGTCAGCGATTACTTGTCTCTAAATGCAGGTTTGGTAGCTATGAATTTGGTTCTTGCCCTTACAGACCAGGGAATTGGTTCAAATATCATTCTTGGTTTTGATAAATCAAAAGCCAACGAAGTTTTGGAAATCGAAGACCGCTTCCGTCCAGAGCTTTTGATTACAGTGGGATACACAGATGAAAAATTGGAACCAAGTTACCGTTTGCCAGTAGATGAAATTATCGAAAAAAGATAGGAAGAAATAATGACAACAATTGATTTTAAAGCAGAAGTAGAAAAACGCAAAGAAGACCTCTTGGCTGACTTGTTTAGCCTTTTGGAGATCAACTCAGAACGTGATGACAGTAAGGTAGATGCAGCACATCCTTTTGGACCTGGCCCTGTAAAAGCCTTGGAGAAATTTCTTGAAATCGCAGATCGTGATGGCTACCCAACGAAAAATGTAGATAACTACGCAGGACATTTTGAATTTGGTGAAGGTAAGGAAGTTCTTGGGATTTTTGCTCACTTAGATGTGGTACCTGCTGGTAGTGGTTGGGATACGGATCCATATACTCCAACTATCAAAGATGGTCGCCTCTATGCGCGTGGGGCTTCTGATGACAAGGGACCAACTACAGCATGTTACTATGGTTTGAAAATTATCAAGGAACTTGGCCTTCCAACTTCAAAGAAGGTACGTTTCATCGTGGGAACAGACGAAGAATCAGGTTGGGGAGATATGGACTACTACTTTGAGCATGTAGGACTTGAAAAACCAGACTTTGGTTTCTCTCCAGATGCGGAATTCCCTATCATCAATGGTGAAAAGGGAAATATCACAGAGTATCTCCACTTTGCAGGTGAAAATAAAGGAGCAGCGCGTCTTCATAGCTTTACAGGTGGTTTGCGTGAAAACATGGTGCCAGAATCAGCAACTGCAGTTGTTTCAGGGGACTTGGCTGATTTGCAAGCGAAACTAGATGCCTTTGTTGCAGAGCACAAGCTTAGAGGAGACATTCAAGAAGAGAATGGTCAGTACAAGGTTACTGTAATTGGTAAATCAGCCCATGGTGCTATGCCTGCTTCAGGTGTCAATGGTGCAACTTACCTTGCCCTCTTCCTTAGCCAGTTTGACTTTGCTGGACCTGCAAAAGACTACCTCGACATTGCTGGTAAGATCCTCTTAAATGACCACGAAGGTAAAAACTTGAAAGTGGCTCATGTGGATGAAAAGATGGGAGCCCTTTCTATGAATGCTGGTGTCTTCCGCTTTGACGAAGCTAGTGCTGACAATACTATTGCCCTTAACTTCCGTTATCCAAAAGGAACAAGTCCTGAACAAATCAAAGGAGTCCTTGAAAACTTGCCAGTTGTTTCTGTCAGCCTTTCTGAGCATGAACATACTCCTCATTATGTTCCAATGGAAGATCCTCTTGTTAAAACTTTGCTCGATGTTTATGAAAAGCAAACTGGACTTAAAGGTCATGAACAAGTCATCGGTGGTGGAACCTTTGGACGTCTTTTGGAACGCGGTGTAGCCTATGGAGCTATGTTCCCAGATTCTATCGACACTATGCACCAAGCCAACGAATTTATCGCTTTGGATGATCTTTTCCGCGCAGCAGCTATCTATGCTGAAGCTATTTACGAATTGATCAAATAAACGTATAGAAGTCTGAGATTTTATGCTTGGACTTCTTTTTGGAGGGGAAACAGATGTCTCAAATCGAAAGAATCAAGCAAGCCATCATGGCAGATCCACAGAATGCAAGTTATACGAAACAAGGAATCGAGCCTCTTTTTGCAGCACCAAAAACTGCTCGTATCAATATCATTGGACAGGCACCTGGTCTCAAAACCCAGGAAGCAGGACTTTACTGGAAAGATAAAAGTGGCGACCGCTTACGAAAGTGGTTGGGTGTGGACGAAGACACGTTTTACAATTCAGGTTACTTTGCAGTCATGCCCATGGATTTCTATTTTCCAGGTCATGGCAAATCTGGTGATCTACCACCTCGTCCCGGTTTTGCAGAAAAATGGCATCCAGAACTCTTGGAGGAGTTACCTGATATCCAGTTGACACTCCTGATTGGTCAGTATGCCCAAGCTTACTATCTGCACGAAAAGCTCAGTGGCAAGGTAACGGACCGTGTACATCGATTTAAGGATTATTTGCCTGATTATTTCCCTCTGGTACACCCTTCTCCTCGTAATCAAATCTGGATGAAAAAAAATCCTTGGTTTGAGGAAGAGGTCTTGCCTGACTTGAAAGATAGAATTCACAAAATTCTCGGAGAAGCAAAATGAAAGAAATTACTTTTAACGATTTTTACCAGCTTTATCAGACAGAGTCACTTTCTGTGCTGGATGTCAGAGAAGTAGAGGAATTTGAGGTTCTTCATTTAGAAGCCGCTCGTAATTTTCCTCTCAGTCAATTGGCTGATACTTATGATCAACTGGATAAAAGCCAGTCTTACTATGTGATTTGCAAGTCAGGAAAGCGTTCGGCACGTGCTTGCCAATTTCTATCAGAACAAGGCTATGACGTTATCAATGTCCAAGGTGGCATGGATGCTTTAGAATAAGAAAACTCTCTTTGGAGCCGAAATTAAGAAAAGGTCCCAAAGGGAATTTTTTTTGCTCTAAAATTCCGAAAATTGAAAACATTTTAGAATTAGTCCGTGACAGCCTTTTCTTGCCTTTAATCATGTTATACTAGGAAAGTATTTTATTTTGTAATAAGGAGAGTTTATGGCTAAAAAAGGTGCTTTAACAGGATTACTTCTGTTTGGAATATTTTTTGGAGCAGGTAACTTGATTTTCCCTCCAACTCTGGGCGCACAGTCTGGAGAAAACTTCCTACCTGCTATTGCAGGTTTTGTATTTTCGGGTGTCGGGATTGCCGTTTTAACCTTGATTATCGGGACACTTAATCCTAAGGGCTATATCTATGAGATTTCTAAGAAAATTTCACCATGGTTTGCGACCATTTATCTGGCAGCCTTGTACTTATCGATTGGTCCATTCTTTGCGATTCCGCGTACAGCAACAACATCATTTGAAGTAGGGATCAGTCCACTCTTGGACCAAGAAGGAAAAAGTTTTGGTTTGATTATCTTTACCATTCTTTACTTTGTTGCTGCTTATCTTATCTCCCTTAATCCTTCAAAGATTTTGGATCGTATCGGTCGTGTTTTGACTCCAGTTTTTGCCCTCTTAATTATCATCTTGGTAATCCTTGGAGTCCTCAAATATGGTGGAAATGCTCCACAAACAGCTACAGTAGCTTATCAAGCTTCAGCATTTGGAGCAGGATTCCTTGAAGGATACAATACTCTAGATGCTCTCGCATCTGTTGCCTTTAGTGTAATCGCGGTTGAAACCTTGAAACAACTTGGATTTTCGAGTAAAAAAGAGTACATCTCAACCATTTGGGTAGTCGGAATTGTCGTAGCGCTTGGCTTTAGTGCTCTATACATTGGCCTAGGTTTCCTTGGAAATCACTTCCCGATGACAGAAGAAGCGATGAAGGGTGGAACTCCAGGGGTTTATATCTTGTCACAAGCGACCCAAGAAATCTTTGGTTCAACAGCTCAATTATTCCTAGCAGCCATGGTAACAGTAACTTGCTTCACAACGACTGTAGGTTTGATTGTTTCAACTGCGGAATTCTTTAACGGACGTTTCCCACAACTCAGCTATAAGGTTTATGCGACTGTCTTTACCTTGATTGGTTTTGCAATTGCCAACCTCGGTCTTGATGCAATCATCAAATATTCTATCCCTGTCCTAGTTATCTTGTATCCAATTACCATTGTGATTGTTATGATTGTGATTATGAACAAGTTTGTACCACTTTCAAAACCAGGCATGCAATTGACGATGGGTCTTGTTACAGCTATTGCCGTAGCTAGTGTCTTGGGAAGTTCATTTGAAGTGACCTTCCTTGTCAACATTGTGAATGCTCTACCATTTGCTAAGGCTTCCTTGCCATGGTTAGTACCAGCGATTATTGGGATTTTACTATCTCTTGTTCTTCCAAATAAACAGAAGAGTGAAGCTTTTGAGATGGAATAAAAAAACTTGGCATAAGCCAAGTTTTTTCTATTACTTTTAATTTGTTTTTTCAGTGTATCCAAGATTTTTTAACATTTTCTCAGAGGCGCTAAAGCTAACACTGTCACCAATACCAGAGTATTCATCTGGTAAGGCTTTTTTAAGTTCGTCAAGACTTGCAACTGTGAAGTCAATTTCAGTATGTTGAACGACTTTTCCGTCTTTAATTTCGATGCTTTGAGTAACACCTTTGAGGCCTTCATACCCTTTATAAGCTTCTTCAACGGATGCTTTAAGAGTTTCTGCAGTCGTGCCGATAGCCACTGGGTCATAGACATTATGACCTGAATGTTTCAATACGTTATCTCCATCTACAATGTAGGTTAAAGTAGAATGAAGATCACTATGAGTATCATTTACAAAGGTCACTGTTCTTACTTCAGACTTGTTTTCTGTAGTTTGTTGACTAGTAGAGTCTATCTGTGTAGTTTCACTTTTTGCTGAGCTAGAAGAAGTGGTTGATGATTGCTTAGAACATCCTAACAAGATGGCTAATGGTAAAGCTAAGCAAAGAGCAGTTTTAAAATATTTGTTCATTGTATTTCCTTTCATAAGAGAACTTGCTTCATTATACCATAACCTCCTTTTATTATCAAAGCATTTCAGATGTTTCCTTTTTTTACACATACTTAAAGGGGAAAAGTGATATAATGGTTAAAAGAGGTGAATGAATGAATCAAACTGTAAATTATATCAAAGAACTAACGGCTATCGCGTCCCCAACAGGTTTTACGCGTGAAATTACGGATTATTTAGTTGAGACATTAGAAAATCTTGGTTATCAACCAATCCGTACTGCTAAAGGTGGTGTCAACGTTACTGTTAAAGGAAAAAATGACGAGCAACAGCGTTATGTCACTGCCCATGTGGATACCTTGGGTGCCATTGTTCGTGCTGTTAAACCGGATGGTCGTCTCAAGATGGACCGTATCGGTGGTTATCCTTGGAACATGATTGAAGGTGAAAACTGTACTGTCCATGTAGCTAGTACAGGTAAAACTGTTTCAGGTACGATTTTGATCCACCAAACTTCTTGTCACGTATACAAGGACGCTGGAACTGCCGAACGCACGCAGGACAATATGGAAGTGCGTTTGGATGAAAAAGTGACCAATGAAAAAGAAACACGCGCACTTGGTATTGAGGTTGGTGATTTTATCAGCTTTGATCCACGAACTGTCGTGACAGATTCAGGATTTATCAAGTCTCGTCATTTGGATGACAAGGCCAGCGCAGCCATTCTTCTCAATCTCCTTAAAGTCTATAAGGAAGAAGGGATTGAGCTTCCAGTCACTACGCATTTTGCTTTTTCAGTCTTTGAAGAAGTGGGGCATGGTGCTAACTCAAGTATCCCTAGTCAAGTTGTCGAATATCTGGCTGTGGATATGGGAGCAATGGGTGACGATCAGCAGACAGACGAGTACACAGTCTCTATCTGTGTTAAGGATGCTTCAGGTCCTTATCACTATGAATTCCGTCAACATCTGGTTGCTCTAGCAAAAGAGCAGGACATTCCATTTAAACTCGATATCTATCCATTTTATGGTTCAGATGCTTCTGCAGCTATGTCAGCTGGAGCAGAGGTCAAGCATGCCCTTCTGGGAGCAGGTATTGAATCAAGTCACTCATACGAACGTACACATATTGATTCTGTTCTCGCTACTGAGCGTATGGTGGATGCTTATCTCAAGAGTGAGTTGGTGGACTGATATGTGTTTGATTTGTGATCGAATTGAACTCATCAAGACTGGTGACAATCCCTACTTTGTGAGGGAGCTGGAAACAGGCTATGTTGTCATTGGTGACCACCAGTATTTTGAAGGTTACACTCTATTCCTAGCCAAGGAACATGTCACAGAATTGCATCATATGGAAGCTCCTGTCAAACTTCGCTTTTTAGAGGAAATGAGTCTGGTTCAGGAAGCAGTTTCCAAGGCCTTCTCTGCTCAAAAGATGAATGTAGAGTTGTTAGGAAATGGAGATGCTCACGCTCACTGGCATATTTTCCCTAGACGAGAGGGAGATATGAAAGGACACGGTCTTAACGGTCGTGGTCCAGTCTGGTGGGTGCCGTGGGAAGAGATGGTAGCAGAAGATTGCCAGGTACAATCTCAACAATTAGAACACTTAATCCAATCTTTATCTGTTGAATTGGACAAAGTTATCGTATGAAAGGATAAACCATGAAAAAGAGATATCTAGTCTTATCAGGCTTGTTAGCCTTGACATTGGCAGCTTGTTCACAAGAAAAAACAGAGACTTCTGACGCAAAAACTTCTTCAGAGCAATCGACTGTACAAGAAGGAACTGTTGGTAGCAAGTCTCATGAAGCTAGCCAAAAGAAGGCAGAAGTAGTAGACAAAGGAGATCACTTCAGTATTCAAGGTAAGTATGATGAGATTGTTGTCGCTAACAAGCATTATCCTATGTCCAAAGATTATAATCCTGGAGAAAATCCTACCGCAAAGGCAGAACTGTTAAAACTTATTGCAGCAATGCAGCAAGCAGGATTCCCGATTAGCGACCACTATAGTGGATTTAGAAGTTATGAAACTCAGGTTAAACTGTATCAGGATTATGTCAATCAAGATGGGAAGGCAGAGGCTGATCGCTATTCTGCAAGACCCGGCTATAGTGAACACCAAACTGGTCTCGCCTTTGACATAATTGGAACAAATGGTGATCTAGTTACAGAACCCAAGGCTGCCCAATGGCTTTTAGACCACGCCGCAGACTATGGCTTTGTCGTTCGTTACCTTAAAGGTAAGGAAAAAGAAACTGGTTATATGGCTGAGGAATGGCATCTTCGCTACGTCGGCAAAGAAGCTAAAGAAATTGCTGCAAGTGGCCTTAGTTTGGAAGAGTATTATGGCTTTGAAGGTGGGGACTATGTTGATTAGTCACTAAATATCTTGCAAGAATGCTTGGAATTTGATAAAATAAATAGTAATTAAATAGGAATCTGCAAGACTAGTAGCTTAAGGGAAGTGAAACAGGGAGAAAGGCCGTGACTGAAAGCCTTTTGCATGAAAGTTGAGTGAATTCACTTGCATATAGATTTAGAAATGAAGGTCTGACTTGTCAGATGAAAACGGATGGTACCGCGTGTCAACGCTCCGAGTGGAGTTTTTGGCATGTGGTTTTCTTTTTATCTACGAGAGACTGATGGAGGAATTATGTCAACTATTGAAGAACAATTAAAAGCGCTTCGTGAAGAAACGCTAGCCAGCTTGAAGCAGATTTCTGCTGAAAATGAAAAAGAACTACAAGAATTGCGCGTCTCTGTCCTTGGTAAAAAAGGATCACTGACTGAAATTCTTAAAGGGATGAAGGATGTGTCCGCTGAAATGCGCCCTGTTATCGGAAAACACGTTAATGAAGCGCGTGATGTCTTAACAGCTGCCTTTGAAGAAACAGCTAAAATCTTGGAAGAAAAGAAAGTTGCAGCTAAACTTGCTAGTGAGAGTATCGATGTGACACTTCCAGGTCGTCCGGTTGCTAGTGGTTACCGACATGTTTTGACACAAACCAGTGAAGAAATCGAAGATATCTTTATCGGGATGGGGTATCAAGTCGTAGACGGCTTTGAAGTGGAGCAAGACTACTACAATTTTGAACGTATGAACCTTCCAAAGGACCACCCAGCCCGTGATATGCAAGACACTTTCTATATCACAGATGAAATCTTGCTTCGTACTCACACGTCTCCAGTTCAGGCGCGTGCTATGGATGCTCATGACTTTTCTAAAGGTCCTTTGAAGATGATTTCACCAGGACGTGTGTTCCGCCGGGATACAGATGATGCGACCCATAGTCACCAATTCCATCAAATCGAGGGTTTGGTTGTTGGGAAAAACATTTCCATGGCTGACCTTCAAGGAACGCTTCAGTTGATCGTGCAAAAGATGTTTGGTGCAGAACGTCAAATCCGTCTGCGTCCATCTTACTTCCCATTTACCGAGCCATCGGTTGAAGTGGACGTTTCTTGCTTCAAATGTTGTAGAGCGGGATGTAATGTCTGTAAGAAAACTGGTTGGATTGAAATTATGGGGGCCGGTATGGTTCACCCACGCGTCCTTGAGATGAGTGGCATTGATTCAACAGTCTATTCAGGATTTGCCTTTGGACTTGGTCAAGAGCGTGTGGCCATGCTTCGTTACGGAATCAATGATATTCGCGGTTTCTACCAAGGGGATATCCGCTTCTCAGAACAGTTTAAATAAGATTGAAACCTGAAATACAGTCCTATACAGTTCTAGTCATTTTCTCTCGCCGAGAAATGGTGAGGACTGACTCGAAGAAAAAGAAAGGAATTGAAAAAGGTCTCACTTATTGAGATCTTATGCTCAGAATTATGTTAGTATCATACAAATGGTTAAAAGAATTGGTGGACATTGATGTACCATCAGAAGAGTTGGCTGAAAAAATGTCAACCACAGGGATCGAAGTAGAAGGTGTGGAATCACCTGCTGCTGGTCTCTCAAAAATTGTCGTCGGAGAAGTCTTGACTTGTGAAGATGTGCCAGAAACACACCTTCATGTCTGCCAAGTCAATGTGGGTGAAGAAGAAGCTCGTCAAATCGTCTGTGGAGCACCAAATGTGCGTGCAGGCATCAAGGTAATGGTGGCTCTTCCAGGTGCTCGTATCGCTGATAACTACAAGATTAAAAAAGGAAAAATCCGAGAGTTGGAATCCCTTGGGATGATCTGTTCACTTGGTGAATTAGGGATTTCTGACTCCGTTGTACCAAAAGAATTCGCAGATGGCATTCAAATCTTGCCTCAAGATGCCGTACCAGGTGAGGAAGTCTTCTCTTACCTCGACTTGGATGATGAAATCATCGAGCTTTCTATCACTCCAAACCGTGCAGATGCCCTTTCTATGCGTGGAGTAGCGTACGAAGTAGCAGCTATCTATGACAAGGCAGTCAACTTCAAAGAATTTACTTTAACAGAAACAGACCAAGATGCAGCGGATGCTCTTTCTGTCAGCATTGATACAGACAAGGCTCCTTATTATGCGGCCCGTATCTTGGACGATGTGACCATCGCGCCAAGTCCACAATGGTTGCAAAATCTCCTCATGAACGAAGGCATTCGTCCGATTAACAATGTCGTCGACGTGACCAACTATATCTTGCTTTACTTTGGTCAACCAATGCATGCCTTTGACTTGGATACCTTTGAAGGAAGCGAGATTCGTGTGCGTGAAGCACGTGCTGGTGAAAAATTGGTGACCTTGGATGGAGAAGAGCGTGAACTTGCAGAAGCTGACTTGGTCATCACTGTCGCAGACAAACCAGTAGCCCTTGCAGGTGTCATGGGTGGAGAGGCTACAGAAATCTCTGAAAAATCTACTCGTGTTGTCCTTGAAGCTGCCGTCTTTGATGGAACTTCAATCCGTAAGACCAGTGGTCGCCTTAACCTTCGTTCTGAATCGTCTTCTCGTTTTGAAAAAGGGATTAACGTGGCAACCGTTAATGAAGCCTTAGATGCGGCAGCGAGCTTGATTGCAGAGCTTGCAGGTGCGACTGTGCGTAAAGGTATCGTTTCAGCAGGACAGTTGGACACTTCTGATGTAGAAGTTTCTTCGACTCTTGCAGACGTTAACCGTGTCCTTGGTACTGAGCTCTCCTACGTAGATGTAGAAGATGTCTTCCGCCGTCTTGGATTTGGCCTTTCTGGAAATGCAGAAAGCTTTACAGTGAGCGTGCCTCGTCGTCGTTGGGATATTTCGATTGAAGCAGACCTCTTTGAAGAAATCGCTCGGATCTACGGTTATGATCGCTTGCCAGCTAGTCTTCCAGTTTCTGATGGTACAGCTGGTGCTTTGACAGCAACTCAAAAATTGCGTCGCCAAGTTCGTACCATTGCTGAAGGGGCTGGATTGACAGAAATCATCACTTATGCACTGACAACTCCTGAAAAAGCAGTAGAGTTTACGATTCAACCAAGTAATCTAACTGAACTCATGTGGCCAATGACAGTGGATCGCTCAGTCCTCCGTCAAAATATGATCTCAGGAATCTTGGATACAGTTGCCTACAACGTCGCACGTAAGAACAAGAATTTGGCTCTTTACGAGATTGGAAAAGTTTTCGAGCAAACGGGTAATCCAAAAGAAGACTTGCCAAATGAAATTAATAGCTTTGCTTTTGCCTTGACAGGTTTAGTCGCTGAGAAAGACTTCCAAACTGCAGCCGTTCCAGTTGACTTCTTCTATGCCAAGGGAATCCTTGAAGCCCTCTTTGCTCGTTTGGGTCTTGAAGTGACTTATACAGCAACCTCTGAAATCGCTAGCCTTCACCCAGGACGTACAGCCTTGATCTCACTAGGGGACCAAGTGATTGGGGTCTTGGGACAAGTCCACCCTGTAACAGCTAAGGCTTATGATATCCCAGAAACTTATGTAGCTGAGCTTAACCTTTCGGCTATTGAAGCAGCTCTTCAACCAGCTAGTCCATTTGTGGAAATCACCAAATTCCCAGCGGTGAGCCGCGATATCGCCCTTCTCCTCAAAGCAGAAGTGACTCACCAAGATGTAGTTGATGCCATCAAATCTGCAGGCGTGAAACGTTTGACAGCTATCAAACTCTTTGACGTCTTCTCAGGTGAAAAACTAGGACTTGGTATGAAGTCTATGGCTTATAGCTTGACCTTCCAAAATCCAGAAGATAGCTTGACAGACGAAGAAGTCGCACGCTACATGGAAAAAATTCAAGCTTCACTCGAAGAAAAAGTAAATGCAGAAGTAAGATAAAAACCTAAAATCCATCCTAAAGGATGGATTTTTTTGTCTTTGTAAATACCTATCATTGGAAATATAATAAAGTTTAATCTTATTCATTTTGATATAAAAGATTGCCAGTACATCCTATCAATAAAAATGTAAGTAAATCCTTGCAATATCTACTTTAAAAAATTATAATTAGTATAATAAATTTAAAGGAGTAGGTAATGCTCGAAGTAAGAAATCTAGAGAAAAGTTTTGGGCCTAAGCAAGTTTTGTTTGGTGTTGACATTCAAGCACGACCAGGGAGCATTTTGGGGTTGGTTGGTAAAAATGGAGCTGGGAAAACTACTATTTTCCACAGTATTTTGAAATTTATAGACTACCAAGGGGAGATTCAGTTTGATGGTCAAGATATTCATCAGGAAAGCTATGCTCGCATTGGTTATCTCCCTGAAGAACGAAGTCTCATGCCTAAGTTAACAGTCCTTGAACAAGTTCGTTATTTGGCTACCTTAAAAGGGATGAGCACCGCTGAGATCAAGGAAAAATTACCGATCTGGATGGAAAAACTCCAAGTAAAAGGGAAATTAACTGATAAAATTAAGAGCCTCTCAAAAGGGAATCAACAAAAGATTCAGCTGATCATTACTTTAATGCATGAACCAGATTTGATTATCCTCGATGAACCCTTTAGTGGTTTAGATCCAGTTAATACCGAGTTGCTCAAGCAGGTCATCTTTGAAGAAAAAGAGCGTGGGGCGACCATTATCTTTTCTGACCACGTCATGACCAATGTCGAAGAGTTGTGTGATGATATCCTTATGATTCGTGATGGGCGTGTCGTCTTGCATGGACCAGTCCAAGATGTTCGCAATCAATACGGCAAAACGCGACTCTTTGTCTCTGACGACTTTAGCAAAGAAGAGCTAGAAGCTCTCCCACACGTGACTAAGGTTAGCATGACTAAGCAAGGGACTTGGAAGCTGATCTTGGATGACGCATCAGCTGGTCCAGAATTATTTGATCGCTTGACCAAGGGCCACTACCTTGCGACCTTTGACCACCAAGCTCCAACTATTGATGAAATCTTTAAACTTGAATCAGGAGTAGAAGTATGAAGCAGATGTTTGTCGTAATGAAAGAAACCTATATCAGACAAGTGAAATCATGGAGTTTTCTCTTCATGGTCTTGGGCCCTTTCCTTTTTTTAGGATTGGGCGTCGGAATCGGTTATTTGACGGATTCTTCTACAGATGCGAAGAACCAGGTGGCCTTGGTAACAGAACTGCCAGCTGTCAAAGAAAGCCTCAAAGGGACTGATGGATTGACCTTGGACTACAAAGATGAAGCTGCAGCTAAAAAAGCCATCAAGGATGAAAAAGCCGCTGCTTACCTAACGGTAGATGAAAAAAATGGCCAGCTAGAAGCTACTTATGTGGGCGACCAAGCCATGAAAACAGAATTGAAAAGCCTTGTCTCTGCGAAGTTAAGCCAAGTCCAACAAGGAATCAATCTAGCGCGTGCCAATCTAAGCAAAGAACAAGTCACGGCCTTGTCTCAACAGGTTTCTCTCAAAGAAAAAATTGATGAAAAAAAAGAAGGCTTGAAAATGGTACAAACCATGGTTGCAGGTGGTCTGGGAATGTTGCTTTATATGATATTAATCTTCTACTCTAGTATCACAGCCCAAGAAGTGGCCAGCGAAAAGGGAACCAAGATCATGGAAGTGGTCTTCTCCAGTATCAAAGCAACCGACTATTTCTTTGCACGCATGCTCGGACTCTTCGGAGTGATTTTTACCCACATTTTTGTCTATGTGATTGGTTTGGTAACTGTTTGGATCTTTAGAGCAGATATCCCTGTTGTCAAGGATATCCTCGCGCCAAACTCTCCGATTACCCATCACCTAGCAGAGTCGATTTCGCTTAATACGATCTTCTTCATTATTACTGGGATCTTTATGTATGTGGTGCTCTCTGCTTTCTTAGGCTCCACAGTAGCACGACCTGAAGATTCGGGAAAAGCGATTTCGCCACTGATGATGTTAGTCATCTTTAGTTTCTTTGGGGTAACCGCCTTGGGAAGTGCCGGAGATGTCTTCTTATTGAAGATCGGTTCGTACATTCCTTTTATCTCAACCTTCTTCATGCCTTTCCGTACCATCAATGGCTATGCGACTGGTCTTGAATCTTGGGCTTCTTTAGGAATTGCGGTCCTCTTTACCATCGTGGGAACAGTGCTTATTGCTCGTATCTATGCGAGCTTAATCCTCCAGACCGATGACCTCGGACCGTGGAAGACTATCAAACGTGCTCTCAGCTATCGCTAAAAGAGACACCTTCAGTGAATACTGGAGGTGTTTTTGCTTTGCGAATTCATTGTTGTCTGGTCTTCTTTACTTTATAATGAAAGAAGAATGAAAAGGAGGAGGACATGAACTATATGGATGTTACTGAAAATGAGCATTTGTTAATCATTGCCCTTGGAATGATGCTGATCAACCAGATGAGTGAAGATGAGGTGGAGGCGGCCTTGTCGATTGGCATCAACACCTTTGACCTAACGGATATCTATGGCTATGGCCAGTGTGAGGTCCTGCAGGGTAAAGTTTTCAAACGCCGTTCGAATCTTCGGGACTAGATTTAGTAGACCAGACTTCACTTGTATCAGTGAGCTGTTTTTTTGTTCTATGCTTTACAGATTTTTCTTGACAAGTTTTCTTTGTTATGGTAATCTTTTAGGTAACAAGTGTTGCGCAACAAGTGTTGCGAGAAAGGAGTCTTATGCCACCCAAGGTTAAATTTAGTAAAGAGGTTATGATTGGGACAGCTTTACAATTGGTGAGAGAAGAGGGCCTGGCTAGTTTGACGGCTAGGGCATTAGCAGAGAAACTGGGAGCCACACCAAGAGTCATTTTTGGGCAATTTGCTAATATGTCTGAGTTACAAGCAGAGGTTATTGTTGCTGCGGAAATGGTAGTGGTGCAGTATATTCGCAAGGCTTTAGAAAATGAGAAGCCTTTTCGATCTGTCGGAGTTGCTTATATCCTGTTTGCCTCAAAAGAGCCCCAACTTTTTCAATTGCTTTTCCAAAATCCTAGCAAAGATCCGATTCGTCGCTTTCAAGATTTTCTTCCCATGAAGGATCATAGTTACCAATTGGTTCTGGATTCGATTGTCGCAGACTATCCGTTGACGCTAGAGGAGGCTAGTCGCTTATACCAGCATCTATTTATCTACTCACACGGGATGGCCTCTATGGTTGCCTCTGGTATTTATCAGTTCAGCATGGAAGAAGTGATTGGTTTATTGACAGAAGTTTGTCAATCTCTCATCAAAGAAATGGTAGGAAAGAAATGATTCAACTAGAAAATGTTCACAAAAGTTACGGCCAAACCAAGGTTTTAAAAGGGATTGATTTGCAGATTCAAGACCAGGATGATGTGGTTATCCTAGGCCCTTCTGGATCAGGAAAGTCCACTCTCTTAAACGTATTATCAGGATTAGAAAAGGTAGACGAGGGGCATATCCTCATTCAAGGGCAGGATTTGTCTCAACTCACGGATGCTCAATTGACAGCTTTCAGACGTGAGAAGATTGCCTTTATTTTTCAGCAGTATTATTTATTACCGAATCTCACGGTCAGACAGAATGTAAAGATGGGAGCTGATCTGGCAAGCAATCATGATTTTTTGCAGATCATCGAGGATTTGGGGCTTGGCGATAAGCTGGACAAGTATCCAAGTGAATTGTCTGGTGGGGAACAGCAGAGAGTGTCCATTGCCCGTGCCCTGGCCAAAAAGCCAGAGATCCTCTTTTTAGATGAGCCGACGGGGGCCCTGGACGAAGAAACAGGGCGCAAGATTCTGGACTATATCTGGAAGTTGAAGGAAAAGCTAGGCTTTACCCTCATCATGGTGACGCACAACCAAAATATTGCGGATATGGCCAGAACCATCATTCGTGTCAATAGTGGCAAGATTACCCAAGTTGTGACTAATGATCAGCCTCAGACTGCTTATGAGATTGGATGGTAAGCCATGTTTTCAGTAAAAGATATTCGAAAATTAGTTGTCGTCAGTATCATTGGGGCTTGTGCGGTCTTTGTGGCCAATCTCTTCTTGAATTTTTACCTGGATATTGAGCAGTTGGAGATTTCTAAAACCAATCCCATGATTCAGACCTACTATGATGCCCAGGTTTCGCTTTCCTGGATGGTGGCCATGGTCAGTGGGGTCGTCTTGTCCTTGACGTCGATCCTTCTCATGTGTTTTTATATCAAACAATTTGTCGATGACCACAAGGAACAATTAGGGATTTTAAAGGCTTTGGGCTACAGCAATGGCCAGTTGGCGAAACGATTTTGGGCCTTTGGACTCAGTTTTGGAGCTGGAGCGCTTCTTGGCTATTTCGCTTCTTTTCTAATGATGGGACATTTTTATGACTTTCGCAATGAGAAGGGGATTTTGCCAGACATTGCCATTCATTTTCATTGGCGGCTCTTGCTTGCTTTGGTAGTTTTGCCAACGATCTTCTTTATGGTTCTTGCGATTGACTATGCTAGAAGACAACTACAAACGCCGGCCCTTCGCCTATTGAAAAAATCCCCAAGTCCAATCAAGGTCAAAAGGAGAAAAAGGGTTCCTAAGAAAGAGAAATCCTTCCTAAAAGAGCTATCTTCGTCGCTGATTTGGGGGAGAAAAACTATTTTATTTTTTGTGGTCTTTGGCTCCATGTGTTTTGCGGCCATGGTTCAATTGTCTTTTGGACTAAGGGACTACACAGATGACATCATCCAAACCATGATGATCATGATTGGCTTGATTCTTTCTTTCTCTATTCTCTTGTTGTCATTGGGAATTGTGGTCTCAGAAAGTCGCGAAACCTTGGCTCTTATGAAGGCATTTGGCTACACCGATCGTGAATGCCAAGGTCATATCCTATCTCCCTATCGTTTCTGGGCCTATCTAGGATTCCTTCTTGGGACAGCTTATCAGTACGGTATCATGGAAATCTTGATCGGTGTGATCAAAGATACGGTTCCCGAAAAGATTGAGCATAACTTTGACTGGAATGTGTGCTTTTGGACCTTGCTTGGTTTTGCGGTGGTTTATGAAAGCCTCTTTTATCTATCCAACAGAAAACTCCAAAAACAAACGATTAAGGAAGTGCTATTAGCAGAATGATCAGAAAAGGTTGGGTTTCCCAGCCTTTTTCTTTTGAAATGCATTGGCAAGAGAAGGCCTTTCCGCTATTTTAGGGGAATAATAGAAATGAAAGTGAGACATGATGAAACGGAGCTGCTGGCAAGACCTGAGGGGGGGCCTTTTACTTAATCTGGCGCAACAAATGGTTCTTTATCTAGGTAGGAATCCTCTTGCAGTTTGTGGTTGGCATTGGAGATGCATCCTTGAGTCATAAATAAATCAATAGATCTTTGGTCATGTTCACAGGTCTTTCAATTATCTGAAATATTTCACATTTATTTCTTCTAAACCTTTGACTAATAAAGAAAATTATCGTACAATAAAGAGTACGTGATAAAATGAGACCAGAGTTTATATGCTCTGGTGTTAGTAGTAAAAAAAGAGGAGAAACGCTTTGGAATTAGAAGTATTTGCTGGGCAAGAAAAAAGTGAACTATCTATGATTGAGGTAGCGCGTGCTATCTTGGAACTTCGTGGTCGCGATCATGAGATGCATTTTAGCGATCTTGTAAACGAAATTCAAAACTACCTTGGAACATCAAACAGCGATATCCGCGAAGCTTTGCCTTTGTTCTACACAGAGTTGAACTTTGACGGTAGCTTCATCTCACTTGGAGACAACAAATGGGGTCTTCGTTCATGGTATGGTGTGGACGAAATCGACGAAGAAATCATCGCTCTTGAAGAAAATGATGACGATGAAGTAGCACCAAAAGCTAAGAAAAAACGCGTTAATGCCTTCATGGATGGCGATTCAGATGCCATTGACTATAATGCGGATGATCCAGAAGACGAAGATGCATATGAAGCAGACCCAGCTCTTTCATACGATGATGAAAATCCAGATGATGAGAAAAATGAAGTAGAAGCTTACGATGCAGAAATCAACGAGATTGCCCCTGATGACTTGGGTGAAGACGTGGATCTCAACGAAGAAGACGACGAGTTTTCAGATGATGATGCTGAAAACATCGAGGAATAAAAGTTAGCTATTGACAATTATCCTATTTTTAGGTATCATATTGTTCGGGCACCTCTTTTAGAGGTCGGGGCTCCCTAGTTCTTAGGGAGCTATTTTTGTTTTTTCAAGAAGTTATCTTCTTGTATTTTAGTTGTGAATCTGGTGCAGTCGTCCCAGATTATTCTTATTAGTAGGGTCTTGTTTTCTATGTCCCCTCGTAGTCAGCAAGACCTTGAGCATTTTAGAAAGAGGAATCTATGTCTACGAAATATATTTTTGTAACTGGTGGTGTGGTATCGTCTATTGGGAAAGGAATTGTTGCAGCAAGTCTAGGACGACTGTTGAAAAACCGTGGTTTGAAGGTAACTATTCAAAAATTTGACCCTTATATCAATATTGACCCAGGGACCATGAGCCCTTACCAGCACGGAGAAGTATTTGTAACAGATGATGGGGCTGAGACAGATTTGGACTTGGGTCACTATGAACGTTTTATTGATATCAATCTTAATAAATACTCAAATGTGACAACTGGTAAAATCTATAGTGAAGTTCTTCGCAAGGAACGTCGTGGTGAATATTTAGGTGCAACTGTCCAAGTCATTCCTCATATCACAGATGCCTTGAAAGAAAAAATCAAGCGTGCTGCACTAACAACTGACTCTGATGTTATTATTACAGAGGTTGGCGGAACAGTCGGAGATATTGAGTCCCTTCCATTCTTAGAGGCACTTCGTCAAATGAAGTCTGATGTCGGAGCAGATAATGTCATGTATATCCATACGACCTTGCTTCCTTACCTCAAGGCAGCCGGTGAAATGAAGACCAAACCAACTCAGCACTCTGTTAAAGAATTGCGTGGTTTGGGAATCCAGCCAAATATGTTGGTTATTCGTACAGAAAAGCCAGCTGGACAAGGGATTAAAAATAAACTAGCCCAGTTCTGTGATGTGGCACCAGAAGCTGTTATCGAGTCATTAAATGTGGACCATCTTTACCAAATTCCGCTTAATCTGCAAGCTCAAGGCATGGATCAAATCGTCTGTGATCATTTGAAAATTGATGCACCTGCAGCAGACATGACAGAGTGGTCAGCCATGGTTGACAAGGTCATGAACCTTAAAAAACAAGTCAAGATTGCTCTTGTTGGTAAATATGTGGAGTTACAAGATGCCTATATCTCTGTTGTTGAAGCTTTGAAGCATTCTGGTTATGTCAATGATGCAGAAGTGAAGATTGATTGGATCAATGCGAACGACGTGACAGCTGACAATGTAGCAGAACTTCTATCAAACGCTGATGGAATCATTGTACCAGGTGGTTTTGGCCAACGTGGAACAGAAGGTAAGATTGAAGCCATTCGCTATGCGCGTGAAAATGATGTACCAATGCTGGGAGTCTGCTTGGGAATGCAGTTGACCTGTATCGAGTTTGCTCGTAATGTTTTAGGGCTTACAGGGGCTAATTCAACAGAGCTTGACCCAGATACAAACTATCCTATCATCGATATTATGCGTGATCAGATTGATGTTGAAGACATGGGTGGAACCCTTCGCTTGGGACTTTATCCTTCTAAGTTAAAACGTGGTTCTAAGACAGCAGCAGCTTATCATAACAAAGAGGTGGTGCAACGCCGTCACCGTCACCGTTATGAATTTAACAATGCCTTTCGTGAACAGTTTGAAGGAGCAGGCTTTGTCTTTTCAGGAGTATCACCAGACAACCGTTTGGTAGAAATTGTTGAGATTCCAGAAAACAAATTCTTTGTGGCTTGTCAGTACCATCCAGAGCTATCAAGCCGTCCAAACCGCCCAGAAGAACTCTACACTGCTTTTGTAACAGCAGCGGTTGAAAATTGCGAATAGAAAGAAAAGAACCTTTGAGAGTCATCTCTTAGGTTTTTAAATTTATTTTCAGCATTATGAAAATCTGGAAAATCAGCTCTGAATTTGGTAAGATAAGAATATGAATTTCGAAAAAATTGAACAAGCATACCCCTATTTACTAGAAAATGTCCAAATCATTCAAAACGATTTGGCGACAAGCTTTTATGATGCCTTAGTTGAACAAAATGGGATTTATCTAGATGGTCAAACCAATCTGGAGCAAGTCAAGAAAAACAACCAGGCCTTAAAACGTTTGGCACTTCGAAAAGAAGAGTGGCTACGGGTCTATCAATTTTTGTTAATGAAGGCTGCTCAAACGGAGCCACTACAAGCCAATCACCAGTTCACACCGGATGTGATTGGTCACTTGATGATTTTTATCATAGAGCAACTTTGGTCTGCTGAAAGCGTCAGTCTATTAGAGTTAGGTTCTGGGATGGGAATTCTGGGAGCTAGCTTCTTGACATCCATGAACAAAAAGGTAAACTATCTCGGGATAGAACTTGATGACCTCTTGATTGATCTGGCAGCAAGCATGGCTGAAGTTATGGACCTACAAATGGGCTTTGCCCAAGGAGATGCGGTGCGTCCACAAGTATTAAAAGAAAGTGACATCATTGTGAGCGACCTGCCTGTTGGTTACTATCCAGATGATCAGACAGCCTCACGATATCAAGTAGCGGCTAAGAACGAACATACTTATGCCCATCATTTGTTAATGGAACAATCACTCAAGTATCTTAAAACAGATGGTTATGCGATTTTTCTAGCTCCAACAGATCTCCTGACAAGCCCTCAGAGTGAACTTTTGAAAACATGGCTGACTGAACAAGCTCAACTAGTGGCAATCATAGCTTTGCCAGAGGATCTCTTTGCACAAGGAGCACATTCTAAGACTATTTTTGTTCTGAAAAAGAAAGCAGTAGAAGGTCTTGAACCATTTGTTTATCCACTTACCAGTCTTCGTGACCCTGAAATTTTGATGGAATTTAAGGAAAATTTTCAAAACTGGTGTCAGGAACATGAAATCTAATGTAAATTTTGATATAATAGTTGAAAACGCTTAAAAGGGGAAACATTATGACAAAAACCATTGCAATTAACGCTGGAAGCTCAAGTTTGAAATGGCAACTCTACCAAATGCCAGAAGAAAAAGTTTTGGCAAAAGGGTTGATCGAGCGAATTGGATTGAAGGATTCTATTTCCACAGTTAAATTTGATGGTCGTTCAGAACAACAAGTCCTCGACATTGACAACCATACTTTGGCAGTTAAGATTTTGCTTGATGACTTGATCCGTTTTGATATTATTAAATCTTATGATGAAATTACTGGTGTTGGACACCGTGTCGTTGCTGGTGGAGAGTACTTCAAAGAGTCTACAGTCGTTGAAGGCGACGTAATTGAAAAAGTTGAAGAGTTAGGCCTTCTTGCTCCATTGCACAACCCTGCAAATGCTGCGGGTATTCGTGCCTTCAAGGAATTATTGCCAGATATTACGAGTGTCGTTGTTTTTGATACTTCCTTCCATACAAGTATGCCAGAGAAAGCTTATCGCTATCCTCTACCAACAAAATATTACACAGAAAACAAGGTTCGTAAGTACGGAGCTCATGGGACTAGCCATCAGTATGTAGCTCAAGAAGCAGCCAAGGTTTTGGGTCGTCCACTTGAAGAGTTGAAGTTAATTACCTGCCACATTGGTAACGGTGCTTCTATTACTGCTGTTAAGAGTGGAAAATCTGTTGATACCTCAATGGGATTCACTCCGCTTGGTGGTGTAATGATGGGAACTCGTACAGGAGATATTGACCCAGCTATCATTCCTTATTTAATGCAATATACAGAGGACTTTAACAAGCCTGAGGATATCAGTCGTATTCTCAACCGTGAGTCAGGATTGATGGGTGTTTCAGGTAAGTCTAGTGATATGCGCGATGTGATTGCTGCTATGGAAGCAGGGGATCATGATGCTACCTTGGCTTATGAAATGTATGTTGATCGTATCCAAAAACACATCGGACAATACTTGGCTGTTCTGAACGGAGCAGATGCTATTATTTTCACAGCGGGTATCGGTGAAAATTCTGTTCATGTACGTGATGCTGTCATTTCAGGGATTTCTTGGTTTGGTTGCGATGTAGATCCAGAGAAAAATGTATTTGGTGCAACTGGAGATATTTCGACAGATGAAGCAAGTGTTCGAGTACTTGTAATTCCAACAGACGAGGAATTGGTCATTGCGCGTGACGTTGAACGTTTGAAAAAATAAACAATAAAAAAATCGACCTTCGCAAAAGAGAGGTCGTTTTTTCATGTTGTTCACAAGATTTTACCATTTAGTGAGAGAAATTTCACCACTATTGAGCCAGATGATATTTCCATCACTCAGTTGAACTTGAAGTTGGCCCTTGTCAGAGATGTCACAAGCTTTTCCTGTAAAAGTTTGGTGTTCTTGCACAAAGGAAACCTCTTTTCCTAAAACGATCGAGCGTTTTTTATAGAGATAGAGAAGTTCATCGGCTTCCGTTTCGTAAAAACATTTCCAGATTTCTGCGATGAGTTCATTTCGGGTGATGGGAGCAGGAGGAGTAAATAGACTTCCTGCTTTGTTTATCAACTCTTTTGGAAAATCTGAAATGGAAAAGTTGATACCAACACCGATGATCACATCTGTCACCAGACCCGTCTCGACAGATGTTATAGCCTCTGTCAAGATACCAGCTATTTTCTTCTGATGGAGATAGATGTCGTTGACCCATTTGATATCCACATCAATCAAGCATAGATTTTTAATGGCTTTGTAGATTGCTCCTGCTGTTAAGAGTGTGTAAGCTGGCAATGCATCGTAAGGGAGATTGGGTTTGATATGAAGGGACATATAAATCCCCCCCTGCTCAGGGGAATAGTAAGGACGTTGAAAGCGGCCGTGCCCCATAGTTTGGCTGGTTGAGAGGTAGAGAGTATCCCCTTTGGCACCAACTTCCATGGCCTCCTTAGCATCACTCTGGGTTGATTTGGTGATCGGTTTAAATTGAACTGAGATTGGGCTGTTGGCATCTATTTCTTGAGGTAAGATGAGATCTCCTTGGAGAAGTTTATACCCACGGTTTTTGATGCTGTCAATTTCTAAACCTTCTTGCTGGAGTCGCTGAATAGCCTTCCAAATAGAGGTACGAGAGAGGTTTAATAGGTCACCGATTTTTTCTCCACTTACATAATCTGTTTCACTAGCTAATATTTTATAAACTTCTTGATAAGATTTCATGGTAGCCCCTTTCTTGGGAAATTAATTTTATTGTACCATAATTTTATAAAAGTTTGACCGCTTATAATGGGCGAATCCTGGTTTCCAATAAATTTTTACCAAGTTTTAGTCAAGTTGATGTGAATAAAGTGGTTTTCAAATTCTTCGAAAAATGGTAAAATGATATAATAGTTTTATATATCTGGGTTTTAGATCTCAGAAAGAAAGGATCTGTTGTGAAATCAATAGGCATCATTGAAAAATTGAAAGGCTTGTCTAAGCAAGAGTTAATCTTGTTAGGTGTTATTTTAAGCATTTTCTTGCCTTTTTATATTTTCGTCATTATTTTTATCGCGTACTTAATAGGTCTTATATTTACTGGAGAAATGAAGGGAATTTTAAAACGACTCTCTAATCATGCCGTGTTACTTTTATTTATTGGCTATAGTGGTGTCATCTCTCTTCTTGCACAAAATGTGATGGGGATGGTTGCTACTTTAGGGATGTTCCTCTTTGCAATTTTCTTTTACTATTACCAGGCTCACCTAACCCCTCAATTTTTTAGATTGGTGTTACAAGCAATTCTATCGCTTAGTGTGCTAGCATCGTTTTTCGCAGCTCTGGAACATTTTCAAATTGTAAAGAAATTTGATTACACCTTTTTATCACCTAAGATGCAGGTTTGGCATCAGAACCGAGCAGAAGTAGCTTTCTTTAACCCTAACTATTATGGGATTATCTGTTGTTTCTGTATCATGATTGGGTTTTACTTAATTAGTACGACTAGATTGAGATGGTTGAGAATCTTCTCAGTGCTTGCAATCTTTGCTAATTTATTTGGACTGAACTTTACTCAAAATAGAACAGCTTTTCCAGCGATTATTTTTGGTGCGATTATTTATCTTTTCACAACCATTAAAAACTGGCGTGCTTTTTGGCTAAGTATTGGAGTTTTTGGTGTCGGTTTAGCTTTTCTCTTCTCGAGTGATTTGGGAGTTCGAATGGGAACGCTTGATTCATCTATGGAAGAACGAGTATCTATCTGGAATGCAGGAATGGCCTTATTCAAACAAAATCCCTTCTGGGGAGAGGGCCCACTAACGTACATGCATTCTTATCCTCGTATTTTTGCCCCTTATCATGAACATGCGCACAGTATCTATATTGATACGATATTGAGTTATGGCGTGGTAGGTACTGTATTGTTGGGGATTGCCTCTTCAAATCCAATACGTATGTTGATTGATATGAGTCAAGTACCAAGTAAACGACCGATCCTTGGACTTTATCTTTCATTTATAACAGTGGTCGCTGTGCATGGAATTTTTGACTTGGCCCTATTCTGGATTCAGTCAGCCTTCATCTTCCTTCTAGTGATGTGTAGTCTACCACTCAAACATAGTATGATTTCAGAACTTGTTGATTAACAAAAAGATAGTAGAAAATCTTATTTCTACTATCTTTTTCTTTCACATGAGATTATTGAATAGCTTGAACCAAATCTTCAACTTGTTGTTTTAGAGAAGCAGCAACCTTGTCTTCGAGGACTAAATGGCCATCTGCCCAAGCAGAATCATTGATACGAGATGCAGTAAATTCACCTACGATTTGTGTACGGATGAATGGCAAGAGGTCTTTGTATATTGCAAATAGTTGTTCGTGACCTGCATTTGCAACTGAAGATACAGTAACAATTTTATCCTGAAGTGCAGATGGACCACGAGTTTCAGATAAATCAAGAGCGCGTGAAAGCCAGTCAAGTAAATTTTTCACTGTTCCAGGAATTGAGAAGTTGTAAACTGGAGAGAAAATCCAGATGGCATCAGCAGCCAGAACTGCCTCACGTGCAGATGCAACAGATGGAAGAGTTGGAACTTCAAGTTCTTGGTTAAAAAGTGGGATTGATGAGTAATCAAGGTAGCTTACCTCAGCTTTTCCTGCAAGAGATTTTTCGGCTTCTAGCGCCATTTGGTGGTTAAAAGACCCTTCACGAAGTGAGCCAATGATAAATAATACTTTTTTAGACATAGGAAGTCTCCTTAAGATTTTCTGTTGTTATGATCTATGTTACAACAACAGAAAATCATTTGCAAGAAATTTGCTCAGATAATAAAAGTGATGCATTGGAAAATTTAAACTATGAATAGTAGATACAGAAAAACCTATTAATTAACAGTTGGAGCTTATATTTTAAGGCCTGAAAGTAGGTTGAAACTCAAGAATCGACCCCTTAATTCACTTGTAATTCCCTAGGATAGATGGTAAAATAGACGAGTGAAAAAGAGACAAAAAAAAGAAAAAAATTCCCTATTATTTCAGTACAGCATTGGTTTGACCCTGCTGGCTCTAGTTGTGACTTCTTCCTTTCTCTATTTGGTATGGCTTAGTATGAAGCCTTATCAAACTGCAAAAGTCGAAGGGGAAAAACTTGCCAAGCAGTATGCCAATTTAGAAACAGTAAGTCAGGTTGATATCTTCAATGGCTTAGAGAGCTATTATAGTGTTCTTGGTCAAGATAAGAATCAGAAACCAGTTGCTGTTTTAATAGAGAAAAATAACAATAATATTTACGTATATCAATTAGGAAAAGGGACTTCTCAAGAAAAAGCTGAAGCGGTTGTCAGAGAAAAAGGAGCAACTGAGATTGACAAGATTACTTTTGGACGCTACGCTGACAAGCCCGTCTGGGAAATCAAGTCTGGAGGAGACTATTATCTAGTAGATTTTGAATCTGGTAGCCTAATCGAAAAGGAGAAGCTATGAAACTATCCAAACGTGTCTTAGAAATGGAAGAAAGTGTCACTCTAGCTAGTGATGCCAGAGCAAAGAAGTTAAAAGCGGAAGGAAAAGATGTTCTTTTCTTAACCTTGGGTCAGCCTGATTTTCATACTCCTGAAAATATTCAGGATGCTGCTGTTGCGGCCATTCGAGATGGACGTGCTTCTTTCTATACGATAGCTTCAGGTTTGCCTGAGTTAAAAGCAGCAGTTAGTACTTATTTTGAACGTTATTATAGGTATTCTGTGGTGGCAAATGAAGTCACATTTGCTACAGGTGCAAAGTTCTCATTGTACACTTTCTTTATGGCTGTGGTTAATCCTGGAGATGAGGTCATCATTCCTACTCCTTACTGGGTCAGCTATGGTGATCAGGTTAAAATGGCTGGTGGTGTTCCAGTCTTTGTCCAAGCTAAGGAAGACAATCACTTTAAAGTAACTGTAGAACAATTAGAAGCAGCTCGCACAGATAAGACCAAAGTTTTGGTTCTTAACTCACCATCTAATCCTACCGGTATGATCTATTCTCGTGAGGAACTCTTGACCATCGGAAATTGGGCTGTTGAACATGATGTTCTCATCTTAGCCGATGATATTTATGGTCGTTTGGTCTATAACGGAAATGAGTTTGTTCCAATCTCTAGTCTATCAGAAGCCATTCGCAAGCAAACCATTGTTATTAACGGTGTATCAAAAGCTTATGCTATGACAGGTTGGCGTGTTGGTTATGCAGTAGGTGATCCAGAAATTATTGCTGCCATGAGTAAATTGACTGGCCAAACGACTTCAAACCTGACTGCTGTATCTCAATATGCGACGATTGAAGCTTTGACTGGACCACAAGATTCTGTAGAAACCATGCGTCAGGCTTTTGAGGAACGTTTAAATACCATCTATCCACTCTTATGTGAAGTTCCTGGCTTTGAGGTTGTCAAACCTCAAGGAGCCTTCTATCTTTTCCCAAATGTCAAGAAGGCTATGGAGATGAAAGGCTATACCGACGTAACAGCATTTACAACGGCTATTCTTGAGGAAGTAGGTCTGGCTTTAATTACTGGAGCAGGATTTGGAGCACCAGAAAATGTCCGTCTCAGCTATGCGACAGACCTAGATACATTAAAAGAAGCTATTCGCCGTTTGCATCAATTTATGGAAAAATAAGAAGCTTAATCTCCGTCCTCTTGGCGGAGGTTTTTTTGGATAAAACCTGAGATTTTTCTCTGATAGAATCTAGCTATCAGGCATTATTTGTGGTACAATAGTGAGTAATAATGTCTTTAGACAAGTTAAACAAAAAAAGGAAGATAAAACATGACAAAACGTGTAACAATTATCGAAGTAAAAGATTACGTTGGTCAAGAAGTCACTATCGGTGCTTGGGTTGCCAACAAATCTGGAAAAGGGAAAATTGCCTTCTTGCAATTGCGTGACGGAACTGCCTTCTTCCAAGGTGTGGCTTTCAAACCCAATTTTGTCGAAAAATTTGGTGAAGAAACTGGACTCGAAAAATTTGATACCATCAAACACTTGAGTCAAGAAACGTCTGTTTACGTTACAGGGATTGTGAAAGAAGATGAACGCTCTAAGTTCGGTTACGAGCTTGATATCACTGATATTGAAGTGATTGGTGAATCACAAGATTACCCAATTACTCCAAAAGAACACGGAACAGATTTCTTGATGGACAACCGTCACTTGTGGTTGCGTTCTCGCAAGCAAGTCGCTGTCATGCAAATCCGTAATGCTATCATCTATGCAACTTATGAGTTCTTTGATAAGAATGGCTTCATGAAATTTGATAGCCCAATCCTTTCAGGAAATGCTGCAGAAGATTCTACAGAACTTTTCGAAACAGACTACTTTGGAACACCAGCTTACTTGAGTCAATCTGGTCAGCTTTATCTTGAAGCTGGTGCTATGGCTCTTGGTCGTGTCTTTGACTTTGGTCCAGTATTCCGTGCGGAGAAATCAAAAACTCGTCGTCACTTGACAGAGTTCTGGATGATGGATGCGGAGTACTCATACTTGACACATGATGAATCACTTGACTTGCAAGAAGCTTATGTCAAGGCTTTGCTTCAAGGTGTTCTCGACCGTGCTCCTCAAGCCCTGGAAGCTCTAGAACGTGATACAGAGCTCTTGAAACGCTACATTGCAGAGCCATTCAAACGAATCACTTACGATGAAGCTATTGACCTCTTGCAAGAACATGAGGGTGATGAGGATGCAGACTACGAACATCTCGAGCATGGTGATGACTTTGGTTCACCACACGAAACATGGATTTCAAACCACTTTGGTATACCAACTTTCGTGATTAACTACCCAGCAGCTATCAAGGCCTTCTACATGAAACCAGTTCCTGGTAACCCAGAGCGCGTGCTTTGTGCAGACTTGCTTGCACCAGAAGGTTACGGAGAAATCATTGGTGGTTCTATGCGTGAGGAAGATTACGATGCGCTTGTCGCTAAGATGGAAGAGCTTGGTATGGATCGTACTGAGTACGAATTTTACCTTGATCTTCGTAAATACGGTACAGTACCACACGGTGGATTTGGTATTGGTATCGAACGCATGGTGACCTTCGCAGCTGGAACTAAACACATCCGTGAAGCTATTCCATTCCCACGTATGTTGCACCGTATCAAACCTTAATAGCCATAAAAACGCCGTCTGGCGTTTTTATACTCTTCGAAAATCAAATTCAAACTACGTCAGCTTCACCTTGCCGTATATATGTTACTGACTTCGTCAGTTCTATCCACAACCTCAAAACAGTGTTTTGAGCAGCCTGTGGCTAGCTTCCTAGTTTGCTCTTTGATTTTCATTGAGTATTACTTTAAATGAAAGAGGTGGAGAAAATGTAGGCAAATCTCAGTAAGTCTTTTAGAAACAATCATATTACATATTGAAAGAGAGAAAACAATGTTTAAAAGAACTTACAAACGCAATATTCCACTCCTGGCAGGTCTGGAATTTACATCTTATTTTGGAATTACCAGTTTTTGGATTTTATTTTTCATTCAGAATGGTCTTTCTTTGCTTCAAATCGGTCTATTAGAGAGTATCTTTCATGGGACAAGTCTCTTATGTGAAATTCCATCTGGTATGTTGGCCGATCGATTTAGCTACAAGACCAATCTATATTTGGCTCGTTTGGCCAGTATTGTGTCCTCTATGTTGATTTTGTTTGGCCAGGGGAATTTTTGGATTTATGCGCTTGCCATGATGGTCAGTGCTTGGTCCTATAATTTTGACTCGGGAACCAGCACCGCTTTCTTATATGACTCAGCAGTTGAAGCTGGTCAAAAGGACCGTTATCTTCAGATTTCTAGCTTTTTATCTGGTGTGGCAGAAGTCACCCGAACCCTAGGTACAGTTGTCGCAGGCTTCTTTATTCACGGAGCATTGGCTTGGACCTATCTAATTGCTATTGGATTATCTTTTCTTTCTATAATCTTGATTTATTTTATGAAAGAACCAATGGCTAAGAGAGGAAGAAATGAAGTCTTAACCTTTAAAACGATTGTCCTGCAAGTTCAAAAAGAATGGCAGGAAAAACCAGTACTCTTTTACTGGATGATGACTTATCAGCTGGTCGGGACACTCATGTGCATGTTTTACTTTTACTATCAGCAGAAAATAAGTGACTTAGTAGGATGGCAGGTATCGCTGGTCATGCTGATTGGTAGTGGGTTAAATCTTATAGCAGTTTATGTAGCTAGTCAAATCGGAAAAAAATGGAATAGCAATCGAGTTTTTCCGACTCTTGTTGCACTAACGGGCTTGTCCCTACTATTGGTGTTTTTTGGAACTCCCTTTGCTTTTCTTCTCGTATATCTTTTAACCGATATACTCTATGCAGTTTATCAACCAATCTATTTTAATGACTTACAAGGCTATTTACCGTCCAGTGTAAGAGCAACTATGCTTAGTATCAATTCTATGCTCTTTAGTTTATCTATGATTGTCATTTTCCCATTGACAGGTTGGTTGATTGATTATTGGGGTCTTGAAGCTGTCTTTTTAGTTCTAGGCCTTATCTTACTATTAACCTATCCTATCTTAAGAATTGGTCTAAAAAGGATGGGCAAGCTATTAAATCAGGACTTAAAAACTGAATAAAGCACGAAACCCTATTTGCCCAAAGAAAGATCCTGTGGTACAATAGCAAGAAGAAAAGGAGAAGAGCATGATTGATGTAGAAGAAATTCTAAGCAAGATGAATCCCAATCAAAAGATCAACTATGACCGTGTCATGCAAAAGATGGTTCAAGTTTGGGAAAAAAATGAAGAAAGACCAACTATTCTTATGCATGTCTGTTGTGCTCCTTGTAGCACTTACACTCTAGAGTACTTGACCAAGTATGCGGATGTGACCATTTATTTTGCAAATTCAAATATTCATCCAAAAGCTGAGTATCATAAGCGTGCCTATGTGACTAAAAAGTTTGTCAGTGATTTCAATGAGCGAACTGGCAATAAGGTCCAATACCTAGAAGCTCCTTATGAACCCAATGAATACCGTAAACTGGTTCGAGGTTTGGAAGAAGAACCTGAAGGTGGCGATCGTTGCAAGGTTTGTTTTGATTATCGTTTGGACAAGACAGCGCAAGTGGCTATGGACTTAGGATTTGACTACTTTGGCTCAGCTCTAACCATCAGCCCTCATAAAAATTCACAAACCATCAATAGTATTGGGATTGATGTGCAGAAAATCTACACCACTCATTATCTTCCGAGTGATTTTAAGAAGAATCAAGGTTATAAACGCTCTGTAGAAATGTGTGAAGAGTACGACATTTATCGCCAATGTTACTGTGGCTGTGTCTATGCAGCTCAAGCTCAAAATATTGACTTGGTACAGGTCAAGAAGGATGCGACAGCTTTTATGGTAGATAAGGATATTGAGAAAGACTATTCCCACATTAAATTTACTGTTACAAAGTTAGATATTTAAAGGAAAACCTGCCTTAAGGCAGGTTTTTTGATTATAAAAAAACGAGGTCAGGATTTCGTTCCTGACCTCTGACAACTTTACCGATTCTTTAGTTCTACGTAGCGTTTGTACCAAATGTTGACATAGGCTTCTGAGAAGGGGCCTCGTTCATTGTTGATCCAGTCAACAAGAATCTTAACATGCTCTTTCAAAATATAGTCTAAATCATCAGGATAATTCATCTTACGCTTATGACGTTCATACTCTTCGACGTCCAAGAGGCGTTTCTCACCATCTGTAAAAACTTTAACATCCAAATCATAGTCAATGTATTTTAAAGCTTCTTCGTCTAGATAATAAGGGCTAGCCATATTGCAGTAGTAGGAAATCCCATTATCACGAATCATGGCGATGATATTAAACCAATATTTTTTGTGAAAGTAAACAATAGCCGGCTCTCGAGTCACCCAACGACGACCGTCACTTTCGGTAACAAGTGTGTGGTCGTTGACGCCGATAATAGCGTTCTCTGTTGTTTTTAGTACCATGGTGTCTCGCCAAGTACGGTGAAGACTCCCATCATGCTTATAACTTTGAATTGTAATAAAGTCGCCTTCTTTTGGAAGTTTCATAACTAACCAACTTTCTACAATTTATAAGTTTATCGTTTACTATTGTATCACATTTTTGTTTAAAGTTCTTAGTTTTTCATGAAAAAATTAAAGATATTCTCTGAGAGCGCTGGCTATATCCGAAAAATCGTAGCCTTTTCGTGCTAAAACTTGGGTCAAACGCTGCTTGAGTTCGTATCCTTCGTACTTACGTGAATATTTCCGATATTGCTTATCCAACTCTTTAAAGATTAGTTCCTGAACAGTTTCTTCATCGACCTGGTTATCTAGTTGATCAAAGGCTGTTTTAGCTTCCGAGTAGGAAAAACCTTTGTTGGTAAGATTTTGGATTATCTTGTCTTGTAGAGCGCGAGCAGGCAATTTACCCTGATATTTTTTCAGTAGTTTTTCGGCTGTACGCTCTGCGACTTCTGTCAGATCAAATTCTTGTAAAACTTCTTGGATAACGGCCTTAGCAACTCCTTTTTGAGAAATCTTTTGTATGAGCATGTAGCTTCCCTTGTCACCAGATAGCTGATTGGAATTGATGATCGCATAAGCATACTGACGGTCATTGATCCAGTTGTCATCCTTGAGGGCTTGGATGACTTGTGGTATGATTTTCTCATCAATCTCATGTTTAACTAAATAGTCTCTGACCTCTTTTTCGGTACGAGCTTTAAAGGATAAGTGATAGAGTGCCAGATTTTTTCCGTAGGAAAATTGTGCAAAGGTCTGAATTTCTGCAAACTCTTGAGGACTAATTTCCTTATCCTTGGTCAACATAAAGCGAACAATGGTATCCTCTGTAATATAGCAGGTTTGGTCGCTATCAAGTTCTAACAGATAGAGTCTTTTTTTCTTTTCTAGTTTTGTGATTTTCATGGTTTTCCTTTTATCCAAACGCTTCAAAGGCAGCAACGAGTCGAAGTTTATTCATATCGACCTGTTCTCTCCCATAATAGTCAAGAAATAGTTCAGCGTATTTAGGGTCCTGTAGGTTATAGTTGAGAGACCAAACTGCCCAAAAGAGATCGATATGTCGGTCACTGAAATCAGCTAAGCCAAGGTCAATAAAGCAAGAGAAGTGGTCAGCATCTTTTAGAATAAAGTTCGGTAGACAGGCATCACCGTGAATAAAGGCATCTGTCTTTAAAAGGTGCCCTTGTTCTTGGATGAGTTGGAAGGCCTCTTCGCGACCGTTAATCTGGAATTGGGGTAGGAGGGCCTTGGCATAGAACTCACCTTTTTCATAGTTTTTTAAGGCTCTGTCTTTATAGGCCTGTAAATGATTTTCTGATGGAAAATTTTGCGGATAAAAGCTGTGAAGTTTTTTAAGAGCCTCGGCCATGGTTCGGCAGATTTTTTCTGGCTGATCTAAAAAAGCGAGAGTATCATGACCAATAGCCTCTTTAGTCATGAGGTAGTCTTTATCTGTAGATAGATAGTGGATGACTGGAGTTCCTATTCCCTCTTGTTCAAACCAACTCGCAATTCTAGCTTCTCGCTCTAATCTTCCCTTTTGATCTATTTTCAAATAGTAACCTGAATCAAGATAGAGAACCCTTGCGCCTGAATGAGAAGAGCTGTCAGAAAGAGTTGCTCCCTCTATATAAGTTCGTAATTGCTCAGGAAAATCCAATGGGGAAAAATGAGATATCTTTGTATTCATGATTTTATTGTAACATATTCTTAACCATTGAGAAACTACGTGGTATAATAGACTTATGAGTCTTAAAGTCAAACAAAAAATTCCATTAAAAATCAAGCGTATGGGGATTAACGGAGAGGGAATCGGTTTTTACCAGAAAACCCTTGTTTTTGTTCCAGGTGCCCTCAAGGGTGAAGATATCTATTGTCAGGTGACTTCTGTCAAACGTAACTACGTTGAGGCCAAACTGCTTGAGGTCCATAAAAAATCTAAGTTTCGAGTGGTACCAGACTGTACTATTTATAATGAGTGTGGAGGTTGTCAAATCATGCACCTGCATTATGATAAGCAACTAGAGTTCAAAACGGACCTTCTCCATCAAGCTCTGAAAAAATTTGCGCCTGCAGGTTACGAAAACTATGAGATCAGACCAACTATTGGTATGCAAAAACCAAAGTATTATCGAGCTAAACTGCAATTTCAAACGCGGAAATTTAAAGGTCAGGTCAAGGCAGGATTATATGCTCAAAATTCGCATTATCTGGTTGAATTAAAGGACTGCCTGGTTCAAGACAAGGAGACGCAAGCTATTGCTAATCGCATTGCTGAACTCTTGACCTATCATCAAATTCCTATTACAGATGAACGGAAAATTCTGGGTGTTCGGACCATCATGGTTCGTCGCGCACGGAAAACTGGGCAAGTTCAGATTATCATTGTGACTAATCGCCAATTAAATCTGACTCAATTTGTGACAGACCTAGTCAAGGATTATCCTGAAGTAGTGACTATCGCAGTCAATACCAATACTGCCAAAACTTCTGAGATTTATGGGGCCAAGACAGAGATTATTTGGGGGCAGGATAGTATAGGCGAGGGTGTATTAGACTATGAGTTTTCTCTTTCACCTCGAGCTTTTTACCAGCTCAATCCTGAACAGACTGAGATCCTCTATAGTGAAGCTGTGAAAGCTTTGGACGTAAATGAGAATGACCATCTGATTGATGCTTATTGTGGTGTTGGCACCATTGGTTTTGCCTTTGCTAAAAAAGTTAAAAGTTTGAGAGGAATGGATATTATTCCGGAAGCCATTGAGGATGCCAAAGAAAATGCCAAGCGTATGGGATATACTAATACTCACTATGAGGTTGGGACTGCTGAAGAAATTATCCCACGTTGGTACAAGGAAGGCTATCGCGCCGATGCTTTGATTGTGGATCCGCCACGTACAGGTTTAGATGACAAGCTCTTGGATACTATTGTCAAGTATGCTCCTGAAAAGATGGTCTATGTTTCCTGCAATGTGTCTACCTTGGCGCGTGATTTAGTCCGTTTGGTAGAGGTCTATGACCTGCACTATATCCAGTCCGTTGATATGTTTCCACACACGGCTAGAACAGAAGCAGTGGTCAAATTGACGAGACGAAAGCCAGCTTCTAAATAGAAATGGCAGCTAGAAAAGTTTTTGAACAGAAGACTTATAGTTACAGAGTAAGATTTGCAAGCTCCTTATAATTATGATAAAATAAAGAAAATAAAATGAAAAAAGAGGTATGTGAAATGTCACGTAAACCATTTATCGCTGGTAACTGGAAAATGAACA